>JAYWFU010000053.1:0-7788 GCA_043778625.1 Bacteroidia bacterium | reverse complement strand
ACACCTCCTCAAAGCTATCAATGACACATAAAAAACTAAAAGCAACGCTAGATATAAATTATCTTAAAAAACTACTAAGTTTTAATGCGTAAAGCCTGTATTTGTTTTAACTATTTACTACCTTATTTTATTACTACTTACAACTAATGCACAAACTAAAATATTACCTCACTTATTTTCCTGACTTATGGCAATACCTAGTAATAATTGTGTTTATGGCAATAACACTTTATTGTATTTTATAGTAAAGAAAATCTAGCGTAATTGACATCAAAAGTTTAATACGTGTTTTTAAAATGTGTAACATAGAATTGCTAAAGATTATTGATGTTTTATTGCAAAGTAAAAAACAAAAAAATTCAATCACCACTTAATCACATATTTTATTATAACTAATAATTCAGCAACTTTAACTAAGGTATTAATAAATAAAGTGCCACAGATAACCGCATTTTTTGGGTAATAAAAATACTCTGTACAACTGTAGGCGAAACCGCTACCGATTTTTTAAATACCAGCCTTAATTTGGGTCTTATGGGTACATCGCTCATAATGAGTGTTTTGTTAGTTGTGGTATTAATTTTCTAATTTAAAACTACATAGTACTCTCCTAGTATTTACTGGCTATCGGTAGTGTTAATTAGTGTGGTGGGTACATTAATAACTGATAATTTTGGAGTATCGCTACCATTTACTACTACTGTATTTGCGATGTTTTTATCCCTTGTGTTTGCACTATGGTATTATAAAGAAAAAACATTGTCTATACACAAAATTAATAGTATTAATCGTGAGTTATTTTACTGGGCTACTATACTTTTTACTTTTGCTTTAGGCACAGCAACTGGCGATTTGTTAGCTGAGAAATTAGAGCTCGGTTACTTGCTATCAACTGTTGTGTTTGCTAGTTTAATAATATTGGACTGGTTGGCCTACAAATACGTTAAACTTAATGCTGTTGTTGCATTTTGGATAGCTTATATTTTAACACGTCCTTTGGGCGCTTCTATTGGCGATTATCTTTCGCAATCTACTGATGACGGTGGATTAGGATTAGGAACTGTAATTACTAGTGTTATATTTTTAACAGCAATATTAACTACCGTAATTTATCTTATTAAGACTAAGAGAGATGTAGTTTTAACTACATAAATTATTTAGTTAAATGTAATTGGAGTATAGTAAAAAAACAGTTACGTTTATTACCTACTTCCACACTTGGGAGTGAAAAGTATTAAGTAATTTACTCTGCTTTTAATGTGTTAAAATGTTGGTGGAATAAAACTAAATTTGATAATTGATAATTTTCATCCCTTTTTTTAGTTTGTACAGTTAATGTTTATTAAATTATTGCATTGTTTTAGCGGAGTGCTTGTATTGCTAGCCAGCACGGCAAGTACAGCACGTGCGCAAAACAATATGCGTAGCAAAAACATTAGCGTTAACAATACGCTACACATAATAGATACCTTGTGTGTGCGTACAAGCTTGTGCACCGTTTATTTTCGAGGAAAGGTATTACCTAATAATTACTACACGATTGATGGCGCCAAAGCCACACTCCACTTAAACACACCAGCATTAATGCAACAGTATGGCGTAACTAACACTGATTCATTAAAGTTGTTTTATGCCGTATATGATTTTAATGCTAACCAAGTATTTTACCACCAACGCTACGAACAAAGCACAGCGTGGCTTAATAGGCAAGGATTACTTAGAAGCTTTAATAATACTAGCTCCGCTGCTAATTATGATAACGTGTATGGCACTAATGAGCTACAAAAATCGGGGAGTATTGCCCGTGGAATTTCAGTAGGTAATAATCAAAGTTTGGCAGTAAATTCGGCATTAAATTTTCAGCTAAATGGTGAGTTAGCCAATGGTATAAAGGTAGCTGCTGCAATTAGTGATGACAACTTACCGATACAAGCGTCAGGTACAACCCAGCAATTGCAAGAGTTTGACAAGGTGTATATACAAGTAAGTAAAGATAAAACACAATTGCTTGCGGGCGATTTTCAGTTAACAAGTGCCAATAGTTATTTTATGAAATATAACAAACGCTTGCAAGGAATTACTATAAAAACTGAAACCGCATTAAGCCCCAAATGGACAATTAGCAACCAAGCAAGTGTGGCTATATCCAAAGGGAAGTTTACACGTAATGTGATACAGGGAGTTGAAAAAAATCAAGGACCGTACAAATTACGTGGCGCTGATAACGAACAATTTATTGTGGTGCTATCGGGTACGGAGCGAGTGTATATTGACGGAGTGTTGCTTACCCGTGGGCAAGACAATGATTATGTAATTGATTACAATACTGCTGAGCTTACCTTTACGCCCAAACGGCTAATAACAAAGGATAGACGGATAGTTGCAGAGATGCAGTATAGCGATAAAAACTATGTGCGCTCGCTATTGCAATATGGCGGAAGTGCATCAAACGCTACACAAAAATTGTATTGGAACGCCTACCGTGAGCAGGATAATAAAAACCGTCCGTTACAACAAACACTTAACGATACTGATAAAATAGTATTGTACAACGCAGGCAATAACCCCTACAAGGCACAAGTAACAAGGGCCGACAGCGTGGCGTATAGCAACACTAAAATATTATATGCAAAAAAAGATAGTAGTATTGGCACTACTATTTACCCCAACATATACGAATACAGCACCAACGAAACCAAGGCGCACTACGCACTAAGTTTTAGTAACGTGGGGCAAGGCAATGGTAATTATGTACAAGATTTTAATAGAGTAAATGGTAAGGTATACAAATGGGTTGCGCCTGTAAGTGGTGTATTGCAAGGCAACTACGAACCTGTAATACAATTAATTACTCCTAAGCGTAAAGAATTATTTACGCTTGGCGGCGAATTTAATTTGCCCAAAGCCATACGTATTACTGCCGAAGGCGCTGTAAGTAATTATGATGCAAATACCTTTTCGCCGTACGATGATGGGCGTAATGTGGACTGGGCAAATAAAATAAACGTGAGTAAACGAATAAGTTTAAAAGACACTACTCACACCCTCACTATTGGTGGCGGGCACGAGCAACAAAACAAATATTTTAATTACCTAGAACGCTACCGTAGCGTGGAGTTTGAGAGAGACTGGAATATTAAAAACGTACCGCTTACCAATCATCAATTAATTGAAACTGGTACATTAACCTATGCTAACTTACAAGCTATTAAGCTAAACTACGGCATTACAAGTTTTAACGAACTTACGGCTAATAAAGGCATACAGCACAAGTTAGAAACTAATATTAACACCCCTCGTTTAAAATTAACGAGTACTAGTGCTTACACTACTACGGCTAATATGCTTACTACCACTGCGTTTGCACGTACACGCTACACGGCTGCTTACGTATTGCCAAAGTTAATTTTGTTAAGTAGTGCTGATATGGAACGTAATTTATTTAGCGCCGCTAACGTGGATACATTGCTTAAAAACTCGTATCAGTTTTTAGATTATAACATAGGGTTTAGTAATAACGATACGCTTAAAAATAAATTTAAGCTATTATACAATAATAGATATGATAACAAATTATACCAACAACACCTCAGCTCGGCAAGCATTGCCAATGGCATAACAGGGAGCTACGACTGGTTGCAAAAACAAAACAATCAACTAAAAATTACGGCAACGTATCGCAATTTGCAAATTATAAATGCCCAATTAATTAATCAAACACCCGAAAAAACTGTAATAGGACGCGTAGAACATAACGGTAATTTTTGGAAACGATTAATAACCACTACTACCTTTTATGAAACAGGCAGTGGGCTCGAACAAAAAAAAGAATATACCTACGTGTTAGTGCCTGCAGGGCAAGGCACACACTATTGGAACGATTATAACAAAAACGGAGTACAAGAACTTAATGAGTTTGAAATAGGTCAATACCCCGACCAGCAACTGTACCTTAAAATATACCGCATTACTAACGATTATGTAAGTGTATACAACAGTGCCTTGAGTAATAGTATAAACATTAATGGCAATGCCTTGCCTATTACAAGTAATAAACTAATGCGCAAAATAAGTAATCAGTTTTATGTGCGGGTGGATAAAAAAATAAGTAGTAACGGAGCCTATAACCCTCAGGCTACCTACAATCCGTTATACAAACTAACTACTGACACCAACTTACTAAGCAATGCCATTAACTACCGCAACAGCGTGTATTATAACCGAGGCATTGGTACGTTTGGTATTGATTATACCCTGCAAGCCAATAGTAATAAAACATTGCTCACCAATGGGTATGAGAACCGTGCGCTACGCAATAACCTATTGCATACTCGTTATAATATTAACGAATCGTTTACAAGTAATATAGAGTTATCAAAAAGCAAAAAGCAATATACCTCTGATTATTTATCGCAACGTAATTATGCCATAACTAGCCTTGATGCCGAACCTAAAATTACTTACCAACAAAATACTAGCTTACAAATTACGGTAGGATACAAATACACCAACAAGCAAACTACTGATAGTATTAATAAAGCCAAAGCCCTTATTAACAAGGGCTTTTTGGAGTTGCGTGTTATTACTAAAAACAAAGCAAGCATTAACGCTAAGTTTAATTATAGTAATATAAAATACAATGCTGCCGAAAATTCGGCAGTGGCTTTTGAAATGTTAGATGCCCTAAGCGCAGGTAATAACTATACTTGGCAACTGTATTGGCAACAAAGTATTACGGCTAATTTGCAATTAAATATATTATACGATGGTCGCAAAAGCGCATCGGTAAACAAACTAATACACACAGGTAGTGTGCAACTAAGAGCGGTATTTTAAAGCATATAAACACTAAATAATTTGTTAAGTAGTCCAATAATATTGCGGGGTAATACCACCCCGTCCTTCGGACACCCCTCCTAAAATAAGGAGGGGAATAGCGTGGCGTGAATATTAAACTGGAATATCATCGCCTTGGTTCGTTGGGACACGAACCAAGGCATTAAGGAGCTTATTTTACTCTGGCACAAGCATATAATCCAATTGTTTTTTGGCAAGGTCGGCACGCTTTACTTCAATGCGTACTGTATCACCAAGGCGGTACACTTTTTTTGATTTTGAACCTACTACAGCCATACGTTTTTCGTCAAATTCAAAGTAGTCACCTGGTATGTCTTTCATGCGTACCAAGCCTTCGCACTTGGTATCAGTAACTTCTACAAATATTCCCCACTCGGTTACACCGCTTATGGTACCGCTAAATTCAGCGCCAATACGGTCTTTCATAAACTCTACTTGCTTGTACTTAATACTGGCACGTTCGGCTTCGGCAGCTACTTTTTCGCGGTCGCTGCTGTGCTTGCACAAGGCTTCATAGGTGTTTTTATTTTGATTAACGCCTCCGTCTAAATAATATTGTAATAAGCGATGCACCATTACGTCAGGGTAGCGGCGTATGGGCGATGTAAAGTGGGTGTAGTAATCAAACGAAAGCCCGTAGTGGCCAATGTTTTCGGTAGTGTAAATAGCTTTAGCCATGGTACGAATAGCCATAGTTTCAATTAGGTTTTGCTCGCCTTTGCCTTTTACGTCATCTACTAAGGCGTTCATACTTTCGCTTACTTGCTTGTCGTTTCCACCTTTAAAATTATAGCCTAATTGTTTTACAAAATCAATAAAAGCGGTCATTTTTTCGGGGTTAGGCTTATCGTGTACACGGTACACAAACACTGGGCTATTTTTGGGTTTGGTGTTAAGTTGTACAATGTGTTTGTCGGCATCGGTCTTGGCCGATTTACCTATGAATGCTGCCACGCGCTTGTTGGCAAGCAACATAAACTCTTCAATTAAGTGGTTACTCTCTTTACTTTCTTTAATATAAGTACCTAGTGGTTTTCCGTTGGCATCTAACTTAAATTTAACTTCGGGAGCGTTAAAATTAACTGCTCCGTTTTTAAAACGAGCTTCACGTATTATTAAATGGAGTTTGTGCAACTCCAATATAGCTGAGCCAATATCTTTGGTTATACCTAAAGATTTGTACAAGGCCATAAAATCAGTTGTTACTGGGTTTTTAGCATCAATTGATTTTTTCAAATCAATAATTTGCTGCGCCTCTTCGTACGTAAAACGGTGGTTAGAGTTAATAACCGTGCGGCCAAACCATTCGTTTACAACGGTGGCTTCGGGTGTAATTTCAAACACGGCACTAAAGGTTAATTTATCTTCGTGCGGACGCAACGAGCATAAAAAGTTACTTAGCGTTTCGGGCAGCATCGGTACACATCTATCCACCAAATATACTGATGTAGCACGTTTTACGGCTTCGTTATCAAGTATGGTATTTTCTTTTAAATAATGGGACACATCAGCAATATGCACGCCCACTTCAAAGTTACCATTGGCAAGCGTTTGAAACGATAATGCATCATCAAAATCCTTAGCATCAAATGGGTCAATGGTTGTGGTAAGTATGTTTCTAAAATCTCTACGCTTGGCTATTTCTTCGTCAGTAACTATGCTCGGAATACGCTGTGCAAAATCATCAATTGCCTTATCAAACGCTACAGGTAAGCCATACTCGGCCATTATAGCGTTCATCTCGGTATTGTTATCGCCTGCGTTACCCAATACTTCTTTAATTACGGCTACGGGTTTATCATCTTCACGCTCGGGCCATTCCACTACACGTACTACTACTTTTTGTTTATCTAACGCACCGTTTAACTCGCTTAATGGAATAAAAAAATCAAACGGCACACGGCTGTCCGACGGTATTACAAATGCAAAACGCGCGCTTAGTTGCACAATACCCACAAACTCGCTGTGCGCACGTTGTACTATTTCCAATATTTCGCCCTCTTGCCTACGATTGCCCCTGTTAGGATAAATGTGCACACGTGCCACATCGCCTTTCATAGCATTTTTGTTTTTATTGGGTAGTATGGCTATATCTACCTCATAGCCATCTACGGTAACGTATACGGCTCCCCCAGGCGTGCGGTCCACAATGCCTGTAGGATTAGCCTTGCGGGGTGCAAGTTTAAAATTACCGTGTGTGGTTTGTTTTATCAGTTCTTTATTTTCGAGTTCCGATAGTATCACCGATACGTTAAGGCGTTGATCTTGATCATCAATTAACAAGGCAGCACTTAATTGTTTGTAGTTAAATTCGTCGTTAGGGTTTTTAACAAACAAACGATATACCTCTTCCGATAGCGTAAGTAATTTGCGTGGTTTGGGCGCACCACTATCTCGGCGGTCGCCCGATTTTTTTTTGCCTGATGGTGCTCCGCCTCTTCTGCCTCCGTCGTCTCTTTTATTATTCTTCTTCATCGTCTATGTAGCTTGCTAGTGGTGTTACTTTTTGTAATTCCTTAGGGAAATCAGTTGCTATAATATACATACCGTCCGTAGGATTATAAAAATCAATATTGTCTTTCAATATTAATTCAAATACTACATCGTTAGCGGGTGTAGTAATTTTGTTAGTACTTTTTATTAACTTTTTCGACACTATAATTTGCTGTGTAGCAGTAGTACCAATGCCTTCAATGATGGTAAGGTTACTCACAATATGTTCCTTTGTGGCATCGCCAATGGCATAATTAAGTTCGTATTGTGCGTTATTATTTATTTTAAATGAGTTAATGTTGTTAAAATATAATTCATCTTCCCATAGATATTTTATGTTATCTTCGGAAGCATCGCCTTCGTAAAAATCATCAGCTATGGATTGGCTAAAATCGCCGTTAACTAATTTAATGTGTATTGTTGCTTTCATTGCGTGTG
>JAYWFU010000052.1:0-87246 GCA_043778625.1 Bacteroidia bacterium | reverse complement strand
TTATTGTAGTTTTGGTGAACCACAAATAAATCCGTTACTAAAGCGATTTAATTGACCCATACTATTAGTTTTAACAGAAATTTAAACAGGCTCTTAATAATTTTAATTTTTGAATAAAATACTATTGTACCTTCGTGTTTTGTAAATTACAACACAATGAGCAAACCATCACTACCTAAAGGCACGCGCGATTTTGGTCCTGCCGAAATGCTAAAACGCAATTATTTATTTAATACTATTCGTACCCATTTTCATCGCTTGGGGTTTATGCAAATAGAAACACCAGCCATGGAAACACTTACCACACTTACAGGTAAGTACGGCGATGAGGGCGACCAACTTATTTTTAAAGTACTTAACAGTGGCGATTATTTAAAAGATACTCCACAAGAATTATTGAACGAAAAAAATAGCAAGAAAGCGCTCACGCACCTTAGCGAAAAAGCCTTGCGCTACGACCTTACCGTGCCTACTGCACGCTTTGTGGTAATGCATCAAAACGACATTGCCTTTCCGTTCAAGCGTTACCAAATACAACCAGTATGGCGTGCCGATAGGCCACAAAAAGGCAGGTATCGTGAGTTTTTTCAGTGCGATGCTGATGTTATTGGTAGTAATAGTTTATGGAACGAGGTAGAGCTAATTACCTTGTTTGATAACGTGTTTACCGATTTAGATTTGTGCACTACCGTACAACTCAACAACCGTAAAATACTTACAGGTATAGCCCAAGTAGCTAACGCCGAAGTTAATATTATTGATATAACTGTGGCTATTGATAAGCTAGATAAAATTGGCAAAGACGGTGTGTTAAAAGAATTGGCGGAGAAAAATATTAGCTCCCAAAGTATTGCGGCTATTACTCCGTTGCTTGATTTTAAAGGAACAACAGCCGATAAACTCATCTTCTTAAAAAACTACCTAAGCACGAATGACATAGGCAAAAAAGGTATTGAAGAAATTGAGTTTATACTAAACGCAGTACAAGTATTAGGGTTAAAAAAATGTACACTTGAGTTAGACATAACCCTTGCACGTGGCTTAAACTACTATACGGGCGCAATAATGGAAGTAAAGGTAAACGATAGTCGTACCGAATTTAACAGTAGTATATGTGGTGGCGGTAGGTACGACGACCTTACAGGAGTATTTGGTCTCAAAGGTTTATCAGGTGTGGGTATATCGTTTGGTGCGGATAGAATATACGACGTGTTACAAGAGCTTAATTTATTCCCAACTACCAATGCCGATAGTACACAACTATTATTTACAAATTATGGTAACGATGAAGCCTTACACAGCTTACAACTAATAGCCGAATTGCGCGCCAATGGCATTAATGCAGAGCTTTATCCTGATGCGGCTAAAATGGGCAAACAGCTCAAATATGCCGATGATAAGCAAATACCCTACGCTGCTATGATTGGTACCGACGAAATTGCACAAGGTATTATCAAACTAAAAACATTAGCCACAGGCGAACAACAAATATTAAGTACAGTAGCGTTAATTCAATTTTTAAAAGCATAACTTTACACTAATTAATTGAAAAAATAGCTTACATTTAAATTATTATTTTAAAACTCAATGTTATGAAAGCACTATTACTTACCTCATTAATTATAATTACCATACTTAACGCCAATGCTCAAACCAAAGGTTGGGCTAACAAACCGTTTGAACGCAAAGCCTTTATTGAAAACAAAGGACAGTTTAACGAACGCCTGCCCAAGCAATACCAAAATTTTGACTACTGTATTGATAACGGTGCACAAGTATTGTTTAGCAATAATAGCTTGGTATATCATGTGAGTAAAAACAATATGGCGGAGTTTATGGCCGAAGAACGCAACAAAAGTAAGCGCGAACGGGAGCATGAAAACGAAGCAGAAGAGTTAAAAAAAATAAAAACCCTACATCAGTACATTACCTTACAGTGGTTAAATGCTAACCCTAACGCAACGGTAGAGGTAAGTGATAAAAGCACTGTGGACTATGGTTATGTGGTTAAAAAACCAAATTCTGACAAAGATTATTTTACCCAGCATTGCGCAGGATATAGCAGCCTAACCATTAAAAACTTGTACGCAGGTATTGATGCCGAATATTTTTTTAACGCCAACCAAGGGTTTAAATACAACTTACTAGTAAGTGCAGGCGCTGATGTTAGCCAAATAAAAATGCGCTATACTGGCAGTAAAAACGTTAGTATTAAAGATAATGAGTTACATATTAAAACCATTGTGGGCGATATTATTGAACACGCACCCGTAAGCTTTAAAACCGCAAATACTAACGAACCTATTACCTCATCATTTACCATAACTGATAATGTTGTTTCGTTTAATATACCTCAACAATCGCAAGCGTTTACTATTGACCCATGGGTGAGTGTACCTGTATCTCAAGATGATGCTGTAAAGTTAGGTATTGACCAATCGGGAAACAGTTATGTAGCTAGTCCATCATATTTTTTAGAAAAATATTCTGCTGTAGGCGTCCTTATTTTTTCATCAAGCGTGTGGTCGAATCCTTATTTCGGAGATATGCTTACAAACTCTCAAGGAAATTGTTATTTTAACACAGGAGCAATAGATGTAACTAGTGGGGTTGCTGTAGATAATAATGGTAATTTTATTTGGAGTAGTACGGGAATATTAGAGTCGTGGGTATTTATATTAAACGAGTGTTCCCAAACAGTTTATACGTTAACTGGAGGAAGTTTTTCAAATAATGGATTTGTACAGATCAATTTGCAAAATGGATTTTTGATGACCCCTTCATTAAATAATCTTAATGGTACTCAGGAAGATCCGCATTGTGGTGTGATTGATTCAAATGGAGATGTTTATGCAATAACCACTGACGCTATATACGGCAATAACCTAATTTATGTTAAAAATTCACAAAATATCACAATCAATAGCTTTGTAGCTCCTGGAATTTGGGATTATGCGAACTATTACACCCGAGGTCAGGGTGTTAATGGTATGAAAATTTTAGGCAATAATTTATACTTATACGATGCAACAACACTTTATAAAATAAATAAAAACAATGGCGCTATAGTTCAACAAGTTAATATACCTAATGGTGTCGCAATTCCAAATTCGAAACAAAATGGAGGTATATACATAACAAGCTGCGGAAACATATTTGTAGGATCGACTAATGGGGTGTATACGTATGATATTAATTTTAATCAACTTGATTTTAAAGCCACTGCTGGTGCTGTATATGATATTGCCTTCAATACATTTAACCAAACAATAATTGCGTGTGGAGCAAATCATATTACAGAGTTAGCATTTACAATTCCTCCTTGTGTATTTAAGAATAACCCTAAAACAAAAGACGCTTGCAACGGCGTAGCCAATGGGTATATAAAACTTAATATAACGGGCGGTGTGCCTAATTATACTTACGTGTGGACTAAAGACGGCGCACCTTACACAGGCACAACAGATAGCATAGGTGGCTTAGCGCCAGGTAAATACCACTGTACCTATACTGATAACCTGTGCACTATTCCTAATAAAGACACCATAACTATTAATATATCGAGCTTGCCATCGCCTGTAAATAATTTAGTAGTTAAAAACGTAAGCTGCCACTGGGGGCACGATGCTACCATTACTGATAACGTAACGCTGGGTTTACCACCATTTACTTACACTTGGAAACCTACTACCAACGTAAGTGGCGTTGCGCTTACTGGTAACGCTATAACAGGCTTAGATACTGGTAAATACCTAGTACGTGTGGATGATGCTGGTGGCTGTTTTGATGAAGACATAGTAATTATAACACAACCCGACACATTATTATTAGCCAAAATAGCCGATATATCGCATTGTAATAGCGCAACCGCTACTGACCCTGTAACGGCAGTAGTTACAGGTGGTATAGCACCTTATAATTATAATTGGGTAGGTAGCAATGTTACAGGTACTACCACTAATCTAAGCACACTAAATATTACTACTGCTACCACTTTAACCATTAGCGTGGACGTAACCGATGCTAATGGTTGCAAGAGTGTAACACGAACTATGAAACTTAATATTAACCCCAACCCCATTGCCTCGTTTACCAGCGATAGCGCATGTTTCAAAGGCAGTACCACCTTTACTGACAATAGCACCATAGCCAATGGCAGCCTTAAAAGTTGGACATGGGTGTTTGGCGGCACAGGTATAACGCCTGCACCCACAAGTGCAGCACAAAACCCAACCTATACCTATAATAAATGTAATAATGCCACTAACAACGCCACATTAGTAGTAACCAGCGATAGCGGCTGTGTGGGCGTAGCCACTAACCCTGTACTAGTACATTGCTTACCTGTGCCTAACTTCACGTTTAACAACGGTTGCGAGTACGACGACGTTATACAATTTACTAACACCAGCACCGCAGGTGCAGGCACTATTAGCGCGCTAATTAGCAAGTGGCGCTTGGGACTATCGCCACTACCTATAACTAGTACCAACGTAAGCTACACTTACACCGCAGCAGGTAATTACAGTATTAATTTAAATGTAACTGATGGCTTTGGTTGCAGTAAAGACACCACCAAACCATTAGTTATTTACCCCAAACCCAAAGCTAATTTTATGGTAGATAGTGCGTGCCTTAACACCGCCAATGCATTTACCAATACCACGCTACTAACTGTGCCTACTGGCTTTACTGATGCTGTGCAAAGCCAAACATGGAACTATAATTTTAATGGCACTAATTACAACACCAATGCTAGCACGCTAAATACGTCGCACGTATATACACTGCCTGCCACGCAAACCAAACCCGTGGCCATGCTTATTGTTACTACTAACCACAACTGTGCTGATACCGTGAGCAAGCCCGTAATTGTGTGGCCGTTACCAAAGGCTATCTATAGTATGACGGCTCCGTGCTATCCCACTGCAATAGCATTTACTAATGCATCAACACTACTTGCGGGTACTGATAATAGCGCCATGGCCAGCATGATTATTAATTGGGGTAACGGGCAAACGCAAACCGTTACAGGTTTAAATCAAACTATAAATTATAACCACGCCGTAAGCGGAAATTACATTAGCAAATTGGTAGTAACTAGTAACCATGGTTGTGCCGATAGCCTAAGTGTGCCTATAACCGTACACGCCAAGCCAGTGGCTAATTACACTGCCTTACCTGCCAAAGGTTGCGAGCCATTATGTGTTAATTTTGTAAACACAAGTACACAAAATGCAGCACCCGTAACTGAAGTTATTGCCATCTATAATTGGAATTTTGGGGATTATAACGTGAGTAAATCAAGCGATAATAAAGCTACTACCACCAATGCCAAACATTGCTATACTAACCCTACTGACACCACACAACTACACACCTCGCAGCTAATTATTACCACCACCACAGGTTGTAAAGACACACTAACCCTAGTGAATAGTATAGCGGTGTATCCGTTGCCAGAGGCAGGCTTTAAGGTGAGCCCAAGCACGGTAGATATGCTAAACCCCGAATTAAAAATTAAGGACGAGTCGCACTTAGGGTATACTATTACTTGGAATTATAATAACGGCGAAGTAAAGCAAAGCATTAATCCAACGCCATTGCAACCTATTGCGGAGTATGTGTACCAGTACAAAGATAGTGGCACCTACATTATTAAACAATTAGTACAAACCGATAAAGGCTGTGCCGATAGCATAAGTAAACCAGTGCGTGTAAACCCTATATACACTATATATGTGCCTAATGTGTTTAGCCCTAATGGGGATAACATTAACGATTATTTTATGGTAAAAGGCATCAACATTAAAGAGTTAGATTTAGTAATATTTGACCGCTGGGGCGAAGTAATAGCCCGCATAACAAGCCCTAGTAGCAAGGGTTGGGATGGCACCGACATCCGCGAAGGCAAACTTAGCCAACAAGAAGTATACAACTGGAAGCTAAGCTATACCGATGTGTTTGATGTAAAACATAAAGGACTTGTGGGTACGGTTACTTTAATTAAGTAAATATATTTTTGTTGCCCACACAAATCATCTTCACTTTTGTACACATATAATTAAAACAATAGGGTTATCCCGTTCTACTTTTAATGTATTTAATATCTACCACCGAAACCCTTACCCTACAAGCCGTTGCAAGTATTGTAGCTACTAATAGCCCCATAGCATTAACTGATAATGCCAAAGAAAAAATAATAGACGGACACAATTATTTACTTCAAAAAATAAAAAATAATTCTGTGCCCATTTACGGCATTAATACTGGTTTTGGTTCGTTGTGTAATACCATTATTGCCAATAACGAACTAAGCCAATTGCAAGAAAACTTAGTAAAATCGCACGCTTGCGGTACTGGCGAAACTATACCTAAAAATATTGTACAAATAATGCTCTTGCTCAAAATTCAAGGGCTTTCGTACGGCAATAGCGGTGTGCAATTAGCCACTGTGGAACGCTTAATTTATTTGTACAACAATAGTATATTACCAGTAATATATAGCCAAGGTAGCTTGGGTGCTTCGGGAGATTTAGCACCATTGGCGCACCTTGCTCTACCATTACTAGGTTTAGGGCAAGTGTATTACAAAGGTAACGTACGCAACACTGCGGAGGTGTACGAACTATTAAAATTAAAACCCATACAATTAGGAGCTAAGGAGGGGCTGGCATTACTTAATGGCACGCAATTTATGAGTGCTTATGGCGTGTATTGCGTGCTTACAGCATTGCAACTGTCCGAAAAAATTGATGCCATTGCTTGCATGAGTATTGATGCTTTTGATGCTAAACTCGAACCTTTTAATATGCTACTACACACTATTCGTGCGCATAGCGGGCAAATTAATACTGCAAAAACTATATTGAATAATTTGCGTGGTAGCCAAATAGCTAAGCAAGCCAAACAGCATGTGCAGGACCCGTATTCGTTTCGTTGCATACCGCAAGTACACGGGGCTACCAAGGATACTATTAATTATGTGGCGAGTGTTATTACTACCGAAATAAACTCGGTAACAGATAATCCTACCATTTTCCCTGACGAAGATTTAATACTTAGCGGAGGCAATTTTCATGGGCAACCCTTAGCGTTAGCGTTAGATTTTTTGGCCATAGCCATGGCTGAGTTGGGCAGTATTAGCGAGCGACGCACGTATTTATTAATTAGTGGGCAGCGTAATTTACCACCTTACTTGGTAAATAATGCGGGGTTAAATAGTGGCTTTATGATTCCGCAATACACCGCCGCAAGCATTGTTAGTCAAAACAAACAATATTGCACGCCTGCCAGTATTGATAGTATTGTAAGCAGCAACGGGCAAGAAGACCACGTGAGTATGGGTGCTAATGCCGCTACTAAATGCTATAAAGTAATTGATAACATTAAAACCATTGCCGCTATCGAATACCTAACTGCCGCACAGGCATTGGAGTTTAGAGCACCATTAAAATCATCGGAGTTAGTACAAGGCTTACACGCACAATTACGCACTAAAGTTAGTTTTGTAATTAACGATATTATTATGCACGATGCTATAATGGAAGCTAGAGCATTGGTATAAGAATTTAATGTATTACTCGTTAGCTAGTTAAACTCAAAAACAGTTGTATTTAAGTTATAAATTATTACTTTTAAGTATGAAATTATGTAATTAAATATTTTATTTGTTATGAAAAAATTATCCACACTATTAAGCACTTTTTTACTTGCAGTAACTTTACAAGGCCAGCAAGCTTCCCCTACAAACTTTAAAAGTATTCATCAAGAAGAGTCGGTAAGCCACGCCAAACTAGGCATTACCGATACACAGTATGCTAAGCAGTACACTAATCCGCTAGCTAATGTTAAGTTAAATGGTATACAAAGTTGTGTGCTTAAAAAAAAAGTATACGGCTGGCACCCTTACTGGAGTGCAGGTGCAGAGGCTAACTACCAGTGGGATAAATTAAGCCACTTGGTGTATTTTGATTACACCGTAAGTTCATCAACAGGTAATAATACCAATACAAGTTTTGATTGGAGCGGGTCTAATGCCGTAACACAAGCCTTGTCTAATAATGTAAAAGTGCATTTTTGTGCAAGTATGTTTAGCGGGCACGCAACATTTTTGGCAAGTACTACAGCCAAACAAAATTTTATTAACAATACCATAAGTTTGTTAAATGCACGTGGTGGCACAGGTGTAAATATTGATTTTGAAGGAATGGCAGCCAGCAACAAAACTGGATTTACGGCATTTATTCAACAATTAAATACGGCTTTAAAAGCGGCTAACTCTACTTACGAAGTAACAATAGCCATGCCCTCGGTAGACTGGGGTGGAGTTATGGATATTGCCAATCTTAATTCGTCGGTGTCGTTGTTTGTAATTATGGCATATGATTATTATTACGGCTCAAGTACTACCGCAGGTCCTACATCGCCCACCTATACTATGAGTCCGTTTAATTATAATATTTCAAAATCAATAACTTATTACTTAGGTCAAGGGGCACCCAAAACCAAATTATTGTGCGCACTGCCTTATTATGGTCGAAGCTGGTCAGTATCGAGCACAGCAGCAGGGGCAAGTACTACTGGTGGCTCCTCATCGGTACAGTATAAAGCCTTAAAATTAAATGCTAGCGGAAATTTTAATACTCGCTTATGGGAACCTAACTGCTATTCACCCTACTATAATTATTCGGGTAAACAATTATTTATTGATGATGCGTATAGCTTTGATAGAAAATTACAAGTAATAGGACAAATGGGCATAGGAGGTACTGGAATATGGGCTTTAGGCTATGACGATGGTTATAATGATTTGTGGGCAAAGCTCGAAAATCGTTTTACCAGTTGTGGTATTACAGCATGTACTGATAGTATATTTGACGGCGGAGGACCAAGCAAAAACTATTACGATAAAGAAAATTATACCTACACTATTTCGCCAGCAGGAGCAAGTAGTGTAACCATTGATTTCAAATCATTTGGGTTAGAAAACGGTAACGATACACTAACTATTTATGACGGTGCAACACTCACATCGCCCGTTATTGGCAAATACACAGGCTTAGCATCACCAGGTGTAATTACTACTACATCGCCATCGGTAACACTTAAATTTAAAGCGGATAATGGAGTGAATAACATTGGTTACAAGGCTACATATACCTGCGTTACCGATAACGTACCACCTGTAACTGTAATAGCAGGAGTTAATACTTGGGAAACTGGTAATTTTACAGCAAGCTATACTGATACCGATGTGGGAACAGGCGTAGATAAAGGATTGTACAACGTTAGCAGCTACACAGGTACTGAGTTTACGAGTAACGTAACACGTGGTTTTATTACCGATGAATTTAATGCTGTACTTAACCCTGCTTGGACAGTAAAAACCGGTACTTGGGCAGTAGCCGGCGGTACGCTTAATCAAACTAATACTACATTAAGTAATACCAATATTTATGCACCAGTAGCGCAAAATATTAGTAACAAATATTTGTACACATGGTCGGGTATTGCTCAAGCAGCAGGTGTTACACGCCGTGCAGGGCTACACATAATGTGCGATAAGCCCGATAGTACCAACCGTAATAATTCGTACTTTATGTTTAATAGGTTTGATGATCAAAAAATACAATTTTACAAAGTACAAAACAATGTATTTGGCAGCCCTGTTATTGATGTGGCCTATCCCTTTGTAAACGGGCAAACCTACAACTACGCCATACTTTACGATCGTATACTAGGCGATGTAAAACTATTTGTAAACAATAAATTTATTGCTCTGTGGAAAGACCCCACCCCAATAGTTTCGGGTACAGCAGTATCATTTCGTACAGGTAATTGTAGTTATTCGGCAGATGATTTTAGGATATTTCGCTCGCGCGGAAATACTACCAATATTACCGTAGGCAATACTACAGCCGACATGGTGCAGTATCAAAACCCTAACCCTACTACACCAGCGTGCAAAATACGTTCTATAGCTATTGATTTAAGTAATAACTTAAGCGCAGTAGCCACGCAAGACGTAAACATTGATTGGACAAAACCAAGCATCGTAACCACTATAAACGATGGTACAGCGGTCGATGTAGACCTAATTGGAACAGCTACTGTACCTACTAATTATACGGCAAGCACTGATGTAAATTCAGGCATTGCCAACTACTTTTATGCCATAGGTACAGCACCTAAGTTAAGCAATATACTTGCTTACACTGCCGCTGGTAATGTTACTAATGCTACATCACCAACGGTTACATTAAACACTGGGCCAACCTATTATATAAGCGTGTACGCTGTTAATGGTGCTGGTTTAGTAGGCGATACTGCCGTAAGCGATGGTTTTACGTATGATATAACGGTAGGCATGGCGCAAATTAATAGTACGCTTAATGTATTAATTGGTGCGTATCCTAACCCAACTAATGGTGTACTTACATTTAATTCAGCACCTTACATTGGTTATACGTACGAGGTGGTAAATGTGTTAGGCCAAGTCGTGCAGCAAGCTACTATTACTAATAACACTACTATTATTGATTTGCAACGTCAGCCCAAGGGCATACATTTATTAACTGTGTACAAAGGCAAAATACTAGTAAATACACAAAAAATAAGTGTACAATAACCACTTATCAATAAGCAATAAGTTATTCTTCTAACTAAAATTATATTTGATATTATGAAATACAGCGTATTATTTTTATTCTTATTTGTGTTTGGTGTTAGCAATATTGCTAATGCCAAACATATAGTGGGAGGCGAAATATACTATACCAAAATAGCAGGCAGTAACGATTATAAAATTACTTTAAAAGTATACCGCGATTGTTCGTGTACTAGCTGTGCCGATTTTGACTCTCCTGCTGATTTAGCTATATTTAACTCCGCAGGTACTTTATTACAAAGTATATCTATACCCACATTTGTGAAGAGTGCAGTAAACCTAAACAGTAATCCTTGTGCATTAAATACAGGTACAGCTTGCGTGGAGCAGGCTATATATGAAACCACCGTAACACTATCGCCTTTGGCTGGAGGTTATGATATAACATATCAGCGGTGTTGTCGTAACGCTGCTATAACCAACTTGGCAGCGCCTGATACTGAAGGAGCAACTTTTACCACACACGTACCTAGTAGCGATGTGGTGGCCGATAATTCGAGCCCACGATTTACCAATTTGCCGCCTGTGTTTTTGTGTTTTACACAAGATATTAATTTTGACAACTCAGCTACTGACCCTGACGGTGATGTGCTAGTATATGAACTATGCATGCCCAACACAGGGGGCGACCAAACTACACCTAAGCCAAGCAGTGCGCAAGAAACCCCTCCGCCTTACACTCCCGTGGTGTTTGCACCGCCCTACAGTAGTAACTATCCTATAGCTACTAGCCCTGCTATTACTATTAATAGTAGCACGGGCTTAATTAGGGGTATACCTAACTTGGCAGGTTTATTTGTATTTTCGGTATGTGTTAAAGAGTTTAGGAACGGAGTATTACTTAGTACCACCAGTCGCGATTATCAATTTAAAGTATTGGATTGTAGCTTGCCTAACGCCGTTATTAGTGCCACTACACCAATTGTTAACAATACCTTAGCTAATGGTACTAAAGTGGTGTGCGATGGATTTAATATAACTTTTAACGGACAGTTTGATGCAGGTTCGTCCTACGATTGGGATTTTGGAGTTAATGGTAGTACTATTGATGTAGCTTCGGTACAAAACCCTGCGTACGTATTCCCTGATACTGGGGTATATATTATTAGGTTAATTACTACTAAAAATGCCAATGGTGTGTGCAAAGACACTACTTACGACACCGTGAATATACAGCGTAACTTTAGGCCTGATATTACCTACTTACCCACTGGCGACCAATGCTTAAAAGGTAATTCGTTTAACTACAAAATTATTGGTGCGTTTGATGCTATTCAATCCGTATTTACTTGGGATTTTTTAAACTCAGCTAACAATAATACCCCCACAGGTTTTACCCAAAGTAATATTAATTTTATTACTGATGGTTATTTTCAGGTAAAGGTTGATGGTAAGCAAGGCGAGTGTAAGTGGTCGGGTACTTTGCCCACACGAGTTTGGAGTCCAACCGTTGATCCTACGCCTTTTGTAGCTCCGTTGCCTTGCACAGGTTTAACTCAAAATTATAAAGTGCAAGGAACCAGTTTTACCAATGTTAAATGGGACTTTGGTGTGCCTAATACTACCGCCGATGTAGCCATTGGCACTAATGTTAATTACACCTATGCTGACACAGGTACGTATAACATAATGGCTATTGCTAACCTAATAATAACTAATGTTAATCCTAACATTGTGTGTAGTGATACTGCCAAGTTTATTGTGCGTGTTACTAACCCTATAACCCTTACTCTTACTGATTCGGGGAGATATTGCGCTGATGATGGAAGTATTAATTTTAAAACTCAAGGTAGTAATTTAACCAATGCTATGTATACTTGGAATGTGCCACAACACACTATTCCAACAGGTAATATTCCTACATTACAAGCCATTAAATTTATGCCAAGTGGAGATTATAAAACCGTTGTAAGTGCCACTAATTACGGCTGTACAGCAAAAGATAGTGTAACGTTCCATATTTATCCTAACCCTAAAATAAAATATACCGCCACACCATTAATAGGTTGCCAGCCACTGCAAGTGCAATTTAAACCCACGATAATTGCCGAAGGCCCTGTAAAATACGCATGGAGCATAGGTAACACACAACACACTATTAGTAACGATAGCCTGCCTACTTACGTGTATGCTGATACAGGCTTTTTTTATACTAATGTAGCCTTAATGACTTTGCAGGGCTGTATTGATACCGCTTACGATACGTTAAGAAGTCCTATATACGTACAAGCCAGCCCCAATGCCGCATTTGATGTGGATTCAATTGAAAAAGATTTTTTTTACGATCCATTTATTAAAGTTACTGATAAGAGTGTGAGTTACTTACCCATTACTAATTTGTATTATACTTGGGGAGACAATAGTGTCCCTACTTTATTAAAAAACGATACGCATTATTATGCACACCCTGGCGAGTATCAAATAACATTGCATGTAGCCACGGCTAATGGTTGCACAAGTAATACGTCACGTTATGTTAATATTGATGGTACATTTAAGTTTTATGTACCCAATGCTTTTACTCCTAACCACGACCAAGTAAACGATGTGTTTAAACCCAAAACTACTGGGTTAAAAGAATATAAATTAAGCGTGTACGATAGGTGGGGTACACGCCTATTTATTACCAGTAACTTAGCCGAAGGCTGGAACGGCGGGGTTGAAAACGACTATACCAAACTTTGCCCCACCGATATGTATGTGTGGCACATACAACTTCGAGATAGGTTAAGCGAAAAGCACACGTATACAGGTACAGTAACGTTGTTAAAATAAATTAATTGACTACTTACTATTAGTAGCCATACTATTTATCAATGTTATTAGTTGCTTAGCGATAGTAATTGTGGGCGTTGCGCAATTAATACCTTGTATTACGTTAGTAAACCATACTTCGGTAGCATTAGCTACATCGCTTGTTTTTATTGGGGTTTCGAGAGTAGTAATACTATGTGTAGCACATAATTCTAGTATAACTTTGCGCATTACGCCATTTAATGCACCTTCGATTAATGGTGGAGTAATTACTATATTATTTTTTACAATAAAAACATTGCTTTTATAGCCTTCGGCTACTCTTTGGTGTTGGTTAAGTAGTAGCACCTCTTCGCAATTATTTTGTAGCGCATAATTTCCCGCTAATACATATAATAACGCTGATGTTGTTTTTACGTTGCTTAACGGAACGCACGGTTTATAATTACTTGTATATACACCATAACTAATAGGCAATGCCGGTAGCATGTACCCTGATGTAGGCAATGTAGCATGCGTTATTACTAACTCGCTTACACTACTTGCACATGCATAGCCCATAGCACCAACACGACTTAACTGTAAGCGTACACGGGCATTGGTTAGCTGATGTGTTTGAATATAAGTAGCAATAGTGGTAGTAAATTGTTGTTGGCTACTTACTACATTATGTGTGAACCCTAGTATTAGTGCGCCCTCTAGCATACGTTGATAATGATACGTAACAAAATACGCATAGCCATTGGCTATGCGTAGGGTTTCAAATATTCCGTCGCCGTAAGCGGTTGAACGTTCCATGTTGTTAGTAATATTTATTCCCACTCAATGGTGGCGGGTGGTTTGGAACTAATGTCGTACACCACACGGTTAATACCTTTTACTTTATTAATAATTTCGTTGCTTACATGGGCTAAAAATTCGTAGGGTAAATGTACCCAATCAGCCGTCATTCCATCTATTGATGATACTGCACGTATAGCTACACAATTTTCGTACGTACGCTCGTCGCCCATTACTCCTACTGATTTTACAGGTAGTAGCATTACGCCCGCTTGCCATACTTTGTCGTACAGGTTGTATTCGCGCAAGGCATTAATAAATATAGCGTCAGCGGCCTGTAATATGTTTACTTTTTCAATAGTTATATCGCCTAATATACGAATACCTAAGCCTGGCCCTGGGAACGGATGGCGACCTAATATGTTTTCGGGCAAGCCCAACACACGGCCAACACGGCGCACTTCGTCTTTAAACAATGTGTTTAAAGGCTCTACTACTTTTAGTTTCATTTTGGCAGGTAAGCCTCCCACATTGTGGTGCGATTTAATAGTAGCCGATGGCCCACCATTAATGCTCATAGATTCAATAATATCAGGGTATATTGTACCTTGCCCTAACCACTTAGCACCCTTAATTTTTTTGGCTTCTACATCAAATATATCAATGAATTTTTTGCCAATAATTTTACGTTTAGTTTCAGGGTCGCTTTTACCTTTTAGTGCGGTGTAAAACTCAGTTTTAGCATCAACCCCTTTTACATTTAAGCCTAATGTTTTGTAGGACGCTAGTACGCTTTTGTATTCGTCTTTGCGCAGCAAACCATTATCAACAAATATACAATGTAAGTTTTTGCCTATGGCTTTGTGTAGTAATAAGCCTGCAACGCTACTATCTACCCCACCCGAGAGGGCTAGTATAACTTTATCGTTGCCTAACTGTTGTTTTAAATTAGCAATGGTGGTGTCGGCAAAATTTTCGCTTGTCCAATTTTGTTTTACTTTACATACGTTTTTCAAAAAGTTAAGTAACATTTTTTTGCCGTCGGTACTGTGTGTAACTTCGGGGTGAAACTGTACCGCAATTATTTTTTGTGCTAAGTTTTGATACGCCGCTATAGCTACATCAGTAGTACTAGCAACCACTTCGTAGCCTTTGGGTAATTTGGTAATGGTGTCGCCGTGGCTCATCCACACTTGCGATGCTGGCTTTACCCCTTTAAATAATACCGCATTAGGCGCAATGGTTTTAATGGCGGCACGGCCATACTCTCTTATTTTACTACGCTCCACTACACCTCCATTAATTTGGGCTAATAATTGTGCACCGTAGCATACTGCTAATATGGGTAAGTTGCCAATAATGTGTGTTAGGTCAGGCTTAGGGGCATCTTTTTGATGCACGCTAAACGGACTTCCCGAAAGTATCACACCTTTTACATTATCAGTAATTGTGGGCATATTAGTACATGGGTGTATTTCGCAATATACGTTAAGTTCGCGTACACGGCGTGCTATTAGCTGTGTGTATTGCGATCCAAAATCGATAATGAGTATAAGAGGTTGCATATTTTGTATTAATTATTAATTTGATGATTGTTTTTTAAAACTACAAAATAAAAAATTTTGCACGGTATTAAATGGGGTTATATGGTCTTCGTTTACACAGCGTATTTTATCAAATCCTTGTTGCAACTGTTTTGATAATGTTGATTCGTTGTATTGTTTAATTTCTAAGCCGCTACATTTAGTTGGTCCGTTTTCCGAAAAAGTACCCACTACTAAATAATTAGCCACATAGTTTTGAGTTATAGAGGTGTATTTTTGAATATGTTCGTTAGTAGTTAAAAAATGAAATGTAGCTCTATCGTGCCAAATATCAAATGTGGTGTGCGGTTTAAAATCGGTAATATCACTTACTACCCAATTTACTTTTGCGCCTTTATTTCCTAAGCGTTGTTTGGTTTTTTCAAGTGCAGTTTCCGAAATATCAAGCACTGTAATGTTTTCAAAACCTTCGCTTAATAGGTAATCAACCAATTTACTATCGCCTCCGCCAATATCTATAATACTAGCGGTTTTAGGAACATTGAACGATTTTATAAAATCAAGCGATGTTTTAGGGTTATCCTGTGTCCAGCTAACTTCACTAGCACTTTTGGTTTCGTACACCGTTTCCCAATGCTTTTTATTTTCTTGTGTCATAATTTAACTTACACCTGTGGTTTGTAGTACGCTTTAGCACGTGGCATAAATGCTTTTAAATCTTTGATACGAGTGGCATCGCTTGGGTGGGTACTTAATATTTCGGGTGGTTTACCACCACCTTGGGCTGCCATACGTTGCCAAAACGTTACGGCTTCCTCAGGGTTGTAGCCTGCCATTGCAGCAAATATTAATCCCATTTTATCAGCTTCGCTTTCGTGCATACGCGAGTATTTTAATATACCCAACTGCGATCCTAACCCAAATGCTTGATTAAATAATTGCACCCCTTGTGGTGATGTGCCATTGGTTGCCAAAAACACTTGTGCGCCAATGCCAGCAGCCTGCACGGCTAAGCCTTGGCTCATACGTTCGTTGCCATGGCGTGCTATGGCGTGGGCAATTTCGTGCCCCATAACTATGGCAAGCGCAGTTTCGTTTTGTGTAACAGGCAATAAACCAGTGTATACTACTACTTTGCCACCAGGCATGCACCAAGCGTTTACAGTATTTTCGTTTACCACGTTAAACTCCCATTTAAACCCGTTAATACGGCTTAGTTGCTTAGTCTGTTTTAAATACAACGCTACTGCTTTAGCTATTTTATCGCCTGCACGGCGTACCATTACTACGTTATTATCTGATGCTTGCATAGGCGCATTAGCACTCAAAAATTGGGTGTATTGTGTTTTTGCCATACCATCCAATAACGCTTCGGGTAATAAATTTACTTGCCTGCGCCCAGTTACGGGTACTTTGTTACAGCCAGTGTTAGCAAGGCTCGTGGCTAGTAATGTAATTGCTAAAATGGCGTGTTTAATCATATTTAGTGTAGGTAATGTTAGTACTGTTATTTGTTTACGAAAGTAAGAATTATTGTAAGAGTAAAAAATGATTAGGGACTCATAAATAATTAGCGCATTGCCACAAAATGATGAGCGTGCGCATACTGCTTAATTAGTGCATTAGTGGCTTGCAACGAGTAATTAGTTTGTGCCTTTGGATGCCCTATAATAACAAAGTGTTGCATGTTGTTATGTTGCTTAATTAAGGTTGGTAATTTGCTGGCATAGTAACCATCTGCGCAAGCACAAAACAACATTCCTTTAGTTAAAAATTTCATCTTATCGCCCGCTTGTGCAATAGGTTTACCATTGCCTATGGGCTTGTGCTGTGTAGGATTGAGTCTTCCTCGCACAAATAAATTCCAATAAAATAATGGCGAGTATTTATAAGCAGCAATTGGCAATTCGGTAAACGTACCTTGTGTAGTTGAGATTATAATATCAGTATCAAAATTATAACTGTTGGTACTAGGTGCTAGTGTATAATCGTATTGATAGGGTGATATTGTGTTTTTTCCACCTACAAAAACACTACTATCAGTAGTAATATTAAGCTGTAGCAATGCAGCAGAAAAATGTGCAAAGGGTTGTGCACACCAGCCTCCTGCCCTAAAAGCAGTAATAGGCGTGGTAATACATGTTTGTAATGCAGCATGATATTTTATAACAATAGCTTGTGCTTCGGTAGTTGTAAAATCAGCTAGTTTGTAGCGATTAGTTTGCATTATCCACTGGGTGCCATTGTAGTAACTGTCTTCCCAATGTGGATGCACATGTAATTGTATTGCGTGCCCTGTGTTATCAGCCTGTTGGAGTTGTTGTATAATTAAATCGTACTCTGTTTTTAATTGAGGATAGGTAGAGATATGCGCGTGCAATTGGTATAAAAAACCAGCATCAACAAACAAAGTTATTTTAGCATTATTTGAATTAGCAATGTTTAGTAATTGGCTAGTGGGAGATAACAAACAATCGTGTACTGTACCTGTAGTAGTGCCAAAATAAAGTTCGTAGTCGTAAGTTAAATAAATGTTCATACTATAATTTATAGGTTATAATTTAGGTATTTACATTTGTTAATACATAGTTTTGGTAGACTTTAATTAAAAATTAAGTAGCTATATATTTTAATTACCTCTACTTCTTTTTTAAGTTTTTTAGCAATTTGGATGCGTAAATAAAATCATATAACTCTTTATTACTAGTGTCTAATACTTCGTGGTTATGGCCTTGCCACCATACCTCTCCTTTATAGAGATAAGTAATATTGTCGCCAATTTCAATTACAGAATTCATATCATGGGTTATTACTACGGTAGTCATGTTAAACTCTTTAGTAATATTGCATATTAATTCGTCTATTACAGTTGAGGTGTGAGGATCGAGACCTGAGTTGGGTTCATCACAAAATAAATATTTAGGATTAACCGCTATGGCTCGAGCTATGGCCACACGTTTTTTCATACCTCCGCTTATTTCCGACGGGTATAAATTATTGGCATCAAGAAGGTTTACTTTCTCTAAACAAAAGTTTACTCGGTCTTTAATCTCGTTGGGAGTAAGTGCACTAAACATATCTAACGGAAATCTAATATTTTCTTCTACCGTTTGCGAATCAAATAATGCTGAGCCCTGAAACAACATTCCAAAGTCTCTACGAAATACTTTGCGTTCCGTTACTGGCAATGTGCTAAAGTTAGTACTGTCGTACATTACTGCACCAGTATCGGCTTCTAACAAGCCTACCATACATTTTAAGGTAACTGATTTTCCTCCTCCGCTTTCGCCAATAATAAGGTTACACTTACCTGGCTCCAGTTTTATGTTAATGTTTTTGAGTACGTGCTTTTCCCCAAACGATTTATTTATGTTTATTAATTCAATCATCTTACACTAATAATAATTGAGTTAATATGTAATTAAATACGAGTATTAATACACTTGTGTACACTACAGCCTTGGTAGATGATTGAGCTACCTCAATAGCTCCACCATTAGTGAAATAGCCATAGTACGCTGCTATAGATGATATTAAAAATGCAAACACAAACGATTTAATTAAGGAATAATATACGTGAAACACACTAAAATTATATTGTATGCCGTAGATGTATTCAAATGAACTTACAGCACCCGATAGCACACCAAGTATCCATCCGCCCAATATGGATAGAAACATACTTACCACTATTAAAAATGGAAAAACAATAATACACGCTAATATTTTGGGTAACGTAGTATATGCAGCAGAGTTTACACCCATTATTTCGAGTGCATCCAACTGCTCACTTACCCGCATTGTACCTATTTCGGATGCAATACTTGACCCTACCTTACCTGTAAGTATTAAACTAATAATAGTGGGCGAAAGTTCCAGTATAATAGTATCCCTGGAGGCTACACCTACTGCATAAAGCGGTATCCAAGGACTCTCGAACCCAAAGGCAGATTGTAAGGTAATAACGGCACCCATAAATAACGAAATAAAAGCTACAATTCCCAACGAGCCAATTGCTAATGAATCTACCTCAACAAAAAATTGTCGACGATACATTTTCCAGTTTTCGGGCTTGCTAAATACTCTTTGCATAAATATTCCGTACTTGCCTATGTTATGCAAGTAAGTGGTAATTGCGCTCATATTTATTTGCTATCTTTTTTACCTCCAAACACCGAAAAATGCACGTAGCGGCCTGGGTGTTCTTTCATATCAATAAACAATTTATCAAGGTCTTTAGCCGAAATATCTAAATGATTGTACAGGCTGTCGTCTTTTAATAGCTTACCTAGTGTGCCTTTGCCTGAATTAATTTGACTTAAAGTTTTGGTTAATTCCATTAACGATTTGTCTGCATTAGCTATGGTCGATTTTAAATTGCTCTTGGCTAAGGAATCTGTCATTAGGGCTGCGTTTTTCATAATGGCCGTTAAGTTATTTTGGTTGTTACGCAGGTTAAGAGTGATAGACTCGGCATTAGCAAATATTTTATCAAGGCGAGATTTTTCGCTTTCCATTAAATCATTTACGCTACTCGTTGTTTTGCTAAGGTTAGCTAATATTTGTTGTAAACTAGCGCTACCACCGCCATTAAGCACTTTGTTTAATTGTTGTAAGGTAGAGTCAATACTTGATATTAAGTTTTCGGCTTTTTGTTTGGTAGGCATCAGTTCTTTGGATAATTTATCAATCATACCGTCCTCTGTACCAGTAATAAGTGTATCGCCATCTTTCAAATACTCTGTAGATGTACCTGGCATAATACGTATGCCTTTGGCCCCTAGCAAATCTAGGGCGGCTACGAGTGCACGCGAGTCTTTTGGTATTTTAAAATCAGTATTGCCAAGTATAAATTGCACTACCACTTTACCCGAATTATCACTTGCAAAGTTTATGTGTTGAATTTTTCCAACACGCATCCCATTAATTAATATAGGGTTGGATTCCATTAGTCCGTTAGCGTCAGCATACACTGCGTAATACTCATCGCTTGTGCTAAACATATCATAGCCCTTTAAATAATTTAAGCCATATATCCCCATTGCTACTGTACTTACAATGAGCAATCCTGTTTTTATTTCTTTACTTAATTTCAAACCAATATTATTTTTAAACGATTAATTTTTTAGCGAATTTAACATAGTTTTTGCTTCGCTCACAGATATTTTTGTTTTGCCCTTGTAGGCGGTTATAAATGCATCTTTAAAACCTGCTGTTTTGGTGCTTTCTAGGTTTTTAAATGCTTCGTCAAGCGTGGTAGCTTTAGTGGTAGTGTATCTATAAAAACCATCCCCTATATTTTCCTCCATGTTTTTAATTCCTTTAAATACAGGAGAATTTAAGGCTATTTTTTTATCGGCGCTTGCTAGTTGTATTTTAAAAACTATCGCATCGGTAGCAGGAGTTATTATATTATCTTTAGGTAGTTTAGTGTACAACCTAGGTTTGGCGGTATCTTTGGGGTTTTTAACAATTATGTCGGGATTAATTATTTTGGTGGTATCAGTTATTGGTTTTATAACTGCTATGTCGTCTTCGTCTTTGCCTGTTAGTATTGGTTTTTCGTTACGCTCTTCGTCAGTTAACGTTTTACCTTCTAATTCATATTTGTATTCGCGTATTGCTTTAAATATACTAAACGCCATTTTTTGTTGTCCACGTGCACTTGCCAAAAATTTTTCTTCGTCAGCATTGGTTAAATAGCCCGTTTCAATTAACACGGCTGGCATAGCGGTTTTCCACAATACTAAGAAACCCGCTTGTATTACGTCACGGTCGTTGCGCCCCATACTTTTAGTTTCTTTTTGCACCTTGGCAGCAAAGTTTATGCTGTTATCTAAATTTACGTTTTGGTGCATGCTAAATATAATACTTGCCTCATCACTTTCGGGGTCAAAACCATCGTAGTTTTTTTTGTAGTCTTTTTCCATTAGTATTGATTCGTTTTCGCGGCGCGCCACTTCCAAATTACCTTTACTCTTGTGCAACCCCATTACGTAGGTTTCTACGCCAAATTTAGTTTCGTTACAACGGTCTTTTTTGGTTTTAGCATCGCGCACACAGGCTGAATTGCAGTGTATACATATAAACAAATCAGCACGACTATCGTTGGCAATATTAGCACGTTCATTTAACTCAATAAATTCGTCTGTCTTACGGGTATATTTTACTTTTATATCAGGTAAGCGTTGCTCAATTAATTTACCCACTAGCAGCGATACACTTAGCGCTACATCTTTTTCGTTAGCAAATTTACCATGTGCGCCATTGTCTTTACCGCCGTGTCCAGCATCAATAACTATACTTTTAAGTTTACTTTGTGCTTGCACACTGTAATTTACGTAAGTTAACAGCCAAACTAATATTAGTGTAGCGTGTAAATAAGTACGTAGGAGCTGTTGCATAGATTGTTTTGGATTATGTATTCAAAAATAAGCATTTACAACAATTGTGCTACTATTGGTTGTAAAGTTTTCAACGGAGTAATGTGCTGTTGCTAATGTAATATTACAACGAAATTAAAATTTACAATTCAATTTTATTTGTGGCATAAAATTGTACGATTGTTTTTTTAAATACATATTCGTATTTACTTTGCACGTAATCTGATTCAGCTTTGGCTAAATTGGTTTTAATTTTTAAATAATCTATACTGTTCAATAGTCCTACCTCAAAGCGCTGTGTGGCTTGTAGGTAGGTTTCTTTTTGCACATTAAGTAGTGCTGCTGTAGCGGTTAATTTGTTTTGTGCAGTGGTAGTTTCTAACACTGCTTGTTGTATGGTTTTGTATAATTGTTGCTTAGCTGTTGCTACGTTTACTTGGGCTATTTGCTCTTGTATGCGTGCGCGCTGCACGCCTGTGTGGGCACGTAAATTATTAAATATAGGCACTTGCAAACTAAAGCCTACTGATTGATTTACATTATTCTTAACCTGTGTGCCAAAGCCTTTGGTACGGGTTACATAATCAAACGTAGGGGTATAAGTAGGTGCTTGTATTACTTGATTAGTTAATGGATTTACAAACTCAGCATAGCCTGATAGTGCGGCTCCGCTTACTTTGGGTACACCCACAAGCTCTTTACTTTGCCCCGAGTAACCTGTACCTACACTTGCATTAAAGGTAAGTGTAGGTAGCGCAACACCTTGACTAGTGCGGCGTGCAAACAATGCGCTTTTTAATTTCGCTTCAGCGCTTGCTATTTCAGGTCTGTTTTTTTGTGCTTGTACATATAGGTCAGTACCATTTACAGGAGTATTATTTAACAAGTAGCTATCCATGTTTTCAATAGGGGCAAGGGTAAGCGAGGTAACTTCAGTTTCGTTCATTAATTGCAATAAGCTGAGCATACTTAATTCATAATTATTTTGTGCATTTACGCTAGTTAATTCTTCAGTAGCTTTTTGTGCTTGCATAGTTAGTAAATCCAAACGGGGCGTACTACCTGCATTTACACGCTTAGTTATTACCTCAATATTAGTGGTAGTTTGCGCTAATTGATTTTTGGTGACACCCAATATTTCAGTATTTAACAATACTTGTAAGTACGTTTGTGCCACAGTTTGAATAATAGTATTACGTGTATTATCGTAATCGTATCTGCTTGCAAGCAAACTATTATTAGCTTGTTGTATAGTGTTGTAATTTTGCAAGCCCGAAAATAATGTCCAGGCACCTTGCACATAAAAATTATTACTTTGCACGGCTTTACCTTGTATAAATTGGTTAGTAAATCTATCAATAGTTTGCCCAAAATTATAATTGTGTGTGCCATAAGCATTAACGCTGGGTAGGGTATTAGCTTTGGTTTGTAAGGCATTTACTTGTGCTGTATGTGTTGCATACTGCTGTTGCAATACTTGCAAATTACTGGTTATTGCCTGAGTAATACATTGATTAAGAGTAACCGTTTTTTGTGCCCAACTATTGGTGTTAAAGGCCAGTGTAACAAGTGTTACTAATACGTGTTTAGTGTTCATTATGTGGTGTAAGTAATTACTCACAAAGATAGTATTGATAATGAACAATAAATAATTTAAACCATTACAATTGATTCAAAAAAACATGATGTGATTTTATTAGAATTTGATATTTAATAAACGCTGTTTTTCAACTATAACAAATGCTTTAATAGCAAGTTTATAATAAAATTTTACCACTAAAATTTTTCGTAAATTTAATTGCTGAAATTAGGTATTATTTATTCCTTTATAAATTTTGCAATATGTTGAGCACCATTGATTGTTACGCTAATAAAATAGATACCTGCGGATAGTTTACTTACATCAACGAACGAAGTAGCATTATTGTTACTAAGTATAATACGTTCAATGCCTGTTACGTCAATTATGCGTATATACTCAATTATACCCAAACTGCTTTGTAGTGTAAGTCCGTAATTAGTAGGGTTGGGGCTAAGTGTTAGCGCTATGTTAGTGTGAGGTGTGTTAGTGTTAGTAACCACGGTATTGCTATACGAAAATTTACCATCATAATCCGTTTGTTTTATACGGATGTATAATGTTGAATTATAGGCTTGCTCAAACGAAAAATTATAGTTGTGCATGCTACTTGTTGTACCAGCCCCCTCTATGTTTCCTACTTCAACGTAGTGTATAGCATCAGTGCTTTTTTCAATTGTAAAGTAATGATTATTTACCTCCGAAGCTGTACTCCAAGCAATTGATGCAGTACTGTTAGCAACATCTCCCGAAATAGTTAAAAACGAAACTGGCAATACTGAACATCCTCCAGCGCACACTCCCATTTTTGAAAACGAATAGGTAATAATTTCTTCGGAACGGTTAGATGTACCTGCTACCAATATAGTACCAGGACCTACTTGCACTATTGATTGGCTTATATTAGCGTTAGCACTACCTGTGTAAATAGTACACCCTGCTCCGTTACATAACCGCATGGTATCGCCAGCATCTACACCAGAATTAGAGCAAGCATTTGTGGGTGCGCCAGTTCTAACTTTAAACTCAGCTAATACCGTAGCAGTGCAACCCGTGGGTACATTAAATACTATGCCCATACGTTGCGCACCATTATTACAATTGCCTGTAACATTAGTACCATTGCACATTTGATAGCCAAACCCACTAAATACGGAGTAATTACATGGGCTAGTACAGCCTGCACCAGCTACTCCACCAGCTGTTAAACATTTGGTATAAATGCTTATTGCTCCATTTTGCGCACAACCATTACTTACTGAACTGACGCAGCTACCACCAGTTTCGGAGGTAATAACTACCGCAGATGAAAAGTAACATTTATTAGTACCGCCTAGTACAAACCCAGCACCAATTCCTCCCTCCACAGTGCCATTTAGGGTTGCTTTCCAAACGGGTGAGGTAACTCCTGCCACGTTTATAGCAGCATTGCTAGTTAAGGGACTTGTAGCAGTAATAACTCCGCCTTGTGGTACGTTTATAGTAGCTCCAGTGGCTAAGTTTAAACTACAACCTGCATTACAACTAAGTGTGCCATTAATTATTAAGGTAATATTGGTTGCAGTAAGGTTAAATGAAGTTGCGGTGAGTGTAAGTTCGCAACCTGTGGGTATAATTAATGTGTCACCAATGGCTGGTGTAGTACCAAATGGATTACTACTGGCGTTCCAATTTACAGGGCCTGGGCAACCTGTAGCCGTAAGTACTGTGGCTAAGCACCGAGAATAATTGCTGAGTAATAAAACACTTGCTACAATAATTAATACAATTAATTTAAAAGCTAATTTCATAATTACTTTATTTAAAATATGAACAACTACATTTTATCCAACGTCTTTCAAATATACTCAAAAAAAGTAAGTAATTGGAACTAATTTAGTTGCTTTTCATGTATTTATTTTTATTTATTATTCCCAATGCTTTACCTGTAAATAGTGTGTTTATGAACGGAGTGTTGTTACTTAGTGAGCGTATGTGTTGCGTTTCAAATGTCCACTCTATACTAGTGTCAAATAAGGTAATACAAGCTAATTCATTTACAGCTATAGGTGTAATGGGTATACCTAATACTTGTGCTGGGCCATAGGTTAATGTATGTATTAAGTCTTCAATTGGTACTGTACTATGTGTAGCGGTGCGAGCCACTGCAAAAGCGGTTTCTAATCCTATTATACCATAAGCCGCATTTTCAAATTCTACGTCTTTTTCCTCAGTAGGCTCAGGGGTATGGTCGCTAGTTATTGCAGTAATAGCTTTAGTAGCCAATGCAACTATAAGTGCTTGCTTATTATTGGAATTGCGTAGGGGCGGATAAAATTTGTAATTACTGTTAAATGCTGTTAAAGTACTATCGTCTAACAACAAGTAGTGTGCCGCTACATCACAAGTAATTGCTACTCCTTTGGCACGAGCATCGTTAATTAATGTTATTGATTTAGCACTTGATATATTACTTAAGTGCATAGTTGTATTAGTATACTCTGCTAACATAATATTGCGTTGTACCATAATATGTTCAGCCAATGCTGGTGCACCTTTTAAGCCTATAGTGGTGGCTACTGTGCCCTCGTTGGCTTGCGCTTTTAGCGAAATATTTTTATCATCGCTATGCAAAAATAATTTGCCATTAAATGGCTGTACGTATTGCATTGCTCTACTAACAAGCCCTGCATCAGCTATTGTACGTTTACCGTCGCTAAATGCTATGGCTCCTGCTAGTTGCATGTCGTATAATTCGGCTAAGTGTTTGCCTTGGCATTGCTGCGTAATAGCTCCTACGGGCAATACGTTAACTGCGCTATGTTGTGTGGCATTAATTATGTAGGCAATATTACTTTTACTATCAGTAATTGGCTGGGTGGTAGGCATGGCAACAATACTGGTAAAACCACCTTGAGCAGCAGCGGCACAAACACTTTCTAACGTTTCTTTGTGTTCAAAACCAGGCTCTTTTACATTACAATTCAAATCTATCCAACCGTTAGATACATGTAAATTATTAGCACTAATTACAGTAGCGTTAGTAGTGTTAGCAATTTTTTTTTCAATATTTATAATCCTTCCATCAACAATATGTATGTCCATTTGTTGCAAATGATACGCACTTTTTTTATCTATAATAGTGGCTTTAGTTAAAAGTAAATTCATGGCTTGATTTTTTTTTTGATTAACACTCGGTGTAATGTTAATAAATTATTCTTTATATAAATACACCCCAAAATCAACTATTAAATTAGTGGTTTTATAGGCCATTAAAATTACTAATTAGTAGTGTCCTAAACGAATTTTCGTTAGCATAAAAGTAATAATTTTACTCCTAATTTAGAGCTGTCACATCTGATTTCAAAAAAGAACCCGCTATATAGCATCTGAAGTCGGGTCGTTGTTTATCATTAAGCACAAATATAGTAATGTTGTTATTTGTTGGGATGAAATAAAAGAGGATTACACGGCTTTATTATAAAATAATTTGTATTTAAAAATAACACATTCCGCCTTAGTTCGCATCCTCACGAAATAAGGTATAATACACAATAATAATTATGCTTTTTGTTTCAATTAGTTGGTAACCTATACTAGTCTTTTTAAGCCTAAGTAATTATGTAATATGGTGTTCGTTTAATTTTCTAATCATTTTGTGTTTAATTTTATACTGTTAGTTAATCTCAATCTTATCAATTTCTTTCATTAGCCTATTCGTTTCATAAAGTGCTACTATTATTTTTTGATAATGTAATATATCGTCAAATTCAAGCGTGCGCTCTTTGCGGTCTTTGAGCCACTTTTGGGCGGGTTGATATCCTCCAATATAAAACTCCCAAGCCACTTGCGGCACGTTGGCAAAATACTGGGTGTCGTTAATGTACACTTTACCGTCTTGGTATTTTGGTTTACCAACTACATTGTTGCCATCTATTGGATATTGGGTAATATATTTTTCAACTATTGGGGTTTCTAATAAATGTAGTTGTCGTATTGCTCCGCCCAGTTTTACTAATTGCCAAAACGTTTCTTTGTCTTTAGGATGGGGTACTCTAGGAAAATCTATTTTTAAAAACTCTTTGTAGGTTGAGCGGTACGTTGGGCTGTGCAATACTGCATATATATAGTCTAAAATGTCAATGGGTGCAAATGTGCCTTTGGTTGTTTCTTTTTCATTCGTAAAAGTTAAACCCAATTTCTCTGCAATTTGTTTTATAATTTCGGTGTTTAGGTTTGACGTTCTCTCACTACTTTCCTGTAACCCTAACTGACCACTCGTATCAGAGTAAAGGTAAAGAGGGAAAATATTAGTTTTTGCAAATGCACTTTCAAATACACAAGACTCTGTAATTTTATTTACCAAAAAAACGTATGAAAAGGAATGAATGTTTTGTCTTTTAGCACAAAACCCTATATTATCTTTCCCAACAAATTCCTTCATTACGTTATTTCTAGGCCACGCAAAAAAACCTTTTGTAGTACCTGTATATAAAGTATAACGCTCATCAAAAGGGCGATACAAGATTTTTGATACAAGTGGATTATTTTTTATAATATCATTTTTAGCTGTCACAACTTTCCAATCCCTACCTTCTTTTGAAATAAGAAATTTTAATTTTATTTCGTCTTCGGTAAGATTCTCAAAATCTTTTTTTATTACGTTAATTTTTTGTAGACTATCTTGAATTGTTAGTTCATCTTTATGTGTTTCTATTCCGTTTGAATTTATTTCAAACAATTCATCTACTTTAAATCCTTTTTCATAATCAACTGCACCATCAAAATTTTTAGGTGCAAAAAAATAATTGGGTTGAATATATTGTAGTTGTTGCCAAGGAAGTGTTTGTAATGTGTTGCGGGTTAAAAAGTCGTATTTAATCTCCCGCATGCCTTGCAGGCTATAGTGTAGTACTTTACCTAGTTCGTTAGGTTTTTTCTTGCCTGTTTTTACAAATAAATTTATACTTACGCCTTGCATTATGTCAAAAACGTTTTGGTCGGTGCTACCATCAGGGCAAGTTTCTTTCTTTTTAGCACTACCGTGCAAATCGAGAACATAAATTTTATCAAAGCTTTCTAATAGATTTTTGCGCATCTGACGATGTGTAATACCATCAATAAAACTGTTGTTTGAAATGTATGCTAAAATGCCACTTCCATTCTTATCAATAAAGTGCTGTCCATAGCGTATAAATTTTATATAATCATCATCTAAATTTATTTTACGTTCATTCAAGTCTTTTTTATAATCTGCAATTAGGCTTTGAATCCACTCATTTTTATTTGTGCTACTTACGGCATAAGGCGGATTACCAATAATACACATTACGGGCGTGTCGCGTTTAATATGGTTGGCTTCGTTGGCTTCGGTACTTAGCCAGTTGGCAAACAGGGTACCGGTATCGGGGTGGCTTTCTTCCAAACTATTGGTTAGATACACTCTAAGTCGTTGGTCGGTTGTTGGCTTGTAGCCTGTTTCGGTAAGTAGTAAATCTAATTGCAAATGTGCCATTGCGTAACTTGCCATTAGCAACTCAAAGCCATTGAGGCGAGGCAATAAATGGGTTTCTACATACTTGCTCCAAATGCCTTGCTGGCCTTCAAATTTTTTGTGAATGTGTTTTACCACTTCCGCCAAAAAAGTTCCTGTACCTGTGGCAGGGTCAAGTAGTTGTACTTTGTGTACTTCTTGTTCAGTTTTTTTGCCTTGTACATCTACTAGTATTTTTATTTTGCTATTATCGGCAAGTCCGTTGGGCAAATCAAATTCTGTTTTTAAAATATCATCCACCGCTCGCACAATAAAGTTTACAACGGGTGCAGGCGTGTACCACACACCGCGTGCCTTACGGAGCTTAGGGTCGTATTCACTCAAAAAAGTTTCGTAAAAATGGATGATTGGGTCTTCCATTTTTGTTGTTTTTCCGTAGTTTTTTAAAATCTCGGCTACATTGCACGCCAAAAATATTTCCACCAAGCTATCTACTATCCACTTTATACGGTCGTCGATATCGGGGCCTGCAATGTAGCCAAACAGTTTGCGCAAAAATGGGTTTGATTTTGGAATTAACTCGGCAGCTTCCTGTCGGCTAAAAGTAGGTAAAGTAGGGTCGTGCAAGCGCGCCGCAAACATACCGTAAGCAATGGTTTGGGCATACACGTCGGCAAAGCCTTTGGGGGTAATGTCGTGAATAAGTAGTTGCTTGAAGGCGTTCATTTGGTCTTTAAGCGTGCTGTTTTCGTTTTTAACTTCATCACTTGTTAACGCTTGTTCAATAACATCAGAAAGTAAGCGTGCTTTGCCCGCCATCATTTCTGCCAGTTTTTTCGAGCTTTTTATCGTTTGCCCAATATAACCACAAAAGTCTTTGATAAGGTTTGTAAATGCAGCAAAGTTGTTAGGCAACGGAACAATGGTTCCGTTGTGTAGTTGAGCAATTGCAATTTTAGTTACAAATACTCCGTCAATGTATAAATGAAAGTCTAAATAGTCAGTAAATATTAGGTTGTGCAACGAGGCCTTATAACGGTCAAACTGTTCTTTGTTTCCTGTTTTTTTTAGTCCCTCAAGGTCTTTGTCGCCAATATCTTTTGCTTCAATAAAACCTACAGGAATTTCTTTTTTGGTAAGAATATAGTCGGGTGCGCCACAGGTTTGTCTTTTGGGTTCGTTGGTTGCTCTAATTTCGGGCACTACACTTTCGAGCAGTTGTTGCAAATCGCCACGAAAAGTATGTTCTGTGGCGTTTCCTAACTTATAGCGTTGGTTTATGTTTTGAATGTACTGGTCTAAAGTCATGTGTTTGTTGTTGTTTTACTCTTTATAATTTACAACTTTTGGTTGTGGTACAGGGGCAAAATTTAGCTCTTTTGGTTTTGTTAAGCCTAGGCTTATGTGTTTAGCAAAATTAAATGTGCAATTGCGGGCTCGTAGTGTTACTGCTTATGTTGCATGTACACAATTATACACTTTCTACCGCAAAAATCCAAGGGCTTACTTTTGCTAAATCAAACAATCCGTTTACTCCAATTTTAACTAACACAAAATTTAGGCAAGCCTGCAGTTATATTACTTAAGTTTTATATTATTTGTTTGTTGGGGTTACCAATTAGTGTAGCCCCAACGCGTTGCTACTATTTATACGAAAGATAAAATTTTAAGTGTAAATATACAGTTGTGAATATTCTTAAATTGTAAACTACCTACTTAAATACGTTCTCTTATTTTTTTATTTTTAATCGATTAGCACGCTATTGATTACTAATTACAACTATCCAACTATTTTTTCTACATTTGATATGAAATTAATAGCGTATTTTAAATACGCTCACATTACATTATAATTAAAATAATTGCACTATGCTATCAATATTCAAAAATCATAAACGCAAAGTAGTTACATCGCTAGTATTAGCGGGTTCTGTATCGTTACTAGCACTTAATAAACCTGACGAAGCTTACTTTGAAATAGCTAAAAATCTCGATATTTTTGCAAGCCTGTTTCGCGAAGTAAATATGTATTACGTGGACGAAACTAAGCCTGGGCAAATGATTAAAAAAGGCATTGACGAAATGCTGGAGTCGTTAGACCCTTACACCAACTATATTCCAGAATCCGATGTGGAGGACTATCGTTTTATGACCACTGGGCAATATGGAGGCGTGGGATCAACTATTCGTACCAACAATGGTTACGTAATTATAGCCGACCCTTATGAAAACTATCCTGCTTTTAAAGCTGACTTACGTGCTGGCGATAAAATTATTGAAATTGATGGTAAATCAATGAAAGGCAAAAAAAGTGATGATGTAAGTAAACTCCTCAAAGGTGCGCCAGGTACTACGGTTACGCTTATGATAGAGCGCGAAGGAGAAACTAAAAACTTGGAAAAGAAAATTACACGCGAAGAAATTAAAATTAAAAACGTACCCTACCACGGTATGCTTAACGAAACTATTGGCTACATTGCCTTGAGCGGATTTACCGAAAATGCTTCGGGCGAAATTAAAGAGGCTGTAATTGATTTAAAAAAGAACGACAATCTTAAAGGCATAGTACTTGACCTACGTGGTAACCCTGGTGGGCTACTGAACGAAGCCGTAAATATTGTAAATACATTTGTGGATAAAGGACAGGAAGTAGTAGTAACACGTGGTAAAGTAAAAGAAAATGAAAAAACGTACAAAACAATTAATACTCCGTTGGATCAATCAGTACCAATAGCAGTGTTAGTGAGTAGTGGCTCAGCATCAGCCAGCGAAATTGTATCAGGCGCTATACAGGATTTGGATAGAGGCGTAATTATTGGGCAACGTACATTTGGTAAAGGATTAGTGCAAAATACTCGTAAGCTAAGCTATAACGCACAGCTTAAAATTACTATTGCTAAATATTATATACCAAGCGGACGTTGCATACAAGCCTTGGACTATACCAACCGTAACGAAGATGGTAGTGTGGGTAAAGTACCCGACAGCTTAATGAAACCCTTTAAAACCAAAAGTGGGCGTACCGTGTACGATGGTGGAGGAGTATTGCCCGATATTAAAACTACACCCAAAGTATATAGTAAAATTGCAACTAGCCTTGCTAATAAAAGTGTGTTGTTTGACTATGCAACTACCTATCGCTTAAAGCACGCTACAATAGCATCAGCCAAAGAGTTTGCGTTAACTGATGCAGACTATAAAGAGTTTTGCGAATACGCAGCATCCAAAGAATATGACTATACTACCAAAAGCGAAAAATTATTAAAAGACTTAAAAGAAAGTGCCGAAAATGAAAAATATTTTGACCGTGCGCAAGCCGAGTACGATGCATTAAAAATTAAATTAACACATAACAAAGTAGAGGATTTAGAAACCTTTAAAGTCGAGGTAAAACGCTTGTTAGAAAGTGAAATTGTGGCACGCTATTACTACCAAAAAGGGCGCACGCAAAACACATTAGCACACGATACTGATGTTGCCAACGCAATTGAAGTATTGAATGACAAAGATAAATACAGTAGTTTGTTGAAGCCTGTGGCAAGTATTGAAAACAAAGATAAAAAAAGCAATACTAAAAAGAAATAAATTGCGTTAGCTATAGTAATGCAACTATTACAAAATACACGTAACACAGTAATTAAATTATTTACAAAACCAACGCTACACAATACTTTGTATAGCGTTGGTTTTGTGTTATTGGCTATTGGGCTACCATTAAGCAAGTGGCTTACGGGCATGAGTGTATTTTGGATTGTAGGTGTATGGTTAGCCGACCCACGTTGGCAATTAAAATGGCAGTTGCTTAAACTTAACAAATACAAGCTAGTAGCTAGCAGTACTATTTTTGGTATTACGTTATTGGGCGTATTATACTCAGCACCTACGCATTATGCCCTGCACGATTTACGCCACAAATTACCACTATTATTAATACCATTGGTAATGGCGCAAACGGCTGCTATTAATTACCGAATGATAAAAGTGGTATTACATTTTTTTGTACTGGCTAACTTAGTAGCTATACTTATTTGCTTGGCAAATGTTGTGGTTAGCCACATACACGAGCCTCGTGCTATATCTATGTTTATATCTCACATTAGGTTTTCGTTATTTATTTGTTTTTGTGTAGCAGTATGCATCTACTATTATTTTACAACTGCAAGTTATAAAATGTATTATGCTAGTGGCGTTGTAGTGTTTATAGCATTTTTAATATTCTTACAATCGCTTACAGGTATTGTTATTATTGTAATGTTAGTGGGCGTTGGAGCATTGTATTTAGCGGTAGTCCACCGTCAAACTAAATGGTTGGTAGCTGGTACATTACTTTTAATTATGTTAGTAAGTGTATTAATTAATAAAATAAATACAATAAATGCAGGCTTTTATTACCAACCCAATTCGGTATTAACTATGCCTAATAATACATTATACAAACATGGGTACCACACCACTAGCTTTGGTGGAATGTGCGAAAACGGAGCATCAATTGATAGTTGTGTTAACCTAGATGAACTAAAAAAATACTGGCTATTACGTACCCATGGCGACTCTTTATTTGCAGGGAAAAATCGTACAACAGGTAAACATTATACTGTGCTACGCTTTTTGGCTTCCAAACATTTAACCAAAGATGCTCGTGGAGTGTTAGCACTTTCAAATGCCGAAATAGCAAGCATTAACAGAGGTGTGCCCAATTATTTGTATCAAAACAAATTAAACCCATTAGGGCGTTTGTACGAATTATTGTACGAGTATAATAATTACAAAATGGGTTTTACGCCTAACGGACACTCAGTAGTTATGCGCGTATATTTTGCTCGTACCGCTTGGCAGGTATTTAAGCAACATAAATTAATAGGTGTGGGTACAGGTAATATAGAAGTTGCTACACAGCAAGTATATAAAGCATTACAAGTACCTTTGGCCGAAAAAAACTGGTTTCATGCCCATAATCAATTCCTTACTTTTTTGGCTACGTTTGGGGTAATTGGGGTATTGTGTATTGTATTAGCTTGGTTATTTATTGCCAAGCAGATAGGCAATAACAAATTATTTAGTGCATTTGCAGTAATTATTTTGCTATCATTTTTAAATGAAGATACCCTTGAAACCCAAGCAGGTGTTGGTTTTTATGGGTTAATGCTTAATTTATTTTTGTTTCAATATTTGCCTAGCACTACAACTCCAAAAAATACAACTAGTGTTTAGTAAGTTTTAAAATTTGCACTGTGCAAATTCCCATAGTGAGTTAAATTGATAATCGAACCATTGTGCATCAATAACATCAGTGCCTACCCAAACACATACTGCGCCTATGTTGCGCCCCATTTGCATGTCTGAGAGGCTATCGCCTACCATTATACTTTTAGTAAAATTAATATCTGTAAATTGTTGTTGCGCTTGCAATGGCATACCAATATTAGGTTTGCGGAGTAAGTTGTTATCAGCTGCTAAATCGGGGGCGTAATATACTGCATCAATTGTTGCACCCACTGCCACTACATTACTTAGCATGTGTGCATGTACCTGTGCTAATGCAGAGTGAGTGTACAAGCCTTTGCCTATGCCTTGTTGGTTAGTTACTACAATAGTATGCCCTACAAGTTTGCTTAGTTTTTTAATTGCGAATAACGCATTGTGGGTAAACACAAATTCGGCTACTTGCTTTACATAATCGCCTACTACACGCTCGTTTATTACACCATCTCTATCCAAGAATAATGTCCACGATTTGTTAATTTGCAGGTGTTGTAAGTTCATCAGCGCTAGAGTTTTTATAGGTTAAATGACGTGTGTAGTTCGTGTTGTGCACGTGCATAATCTTCAGGTATACCTATGTCAATAAAGTAGCCTTGTGCCATATAGCCTTGTATGTGTTGATGTTGCACAATGTGTTGAAAATAATCTTGCTCAATCGAAAATTTATTTTCACTGGGGCAATTATCTAAAAATTGTTGCTTATTAATTAAATAAATTCCTGTGTTAATAGTGCCTTGCTGTATTAAGCCTGTTTTTTCAACAAAATGAGTAATGCTACCTTTAGCATCAACGCTTACTGTACCGTAGCGCGCGGCATCATTCACCACACGTATTGCCATAGCCACAGGGGTAGTTAATGGTTTATTAATAAATTGTTGTAGATTAAAATTAAAAATAGAATCGCCATTAAGTACTACTATATTAGCAGTAGTGCACAGTTGCATGGCAGCTTTAATAGCCCCTCCCGTGCCAAGAGGGGCTTCCTCTACACAATACTCAATTTTAATTCTGTTAAACTCTTGCCCAAAATAATTACGTATAGTTTCCCATTTATACCCTACTGATAACACCACGTGCGTAATGCCCGCCTGATGTAATTGTGTAAGCACGTAATACAAAAAAGGTTTCCCATTAACCAATGCCATAGGTTTGGGTACATCTGTTACTACTGTGCGTAAGCGTGTACCTAAGCCTCCTGCTAATACTATTGCGGTTGTGTTCATACTCATACTCATGCTCATAGGTTTAATTATCATAAATCCAGCTTTGTGGGTCAAGGGTATTGCTACCTTTCCATATCTGTAATTGAAATTCGCTTTTGTTATCCTCGTCCACGTTTACGGCACCAATGGCTTGTTTCAGTTTTAACTTATCGCCTTTTTTAACATTTACTTCGCTTAGGTTAGTGTATACGCTTAGGTAATCGCCATGGCGCACTATTACTGCCTTGCCAGCGTTAGGTATGCTTACCACGCCAGTAACTTCACCCTCAAATATTGCGCGTACACCTGCTCCTCGTTTGGTACTAATGTTTACTCCGTCGTTTTTAACTTTAATGTTTTTGAGTACTGGATGGTCGTGCACACCAAATTTACTTGTAATAACGCCCTCTACCACTGGCCAAGGCAAGCGACCTTTATTGGCTTCAAACGAATTACTTAAACTTTGAGCCTCAGGCGTTAATAGCAATACATTGGCTTTAGGCTCGGCCACTTTAATTTCCTTTACTGCAATAGGTTTTTCTATTTCTTTTTTAGGATCTTTTTTATCTTTTTTTAAATTATTTTTTTTCTCTAGAGCTAAACGTTCCTTTTCTTTAGCAGCAGCTAACTCAACTGCTTTTCTGGCTTGTTCTTTAATGGCTAATTCTCTAGCCTTGCGTATTTCTTCTTCTATTATGGCTTGTATGGCTATTTGCAACTTATAGGCATCGTCTTGTTTTTTCTTTAACTCGTTTTTTAATTCTTTTTCTTTTTGTTGTAATTGTACTAGCGATTTTTCTTGCGTTTGTTTTTCGCCATTAAGCTCGCCTACTTGGTTTTTTTGTTCCACCACTAGTGTTACTTTTTCACCTTTGGCCAAATGCAATTCATTTATTTTTGCTATTAATTCCTGTTGCTTACTTAGTATTAATTTACCTTGAGTTTGACGGTAGGTACTGTATTGTTGCATATATTTTAATCTGTTATAGGCTTGATTAAAACTAGCTGACGACATTAAAAACATTAACCTATCATATGTACCTTTGTTTTTGTAGGCGTACTTAATCATTAATGCGTACTCGTCTTTAAGTGTTTTTAGTTCAGTAGTAAGCTGCTGTACATTGGTAGTGTTTTCGGTAATTTCTCTATCCAATAACGATACCTGCGAACTTATGGTGGTAATAAGTTCTTCGTGCATTCCTATTTTTTTATTAAGCGTTACCAATTGCGTTAACGATTGTTTTTTGTTTTCCTTGGTTTCTTCTAGCAAGTTTTTGGTAAGCTTAATATCCGATTGAAGTTTCTTTTTTTTAGTTTCTAAATCCTTTTTTGATTGTCCGTATGCCACGCCAATTAGCACGTATATACATATACAACTATATAAACATATTTTTTTCATACTTATTATTTACGAGTATATTTAGCCGGAATTTTAAAAGGTAGTTCCATTACTTGATTTAATTTAACTTTATTGTAAGTAGCACGTACCACAATTGTTTTTTGTGCTTTAACATTTACACTAATGTGGTGTGGCATTAGCTGCGTACTATCCACGATTTTAAAGTTAGTGTATTCAGCTATCAATTCACGTTGGCTGGTAAATTCATCAAGGCGAAGTTTTACCAGCTTAAAATTTAAAGGTTCGAGCCACATACTTTGAACCGACGACCTTTCGGAAGTGCCGTTATTATTGGTTGTTAAGCGTTTTAATTTCCCTTTGCGTACCGAACTTATCAAATAATTATTATCCTCAATGCTGGTTTTTAATTGGTCGTCGTCGTAGTATTCAAAGCTATTACCTATTAGCAAGTTTTGTATCATATCAAAGTCGAAATCAGCTTGTATTAAATCGTTAATTTTGCATACGGCATCAACAAAATAAGTGTTATTAAGACGGTTCATGTACTTAACCGTATCAGGCGTAATAATCACACGCATTACTTCAATACCTAAAGCAGGGCTTATCGATATCCATATTACACTGTCTTTGCGTATACGAATAGTGGCATCAAAGTTTTGATTTTCGCCATTAGCTTCGGTTTCAATACTTGCCTTTGCGCTTAACCAAGTAAACTGTAATTCGTTATCGTGTTGTTTTTTTACCAACTGCAATGCAGGGCGGTTATCTACCACAGGCTTTATTTCTTCTTTAGGTTTAATGGGTAAACCTTTGCGATACCTACATCCCAACGAAGTGTTAAGGAGGCAAGTTAAAGCAAGCAATTGTAAGAAATAATAATTGGAGTAGTTTTTCATTAGCTAGTTAAGCGGTAGTTTTTTGTCGTTTATTCGTACAGTTTTTTATCCGCAATTTTTTTATCCAAAAAGGTACTTACTCCCGCTTTACCTTTGGCTTGTAACCAGTATTCTAGGGCCTTGTCGGGTTCGTTTAATTGATAGTAGATATCCCCTAAGTGCTCTTGCATAACCGCCGATGGGATTGAGCCTTGTATTGCTTTTTGTTGCCAAATTAAGGCATCACTATATTTTTTTTGTTTGTACAATATCCATGCGTACGTATCTTGGTAATTAGCTATCGTAGGTTCTAACTTTAGTGTTTTGGCGCTCATTTCCTCAGCACGTTCAAGGTTAGTGCCACGCTCACTTAAGTAATAAGCGTAGTTATTAAGCACATAAATATTATTGGGATCAAGTTTCAATGCTTTTTCATAACTGTCGTCAGAGTTTTTATGCTCGTTATCAGCATGGTAACTATCGCCTAAATACATGTTAAAACTGGTGAGCATAGCATCGTTATCAATAGTTATACTTGCGCCTTCTTTCAAACTTTTAACGGCTTCTTTATATTCTTTTTTTTGCATAAGTGCCACACCCTTATACAAAAACAAAGGCGCTTGGTTAGGAAACAGTTCAATGGCTTGGTTGCTTACTCGTAGCATACTTTCGTAATCTTGCAGCTCACTGTACACCACAATAGTTTGATTCCAAGCAGGAAATTTTTCCTTGTCGTATTTTAATCCCTCTTCAAATTCGGTAGCAGCTTCTTTTAACTTTTTATCCCGATACAAAAAATCACCCGCAATAAAGTAACTACGGGCATCTTGGGGGTGTATAGTTTTCATAATAGCAATAAGCTCCGCAGCCTGTTGCTTTAGTTTTGCGTTGTCTTTTTCAGTAACATCATAGTAGCTCAATAGCACTTTCATTTTAGTGTCCACATCTAAACTAGGGCTTGCAAACGATTTTTTTAGTTCCACATACGATTTGTCATATTCTTTATTAGCACGGTAGTAGTCGCTTAATGCCAAGTGCACATTTACATTATTACTATCAGCCACTAATGCTTTTTGCAAATACGAATACGCTTTTTGCGACTGATTATTAGCCATGTACATTTCGGCCATCATGCCGTAATAACGGGCATCTTCTGGGTGCAGTTTTATTAATTTATCAACCTCCTTAGCAGCTTTATCTAACTTGTTTTGCTTTAAAAATATTTGACGCTTATTATTAACCACATCTTCTGTAATTCCAAATTGTTTTTCTACACGGTCGTACACGGCTATGGCATCGTCAAATTTGTTTTGTATTAAATAAATTGCTGCTTCTTCGTCGTAATATTCGCGCTTTGTAGGATGCTGGGTGGTAATGTTTTTGTACACTACTGCTGCATTAGTATAGTCTTTTTTGCTAACCAACACTTGTGCGTACAGTTCGTTATACCACGTGTTAGTAGGTTCTAGCTCAGCGGCACGCTTTGCAAACAGGTTACATTCCGTCATACGTTGTTGTTTGTAATAAATAAGTGCTAACTCGTAATTACACACACCGCTACGCTCGTTTATTTGCAAGCAGCGCGAAAACAAATTTGCCGCCTGCTCCGTATTGCCCAACATTTTTTCTTTGTTGGCATTGTAAAAAGTTCTATCAAATTCGAGCTGTAAATTTTCGCTCAAGTTGGGTGTGTTACGTTGCGTGTTATTTACTGCATTTTTTTTGCTATGGCAAGCGGTAAGCATTATAGCAGTAGCAATTAGCGGATATAAATAGTTGGTTGACATAAATAATACGATATAATAAATTTGAATTTTTAAAAACCTAAATGTACTTAAAACATTGAAAATACACCTGTGTTTTTAAAAATGATTATGCACAAACTATTTTTGTTGTGCTAATGATAATAAACAATAAATTTGAAAAATTATTTAACGTTAATCCCAGTCAAATTAGCTATGTCAATTTTATTTATACTACTTATTGCATTTGTTACTTTTATTGTAGTGTTGTTGATAACCGCATCTTTTACCAGAAAACACTACACACTACTTCGCAGCATTACTATTAAAGCACCTTCTGCCCAGGTGTTTAATTATGTAAAAGAGGTAAAAAATCAGCATAATTATTCTAAATGGGTAATGATGGACCCTGACGCCGCCACTACTTACACAGGCATTGACGGTAATGTAGGTTTTACACACGCATGGGATAGTACTAATAAAAGCGTAGGCAAAGGCGAACAAGAAATTGTACGTATCACCGAAGGTGAAAAAATTGAATTTGTAATTCGTTTTATAAAACCCTTTGCAGGCTTAGCTAATACTTGCATGAGCTTAACGGCTATTGATGCTGAGCGTACTACTTTATCGTGGGGTTTTGCCTCGTCAATGCCTTACCCTATGAATATTATGCTATTATTTATGAATATAGAAGGTATGTTAGGAGGTGCGTTGCAAGAGAGTTTGCGCAATGTGAAAAATATTTTAGAACAAAAATAATCTTACCCAATGCGTGGCATTAAAACACTATTACGCCCTATTGAACCTGCTGATATTGCAGTACTTTATGCTTGGGAAAACGATGTAAACAACTGGCAAGTAAGTGGTACACTAATGCCTTACAGCAAGTTAGTATTGCAAAACTATTTGCGCGATAGCTCTTACGACCTACACACCACCAAGCAAGTTCGTTTTGTAATTACTACACACAACAACACGCCTATTGGTACTATTGATTTATTTGATTACAACCCCTTGCACGCACGTGCAGGCGTAGGTATACTAATTGGCAATACTGATTATAGGCAACAAGGTTATGCCACCGATGCCCTACAAACACTAATTAATTACGCTACACATACCTTGCTATTACACCAATTATACGCTAATATAGGTGTGAGTAATACACCAAGTATTCAATTATTTAATCGCTTAAATTTTGAATGTGTGGGTATTAAGAAACAATGGAATAAAACTGCCACAGGGTTTGATGACGAGAGCATGTATCAGTTATTAATTCCGCCAGTTTCAAACCCAGAATAGCTCATTTTTTCGCTTTTTTATTTAGCATATTTTAATGCTAAATAAAATATAGATGTTGAGTTTTAATAGTGCATCTTCACTAAAACAATAATATACCTATTTAGTTGAAAATATACATAAAATATATGGTAAGTAATCGTTGTAAAATAATGGTGAAAGAAGAACTTAAAAAATTAGGTTTGCATTTTATGTTAGTGGAATTAGGCGAAGTAGAAATAATGGAAACTATAACTGATGAGCAACGCGAGCTACTGAAAATAGGCTTAGTAGATACAGGGCTAGAGTTAATGGACGATAAAAAAGCTATTTTAATTGAAAAAATTAAAAGTGTAATTACTCAAATGGTGTATCATAACGATGAGGTAGTTAAAACTAATTTCTCCGATTATTTAGCCGAAAAACTAAATTACGATTACACTTACTTAGCCAATTTATTTAGCGAAGTACAGGGTGTTACAATTGCTCAATTTTTAATTATGCACAAAGTGGAGCATATTAAAGAACTAATTATGTACGACGAATTAACGATAACCGAAATAGCTTGGAAGATGAACTACAGTAGTGTTGCGCATTTGTCCACTCAGTTTAAAAAAATTACAGGCTTAACACCTTCTCACTTTAAGCAATTAAAAGATAAACGCCGAAATCCTATTGAAGATATAGGTGGCAATAACGACATAAATTAAACTAAATGATAGATAAAATTGCCAACCAAAATGCTGACTTTGATAGATTAGTTGCCTACGAAAAAAGCGGAAGTTTATCGTCGTTAATTATTGAATTTTCGGATTTAGCCATAAAAACTAAAACACTAGCTGGTGTTATTACTTCGTGGAATAATGGTGCCGAAATAATATATGGCTACACCGCCGCCGAAATTATTGGCAAAAACGTAAATCTTATTATTCCGGCAAGCAACATTAATGAGTACGCACAATTAACGGCACAAATTATTGCGGGGCATAACATTACTCAATATCAAACTAAGCGCATTACCAAAAGCGGGGTAAGCATTGATGTGTCATTGTACATACTGCCCATTAAAGACGACAACGGTGCAATTATAGGTATTGCAACCATTGATAGGGACATAACTGCATTAACTACGGCTAATAAGGAACTTATATTTCAAAACGAGGAAAAAGAAAAACGAGCTAATGAATTGGTTATAGCCAATAAAGAGTTAGCGTTTCAAAATGATGAAAAAGAAAAGCGAGCAGCCGAATTAATTATTGCTGACGAAGAGTTGGATTTTCAGAATAAAGAAAAACAAAAGCGTGCCAACGAATTAGTTATAGCCAATAAAGAATTGGCGTTTCAAAATGATGAAAAAGAAAAACGTGCGGCCGAATTAATTATTGCTGATGAAGAGTTGGATTTTCAGAATAAAGAAAAATACAAACGAGAAATTGAAGCTAAGGAATTAGAGGCGTTTAGTAATTCGCAAAAGCAGGCTTCACAGTATGTACGTAGTTTAATAGAGGCTTCCACTGATCCATTAATAACAATATCGCTAGGCGGAAAAATTACCGATGTAAATGAAGCGTCGGTTAAAGTTACAGGCGAAAAACGCGAAAAATTAATTGGTACTGATTTCGCTGACTATTTTACTGAACCGCTAAAAGCGAGAGAAGTGTACAAGCAAGTATTTGAAAAAGGAGTGGTATCTGATTATCCACTTACTATTCGGCACAAAAACGGAAAGCTAACGCAGGTAGTGTATAATGGATCGGTTTACCGTGATGATAAAGGAAGAGTATTAGGCGTGTTTGCAGCAGCGAGAGATGTAACGGAGCAAAAACGATTTGAAACTGAATTAATTGAAGCAAAAGTATTTGCGGAGTTAGCCACTACATTTGCTGAGGAAGCTAAAACTAAAGCGGAGTTAGCCACGCAAATAGCTGAGGAAGCAGTTAAGGCAAAGCAACAGTTTTTATCAAATATGAGCCATGAAATTCGTACGCCAATGAATGCTATTATTGGTTTTACTAAAGTGGTGTTAAAAACGGAGTTGTCGCCCAAGCAAAAAGAATATTTACAAGCTATTAAAGTAAGTGGCGACGCCCTAATTGTATTGATTAACGACATATTAGATTTAGCAAAAGTAGATGCTGGAAAAATGACATTTGAACAAACGCCTTTTAAAATGGCATCATCAATAGCGGCTATGTTACATTTGTTTGAACTTAAAATTCAGGAAAAAAATTTACAGTTGGTTAAACATTACGACGCTAACATACCTAGTGTATTAGTGGGCGACTCCGTGCGATTGCACCAAATTATTTTAAACTTAGTAAGTAATGCTGTTAAGTTTACCAATACAGGAAAAATAACCGTAAGTGTTAATTTACTTAGCCAAGATGATGAGCAGGTAGTTATTGCATTTGAAGTAGCTGATACCGGCATAGGTATTTCGGAGAGTAAAATGGAACACGTGTTTGAGAATTTTCAGCAGGCTACCAGTGGTACTTCGCGTTTGTACGGAGGCACAGGCTTAGGCTTAGCTATTGTAAAACAATTAGTTGAACCCCAAGGTGGCACAATAACCGTTAATAGTACATTAGGGGAGGGGTCGGTGTTTAGAGTTACCTTACCGTTTTTAAAAACGAATACAACGGGAGAGGTAACTACCGACATAATAGCCACTGATGTAGCTGTTAAGCCAATAAAAATATTGGTGGTGGAGGACATTGCTCTTAACCAATTATTAATGAAAACTCTGCTCGATGATTTTGGGTTTGGGTGTGATATTGCGGCAAATGGACGAATTGCAGTTGAAAAATTAATAGTAAACACCTACGATATTATTTTGATGGATTTGCAAATGCCTGAAATGAATGGCTTTGAAGCCACTGACCATATTCGTACCGTAATGAAATCTAACATTCCTATTATTGCCCTAACGGCCGATGTTACCACCGTAGATGTAGCCAAATGCAAAGCCGTGGGTATGAATGATTATATAGCGAAGCCAGTAGATGAACGATTATTATATACTAAGATTATTAATTTAGTAAAGCTTGTTGACGAAAATAAAGAAGTAGTTACTGTAGAAAATGAAATAAAGAAATGTATTGATTTGAATTATTTAATGCAACGCACAAAATCGAATCCTGATTTGATGATGCAAATGATTGCGTTATACCTCGAACAAACTCCTCCATTGCTCACGGCTATGAAAAATAGTTTGATGGATAAAGATTGGGCTACATTAAAAGCAGCAGCACATAAAATAATTCCTTCGTTTTCGATAGTGGGCATACATGCTGATTTTGAAACCATGGCAAAAAAAATACAAGAATACGCAAGCACACAACAACAAACGGATAGCATACATGATATGGTGATGCAATTAGATAGTGTATGCCAGCAAGCTTGTAAAGAATTAACGGAAGAGTTTAATACAATTAAAAAAAATAAAAAATGAACGATGCCAGCCTAATAAAATTATTTTTGGTAGATGATGATGCACTACTTTTAAAATCGTTAGAAATAGAATTTCTCCAGCATGCTAATTTTGACATTAAAACTTTTGCTACTGGCGAATTATGCATAAAAGAATTAGCGCAAAACCCTGATGTTATAATATTAGATTATCATTTAGATGGTATTGATAAAAATGCAATGAATGGCTTACAAACATTAGATAAAATAAAAGAGTTTAATGTAGACACACCTGTTATTATGCTATCGTCGCAAGATAAAATAGAAGTGGCTATTAATTGTATGCATCACAATGCGTTTGATTACGTGGTTAAAAGCGAAACTGCTTTTGTGCGATTACAAAAAAACATAACTACTATTTTTAAAATTAAAAAAATGCAAAAACAATTAAACTGGTATATGGATAGAATGTGATTTTAAGCCTCTTATTTTCTTTTAATTAAGCATCGTACATTAAGTACGATGCTTTTTTTTGCGCTTATTTTAGTGCTTGATAGGTGTTAAAACGTAATGAAATCAACACCTTAAAAGGTTTGTTACTTAATTAGCATATCAATTAACTAATAATGCAATGTGTGAATGATATAACTTATAGTATAACTTGTGTAACACTTTTAACCTTTGATAGACGCACATTTGTAGTGTAATAATAACACAAACTAAAATTAGATAATATGAAAAATTTAACCGAATTAAAAGGAAATTGGAATGAAACAAAAGGCAAGTTAAAACAACAATTTGCATTATTAACAGATAGCGATGTATTACTAATTGAAGGCAAGCAAGACGAAATGATAGGAAGATTGCAAGTGAAATTAGGAAAAACAAAAGAGGAGTTACACTCAATAATAGCTGCCTTATAAACACTTAACAAGTAACGTATTACCAATTTAACAAAAAATTAAAACTATGAAAAACTCAACCCTAAGCCTAGCATCAGTTATACTAACCGCTACACTAATTACTACAGGCTGCAGTAGCGCTGAACAAAAAGTAAAGGAAGCTAAAGAAAATGTAGCCGAAGCTAACGAAGAAGTAAAAGACGCAACTGTTGCTTTAGTTGATGCTAACCAAGAATATGAAGCTGATATTGCTATTTATAGAGCAACAACACAAGAAAAAATTGAGAGTAACAATAAACTCATCACAGATTTGAAAGCTAGAATTAAAGCCGAGAAAAAAGAAGTAAAAGCCGAGTACACTAAAAAAATTGAAGCATTAGAAGAAAAAAATACTACTGCTAAAAAACGTATGGACGAATACAAAGCTGAGGGTAAGGACAAGTGGGAATCGTTTAAGCGTGAGTTTAACCATGATATGGACGAACTAGGAACAGCAATAAAAGACATAAATGTTAATAATGCTAAATAATATCAACAAATAAATTAATAACTAAAAACAACTAAAAATTATGAAAACATTAACAATAATTGCCGCATTATTTACAATAACTACTACGGTAGTGGTGGCACAGAGCAGTACTGACGATATAGATAACAGAGAAAAACTTCAACTTGGTTTTAGAGGAGGTTTAAATTACTCAAACGTATACGATGCCAAAGGCGAGCAGTTTAATACTGATGCTAAAGTAGGTTTTGTAGCAGGTGCTTTAGTAGCTATACCAATAGACAAGTATATTGGCTTGCAGCCAGAAATATTGTTATCGCAAAAGGGCTTTAAGGGCAATGGTAGTATACTTGGTAGTAAGTACGATTTTTCGAGAACAACCACTTACGTTGACATACCAGTACAATTTTTATTAAAACCAAGCGAATTTATTACATTACTTGCTGGGCCACAGTTTTCGTACTTAATAAATCAAAAAGATGTGTTTTCTAGTTCCCTAGTAAGCTATCAGCAAGAACAAGAGTTTAAGCAAGACAATATTCGCAAAAACATTTTTAGTGCAGTATGTGGTATTGATATTAATATGAAACATTTTATTATTAGCGCACGTGCCAACTGGGATTTACAAACTAATGCTGGCGATGGCACATCTACCACTCCTCGTTATAAAAACGTGTGGTATCAAGCAACAGTAGGTTATAAATTATATAAATAAGTAATACTAATTAAATTAAAATTATGAAAACAATAATAAACACAGTAGTTGTATTATTAATAGTGGCAACTAACAGCAGTATAGCACAGGAAGTAAAAACGAGCGAAAAACATGGTAATACACTAAACATAGGGATTGGTACGGGCTACTATGGTTACGCAGCTAATTCATTACCACTAACAATTAATTATGAGTTTGATGTTGCTAAAGATTTAACACTGGCGCCATTTATTAGTATTTATAGTAGTCGTAGTAATTATTATTGGGGTAATCCTAACAAACCATATTACGATCCGTCGTATAGGTCATATAGTTATCGTTCCACTTATATACCTATTGGTGTAAAGGGTACGTATTATTTTGATAGACTATTGGAAGCGGGCGCTAAGTGGGATTTTTATGCTGCAGCTTCGTTAGGTTTTGTTTACAAACGAGTAGTGTGGGAAAATGATTATGCGGGTAACAGAAATCTCTATAACAATTACAATCCATTATACCTTGATGCGCACGTGGGTGCCGAATATCATATTACCAATAAAGCAGGTATTTTCCTCGATTTATCTACAGGTGTTTCTTCAATTGGTTTAGCACTACATCTTTAAAATAATACAAACACACTGTTATTATGGGAAACTTACTCTATACTTTGGCAATACTATTAATTATTGGCTGGGCAATAGGCTTTATTGGCTACAACCTAGGAGGGTTAATACATGTGCTGCTTGTAATTGCACTTATATCGGTAATATTAAGAGTAATACAAGGACGTAAAATCCTCTAAATTTAATCAAGCAATCATTTATAAACTTAACCTTAAAAAAATAGAAATCATGAACAAATCAAATGTATTAATAGGAGTATTGGCTGGGGCAGCCGCAGGAGCATTATTAGGAATATTATTTGCTCCAGATAAAGGCTCGGAAACTCGCAAAAAATTAGCTACTAAAGCCAATGACTCTACCGATGAATTAAAAGAAAAATTGGAAGATATAATAACCCAATTTACGCAAAAATTTAAAGCGGCTAATACCGAAGCTACTGATATGTATGCCAAAGGCAAGCAAACAATGCACGACGTAACTAATGACATAAAAACTCAATTGAGTTAATTCAATTACCCAAAAAATTATATTATCCCATTAATTAGCAAAACCATGGAACCCAATTTATTACAAATAGAACCACTACTCGAAAGAGCTGAAAAATACGGTAAAACGAGCATTGAACTAATCAAGCTCAAAGCCATACATAAGTCGGCACACCTTGTGGGCAACCTTATGTTTAGCACCCTACTTTTTATAATAGCGGCTCTATTTGTAATTTTAATAACTATTGGTGCATCACTTTGGTTAGGTGATGTATTGGGCAAAGTGTATTATGGGTTTTTTGCAGTTTCGGTAGTGTATTTAATTGCGGGTTTAATTGTGTATTTATTTATGCGCACAACTATCCAAAATCGTATAACCAATAGTATTATTTACAATAGCTTAAACTAGCATGGAAACCATAACTAATCTAACCCAGTTAAATGCACGTATCGCAGTGCTTACTGCTAATCAAACTAACGAAGAACTTTTATTAAAAGAGCAACTTACCATAACCTATGATAATTTAAAACAGCTTAACTTAATAACAACTACTATTAAAAATATTTTAGCCCCACCTAATTTTAAAGGCAATGTTATAAATGCCGTATTAAGCTATGCCACGGGTTACGTAGCCAAAAGTATTGTGGTAGGCAGTACCCACAACCCCATAAAGCAACTATTAGGTGTGTTGTTACAAACGGGTATTTCCAGTATTGTATCCAAAAATGCCACGGATATTAAATCAGTACTGGCAAATTTTATTAAAGATAATTTTCAACCCAAACAGCCGTAATGAAACTAATTTTGATTATTATATTAATGGGAAGTATTGCTGCATTGCTCGTATTGAGTAAAATTAGTATTCAACCACTAACAGTTAAACAAACAACCTACCAACCTGTTTTTAAATTAAAAATAGTTAAAAAAGCTACTAACGGTAATACGCTAATTATAAGGAACTAATAACACAACAATGACCAATACTACCACTCGCATCTCTAGTAAATTAGCGTTAATTTTTATAGGGGTATTAGCTTTAGTAACTATGCTTTACATGGTGCAAGCTATTATTTTACCAATAGTATATTCTGTAATTATTGCCATAGCACTTAATCCTATTGTTAATTTTTTAGTAGCAAAAAAAACTAATCATACAGTAGCCATTGTACTTGCAATTAGCATCGTATTGCTGCTTACAATGGCACTACTAATTTTTATTTCATCGCAGTTAAGTATGTTGTCAGAAACTTATCCATTATTAGTTGATAAATTTTATGAGGCTGGCAAACTTTCTGTTACTTGGGCATCAACTTATTTTAACATTAGTACTATTAAAATTAATGTACTCTTAGCTGATGCTAAAATTGCAATAATTAATACGGGTAAATCATATATTGGTGCTGCGGTATCCTCAATGGGGCATGGTATGTTTGTATTAGCATTAATACCGGTATACGTAGTTATGTTTTTGTATTACAAACCATTATTACTCGACTTTATTCGTCAACTGTTTGGTGCTAATCACTTAGTAGCTGTTAATCAAGTATTAACAAAAACGAAATTAATTATTCAAAAATACTTACTTGGCTTATTAATCGAAGCCTTTATTATTGCTATTCTTAATTCAGTAGGCTTATTAATTATTGGTATTGATTACGCTATAATACTTGGAATAATAGGTGCATTGTTAAATGTTATCCCTTACATTGGTGGAATAGTAGCGGTGGCATTACCTGCTATTGTGGCTATCACTACCAAATCTACTAGCACTTATTTTGTATTAGTGCTATTGGTATATGTTGTAATTCAGTTTATTGATAATCATTATATTTCGCCTAAGATAGTAGCCTCTAAAGTAAAAATTAATGCTTTGGCAGCTATCATAGTAGTGCTTTGTGGAAGTGCTTTGTGGGGTGTAGCGGGTATGTTTTTATCCATACCACTTACTGCTATCATTAAAGTAATATGCGAGCATGTACCCTCTTTAAAACCATGGGGGTTATTACTGGGCGATACCTTGCCAACTACTACAGTAGCTAAAATAAAATTAAAAAAACACTATAAATAATTAGTGTAATTTAATAGTGGTTACAACAATTAATAGTAAACAACAAATTCGGCCTTGCTTTGTGATAACACAAAGCAAGGCCGAATTTGTTGTGTTATTTTCTTTAATTATTTACTCGCTATACCCAACTCAGTCATTTGCTCTGGGCTTATTAGACTTGGTGCGTCTATCATAATATCTCGCCCTGAATTGTTTTTAGGAAAAGCAATATAATCACGTATAGTTTCGCTACCGCCAAATAATGAGCATAATCTATCAAAACCAAAAGCAATACCGCCGTGTGGTGGTGCGCCGTATTTAAAGGCATTCATCAAAAATCCAAATTGATACTCGGCTTGCTCTTTAGTAAAACCAAGTAAACCAAACACTTGTGCTTGCAATGCAGCGTCGTGTATGCGTATTGAGCCTCCACCTACTTCTACTCCGTTTATTACCATATCATACGCATTGGCACGTGCCGCACCAGCGTTGCTGTTTAATAAGTGAATATCCTCTAGTTTAGGGCTTGTAAACGGGTGGTGCATAGCGTGATAACGGCTAGTTTCTTCGTCCCATTCTAACATCGGAAAATCCACTACCCAGTGCGCTGCAAACGTATCAGGGTTACGTAAACCTAGGCGTGTGCCCATCTCTAAGCGCAGTTCTGCCATGGCTTTGCGGGTTTTATGTAGTGTGCCTGCAAGTATCAGTAGTAAGTCGCCGTCTTGAGCATTGGTGGCAGTAGCCCAGTGTTGTAGGGTATCGGTATCATAAAACTTGTCTACGCTTGATTTAACTCCTTGGTCGGTTACACGTGCATACACTAGCCCTGTAGCCCCTATTTGCGGGCGTTTTACCCGTTCGGTAAGTTCGTCAATTTGCTTGCGGGTATAATTAGCTGCCCCTACTGCGTTAATTGCAATTACGTTTTCGGCATCATCAAATACCTTAAAGTCCTTACCCGACGTAAGGTCTGTGCCTTCGCCTTTGAGGTATACAAACTTCATATCAAAACGAATATCGGGTTTGTCGTTACCATAGTATTTCATAGCATTGGCAAAGGTCATGCGGGTAAGCGTAGGTATATCAATACCTTTAACAGTTTTAAATAAATGTTTAATCAAGCCTTCAAATGTGTTTAAAATATCTTCCTGCTCCACAAAACACATTTCGCAATCTATTTGAGTAAACTCGGGTTGGCGGTCGGCACGCAAATCCTCGTCTCTAAAGCATTTTACAATTTGGTAATACCTATCAAAACCACCCACCATAAGTAGTTGCTTAAACGTTTGTGGGCTTTGTGGCAAGGCATAAAACTCGCCTTGATTCATACGGCTTGGCACTACAAAATCGCGGGCGCCTTCGGGCGTTGATTTTATAAGTACAGGAGTTTCTACTTCCAAAAAACTTAATTTATCTAAATAGTTACGAGTTTCAATAGCCATGCGGTGGCGCAGCTCTAAGTTTTTACGCACTGCATTACGGCGCAAATCTAAGTAGCGATATTTCATACGCAGTTCGTCGCCACCATCGGTAGCATCGTCAATGGTAAAGGGTGGTGTAGCCGATTGGTTTAATACTTTTAATTCCGTTACTATTAACTCAATATCGCCCGTAAGTATTTTTGCATTTTTGCTTTCACGCTCTTTTACAGTACCTGTAATCTGCAGCACGTACTCACGTCCAAGCTTTCGGGCAGCTTCACACAATTGTGCATTAGTTTCCATGTTAAAAGCAAGTTGCGTAATTCCGTAACGGTCGCGGAGGTCAATAAACGTCATTCCGCCAAGGTCTCGGCTACGTTGTAGCCAGCCACTAAGTGTTACTGTTTCATTAGCATTTGCAATAGTAAGTTGTCCGCAGGTATGAGTTCTGTACATGGTGTTTTTGATAAATTGTAAGTTGATTTTGTGCGAATATAGGCAATGAATTTTAGTAGTAGATTATTGGTCTTAAAAGAAATCGAAAAAGAACATAACGGCAGTGTACTCCTTGCGTACACCTTGGGCTGACCCTATTATACTTCCGTTTTTGCGTATGTCGCCGTTGGTTTCAATACGGCCTACAATACTACCGTTTACACGAATGTCGCCATTGGTTTCTACGTAGCCTATTATTGAGCCATTTTTACGAATAGCACCATTAGTTTCTATTTGCCCTTTGACGCTTCCGTTTACTCTAATAGCGCCATTGGTCTCAAAACGTCCTTTAATACTGCCGTTCAAACGCACGTCGCCATTGTGTTCAATGGTTCCAATTACTGACCCATTTTTACGTAAATCTTGTGCATAGCCTGTTATTGTTAGTGTTATGGCTATAATAACCGTTAATAAATATTTCATTAGCTTTTTTTTAATTACTTTTTTCTTCCCAAACTTTGCATATTTCTACAATAGCATCAACGGATTTTTGCATATCTTGTATACTCACCCATTCGTGTTTGCTGTGTATGGCATGCTCCCCCGCAAATAAGTTAGGGCAAGGCAACCCCATAAATGATAAGCGCGAACCATCTGTGCCGCCACGTATGCTGTTTTTGTTGGGTGTTAGTCCTATACGTTTAATAGCTTCTTCGGCATAGCCCACAATATTGGGGTGCTGTACTAACACCTCTTTCATATTACGATATTGCTCACGGGTGGTTATAGTATAGCTGCTATTAGGGTATTTTTTTAATACTTCTACTACCGTATTTTCTAGTAATTGTTTGTGTTTAATTAGGTTAGCAGTAACAAAATTACGGAGTATAAATTGTACTTCGCAATGCTCTAACACGCCATTAATACTTACGGGGTGCACAAATCCTTCCATACCCTTAGTGCCTTCTGGGCTTGCGTTACGTGGTATGGCTGCTATAATTTCGCCCGCTATTTTCATAGCATTTTCCATTTTATTGTAAGCATATCCAGGGTGTGTACTTACGCCGTTAATAATAAGTGTGGCACCATCAGCACTAAATGTTTCCTCTTCAAGGTCGCCTACTTCGCCGCCATCAAGCGTGTAGCCAAAATCAGCGTTAAGTAATCCTAGGTTTGCTTTATCTACACCTCGACCAATTTCTTCGTCAGGGGTAAAAAATAATTTTATTGTGCCGTGTTTAATTTCAGGATTATTAATTAAGTAATGTGCAGCATCCATTATTTCGGCTACACCCGATTTATCGTCTGACCCCAGTAATGTAAGGCCACTGGCGGTAATAATATCGTTACCAATTTGTTGTAATAATTGTGGGTGCTTGTTAGTGGTAAGCACCTGTGTAATATCATCGGGTAACACAATATCTTGCCCTTGATAGTTAGTGTGTACAATTGGTTTTACGTTTGTGCCGCTACAATCAGGGGCAGTATCCACGTGTGCGCAAAAGAAAATTGTAGGCACATTTTGTTTTGCACTGTTACTAGGTAGTGTGGCATATACATAGCCATTTTCGTCAAGCTGTGCATCGGTTATTCCCATTGCTTTAAGCTCTTGTACTAATAATGCACTTAAGTTTTTTTGTTTGGGAGTGCTTGGGCAAGTTGGGCTGGCGGCATCGCTTTGAGTATCTATTTGCACATAACGCAAAAAACGTTCGGCTACGGTATAGGTGGTATTCATAGTAAAAGTGGAATAAAGTATAGTGAGTTTGTAGTGTACTATTTGCCAAAACTAAAAAAGACATATACGCAGAGTATATGTCTTAATAGTTTGTAAACGATTATAGATTTCTCAACTAACAAGAAAATTATAATTACTTAGTAGTAGTAGTTGCTTTTTTAGATGCTCGTGCATTAAATTTATCAATACGACCAGCTATGTCTAATATTTTAGTTTTACCAGTATAAAACGGATGACTTTGATTAGAAATTTCTAATTTTACTAATGGATATTCGTTACCATCTTCCCATTTAACAGTATCTTTTGTATCAATACATGATTTTGTTATAAATGAGTAGTCAGCTGACATATCTTTAAATACTACCAAACGGTAACTTTCTGGGTGAATTTCTTTTTTCATAATTTTTTAGTTCTATTTTTTATTATTGACTGCAAATATAGTTATTAATAAATTTTACCCAACTATTTTTATAATTAATTTCATTATTTTTTTAATTAATAATGAACATAGGTGTGTTTGCGGCTTAATTACTCTGTTTACGGCTTACAATCCAAGACCTAGTACAATAACATCGTCAATTTGTTGTAATGTATTTTTCCAGTTATAAAATGTATCTTTAATTATTTGCTGTTGTTGTGCTGCTGGTAGGTGGGCATTAGTTTCAAATAGTGCTTTAAGTTGTTTGCTCATAAATTTTCGTTTTGCAGCACCACCAAATTGGTCAGCGTATCCATCGCTACACATGTACACAAAATCGCCGATGGTATAGTTAACTACATAATGTGGATATTCTTTTTTAACCCCAGCATCGTAGCCTCCCACACCAAACGCAGATCCTTTATACTCAGTTAATATACCATTACTTACGTGATACACAGGTCTGCCAGCTCCACTAATGTGCAATTCATGCGTAGTGTCGTCAATGATACATATTACTAAATCTAGGCCGTCGCGCGATGAGGTTTCTGCATCCTGCTGATTTAATTCTTTCACAATATTGTGTTGCAGTTCCGTTATAATCTCAGCTGGATTAATTGGCTCTTGAATAATATCGTTTATTATTTTATTAATTAATGTATTACTTATCATACTCATAAAGCCACCAGGCACACCATGCCCAGTACAATCGCCTACTATAAATATTGTTTTATTGAATTTGCGGGTATGAAAATAAAAATCGCCACTTACAATATCTCTAGGTGCATAAAACACAAAGTAATTAGGAAACGTTTGTTTTATTTTATCAGACTTAGGCAATATAGCATCTTGTATTAGTTTAGCATAATTAATAGAATCAGTCATGTCGTTATTAATTATTTCGAGCTGTTGTTTTGCAGTTTCTAAATTATTTTTTTCATTACGTAATTGTCCTGTACGTTTTTCAATTAAGGCTTTTAGTTTGATGCGTTCGTCAGTTAGTTTTTTTAATTTATATTTTATAAAAAGTTGAGTTGCTATTACAATCATTAAGGCTAATAAAACATAGGTCCACCATTTTTTGTAAAAAGGCTTGTCAATAATTAAGGTAAAAGTTATGGGCACTACTGTTTCAATTCCATCCACGTTCGTGGCATACAATTCGTAAGTATAGGTACCATCAGTTAAGTGCGGATAATTGCTTGATGTACCGCTACTATTTTCATTCCATTTAGTTTCGAGCCCTTTGAGCATATATCTGTAACGTACTTTTTCGTGGTGTAAAAATGTAGTGGCATTATAATTAATAACAACGTCATATTTATCATAAGGTAGTTGTAAATTATTGTTTGTTATAGCGGTGGGTACACCGTTAATTAATACATTATACAATTGTAAGGTGGGCGGAGTAAACAATAGTTTTGATTTTGTGAACGAATAGTGCACCATTCCGTTTTCGCCACCAAAAAACAGCTCTTCATTTTTGTAGTTTAATAATGCATTTAAATTAAAGTTGTTAACCAATACACCATCGTTAGTTTGCAACGTAGTAAAATATTTTTGGTTACTTTTTTTATAGCTCAAGCCATTTTTATTCATTACCCACACCCCTCCTTTGCCATCAGTAGTTATGCCGTAGCAATAGTTGCTTAATAGTCCGTTAGCAGTGCGGTAGTTTGTAAATTTATTACGTTCGTACTTAAACACGCCATCGCCCTCTGTAGCTATCCACAGGGTATTGTTATCATCAGCCGTTATTGAATTTATGTTAAATAAATTTAGTCCTTCTACATCTTTAAATACTACAAACTCTTTGTCTTTTAAATAAAAAATACCTGCGCCATGTGCCGCAAACCATATACGCCCTAATTTGTCGATGCAAATAGTGTAAATATTATTGTGTAGTAAGCCTTCTTTAGTGGTAAATGTTTTAATATGTTTACTATAAAGGTTATACACATGTAAGCCATTGTTAGTGGCTATGTACATCTGCTTGCCGTACTGTTTAATAGCGTTAACTTGTTGTAATGGCAACTGGTACAATGTATTAAACGAACTAAGCAAATGTGTAGCTATGCGGTATAGATAAACGCCTTTGTTCTCGGTACCTATCCACAAAGTATCATTTTGTTGGGCAAGACAGGTTATTTTATCGTTTAATTCTAGTTTGTTTTTTAGTGTATTAATATCCTCGTTGTACTTTAGCAGTGTGGTATTACTTGCTATAAAAACTGTTTTGTCCGTTTCGTTTTTTACAATGGCATTAATACTTGTTAATTGAGTAGTAGTAGTAGTGGTATAATTAGTAAATTGTTGTTGGAGTAGTTGTATTGCCCCACTACCATAGCTGCCAAGCCATACACTATTTTCGTCATCAACAAATACACTTTGTATTAGTGTAGTGTTTAACCCATAGTAATTAGTATAATAATTTGATGCAAGGTGCGTAGTTATATCTAACGTAAGTACGCCGTTATTAAATGTATTAATAAGCAATTGATTATTAAAGGGTACTAACTGCACCAACTTAGCCTCAAGATTAGGGTAATGATATATTGGTTTTAGTGCATTGTTTTGGAGCTTGCAAATAGTATTATTTTTTAATGCTACGTACCAACTTCCCTTCATATAGCAGCTTGCAGTTACTTCGTTGCCCGTAATACTATCAGTAGTATATATTGTTTTATTATTAATTACATTAGTTATTGTAATGCCTAGCTCGGATGCTGTAAATAGTTGGTGGTTATTTATTTCACAGTTAAAAATAACACTTTCGGTAGAGTTGTGCTTTACCACTTGGCCTAAATTATTGAGTAAGTACACCCCTTTGCCCATAGTGCACACGTACACAGTATAACTAATTGCACTAGTATAATGCACATAAATGCCACTTACTTTGGTAGAGGCTAATTCAGTAGCAAGTAGTTTTGTTGCAATGCCTTTGTTGTTAATTAACGACACCCCGTTTTGATAATGCCCTACCCACGTATTGCCCTGTTTGTCGGTTACGTGGCAGGTTGCAAAATCATTGGCTAATCCGTTTTTAGTACTGTAGTTGATAAATTTATTGCCATCGTATAGCACTAATCCTTCGTTGGTACTCATTACTATTGAACGATTAGGCAATTGCGAAAAATGGTATACATACCGTTGGTTTAATACTGTTTCGGTATTAAATTGTTTTATATTAACAAGTTGTGCTGTAGTAGTACTTACTGTTGCAAGTACTGATAGTATGGTAATATATACATAGTTAACTATATATATATTATTCCACATCGTAGCTTATATTAATTTTGTATTTGTATTTAGGTAGTCCACCAATAGGTGTAGTAAAAAACGGAATGGCTTTGCCATATTGGTTTACAAAGTACAATGTGGCATCGTTAGTTTTAGTACTCGTGTTTACAATACAATAATCTAGCGATGTATTTAATTCGGCTTCAGTTATTTTGGCTAATGTTTTGGCCCAAGTACCATCTAACGATGCCTCTTGAATATTTACTTTTTTGGCAACGCTTGTTAAACGTACAAAACCTAGGTTATCAAAATCAAAATTGTTTTGCGTAATACTTACTACTTGTTTATCTACAAATGGGTAAATATGTATTTGTTTTTGTTCGGCACTAGGTTGCATTCTAAAACTAATTTCATAAGCAAAAGTATTTAGTCCCTCAATAGGTTTATTATCAGTACCACTAGTACTAATGTAATAATTATACATATTACCATCGTCGCCTGATATACCCTCAGTTATAATTTTAAACACATGCGCATTTAATTCTTTGTCAAACTCGCCCTCGCTTGGGTTTATTGGCCCAAAAGTAAACCAGTTATTATCAAATTCAGGCGAATTATCAAACACTTTGGTATATAATAGTACTCCACTATCATAATTATTAACAGGGTTAATTTTTCGTGCGTCCTCGTTGCTATACGCCCCGTTGCCGCCATACACGGTAAATTTTGTTTTGGTGTTATATGTGCCATTTATTTGGTCGTGCGCACCACCACAATTCGCATCAAATATACGTATGTAAAGTGGCTGCTTGTAATCTAGTGGTACAGCTACAAAATTTGTCTGCACATAATCATCATCGCCCCAAGCAGCAGAAGCTTTATTGCCAAATGTTTGCAAAAACTCAATATTATTATATTTTGACGGAATAGGCTGAGCTACTACAGCAGTAATTGCTGAAAAAAGCAGTAAACAAAAAAATAAATAATGTTTCATGAGTAGGTTAATTTTTAAAATTGTGTAGTACGCTGTAAATAAAAGAATTCGTTTTTTCTAAAAATGAAAAGTGTTCTTCCTTAGTAAGTTCTCTTTCGTTAATAATAGTATTAACACTTGTAATTTCGTGGTTAAATGTACTACAATAAAACATTGCAGTTGTACCTTTTAAATTATGAATTAAGTCTATTGCTTTTTTGTGTTGATTACTAGCATAAGTATTAGCCAATGCTATTGCGTCAGTTTTAATAGATGTTATGCAATTATCAATTAATTCATTACGAAAATCAATATCTTTTTCTGCCAAATTATCAAAGTAGTCAAACGATATTTTATACTCCGTTTGAGTTGTAATGAGGTGAATTAAATCATTAACATCAAACGGCTTAGTAATAACGCCATTGCCGCCAGCAATCATTACTTGAGTATAAGTAGCAGGGTTTGCATCAGCTGTTAGGCAAATAATGGGAGCGTAATAATTTAATTTATTACGTAAGTTTTCGGTAGTAATAATACCGTTGAGTACAGGCATGTTTATGTCTAGTAACACTAAGTTATAATGTGTTTTATTTTGAATAATTGCATCTAGCGCTTCCTTACCATTATTTACAACAGTTACTGTTGCTTTGGCCTTAGTAAGAATTTTACGTATTAAGGTTTGATTAAGCACCTGATCTTCGGCTACCAAAATAGTATAATTACTTAAATCGTGAGATAGTTGTGTATTACTAGCTGTAGTAACTGTAGCTGTAACCTCAGTAGTAGGTAGTGTTACCGTAAATGCAGTGCCTTTATTTGGGGAGCTGTTTAGCACAATAGTACCGTTATTGAGAGTTACCAATTGCTTAACAATAGTTAGGCCTAAGCCTGTACCTAGCGTGTTGTAAGGTGAGTTGGGTACTTGCTCAAAGGTATTAAACACACTTTGTTGGTGTGCTTTAGGTATGCCTATACCACTATCTTTTACTTGCGTTATTAACTCGTTATTACTATAACTTACAGTTACTGTAATAGTACCTTGTGGCGTAAATTTTATAGCATTACTTAATAAATTAATTATTATTTGAGAATAATGAGTTACATCAATCCAATATAATTTATCAGTAGTAAGGGTATTGTTAAGAGTTATTGCTATTGATTTTTCTTGTGCCTTTATTTTAAAGGCGTTAATACTCTTATTAATAAGTACAGCTACATTTACCTTTGATTTGTTAACGTTGTATTTACCAGCTTCTAGCTTCGAAAAATTAAGGATACTATTGGCTAAATTTATTAAATTTTCGTTTGCAAATTTTATTGTATTTACATACTCCGTTTGCTCGTTAGTTAACTTAGTATCTGCTAATAATTCAGTAAAACCGTGTATTACATTTAATGGCGAGCGTACCTCGTGGCTCATGTGTGCCATCATTTGTTCCTTTGATAATTTACTTTCTAACAAGGTAGTTTTTGATATTTCTAATTGCAATAATGTTTTGTGCAAACGAGTAACATTTAACTCCGATATATTACTTACAAAATTAAGCTCCTGTAAAGTTGATTTTAATTGGGTAACGTCGTTCCCTAACAGTAAGTAACTTTTACTATCAATAACCTCGCAGGTTAGTTCAAAAAACTTATGTTTTTTTTTAACAAAGAAGTCAATAACATAAGGTTTGTTTTCACTTATTAAGTTAGTTAGTGATGTGGCGTTAAAATCAATAACAAAGTTGTTTAAATGGCTTTGTTGATTTAACACTATGCCTTGTGTACTAAACCAATTGCTATAACCAATTACTTTGCCTTCATAATCAACAACGAATGCAAAGGTATTACGCAATATTGATAAAAAAGAGTACATTATTATGTTTAGCTAACTAATTAGTAGGGTTACTTATTTAGTTACAGTACCCGTTTTTTCTTGATAGTGTTCGTTTACGGTACTTACAATAGTACTTCCTCGTACATAGCTGCGTGTAACAGCTACTTTTTGTTCCACTACTAATATTGGACTAGCGGGATTAATTTTATTTTTAATATAACAAGTTAAACGGTACACTCCCTCACGCTCGTACTTAATTTTGGCAATTTTGCCAGTGTAATATTTATCATCTTTAGTATCCCACACGTATTCAGCATCGTTGCCATACACGCTATTGGCCTCATACTGTTTAGTAGTGTTTACGCCTTGTATATTACCCCCTGTAACATTTGCAGGGGGTATTTGTATGTGTATGGTAAGTACAGTATCATCAATAAATTTCATGTCGCTACCATTGTCTTTAAACGTTAGTTTTACTCTCTGAATTCCGGTATCTGCAAAGCAATGTGTTATTATCGTTCCTTCTTTTTCTTCGCCGTTGGGCATTGTCCACACGTAGGTAACATTAGGGTTTCTAGGGTCAACTGATTCGGCACCGTTAATACTTATGCACTTAGGTTTTTGTTTATTGGTTATATAGGTATATTTATTTTTTAAACTATCGTTCATTATGTTGTAAGCACTTTGCAATGCTATAAAGGTACTGTCAGTAGTTTTTGTGTTTGCAGCAAATAATCGATCTACTTCGTTCCAGTTACCGTTTTGAAACGATAACTTTAATAGTGACACGTCTTCACTACTTGTTTTAACTAATTTACCTTTTTGAGCAAATACGGTTGTTACTATTAACGATACAATAACTAATGATAGTAAATTTTTAAGCATAATAAATTTCTTTAATTTTAATAAATTCAAATGTACGTTTATTTTTTGGTGCTAAAACGTATTGTCAGTTTTTAATTATAAAAAAAGCGCTACATTAACTAATAATGTAACGCTTTGATTTGTGGAGTGTGAAGACTCAAATTAACAAAATTCGTCGTAGGCTGCTTTTAGATGTTCAGCAATCATAGCTGCCGAGCGACCCTCAATATTGTGACGCTCAATAAAGTGTTGTAATTTACCATCTTTGAACAATGCTACACATGGCGATGATGGCGGGAATGGTGCAAAATGCGTACGTGCTTGAGCAACAGCATCGCTATCAAATCCTGCAAATACAGTAGTAATTTTCATTGGTTTTTTGGCGTTGTCGAGGCTTGCTTTTACACCTGGGCGAGCTGCGCCTGCAGCGCAACCACACACTGAGTTTACAACCACAAGCACTGTGCCTGGGCTTGCTATGGCAGCATCAACTTGTGCTGGAGTTGTTAAATCTTCGAAACCAGCTTGAGTAAGCTCGGCTTTCATTGGTAATACCATTTCTGCTGGATACATGTTTTTTTTGTTTAAATTGTGAGTTATTGATTTTTTTTAATAATAAACGTAAACGGAACATTTACAATGGTAGATATATCCGTACCTAATTCAAGTATTTCGTCATCGTCTTGCTCGTACATCCATATAACACTAGGGTTGTTAAGCTCTTGCATTTTGTAAATTATATTTACAAATGCTTTTGCTGATGAGGTATTGGCATACTCTAAATCAAATTTAAAGGTAAAATTTTCAATCTCCGATAGCTTAATAGTCTCAATATAATCGGTTACGAATTTATAATAGGTTAAGCCATCTTCTGGGCATGACTTCCCCGATACCGAAAACTCCAATGTATTGCTGTTTAATACAATGCGAGGTGTTAAAGAAGTAGAGGCTATAAATATGTTTTGCATTAGTTACTTCGTGTTTATTATTAAACGCAAATTTAATGTGTTTTTTAATTTGAGTTAGTAATAGCTAGTAATTTATTGGGTTACTTATTCACAATTGTAATTTTAAGCATATAATTTACAATTTTAAAAATTAGTAAATTGTTTTTTGCACATTTGTTTTTTTCACTTCAGAATTTCTATTATATTTTATTATGAATCTACAGCGTTACACACATCAATTTATAGTGTTGTTTTTTATAACTATTATTATAGCTACGCATTGCTTTAGTTATATTGGCCATTATGGGTTTGATGATATGTTATTTGCACAACTATCAGCTGATGTATTGCATGGCAAGTTTAACTGGAACGAGCATTTTACGTATCGTTTCCCTACCTTGTTTTTAACGGCATTATCTTACTATATATTTGGCATTACTGATTTTGCCAGTGCTCTGCCCTCCGTCGTTATTAATAGTATTGGTGTGTTAATAGTACATGTCATAGTGCGTAAGCAAGGTGTGTTTATTACAGTGCTTGTGCTAAGCGTGTATGTACAAGATTGCTGGACCTTGTTTTATATGGATAAACTCATGGCCGATTCTTACCTAACCGTAAGTGTAATTATTACTATGTATGCATTGCACAAGCATAAATTTGATGGCGGAGAAGCAAATCCATTGCGCTATGCGGCACTATTTTCGGCAGGAATTATACTTGGTTTTTTGGCTAAGGAGGACATTATTTTGTTGGTAATTCCGTATACGTTTTTAATGATTATCGATATAGTTAAGAAACGGAATATATTGTTTTGGAAATACGCCTCTTTGTTTATTATATTGTTTTTGGTGGTGTATCTTACTTCGTTTTATTTTATTAATGGCAACGCATTTAGTAGGCTAAAAGCAATATATAGCAACGAATACTTAAATAACTGTAGCTACAGCCATCAGCCTATTCAATATTTAATTAATCGCTTATCTATTGGCTTTGTTGAAGTGCTTAATGTAAGTACTATGCTGTTGTGTGGGGTTGTGGTAATAGGTTATTTATTTAGTCAACAACGTTTTACGTTAGTACTAGGGGCTAATAACTCTGCCGATTTATTCATTTCATTTTTTATTGTTGGATTATTAGCCGCTAATTTTATGTCGGTTTCAATAACTTCGTATAGCCCCATGTGCCCTGATATTAGGCACTTTATGTATTTAGTACCTGTTGGCGCTATTGCTTTTGCGCCAATTGTTAAGGAGCATGTACTATTAAAAAATAGCCGAATCTTTATTGGGAGTGTGGGGGTAGTACTAACAGTTATAGCGCTTTATTTTAAGCAAGAACCTTATTACACAGCAACACTACTTACTGCGTTATTACTTATAATATTTACGTTTATTAATTCAAATTACAAGTATAAAAAAGCAATGTTCTTAGTGGGTTTCATAACCATACAAGGTATATTTAGTTATACTAATTACACGTATGCCTGTAAAATTAAGTACCGTACACAACAGCAAGTACTGAGCAAATTTGTGCGTGAGCACCCCACGGCTAACATTATTTCCGACGAAATACTAGCCAATATTATTAGGTATTATGCAGGCTTTGGTAACTATAGCAATTGTATAAGTTACGAATATTTTCAACCTAATATTGATAGTTGTATTGGTAATAGTGCTGCCAATTATTTAGTAATGAATGGCCATACGCTTAGCATTAGTGGTAATACTATAAATACCTTGCCTATGTTTGTACGTGCGGTTGATACCTCCAACGCCACATTAGTTATTGATGATGCAACTATTGATTTAAAAATTTACAAACTTAGGTACAACGCATTTGATGTAAAAGTACTTATTAACGACACCTGTACATTTGAAGTAAAATCTAATAAATACTGGTACGTAGATGCTGCCAGTAGTGTTAAAGACCAAAAGTATGCGGGTAGTTTTTCGAGTAAAGTAGCAGAGTACTCGGCTACTTTTGCCATACCTACCGATAGCATACTGTGCCATAGTACTTACCATAAATTAAGTGTAGGTGTAAATACCCAATGCCTTACTAAAAGTGAGTGTAGTGCAAAAATTATCATTTCGCTAGAAAACGAGCTAGGGTCGTATCATCACATTGAGCAACCCATCGCTAAATATGTAACTGCCCAAGGCAATTGGTACAATGCGTTTGTAAATGATTTTATACCATTTAGTGTAATTAAACCCCATTCGGTATTAAAAATTTACATTTATAATCCTGATAAGCAGTGGCTTTATACTGATGATTTTACAGTAAACTTATCGTTGAAATAAACTTGTTACTTATAAAATATTTGTCTATTAAAAACACGCGCTATTATACCGCATTAATAACTAATTTAGCGCAAAATATAACCGTCTGTACATTATTTACAAAATGAAATTATTTGTGTTGTTATCGCGCATACCTTACCCGCTCGAAAAAGGCGATAAGTTACGTGCGTTTCATCAAATAAAACGCTTGTCGCAAAATCATGAAATTGTGCTGTGTTGCCTCAACGACGCCATCGTAGAACAATCGTCTATTGACGAACTTAAAAAATATTGTACCGCAATTCATATTATTAATCTACCCAAATATGGCATTGTGTACCAAGTACTCAAAGCCGTGTTTAGCACCAAGCCTATTCAAGTAGGGTATTTTTATTCGCGCTATGCGCAACTCAAAATTAATGCGCTGCTGTATCATTACAATCCTGACAAGGTTTTTTGCCAGTTAATACGTACGTCCGAATATTTAAAATATTATACCAAAGCCGATAAAACATTAGATTATATGGATGTGCTAAGTAAGGGAATGGAGCGCCGTATAGAAAAAGAAAATATATTTTTACGCCCAGTATTTAAGTTAGAATACCACCGCCTTAAACGGTACGAGCGAAAAATATTTGATTATTTTGAACAAAAAGTAATTATATCGCAACAGGATAAAGACCTAATTAATCATCCGTTTAAAGAACGTATACACATTGTAGCTAACGGTGTGGATACCAATTATTTTAAAAAAACAGATGTACCCAAAACAACCGATTTATTATTTACAGGTAACATGAGTTACCCGCCTAATGTGGATAGTGCCATATACTTGGTCGAGAAAATAATACCACTTGTTAAGGTTAAATATCCACATATAAAAGTAACTATTGCAGGCCATAATCCTGCGCCTGCTGTTAAACGCTTAGCTTCTAGCAACGTTATAGTAACAGGCTGGGTGGAGGATTTACGGCTATGTTACGCATCGTCCCGCATATTTATTGCCCCTATGAATATTGGTACAGGTTTACAAAATAAATTATTGGAAGCCATGAGTATGAACATACCTTGTATAACCTCGTCCTTGGCTAATAACGCATTAATGGCCACTCACAACCAATCTATATTAATTGGGAATACCCCTGAGGAATACACACAACATATTTTTACATTACTCGAAAATACTACGTTAGCAAATACAATAGCCGATAGTGGAAACGAGTTTGTGGTAAATAATTTTGATTGGGACAATAACTGCACATTACTCGAAAATATTATTTTTAATTAATATTAAACCATCTTATTACCTATCATCTAAAGTCTAACCTATTATCTAACATCTATTATCTACATTATAAATGAGCGTACTAAACACTATACCCGAAGCTATTGAAGACATAAAAAACGGAAAAGTTATTATTGTTGTTGATGATGAAGACCGCGAAAATGAAGGCGATTTTTTGTGCGCCGCGCAAACGGTAACGCCCGAAATAATAAATTTTATGGCCAAAGAGGGGCGTGGCTTAATATGCGCCCCAATACTCGAAGAGCGTTGCGAAAAGCTAGGGCTTAACCTCATGGTTACTGCTAATAGCGCTGCTTACGAAACACCGTTTACAGTATCAGTTGATTTAATAGGCCATGGTTGCACTACAGGAATATCAGCCCAAGACCGAGCCAAAACAATACTTGCATTAGTAAACCCAGCCACTCGCCCCGAAGAATTGGGCAAACCTGGGCATATATTTCCGTTGCGTGCACGCAAAGAGGGTGTATTGCGCCGTGCAGGGCATACCGAGGCGGCCACCGATTTAGCACGCCTAGCAGGCCTCGATCCATCAGGCGTTATTGTTGAAATAATGAACGACGACGGCACTATGGCACGCCTGCCCGATTTGTTAATTGTGGCCAAGAAATTTAATTTAAAAATAATTTCAATTAAAGATTTAATTGAATATCGCATACGTACCGAAAGCCTTGTAGAACGCGTAGTTACTGTGAATATGCCTACCGAGTACGGCGATTTTAAGTTAGTAGGTTTTAAAGAATTGCTAAACAATAACGAACATATTGCCCTAATTAAAGGCGAGTGGAAAGAAGATGATGAGGTACTGGTGCGCGTGCATTCGTCGTGCGTTACGGGTGATGTATTTGGCTCGTGCCGCTGCGATTGTGGTGCACAGCTACATGCCGCAATGCAAGCTATTGAAACTGCAGGGCAAGGCGTTATATTGTACATGAACCAAGAGGGTAGGGGTATAGGTTTAATGAATAAACTTAAAGCCTACGAACTGCAAGAGCAAGGCTATGATACGGTGGATGCTAATATAAAATTAGGATTTAAAATGGACGAGCGCGACTACGGAGTAGGAGCGCAAATATTACGCAAACTAGGGATTAGTAAAATAAAATTATTAAGTAATAATCCTAAAAAACGTGCAGGGCTTATTGGGTATGGTTTAACCATTACTCAAACTATTGCTATTGAAATACCAAGTAATCCGCACAACGAAAAATACTTGCTTACTAAAAAAGAAAAAATGGGGCACTTGCTTAATTTGAATAAGTAGGTAGTATTTTTTTTTAACAATGAAAAATACCACAATAGCACACTATGAAAAATAAACCCGTAGAACAATTATTAAAAAAAGGTAATGAAAATCTTTTAAAATTACATCAAATAGTACAAGATGCAATTACCGAGGAAGAATTAATTATTAATAAATTACAGCAGCCACAAGAGGAACTAGTAACTCGAGGGCAACTTATTTCCGATAAAGTGGCGCGCTTTGGAGGGAGCTGGAAATTTATTATTTTGTTCGGTTGTATATTAACCGTCTGGATTTTATTTAACGTACTTACGCCAGTCGGAGCGCATTTTGACCCTTATCCGTTCATATTAATGAATCTTATATTGTCGTGTATTGCAGCATTACAAGCACCAATAATTATGATGAGTCAAAACCGTCAGGAGGAAAAAGATCGGGTACGAGGCGAAAGCGATTATTTAATAAATCTTAAAGCAGAGATGGAAATTAGAAGTCTGCATCAAAAAATGAATTTATTGCTTGAGGAACAAATTAAAACGTTGTTTGATACACAAGCCAAACAATTTGAACTACTCAACAATATTAATAGTAAGTTGGATAAACTCGAAAAACACAAATAAGTTTATTTTATTTTACTTAATTTAATTAGCTATTACTCTACGCAGCCAACGGGGTACTACTATTGCCCCCATAATTAAATACGGATAATACGAAAACATACGCCACAACAGTGCCAGTGCTACCGTTAAACCTGCATTGTTAATAAATTCGCCATAAAAATTACCAAACGAAAGTTCGGCTAAGCCCGCCCCGCCAGGGGTTGGAGTGCCCATCATTAAAATACCTACCACTACCTGCCTTGCAAACAATAATAGTTGGGGAATATCGCCAGCCGAAAATGCAATAATTATGCAGTTAACAATTGTAAAGCGGGCCGTCCATGATGCTACCGTGGCTACAAATCCGCCTAAATAATAACTTACTGTTTCTTGTTTTAATTCTTGCGAAGCTATAATAAGTTCGTCGCCAGTGGCTAAGGCTTTTACTTTCCAACGTTGTAATAGCGGTATGCTAAATAGTTTTTGCAATATTTTTTTTATTGCGCCAGCATCTATAAACAATGCGTAACCTACTATTAATTTGTACACTATTACCAAGCAATAAATACTCCAAAACGCACTGTGTAATGCTTGGCTATTGCTAATAACTTGTGTTGAATTAGTTACATTGTAAAATAATTGCGCTTTGCCAAACGTAAAGTATAAAATCGGTGCACCTATGATAAAAAACAATCCATCAAAAAAGCTGGTAAGTAGCACTATTGCTAGGCTTTTACCCAATGGTAGTTGCTCTTTGTGTAGTGCAAATATGGCAAAGGCAAATCCACCACCAATAGCACCAGGTGCTACTGCACTAGCAAATTCCCAGCAAAATACTACGTCAAAACACTGTTTCCAACTCAAGTGTTGCTTGCTTAATATACGCATACGTACCATGTAGGCAAAGTCGCGGAGTGCAAGCATTAGCAGGGCAAGTAGCATTGCAAGTGTAGAAACGTTAGTCCAACGAATGTTGCTAAATGTGTTAGCGGTTATTTTGGTGTACAATAAGTAGGCAATGCAACTTAACCCTAATGCAATAGGGATAATTATTTTTTGAATACTTACATGCTTTAATACATTGTTAATAGCAGGCTTCACTGGCATTATTATTTTTTTAAATTTGTTAAATATATACATAAACCTAAAATCAAAATGTCTAATAATAAAATAACCGTATTTTACCTTAGTACTTGCCGCACTTGTACCAAAATAATGGACCAATTAAATTTGCCTGCTACTACAGTACTGCGCGAAATTAAATCAGCACCAGTAACCCCTGCCGAGCTCATTACTATGGTTGGGTTAGCAGGTACGCACGAAAATTTATTTAGTCGTAAGGCTATGAAATACCGCTCGCTTGGGCTCGATAAATTAGTACTTACTGAGGCCGATTACGAAAAATACATACTCATGGAGTACACGTTTTTAAAACGCCCTGTAATTATTGTAAACAACCAAATATTTATTGGCAACGCAGGTGCTACTATTAAAGCGGCTTACGAGGCTATACATGGGTAGTTAACTAATAAAATTAGCTATCGAAACATTAACTAATCTGAATAAAAATGCAATCTATTTTAACTGAAATTGAATCATTAGTAACTCAAATTAACGAGTTGCAACCAATTACTATTGAAAATAAAAAAAGGTTAGCTAAAAAATTTAGGTTAGAATTTAATTACAATAGCAACCACATTGAGGGTAACACGCTTACGTATGCCAATACGGAGCTATTATTGTTTTTTGATAGGACTGATGGCAATCACGATTTACGTGAGTTAGAAGAAATGAAAGCGCATGATTTGGCTTACGCCTTAATACAAGATTTAGCAATAGATACAGAGCGTCCATTAAACGAAACGTTTATTAAAAACTTAAATGAAACTATATTAGTACGTGCTTTTTACAAAAAAGCTAAAACGCTTGACGGAACCCCCACTCGTAGATTAATTACAGTAGGTAATTACAAGCAACACCCTAATTCGGTAAGGTTGCAAAATGGTGAAATGTTTGAGTATGCCTCTCCTGCCGAAACTCCAATAAAAATGGGCGAGTTAATGCAATGGTATATTGATGCAATTGCTAATAACGAAATGCATGCCATAGAAATTGCGGCTAAGTTACATTACAAATTTGTGTGCATCCATCCGTTTGATGATGGCAATGGTAGAATATCTCGCTTGCTGATGAATTATGTATTAATTAAAAATAATTTACCACCTGTAATTATAAAGTCGGCAGATAAAAAAAACTACCTAGCCGCTCTTAATCAAGCTGATGTAGGCAATATTAATGCCTTTGTGGATTACATAGCTAAGCAAGCCTTATGGAGCTTACAAACTACTTTAAAAGCCACTAAGGGCGAAAGCATAGAAGAGATGGATGATATTCAAAAAGAAATTGCATTGTGGACAAAAGCACAATTAGCAACGGTTGAAAAAAACAATAGTAGAACTGATGAAATTGTGAGTAAATGTATTGAGAATGATTTAATTCCTTTGGTTCAAAAACTTTCTGAAAAACTTTTAGAATTTAAAACACTATTTGTGCTTTCAAACGATACCAATAGTTTTGACTTAGGTGGAGTTATACAGGAAGAAGTAGGTAATTCATTTACATTATTAAAAGAACAGTTGCAACACAACCACAATGTAAATGTAATTTGCTGGAAGATGAACTTTATAGGTGCAAAAAACAGTAAAACCGAAAATATTACTTTTGAATTAAGTATTGGGTTGTATGAAGAATATTATAGATTAACCTTTAATCAAAAAATAATATTAGAAAAATTACATACTTCTCCATTACTATTAAGCGAAATTGATGAGTACATAAGCTCATGTATGAAATTTGCTTTCGAAACAATAAAATTAAACACTCAAAATAACTAGCACACTTTGTGTTAGGCGTTAGCAGTTTTAATACCTATTTTTAACTCCAATAATAAAAAATCGTTGTAATGATGCGTAGTATATGTTTAGTGGTAGTGCTGTTGTGTAGTGTAGTTGCACACGCCTCGTCGTTATTGATTCCTATGGACGAAAGCCAAAAAAATCACCTAAAAGCCTACGGATTAGCCTATTGGACTATTAGCAATAACGTAGATATTCAGTGGTTGCTTAACTACCGTGGCGGAAGTTTTTTAATTAAAAATCTACAACCAGTTGAAAATGAACTTAACATACGTGGTATTAGTTACGAAGTTATTGCTGATGCACGAGTAAATTTAATACTTCAAGAAATAGCCGACCCACAAGTTAATATGGAAGTAGTTAAGTTAGAGAAAGCACCCAAAATAGCAGTGTATACCCCCAAAACAAAGCAACCTTGGGACGATGCCGTAACACTAGTATTAGCGTACGCCGAAATACCCTACGAAAAAATATACGACGAAGAAATTATTGCAGGCAAGCTCCCCACTTACGATTGGCTACACCTGCACCACGAAGATTTTACGGGGCAGTACGGTAAGTTTTATGCCGCTTACCGCAACGCAGCATGGTACCAAGAAGAACAGCGTGCCGCCGAAGCACGCGCTACTAAATTAGGATTTAACAAAGTGTCGCAGCTTAAATTAGGTGTGGCCAAGCGCATACAGGAGTTTACGGCAGGTGGCGGTTTTTTGTTTACGATGTGTAGCGGTACCGATAGTTATGATATTGCTCTAGCTGCCGATGGTGTGGATATATGCGAGGATATGTTTGATGGCGATGCGTCCGACCCTAACGCTAATTCAAAATTAAAATTTACAAATACATTTGCGTTTCAAAATTTTAAATTGCACCCTAACCCTATGGAGTACGAGTACTCGGATATTGATGCCACACAAACTCGCAAAATAAGTAAGGAAAACGATGTATTTAGCCTATTTGAATTTAGTGCCAAGTGGGATATTGTGCCTACTATGTTATGCCAAAATCACGAGCAAATTATTAAAGGATTTATGGGGCAAACCACTGCGTTTCGTAAGGAGTATATTAAACCTGGTGTATTAATATTAGGCGAAAACAAAGCCATAGGCGAAGCCAAATACATACATGGTGAGTTTGGCAAAGGTACTTGGACTTTTTATGCAGGGCACGACCCTGAGGATTATCAGCACGCAGTGGGCGACCCTCCAACGGATTTAAACCTACACCCTAACTCAGCAGGCTATCGATTAATATTGAATAACATACTGTTTCCAGCGGCCAAAAAGAAACCTCAAAAAACATAGGCATACAATTTATTTTGTAGCATATTTATAACTACTACTATGGAAAATAACAATATAGAATTTAATAAAAAAAAAGCGCTTATAAACGCTGAGGACATAGCTTTTGCGGCACGTGTTATTCGTAAAAACATACTAATAGTTATTAGCTTAATAACCATTGCAGCAGCAGCAGGCTATGTATATACTTACAAAATGGTAGATATATATTCTGCCCAGTCGCAAATATTATTAAACAATAAAGAAACTGGTTATAGCCAAGAAATTAACCAAGGTATTGGTTTTCCGTGGTGGACTGACTATTACAAGGATTATGCTGACGAGGTAAACATACTCAAGTCGCACGATTTAGTGGCACGTGCTGTAAATAAACTGGATTTAAACGTGTCGTACTACATCACTGGGCGCTTACGCACTACAGAGATATACGAAAATTTGCCATTTAAAATTACCGTAAAAAATGTATCGCCTACCTTTTACGAAGTACCAATATATATTAAAATTGACAACCCTACTTATATAGAACTTAAATATACGTTTAACGGTGTGCCTCGTATAGATAAAGTAAAATATAACGAAGTGTTTTCTAACGATATATTTATTATTCAACTACGAGCACTTAACATTACTAAGCAAAGTGCGGAGGAGTTGCAAGAAATAAATTATTATGTAGTGTTTCATGATAAAACAACACTTACCAATAAGTTTAAGGGTGCTATAACTGCTACAGTAGCCGCTAACTCTACTATTATGACTATAAATGTGCGTGACGAAATTGCGCAACGTGCCGTAACATTTTTGGATACACTTACGCAACTATACACCGAAAATACATTAGAAACTAAATATCAAATTAGCGATAATACGTTGCGTTATATTGACAAGCAATTGGAAGAGGTAACGGGCGTACTTACAGGTATCGAAGATAATTTAGAAAACTATAAATCCTCCAAATCGATATTGGATTTAGACGAACAAGAAAAAGATTATTTTACCAAATTAAGTGCTTACGATGGGCAAAGTACTGAGTTAAACTTAAAGCTAGGGACTATTGATGCCTTAGAAAAATACATTGTAGAGAATAAAGACCCTGTGTTATTGCCACCGTCAGTATACGTGTTAAATGACGATGCTTTTTTAACCAAAAGCGTAAACGAATTATACACGATGCAAATTTCTCGTATTAATCAAATGTACTCTACCAACGAAGGTAACGAGGCATTAAAAATTACTGACGAAAAAATGGGGCGTGTTAAAACTAACTTGCTAACCTACTTGGTAAATTTGCGCAAAGCCTTAATTGGCGCACGTGGTAGAGTGCAAAAACAAATTGGCACATACGAAAATAATATTAAAACAATACCAAAAAAAGAACGCGACATACTTAACATACAGCGTAAATTGCAGGTAAACGAAAAAATGTATTTGTTTTTGTTAGAAAAACGTGCTAACACCATTATAACAAAAGCAGGCTTAGTACCCGAAACCAAAATCGTGGAAGTAGCACGAAACATTGGTGTGGTAGCTCCCGACAAAAAACAAATAATTACTACCTTCATAGGTATAGCTGCCATTATTAGTTTGATACTCGTGTTTTTGCGTGTAATGTTTTTTGATAAAATTGAAAGCGTTGACGAATTAAAGTTAGCCACACATCGCCCTATAATCGCCGAAATACAGCAAGCTAAAGAAACTCTATCGTCGTACTTGGTGGTTAATGCTAATCCCAAAGCCCCTGTTACCGAATCGTTTAGAACATTTAGAACTAACCTAGAATATTTAATTAGTCATAAAAAAGAATCGCGGGTTATATTAATAACATCTTACAATCCGGGCGAAGGAAAAACGTTTTGCTCATTAAATCTTTCGGCACTACTTGCAAAGTCTGACAAAAAAGTGTTAGTAGTAGAAATGGATATGCACCGCCCCAAGGTACATAAGGGGTTGAATGTAGTGTCGGACGTGGGTATGAGTAACTATTTATCGGGGCAATTGCCAATTGAGGCCGTAATAAAATCAACCAGTGTGGATAACCTAAGTACCATAGTGTGCGGGCCTATTCCGCCTAATGCGTCCGAATTAATATTAAATAATCGAATGCAAGAGTTAATAGCCTATGCCAAAGCTAACTATGATTATTTGATATTAGACACGCCGCCAATTGGCTTAATAACCGATGGTATAGTACTTATGAAATATACCGATGCCAACATATTTGTATTAAATACAGGTTATGCCAACAAGCGTTCGGTAGAAAATGCAGAAGAAATATTTAAGATAAATAATATTGATAAGGTGTCGTACATACTTAATGGTGTAAAGCGTAATAATACACGTAATTACAACGGAGCTTATGGCTACCTTTACGGTTATGGCTATAGTTATGTGTACGGTTATAGCTACTCGGCAGGCTATGGCAGCGAGGATAACAAACCGTGGTACAAAAAAATATTTGGAGCGTAATATGAACTGTTTTTTAATAAACCTTATTGTATTATTATTTAGTTGTTGCATTACGGAGGTAACATTGGCACAACAGAACTTAATACCTTTAACTGATTATGGGACTAATCCAGGTAATTTAAAAGCGTTTGTACACGTGCCCATTAATAGTAGTAATGCCCCAAAGCCTTTGGTAGTGGTACTACATGGTTGCACGCAAAATGCTAAAAGTATAGCGGAGCAATCTGGTTGGAATAAGTTGGCCGACGAGTACGGTTTTTATGTACTGTATCCACAGCAAAAATTTTTAAATAATCCGCAAGGCTGTTTCGATTGGTTTTTGCAAAACGATATTACAAAAGATAACGGAGAAGTATATTCTATAAAACAAATGATAAACGAAGTGCAAAAAAAGTATGTAATAGATACTACTAAAATATTTGCCTATGGCTTATCAGCAGGCGCACTAATGAGTGTAGCGCTACTGGCCAATTATCCACAACTATTTAATGCAGGGGCAATATTAGCTGGTGGGCCTTTTGTGCCTAGTGCAAATCCGTTAAATAGTTTAAAAACAATGCTTAGCCCTAGCGGTTATACAGCTAATGAGTTAAAAGAATACGTGCACGCCCAAAACCCAACTTATGCTAAACCTTATCCACGATTAGTAGTACTACACGGAAAAAATGATTTGGTAGTAAACATTAAAAATTCGTACACACTCATTAACCAATGGACGGCACTACATAACATAGATAGCCTACCAACCACAACTTACAGTGCATTTAATAACCAAGCTAACATTACTAAATACAAGTATGGTAATGCCGTATGTTTTTACGAAGTAAATAACTTAGGTCATACATTAATGATTGACCCGGGTAATGGACCAATACAAGGCGGAGCAGTAGGTACGTTTGCCGCTGATAAAGATTTTTTTAGCACCTATTGGATTGCGCTTGACTTTGGGTTGATTAACAAATAATGTAGCTCAACGGTTAACAAATTATCCTCGCTTTTTTGTTTTTAAATACAGCTCAAACTCCTGCAAATTAAGTGTATTAAATGTATTACTTTTAGTAAGTAAACCCTTGCGTGCAGCGTGTACACCGTATTGTAGGTCATTAAAACCTTGCATCTCGTGGCTATCGGGGTTAATACTAAGCATACAGCCTGCTTGCTGCGCTTGGTGAATGAGTGTCCAGTCTAAATCCAAACGGTAAGGGTGTGCGTTAAGTTCAATTACAACTTGTTTTGTGGCGCAGGCTTTAAAAATTTCGGCCCATTCCAATTCATACCCAGGGCGTGATAATAACAACCTACCCGTAGGATGCCCTAATATAGTGGTGTACGGATTGTGTATAGCGCGTAATACTCGCTCGGTAGCTTTGGTTTTATTCATTTTTAAATTACTGTGTACCGAGGCTACTACAAAATCAAAGGTGGCAAGCACATCGTTGGTATAATCTAAATCGCCATTGTTTAAAATATCGCACTCAATACCTTTAAAAATTTTAAAATCAGGAGTATATGTTTTATTTAATTTTTCAATTTCAATATGTTGTTGTTCTACTCTATCAGGTGTTAAGCCATTAGCATAAAATGCACTTTGCGAGTGGTCGCACACGCCAACATAGCCAAAGCCAAGTTGTTGTGCGTGGTTGGCCATTTGTGTTAGTGTGTGTTTGCCATCGCTGTAGGTGGTATGAAAATGCAGTATGCTCCGTAAGTTAGCCAGTTGTACTAACTCGTTGGCGTTAGTGTTTTGCAATAGGGTAGGAGCGTAGCATACCTCACGAATTTCGGGTATTATATATGGCCAGCCTCCGTGTGCAAATAATTCGGTTTCGGTAGCTAAGTTGTGTTGAGCTGCCGTTATGTTTAATAATTTAAAAATACCATCGCCATTAGCAAAGCTGTAATATAACTGGTTAAATGCGATTGAATTTACACTGCTCACTACCAATTGTATGTTTATACTTGTATCAGTAGTAAAATTTAAAATAGTATTGTTATATGCGTCAATTGCCGTGGTAACGTTGCCGTAGGTTGTGTTGCAATGAGCGATAATAAAATCAACATTAGCACACTGCACTACGTATTGCAAATAACTTATAGTAGGTGTTTTACGGTAAAAATCGCCAGTAATGGCAACGGCACTTACCCCTTTAATTAGGTGTAGTTGCGTAAGTAGTTCGTTAGCAACTACCTCAATACTTGCGTAGTGGTATTGCCCCGAATGTTGTAACTTAAATTCAATGGCTTTAATAACCTCTGCTTGCGTTTTTTCGCCAAAGCCTTTTATATCTACTAATCTATTTTCTTTGCAGGCATATAACAATTCGCCCACTGTTTCTACTTCTAATTCTTTCCATATTAAAGCTACTTTTTTAGGGCCTACACCTTTAATACTCATTATATCAATAACTCCAGCAGGTGTTTGGGCTATTAGCTCTTGTAAATCGATAATGGTTCCAGTGGTACTAATTTCAACTATTTTAGCAGCAATGCCTTTGCCTATTCCTTCTATTTTTTCGAGTTCGTCTTGCGATAAACTAAATAATTGTTGTTCAATACGTCCTAATCTAAATGCTGCGTTTACGAGTGTTTTTATTTTAAATGCATTGCCGTTGTGTAGTTCTAATAACTGCGCATTTAATTTTATGAGGTTACTTATTTCTTTGTTAGATAGCATTGTAGTTGGGTTGTATTAAATTTAGAGTAGGTGAAATTAAATAAAAAAGTCCCTTACACAATTTGGGTAAGGGACTTTTTTATTATTAAAAATAATTGTATTTATACCAGCTTAGGGCAATACATTACATATTCATAGCTTTAGCCATAGTAGCACCAATTTGTGCAGGGCTATCCACAACATGAATTCCGTTATCGCGCATAATTTGCATTTTAGCAGCAGCAGTATCGTCAGCCCCACCAACAATAGCCCCAGCATGACCCATACGGCGCCCTGGTGGCGCAGTTTGTCCAGCTATAAAGCCTACTACTGGTTTGCGGTTACCGTCAGCCTTAACCCAGCGAGCAGCTTCGGCTTCAAGACTTCCGCCTATTTCGCCTATCATTATTATTGCGTCGGTTTCAGGGTCGTTCATTAATAGTTCAACAGCTTCTTTAGTAGTTGTACCAATAATAGGGTCGCCACCAATACCAATAGCGGTTGATATACCCATACCGGCCTTAGCCACTTGGTCAGCCGCTTCGTAGGTTAATGTACCCGATTTCGATACAATACCAATACGTCCTTTTTTAAATACAAAGCCTGGCATAATGCCTACTTTGGCTTCGTCGGCAGTAATAATACCTGGGCAGTTAGGGCCAACTAAGCGGCAATCTTTACCTGTTAAATAAGCTTTAGCAGCAATCATATCTTTGGTAGGTATACCCTCAGTAATACATACTATAACTTTAATGCCTGCATCAGCAGCTTCCATAATTGCATCGGCTGCAAATGCTGGCGGTACAAATATAATTGAAGTGTCAGCGCCTGTTTTAGTTACAGCATCGGCTACAGTATTAAATACGGGTTTGCCCAAATGCTCCTGTCCGCCTTTGCCTGGCGTAACGCCACCTACTAGTTGCGTGCCGTAAGCTATCATTTGCTCAGCATGAAAAGTTCCTTCGCTACCTGTAAAACCCTGAACTATAAGTTTTGATTTTTTGTTTACTAATACTGCCATGAGTTATTTTTTTGTTTAAAATGATTATTAATTTATGTGCTAAATTAAAATTAAAAAATGAATACTGCCATGTTATTTTTGTTTAAATAGTGATAAGTAGCGGAATAATTATTAACATATTATTTATTAAGATATAATGTGAGAATTAATAATTTAACTGAAAAAATTAAATGTGGTTTTTTAATTCAAACCTACGCAACGTAGGTACTACAATAGCTATAACTACTGCTACCACTATGGTTATGCTACCACCAAACACTATAGCGGGTACTAAACCTATTAAACGAGCCACTAGCCCGCATTCGTAAGCACCAATTTCGTTACTCGAGCCTATAAAAATACTATTAATGGCTGATACCCTGCCTCGCATACCATCAGGAGTCATTAACTGCATTATGCTATGGCGTATAACTACGCTAACATTATCAGCCATGCCAGCTAAAAACAGCACAATGAATGTGGTGTAGTATTGCGTACTTAATCCCATTACAATGTTTAATGCTCCAAAACACGCCATACATATTAATAACTTATTACCCGTATTGTTTAGTGGCGAATAACGTGTTAATGCCAATGAAGTAATAAGCGCACCCAAGGTAGGTGCCATGCGCAGGTAGCCATAATATTGGGGTGCAAGGTGTAATACCTTATCGCTAAATACGGGCAGCAGTGCAATAGCGTCGCCAAACAATACGCCTAACATATCCAAAGACATAGCGCCTAATACAATTTTATTACTTAGTACAAATTTAAAACCTTGCGCAATGCTTGTAAATATTGGCTCGCGACTATCGGACTTTATTTGTGTACCAGCTTTTATACACATAATTAATACTATACCCATGGCAAACAATACACAGTTTAATTGATACGAAATCGATGCGCCTGTAGTACCATATAAATAAGCACCTACCGCAGGCCCTGCTATACCGCCTATGTACCACGAGGTAGCACTCCAGGTAGAGGCTACAGTAATGTTTTCGCGAGATACTATTTGTGATAATAATGGAGGCACTGCTGATGCTGTGAATGCCCTAAGTATACCTAAGAAAAATGTAACAGCGTATAGTATTTCTTTACCTTGCAATAACGAAAAACTAATAATATGGTTAGTGGTAGCCCATAAAAAAAACGATGCTAACAAAAAACCAGTAATAGCCAATAGCCATATTGTTTTACGGTTGTATTTATCAGCAATATAGCCACTAAACAAGGATAATATGATGAATGGTGCAGCTTCAAACAAACCTAACAACCCCAATGCGTAAGCACTTCGGTCATATTCGTAATATAGTTGTAGGCCCACAATAGTCATTTGTATATGTAACGCAAGCATAATACATAAGCGCGCTACAATATAAAAACGAAAGGGTATGTTTTGCTTTAGTGTCACTATTAAAAACTTATTCCCTTGCGTTAGTTATTCGTTGGCTCAAGCGTGGGTTGGGGACTAAGGTATTGCTAGTCCATTCGGCGTGTAGGGCTCTGTTTTTAACTATATCTACGGCAGTGTACAATGCTTGGCGCATACTGTTCTCATCAGCAATAAATTTAGGGGCAATGTCGTAGGCTGTGCCGTGGTCGGGCGATGTACGCACTATGGGTAAGCCTGCCGTAAAATTTACTCCGTTATCAAAACAAAGTTGTTTAAACGGTATTAAGCCTTGGTCGTGATACATGGCTACCGTACAGTCAAACTTAGTGTAAGTGCTGTTAGCCCAGTAACCATCGGCACTATAAGGGCCAAAACACATAATTCCTTTTTGTTTGAGCAACTCAATAGCGGGTAGTATAATTTGTAATTCCTCTTTACCTAGCAGACCTTTGTCGCCCGCATGTGGGTTAAGCCCAAGTAATGCTATGAGCGGGCGAGGGATTAAAAAATCTTTTTTAAGCGACTCGTTAATCACTGTTATTTTGGCTACAATTTTTTCGATAGAAATATTTTTGCTCACTTCCGATAGTGGCACATGCTCCGTAATAAGCGATACACGTAGTTTATCGCTTACCAGCATCATTGCATAATTATCGCCTACGTTAAATTCAGCGGCTAAATAATCAGTATGTCCTTTGTAGTTAAACGTACTACTTTGCACATTACTTTTGTTAATGGGTGCTGTTACCAGTGCATCAATTTTGTTGGCTTTGAGGTCGGCCACCGCTGCACGCAACGATTTTATGGCGTACTCGCCACCTATTGGAGTTTCTTGTCCGAGCTCTATTTTAATTTCATTATCCCAAGCATTCAGCATATTACTTTGCTTAGGATTTATTTGGCTATGGTCTTTAGCTAGTGCAAAGTTAAAATCGTTAAGGTGCATTTCTTTTTTAAAAAAAGTAGCCAATTTACTACTACCGTATACTATTGGGGTAAACGTTTTGTTAATTTCTTTATTTAACAGCGATTTTATGGTTACTTCCATTCCTATTCCGTTTACATCGCCTATGCTTATACCTATTTTGGGTAATTGTTCGTTTTCCATTGTGTGAATATAGTAGTACTAAAATTATTCTTAAAATTATTGTGTTTCACAATAGTATAAAAAATATATTTACATCGTCAAATATCATTAGTATTTTACATTAAATAATACAAACTAAAACTAATTTTAACATGCAACTTTCGCAACTATACACTAAAGCCCTTAACTTCGAATTTTTAACTATTGAAGAGGGTGTATATTTATTTGAACACGCCCCAACGGCGGATTTAATGCACGTTGCGCATACGTTGCGTAATGTTAAAAAAAACAATTCTAAAAATGTTACTTGGATTATTGATAGAAATTTAAACACTACCAACGTGTGTATAGCCAATTGTAAATTTTGTAATTTTTACCGTATACCAGGGCATACTGAAGCGTATATTACAAGTATTGAAACCTACAAACAAAAAATTGAAGAGACATTTAAGTACGGTGGTGAGCAATTATTGTTGCAAGGAGGGCACCACCCTGACTTGAATTTGGCGTATTACGTAGGTTTGTTTAAAGAATTAAAACAACTATATCCTAATTTAAAACTACATTCGCTGGGCCCGCCAGAAGTGGCACACATTGCTAAACTCGAAGGTAAAACTCACACCGAAGTATTAGCGGCACTACAAGCTGCAGGATTAGATAGCTTACCTGGTCCAGGTGCCGAAATACTCAACGATCGTGTGCGCAGGCTAATAAGTAAGGGTAAATGCGGAGGGCAGGAGTGGCTGGACGTGATGCGCGCAGCACATAAATTAAACATTACCACATCGGCCACCATGATGTTTGGACACGTAGAAACTATCTACGAACGTTTTGAACATTTGGCATGGATACGCCAAGTACAAAGCGAAAAACCTGCTAGTAGCAAAGGCTTCATTGCTTTTATTCCATGGCCGTTTCAGGACGATGGTACTTTATTAAACCGATTAAAAGGAATTAAAAACACCGTAAGTGCCGACGAATACATACGCATGATAGCACTTAGCCGCATGATGTTACCTAACATTGACAACATACAAGCCTCATGGTTAACGGTAGGCAAGCAAACGGCGCAATTGTGCTTAAAAGCAGGCGCTAACGATTTTGGTAGTATTATGATTGAAGAAAACGTGGTGTCGGCCGCAGGTGCGCCACACCGCTTTACGTACAAAACCATACAAGAGGCTATACGTGAGGCAGGTTACGAACCACAGCTACGTACACAACAATACGAACCTCGTGCAATACCTGTGGATATTGAGGAGCAGGTAATTAATTACTAAAGCAAAATCCAATGTATTCGTTATATAGTAAAGAGGTAAAAAGTTTTTTAAACTCTCTTATTGGCTACGTGGTAATGATAGTATTTATTGTACTACTAGGTTTGTTTATGTGGGTGTTTCCGGGCGAAAGTAATTTGTTAGATGCAGGCTATGCCAACATGGACACCTTATTTGCTATGGCTCCATGGGTATTTATGTTTTTGATACCTGCTATAACTATGCGTGCCTTTGCCGACGAAAAAAAATTAGGTACACTAGAGCTATTAGTAACAAAGCCCCTGAGCGAATTAACCATAGTATTAGCTAAATTTTGGGCAGGAGTAACCTTGGTAATTATAGCGTTACTACCTACTTTGGTATATTATTATTCAGTACATCACTTGGGGTTCCCGCAGGGTAATTTAGATGGAGGAGCCACGTGGGGTTCGTATCTTGGTTTAGTGTTACTATCAGTTGGATTTGTGGCTATTGGTATATTTGCAAGTGCCATAACCGATAATCAAATCATTGCTTTTTTAACGGCACTATTACTATGTTTTGTAACGTATACAGGGCTCGATTATGTAGCCGAATTGTTAGTTGATGCTCATCTCGATGGCTTATTTTACGCCTTGAGCATTAATCAACATTACCTATCGTTAAGCCGTGGCGTTATTGATACCCGCGATATTATTTATTTTGCAAGCCTTGCGGCAGTATTTATACTCTTAGCTCGCTTAGTACTAGAAGCCCGAAAATGGTAACATTTATTTAACTCGCACACAAGTAAAACAACTACTACTTTACACACCCTAACTTAGTAGCAATAAATAAACACATTGAACAAAAAAAATTGTAATGGACACAATTAACAAACAAAAATTTGAGGAAGATGGTTATTTTTTAGTAAAGAATTTATTTACTAAAGAAGAAGTTAATATATTTAGAAAAAACTGTTACGCACAATACGAAATTGATACTAAAAAATGATTAGTATTTAATATAAAAAATAAAAATGCCCGTGGATTAAGAGGTAATTTAATGAGTAAGGACTTAATTAGACCAATGCTTTTAGATGACCGAATTTTAAATATTGTTAGGCAATTGTTAGGGCAAGAAATCGTATATTTTGGAGATAGTGCATTTCAGTTTGGTGTTGGTTTTAGAGGGTTTCATAGAGATAATGTAGATAGAGAATTTAATAAAGGTGATGACTGGAAGGGAGATTATCCAATTGTGCGCTTTGGAATATATACACAAGACCACAAAAATTATAGTGGCGGTTTAAAAGTTAAGCAAGGTTCTCACAAAAATAAAACTGGTAAATCAGTATTATTAGATATTGAGGTTGGAGATTTTGCAATTTGGAATTTGAGAACTTTACATAGCGGTAATGCTGTACGTTTAAAATTATTCCCGAATTTTGTATTAGATTATTTTGAAAGATTTGTCCCCTCGTTTTTAAAAGTTGACGAGTCTCAAGAACGAATTTTAGCGGCATGTTCTTTTGCTAAAAAAGGACCTGAATTAGACCGTTATATAAACGAGTATATGAACAAAGCTGAGCCCGTTAAGTTGAATATGAAAAATTCTCCCTTAACTACACAAGCTCTTAACGAACTCGCTGAAAAAGGTATAGAGTTGGTTCGTCCTAATTCAGATTATGGAAATTAATTCCGCATTAAAGAACAATAAAGTTTTTTTTCGTGCAGATGGCAATTCATCTACAGGATATGGGCATGATGTTATGCGCTTACTTAGCTTAGCAAGTATGATTAATAATAAGTTTGATTGTATATTTTTAACACGCCATACTGATGAATTTTTACTCAAACAAAATACCGTTAGTTTGTAGTAAGACAATTGAAATCCCTGTTTTTGATAATATAGCTGATGAAGCTATTTTTATAGCTCGGCATGTGTTAAGTAAAAACGACATAATAGTTATTGACTGTTATAATTTTGATACAAACTACGAGCAAATTTTAAAAGAAAATAGCTTTAAATTAGTTTGTATAGATGATTTATTTAACCGTCATTTTGTTGCTGATATTATCATTAATCATGGTGGAGGAATTACTAATAAAAAATACTCAGTAGAACATTATACTCGCTTGTATTTAGGTACAAAATACAGTATACTTAGGCAATCTTTTTTTTATAATTCAGCACAATCTTTTAAACAACTTGATATGAAAAGTGCTTTCATAAATTTAGGAGGAACTGACATCTATAATTATACACTAAAAGCACTAAAGCAATGCTTAAAGATAAAGGATATAACACAAATAGATATTGTAATAGGAAGCTGTTATAAATTTACCAACGAGTTAAATTCCTGTATTACCAAGTACCCTAATGTTAAAATTAATGTACACAAAAACATTTCTGAAGAAAAAATGTGTGAACTAATGCAACACTTTTCAGTTGGTATTTGTTCTGCAAGTACTGTATCGTATGAATATGCTACAGTGGGAGGTGTTTTGTTTTTGTATAAAACAGCAGATAATCAAAAAAATAATTATTCTTATTTTCTGAAAAATAACCTTGCATTTAGAATAAGTAATTTAAGCAAAATATGCGCTAATTTTAGAATTATAAATAATTACACAAAATATTTAGAACATCGCTCTTTATTTTTTTCAGGTAATTCACAACAAAATATTGTTTCAATTTTTGAAAATTTAGAAAAAGAAAGAAATCTCAAAGCAAGACTAGCACAAGAAAACGACTTAACTACCTATTTTAATTGGGTAAATGAGCAACAGGTTAGAGAAAACTCAATAAATCAAAATCTAATAACTTTAGAAAGTCATTCTACTTGGTTTTTAGCGCGATTAAATTCAGATAAAACGCTATTGTATTTTTTTGAAAAAAACAATATACCACTAGGTCAGGTACGCTTTGATATTGTAAATAACTGTGCGGAAATAGATTATTCTATTGATGTAAAATTTCGCAAACAAGGATACGGAGAGGTTATGCTTACAACTGCTATTTGGAGTCTTAAAACCATATTCCCAAAAGTTAAATTTTTAGCACAAGTAAAGCAATCTAATGTTGCGTTGAATAAAGTTTTTGAAAAAATATTTTTCAAAAAAACAAGCGAAGTGTCTATAAATAAAGAAAAGTACAATAACTATGAATTTAAATTCTCAAAATGAAAAAAATTGATTTAGGTAATTCATCTTACTTTATAGGAGAAGAGTTAATTATTGGCACCAATTTTAAAATTGGTAAAAACAATATTATACGAGCCACAAAGTGTATTATTGGTAATGATGTAGTTATTGGTAACGATAATTCTTTTTTAATAGGAGAGTATTTAAAAATAGATGACAACTCGATTTTTGGGCATAAAAATGATATTACAGGATTGAGTTGCTCGTTTGGAGAATATTTGTTTTTAGACTCAAACGTAGTGGTTGGACATGGCGGGAAATTAAGTTATAACTCTAGGTTAACAGTAGGGAAACATTGTATGATTTGTGCTTATGTAAAACTTAATATAAACTACCCTATAACTATTGGAGACGACGTGGGAATTGGAGAATATGTAGATGTGTGGACACATGGTTCATTTCCTCCTGTATTAAAGGGTTTTCCAGCACAATTTGGAGAGGTAAATATTGGTAGTAATGTTTGGCTTCCTGCAAAAAGTACGGTGTTAGCAAACACGATTATTGGAAATAATGTTGTAATAGGAGTAAATACTTTAATTAACAAAAACTTACCTGATGGGTGTTTAGCTGCTGGTATTCCTGTAAAAATTATTAAAGAAAATTATTATCCAATTCATAATAAAGAGAAAAATCACATACTTGTAAAAGAGATAATTAAGGAATACGAAAATCAAAAAATATTTAAATATTTAACCACTAAAATTATATTTAACGAGCAAGAATTTACTATAGCGTGTAACAATGTTGTTTTTAAACTAGATACAATGGAGACTTCGGGTGAGTTAATGGAAGAAGAGGAAGATTTTAGAGATTATTTACGTAGAAGAGGAATTAAATTTTTTACAAAAAAGCCTTTTAAATCAATAATCCCAGAGTGTTATAAAAAATTACTAAACTATGAAAACAATTAATGTAGGAAGTCGAAAAGTAGGAATTGGAGAACCCTCTTTTATTATTGCAGAATTATCTTGTAATCATTTACAAAATTTTGACTTAGCGGTACAAACAATTCATGCTATGAAAAAAGCTGGTGCTGATTGTGTTAAACTACAAACAGTAAAACCAGAATCAATTACAATAGACTCTCAAAAAAAGGATTTTATGATTGAAGGCGGAACATTGTGGGATGGTAAATCTTTATTTGAATTATATTCTCAAACCTTTACTCCGTGGGAATGGCACGCCCCATTAAAAAAAATTACAGAGGATTTAGGAATGCTATTTTTTTCTTCGCCGTTTGATATTGAAGCGGTTGATTTTTTAGAAACTCTTAATGTACCCGCTTATAAAATAGCATCGTTTGAAATAACCGATATTCCGTTAATAAAATATGCGGCATCAAAACAAAAGCCAATAATTATTTCTACAGGTATTGCGCGTGAAGAAGATATTATAGATGCTGTTGAAGCTTGTAGAGCGGAAGGTAATAATCAAATTATTTTACTCAAATGTACCTCAGCATATCCAACCCCATTAGAAGAAGTTAATCTAAATGTAATACCTACACTACAAAGCACATTTAATTGCTTAGTTGGTCTTTCTGATCATACATTAGGAGAGTTAGTGCCACTAGGTGCTACTGCATTAGGAGGTGTTGTAATTGAAAAAAATTTTATTTTAGAACGCTCGTTAGGTGGTGCAGATGCTGAGTTTTCAATGGAGCCTAATGAGTTTAAATCAATGGTGGATAATGTACGCTTGATGGAAAAAGCAATGGGAAAAAGTGAAATTGTTATTTCGTCTAAAGTTGAAAAAAATCGGCAATTTTCACGCTCACTTTATGTTGTAGACGATGTTAAAATAGGAGATATTTTCACATTAAAAAACCTGCGTTCAATTAGACCTGGGCATGGCTTAAAACCTAAATTTTTAAATGACGTTTTAGGAAAAAAAGCTACACAAAATATTGAAAAAGAACTCCGTTAAACATAGAAATGTTTGAAAATTAATTAATACAATGATTGAAAGTTTACAAAACAAAAAAATAATGCTTGTAGTAGCACACCCCGATGACGAATTATTGGGGCTTGGGGCAACCATGAACAAACTAATTACTGAATACGGAGCAATAATTCACGTAGTAATATTAGGAGAAGGCATAACATCAAGGGCTAATGTAAGAAACCAACAACAATGGGAAGGCGAATTAGCAACACACAAACAAAACATACTAGATGCTCAAAAGTGCATTGGATATCAAAGTGTGAGTATTTACGATTTTGCTGATAATAGATTTGATAGCGTTGCACTGTTAGATATTGTTAAGGTTATTGAAAACGAAAAAAATAATTTTAATCCCCAAGTAATTTTCACACATCATGGTGGCGACTTAAATATTGACCATCAACGTACATTTGAAGCTGTAGTAACTGCTACACGCCCTATGGAACATGAAAATGTAACAACGTTAATAACCTTTGAAACACCTTCAGGCACTGAGTGGCGTGCATCATCTGACCCAAAACATTTTATTCCAAATATGTTTATATCCGTTTCCGAAAAAAATATAGATACTAAAATAAAAGGTATGGAAAGTTATGAATTTGAGAAACGTAATTATCCTCATCCTCGCTCGCCCGAAGCCCTTAAAATACAAGCACAGCGCTGGGGTATTGCAATAGGTAAAAACTATGCAGAAGCCTTTTGCTTAATCCGAAGCATAAATTAAATTTTCTATCTCAACAAAGTAATAGTTCCTGTACGGTGTTGCTTAACCCCTTGATAGGGAGAAGCATCGCACACATATACATACAAGTCTTGCGGAGCTATTTTATTGCCTTTGTAACCGTCCCACCCTTTTTGGGTTTCGTTACCCTCATATACTAATAGCCCCCAACGGTCGTATATACGTAAGTAATATGTTTTTATGCCCCACACCACAGGTTTAAAATAGTCGTTTAAATTATTTCCATCTACCGTAAAAGCATTGGGTATATATATACCAAAATCTGCATTAATTTTTACCTCCACCGTATCTTTAGCTATACAGCCATTAAGGTCGGTACAGGTTACAATGTATTGAGTGTTTTTTGTGGGAGTAACCTCATTATAAGTGCACGTGTTACAGCCTGTTGTTGCATTAGGCAACCAAGCGTAAAAAGCTAAACTAGGCCCACTAACGCTTACAGTAGCA
>JAYWFU010000051.1:0-25176 GCA_043778625.1 Bacteroidia bacterium | reverse complement strand
GTAACTGTAAACGTAGTAAGTAATGATACCGATGTAGATGGTACTATTGCAGTAAACACGGTAGACTTAGACCCTAACACTTCAGGCATACAAACCACGTTTACGGTAGCAGGTCAAGGAACTTATACGGTTGATAATGCTGGAGTAGTAACGTTTACTCCCGTATTAAATTACAACGGTACAGCTACGCCAATTAATTACACGGTACAGGATAATAGCGGCGCAGTAAGTAATCAAGCGACGATAAGCATTACAGTAACACCTGATAACGATGCGCCGGTAGCAGTAGCCAATAGCACCACCACTTTGGAGGACAATGCAGTAACTTTAACAGCGATACAAAGTAACGATACCGATGTAGATGGTACGGTGGTAACTAACTCTATTGATTTAGATCCTACAACTGCTGGGCAACAAACGAGCATAAGCACGCCACAAGGCACGTGGGTGGTAAATACCACCACGGGTAACGTAGTGTTTACTCCGTTATTAAACTACAATGGGACAGCCACTATCAATTACACAATAAAAGACAATAATGGCGCATTAAGTAACCAAGCACTATTAACAGTAGTGGTAACGCCTGATAACGATGCGCCAGTAGCAGTAGCCAATAGTGCAACTACTTTGGAGGACAATGCAGTAACGTTAGCGGCGATACAAGGCAACGATACAGATGTAGATGGTACAGTTGTAACTAACAGTATTGACTTAGACCCAAGCACCTTAGGTCAACAAACGAGCATAACCACACCACAAGGCACATGGGTGTTAAACACCACCACAGGTAACGTAGTGTTTACCCCGTTATTAAACTACAACGGCACCGCTACTATTACTTACACCATCAACGATAATAGTGGTGCAGTAAGTAATGCGGCAGTACTAACAGTAACCGTAACACCTGATAACGATGCGCCAGTGGCAGTAGCTAATAGCACTACCACTTTGGAGGACAATGCAGTAACGCTAACAGCTATACAAGGTAATGATACCGATGTAGATGGTACAGTAGTAACCAATACTATTGACTTAGACCCAAGCACAGCAGGGCAACAAACGAGCATAACCACGCCACAAGGTACATGGGTATTAAACACCACAACGGGCAACGTAGTATATACCCCGTTATTAAACTATAACGGCACTGCTACTATTAACTATACTATAAAAGATAATAATGGTTTAGTATCAAATCAAGCAGTATTAACAGTAACGGTAACGGCTGATAACGATGCACCAGTAGCTATACCCAATAACACTACCACTATTGAAGATATGGCAGTAACCTTACCCGCGATACAAGGTAATGATACCGACGTAGATGGTACAGTGGTAACTAACACTATTGACTTAAATCCTAGCGCAGCAGGTCAACAAACGAGTATAACCACTCCACAAGGTACGTGGGTGTTAAATACTACCACGGGCGAAGTAGTGTTTACTCCTGTGTTAGATTACAATGGTACAGCAACTATTAGTTATACTATAAATGATAATAACGGAGCTTTGAGTAATATAGCAATATTAACAGTTGTGGTAACACCAGTAAACGATGCGCCACTAGCCGTAGATAATACTATTACTACTAATGAAGATACACCTGTAACCTTACCTGCAATACAAACTAACGATACCGATGTAGATGGTACGGTGGTAACAAACACTATTGATTTAGACCCTATAACTATTGGGCAACAAACTACTATAACCACAACGCAAGGTACGTGGGTGGCAAACACCACTACAGGTAATGTGTTATTTACACCAGTAGCATACTTTAATGGGTTAGCAATAATTAATTATACCATAAATGATAACAGTGGTGCGCCAAGTAATCAAGCGGCATTAACCGTAATTGTTGATGCGGTTAATAATGCACCAATAATAGATAACGAGTATGTTGGAATTAATGTAAATCAAAATTTTACAGGAGATGTTACCGACGCTGGCGATTTTGATCCTGACGGAACTTCGTTGCTTGCCACAACATCTACCGTTGTATTAGCACCAGCACACGGGTTATTTGCAGTAAGTTCTAATGGCGCTTACACTTACTCTCCAAACGTAAATTATTTTGGAACTGATATAGTAATTGTACAAGTGTGCGATGGAGGAACTCCACTACCTGCATTGTGCAAAAACGATACTATATTTATAACCATTGCACCAGGTTTGCCTCCAGTATTGGATAACGAAAATATAATAACTGCTGAAGATAGTCCAATAGCAGGCGACTTAACCAATGCAGGAGATTTTGACCCTGAAGGAGGTATATTAACGGCTTCAACAACACCTTTAATTGCACCTAAGCACGGTACAATTACTATAAATAATAATGGTTCTTATACTTATTTTCCGGCCGCTGATTTTAATGGTAATGATACTGTTATAGTTGCAGTATGCGACCCTGTTGGGTTGTGTACTAATGATACAATATTTATAACTGTTACTCCAGTAGCTGATGCGCCTGTTGCTAACCGTGATGTAACCACTACTAACGAAGACATTTCAGTAGGCATAAGTGTATTGAGCAACGATACTGATATTGAAAACGATATTAATATTTCGAGTGTGGTAATAACTATGCCTCCTGCTAATGGTACGGTATCAGTGTCGTTGATAGGGGTGGTAACTTACACTCCTAATGCAAACTTTAATGGAGTTGATAAATTTATTTACAGCGTATGTGATAACACAAGCCCAACACCATTATGCGATACTGCTATTGTTGTAATAAACGTTACACCAGTAAATGATGCGCCAATATTGGATAACGAGGTTATTGTAACCAATGAAGATACTCCTAAAACAGGCGACTTAACCGATGCAGGCGATAGCGATATTGAAGGCACTACATTAACCGCTAATACTACCCCAATACTTGCACCAGCGCACGGTACAATTGTAGTAAATGCCAATGGTACTTATACTTACACGCCAATCGCTGATTATAACGGAACTGATATAGTAGTAGTAGAAATTTGCGATGCAGGATTACCACTACTAGCATTGTGCAAAAATGACACAATAAACATAACAGTACTACCAATAAACGATCCGCCAATTATTGATAACGAAATATTGGTAACCAACGAAGACAACTCGATAAGTGCTGACTTAACAGATGCTGGCGATGCTGACCCTGACGGAACAACATTAACCGCTAACACAGTACCTGTAGTTAACCCTACTAAAGGTATTGTCGTAATTAAAGCTGACGGAACATTTACTTACACTCCTAATCTTAATGCCAACGGAACGGATATGTTTGTGGTATCCATTTGCGATGCTGGTATTCCCTTGCCGCCAAAATGCGTAAATGATACGGTTAGAATAACTATTAATCCGGTAAACGATTCGGTACTAGTAGCTAACGATAACGTGTCAGGCTTGCCTAACGTAGCCATAACTAACGATATAACTAACGGTGGCGATAGCGACCCTGATGGCACAACGTTAACCGTAACCACTGCCCCAGTACTAGCCCCTGCACACGGTACTATAGTAATGAATGCTAACGGAACATTTACTTACACACCTGCATTAAATTATTATGGTAATGATATGGCAGTGTTTACAGTATGCGACGGAGGAACTCCATTACCGGTAACCTGTAAAAACGACACATTGTTTATTATAATTAATCAAGGGCAGCCACCAGTGTTAGATAACGAAAAAATTACAACAAATGAGGATACTCCGTTTTTTAATGGTGACTTAACTGATGTTGGCGATTTTGACCCAGAGGGGGCGGTACTTACTGCAACCACCACTCCAATACAAGCACCAGCACACGGCACTATTGTAGTACAGCCTAATGGTAACTTTAGCTACACGCCTGCACCTAACTACAACGGAACTGATATTGCTGTGATACAAATATGCGACAACGTTAATTTGTGTAAAAACGATACTGTGTTTATAACCGTATTACCAGTAAACGATGCGCCAATTGTAAATAACGAATACTTTAATATTAACGAAGATACGCAGTTAGCCAATACGGTATTAAATGCAGGCGATGCCGATGTAGAAGGTGCAACATTAACCACAAGCACCGTGTTAGCACTTAACCCAGCTAATGGTACAGTAGTTATGGTCACTAACGGAACATTTACGTATATGCCTAATCTTTATTATAATGGGTTGGATAAATTTGTAACGTTAGTGTGCGACGATAAAAACTTTTGTGTAACTGACACAGTCTTTATTACTATTAATCCAATAAATAATGCCCCAGTAATTGTTAAAGACCTTGCAACTACTAACGAGGATACTCCTGTAAATGGTGATATTACTAATGCCGCCGACTACGATGTAGATGGTACATTATTAACTACTACACCAACCCCAATAGTTCCTCCATCACACGGAACAATAGTGGTAGATACAACAGGAGCATACACGTACACACCAGCATTAAATTATTTTGGTAAAGACACCATTGTACTATTAGTATGCGATGCAGGAACTCCTTTGCCTAAAATATGTGTAAACGATACATTAATTATTACTATAAACTCAGTAAATGATGTGCCAGTAGTAGATAATGAAACGCACGTAACAAATGAAGATACTCCTGTAACTAGCGATTTAACTAACATTGGTGACTTTGACCCCGATGGAACCATATTAAATGTAAACACATTACCTGTAGTGCCACCATCACACGGAACAATAGTAATGAACGTAAACGGAAGCTATACCTATACCCCAACACTTAATTACTACGGTAACGATGTGGCGGTGTATGCAGTGTGCGACGCTAATAGTGCCTGTGTAAACGACACCATTAACATAACCGTATTGCCAATAAACGATGCTCCAGTAGCACTTAACGACTATACGGGTACTAACCCTAACGTGCCAGTAACAATAGCCATAGGCACTAATGATATTGATGTAGATGGGCAACCATTAACCTACACTATTTTGCAACAAGGCGACAGTGGTTCAGTTATTATTAAATATACCGACAGCTTAACTTATATCCCTAACCACAATGCAGGGTTGTATGGTAGTTATGTAGATACAATAGTGTACATGGTATGCGATGGTGGACTACCCAACTTATGCGATACTGCCATGGTGTTTGTATTTGTACCAAATACGCCTCTTGCACCAGTAGCAGTAGGTAACAAAGGTTTAACGTTAGAAGAAAAGCCCGTAACGGTACAAGTTACTAATAACGATTATGATTCAAACGGAAATCTAAATCCATTGAGCTTAACAGTTAGTACCCCTCCAGCACACGGAACAACTACGGTAAACACTACAACAGGTGCTATTACTTACACGCCAACACTTAACTTTAATGGTACTGATACATTAATCTATACTATTTGCGACAAAACAACACCAACACTGTTGTGCGATACCGCATTAGTAATAATAAATGTTTCGCCAGTAAATGATGCGCCAACGTTTGTTAATAATGGTGTGATAACCCCTGAAGATGTAACGCTTACAGGAGTTATTAACGCTACCGATGTAGATAATCCTACCAATACAATAACCTATGCATTGGTAGGTAACAACACTACTAAAGGAACTATTGTTATAAAAGGAAATGGTACGTATGTATACACGCCAGTACACAACTACAATGGTTTAGATACCGTAATAGTAACGGTGTGCGATGCATTGTTCGCCTGCTCTACCGATACGTTATTTGTTACTATTACACCAGTAAATGATGTGCCAGTAATAGATAATGAATATATAGTTACTAACGAAAACACACCATTCATGGGCGATGTAACTAATGCTGGCGATAGTGATGTTGATGGAGATTCGTTAACAGTAGCACCTACGGTAGTAGATGCACCTAACCACGGAAAGCTTGACATTGCTGCAAACGGACATTATACCTACACACCAAAAACGGGTTATAGCGGTAATGATACTGCAATAGTTGCGGTGTGCGACGCGGCTAATGTGTGTGTAAACGATACATTGTTTATTACTGTAAAACCAGCATCAATATTGCCAGTGTTAGATAACGAGGTGTTTGTTGTAAATGAAGATACTCCTATAAAAGGTGATTTAACCAATGCAGGCGATTATTCGCCAAGTGGGTCTCCGCTAACGGCCAACACAGTACCCGTAAGTGGACCTAACCATGGTGTTATATTAATTAATACTAATGGTCAGTTCACCTACACACCTACATTAAATTATTATGGTAATGATACCGTATTAGTTAATGTTTGTGATAATAGTGGTAACTGTGTAAACGACACCATATTTATTACATTATTACCAGTGAATGATGCGCCAATAGGTATTGATGATGTTAATTCGGGAACGGAGGATATGCCTCAAACAGGGTTGTTGCTAACCAATGATATAGAGCCTGACGGCGACCCAATGACAGCAACTCCTGCCATTAATGTGGTTACGCCTAATGGTGGACACATTACTATACTAGCTGATGGTTCGTACACTTACACGCCATTGCTTAATTTTAACGGAGTTGATAATTACATTTATCAAGTATGCGATAATCATGGAGCTTGCGCTACGGCATACATTATATTTACAGTTACGCCTGTAAACGATTCGCCAATAGCAGGAAACGATGTAGGCACAACCGCTCCAGGAGTATCAGTAATAGTACCTATTAGCAAAAATGATAAAGACCCTGAGAGCAATACACTAACCTATACCATACTCAACCAAGGCGATAGCGGCATAGCTATTATAGTGGGAGGTAATAGCCTACAATATACGCCTAATGCGGGTGTTGGAACTAATGGCAGTGTAATAGACACAATAACTTATGTAGTGTGCGACAACGGCTCACCTAGTTTGTGCGACACTGCTACAGTGGTAATATATATGCCTATTACTCCGTTAGCACCAATAATTACTAACGAAGATACCATAGCTACTGAAGATACTCCCTTAACAATTAATGTATTAGCCAATGATTACGACCCTAACGGCGATAGTTTATTAGTAGGCCCTACATCAGGTACAGCAACTAGTGGAGGTACATTTACTGTAACGCCTAATGGGGTATTAACCTATAATCCAGTATTAAATTTCAACGGTAGAGATACCATAGTGTTACAAGTATGCGATATTACTAACTTGTGTGTAAACGATACTGTGTTTATAAACGTATTGCCAATTAACGACCCGGCCGTTATTAAAAACGATACGCTTTACACACTCGAAGATTTTGCATACACAGGCTCGGTAATAGCAAATGATACTGATGTAGATAGCCCAATATTTGTTATTTACAGTGTTATTGATCCACCTAAGCATGGCGCAATAACTTTTGTATCGTCAGGTAGTTTTACTTACTCACCTAACTTAAACTTTAACGGATTAGATACCACCGTGTTTCAAATATGCGATGTAGGTACGCCTCAAGCATGCCAGTACGATACATTATTTATTAGAGTTGGTCCTATTAACGATGCGCCTATAATTGTAAACGATACTGCCAACGTAGTGTACGGAGCAACGGTAACAGGTACATTAATCAATGGGAATGACTACGATGTAGATAGTACCACATTAGTAGTAAACACTACACCTATTGTTAATCCTAGCCATGGTACAATAACTCTAACACCAACAGGAAGTTATACTTACACGTCTACTCCTGATGGATTTATTGGTACTGATACCGTAGTAGTAAATGTGTGCGATAGTGGATATCCATTACCAGCAAAGTGTGTTAATGATACGTTGTTTATAAGCATAACATTGCCAGCAGCATTAATAATAGTGAACGAAGCGCCAATGATTAAAACCAACGATTCGTTAGCAATTAATATTTTAACTAATGATAGTCCGTTAGGTTTAACAGTAGACACGGCATTGGTACATACACCAACACATGGTACCGCTAACGTTACACCAACAGGTGGGTTTACTTACGTACCAACACCTAACTTTAGTGGCTATGATACTGCAATAGTAAGTGTGTGCTTAAATGGTAACTTGTGTACTAACGATACGGTGTTTATAACAGTTATGCCTAAAGTTAAAAACGATACTGCTACTACATTGGCCAACCAGCCAGTAACAGGTACGTTAGTTACTAATGATTTAGGCACAGGCTTAATCTATGGTACAACACCAGTTGATGCGCCTAACCACGGTACATTAGTAGTAACACCAACAGGAAGCTATACCTACACGCCAACACCTGGCTTTAGCGGAACTGATACAATGGTGGTAAGTGTGTGCGATGCAAGCGTGCCGCCATTATGCAGTACCGATACGTTAATAATTACAATAACTAATATACCTACGGTAGTTAACGAACATCCAACAATAACTACTAACGATACTCTAGGTATTAATATTTTAACTAACGATGGGCCAGCAGGTTTAACGGTAGATACGGCATTGGTACATACACCAACACACGGTACGGCTACGGTTACACCAACGGGAGTACTTACCTACACGCCAACACCTGGCTTTAGTGGGTATGACACCGTAATAGTAAGTGTATGCCTAGGTAATGTGTGTACTAACGACACTGTGTTTGTAACCATACAACCTAAAGTGGTAAACGATACTGTAAGTGTAACGGCAGGTACAAGTGTAACAGGTACATTAGCAGGTAACGATAGTGGTACAGGCTTAACCTATGGCACAACTCCAGTTGATGCGCCTAACCATGGTACAATAACTATAACGCCTACGGGTGGCTACACCTACACGCCAACACCTGGTTTCAGTGGTACTGATACCGTGGTAGTAAGTGTGTGCGATGCAAGTGTACCGCCATTATGTACTACTGATACGTTAATAATAACCGTGAATCCTGCTCCGCCAGTATTAACAATAGTGAACGAGCACACAACAATAATTACTAACGATACGTTAACTATTAATATTTTAACCAACGATGGGCCAGCAGGTTTAACCGTAGATACAGCCTTGGTAGATGCACCTAACCATGGTACGGCTACAGTTACACCAACGGGTGTATTCACTTACACGCCAACACCAGGCTTTAGTGGGTACGATACAGTAGTGGTTAATGTATGTGTAGGCACGGTATGTACGTATGATACAGTGTTTGTAACCGTACAACCTAAAGTTGTAAACGATACAACGAGCGTAACGGCAGGTTCAACTGTTACGGGTACATTAGCCAGTAACGATAGTGGCACAGGCTTAACCTATGGTACAACGCCAGTAGATGCGCCTAACCACGGTGCAATAACCATAACACCTACGGGAGGCTACATCTACACGGCTAACCCAGGGTTTACAGGTGTTGATACCGTTGTGGTAACAGTATGTGACGCAAGCGTGCCGCCATTATGTACTACCGATACGTTGTTTATAACAATTAATGCCCCTAATTACGTACTAGCTAACTTTGATACAGCAAGCGTAGTAAATGGCGCATCAACTGTAATTAATGTGTTGGCCAACGATTCGTTGAGTGGCTTTGGAAGCATTACCATAGTTACTAATCCAACCAATGGAACGGTAATTATAAATGCTAACGGAACTATTACTTACACCGCTAATACCAATTACATAGGTGCCGACTCGTTAGTGTATGTACTGTGTAATAATGCTACACCACAAAAATGCGATACCGCAATAGTGTATATTAAGGTGTTAGATAACTCAACATTGCAAATACCCGAAGGCTTCTCACCTAACGGAGACGGCGTAAACGATATGTTTGTAATAAAGGGCTTAACTTATTATCCTAATAGTAATATTATATTCTTTAATCGCTGGGGTAACGAGGTGTTTAAGGCGAATAGCTACCAAAACAATTGGGACGGAACATCTAATAGAGGTATAACTATAGGAGGTGATGTATTACCAGTGGGCACTTATTTTTATATATTAGACTTAGGGGTTGAAGGTAAAGCACCAATTAAAGGATATGTGTATTTGAATAAATAACATAAACTCAAAACAATAACTACTACGCCCTTAGATAAAAAACTAAGGGCGTAGTAGTTTAATATAATGCAAGCGTGCAGTAATTTATTTGCGTATAAAAAGTAAATAATCATAGCTTTGCAAATTAAATTATAAAAAATATAAGCCCACTTATTTCAAGTATGAAAAAAATTGTTGATTCGAGAAAATTATTAGGAGTAACCAAAGTAGCTACACTTGACGAGTTAAAAAAAGTGTATAGGAATATGATGAAGGACTGCCACCCTGACAAGTTTCATGATGATGAAATAGGAAAAGCTAAAGCCGAGGAAACAAGTAAGAGTATTATTGATGCCTATCATTTTTTGGTAAGTATTGCGCCCGAAACAGTAGTGCTAGGCGCCGAAGAATATGCGGCTACCACAGCCTCTGCAATGGCCGATTACGAATACAAAGGACAAACCTTAAAAATTATATTTGTAAACGGAAGCAGCTATGAGTATTTTGATGTGCCTAGAAACACGTATATTAAATTAGTAAATTCCGATTCGCAAACACGTTTTGCACGACGCCATATTTATAACGAATTTGTGTTTAGAAAAGTAACTAAACTAACTACTGTTTAGTTTTACCGTTAGAGGTAATTGTTAATTACAATTATTCCTCGTTTAATAATTATTAGTTTAATAGCAGCGTGTTTAATTACAGGCTGCTATTTTTTGTTTTTCAATCGTTGTAATTAAAATTTATTTTGAAACAAAAACATTCATGCGGAGAACCAATGTTTGATTAGCCACAAATGTGTCTGCGGAGCATTGAATCGCCACTTTTGCAATGCGCGTTATGGGACTTTTTTCTTTCATTCTTTTAACCCGTTTCTATTGTCCTCTGTCACACGAAACCGTAATTCTCTATCAATTTCATTTACCTTGAGTAGCTATTAAATCAAAAGCAATATCAAAGTTGTTTTTTATAGCATAGCTTCCCAAATTTTGAAAGAAGCTACTTGAATTATAGTTAATGTTAAATGCAGTTCTGTCAACACTTACAACTCCGTTTATTGTTATGTTTTTATGTATGATTACACTAACAGGAAATGTAATTTCTTTTTTAATTCCTTTTATGGTTAAAAAGCCCGTTGCAATACCTTTCTCAATTTTTATAAGCTCAAACGCCACTGTTGGAAACTGGTTTACGTCAAAAAAATCTTTGTTTTTTAAATGTTGAACAAGCTCCTTGTTATCGTGCGTTATTGTTTTCATATCAAACACGCATTTTGCTTTTATAATATTGTCACCATCGCATTCTATTACTCCTGATTGTAATTTTAAACCTCCAGTAAGTGAGTAACTACCTGCTTCTCCGTAGCCAGTCCAAACCAACGTGCTTATTGTTTTATTTATTATTAATGCTGTTTTTTTAGATTGCGCAAAAACAAAAAAAGGAGCTAGTATCAGTAATAAAATTAGTTTTTTCATAATTATGTTTATTGTTTAATTATTGCCTCCGTTTCTATCAACCCCATTCCTTTGTAAATTTTACCCTTTTTATCTTTAGCTAATACAAACCAAAGCGCATCTCCTCCATAAAGATTATCCCCAAAACGATAATTTTTTTTGTAACAGTATACTCTTCCCTTTTTTAACATTCCATTTTTACAATTAAACGCATCTGCAAAGTTTTGCTTATTGTACTGTATATTTGTAAACCAACCTTGCGCTGAGTACCAAATAAAACTACCCGCACCTACAACTTCCAAATCTTCTTTTGGCGATATTACATAAGTGGAGTGTTTCCATAAATATTTACCGTTGCTGGTATCTTTACTATAATTTAGTATTGGATAGTTTGGATTTGGAGAATGATATACTATTAGCTCCGTAGGAATAAGCCTTAATGTATCAGGCAGTATCCTATTTTTATTTGTCCAACAATCTTGAGCATTGGCGGTATACAAACAAAAATAGAATATTGCTCCAAAAACAATCAATAACCATTTATTCATTTGTAGTTTAAGCGCTAAACATTTGGTCTAAATCAGCTATTAAATCTTCAATTTCTTCAATACCTACACTTAATCTAATAAGTGAATCCACCACGCCTACTTTTTCACGTTCGGCCTGTGGTATTGATGCGTGGGTCATTGTAGCGGGGTGGCTTAGTAATGATTCTACTCCGCCTAACGATTCGGCTAACGAAAACACACGTGCCGCTGAAGCTATTTTAAATGCTTCGTCTTTGCTATTACCTTTGAGCGTGAATGACATCATTCCTCCAAAATCTTTCATTTGTTGTTTGGCCACTTCGTGGTTAGGATGGTCTTCAAACCCTGGCCAATACACCTTATCCACCTTTGGATGATTGCGTAAATAATGCGCTACCACTTTGCCGTTAGCGCAATGGGCTTTCATACGTACGTGCAAGGTTTTAACACCACGCAATACCAAGAAACTATCCATGGGACCCGGTGTAGCGCCGCACGAATTATGAATAAATGCTAATTGCTCGTACAGGCTGTCGTTACTGGTAAGTAAAGCGCCCATAACCACATCGGAGTGTCCGCCTAAATACTTGGTAACAGAGTGCATCACTATATCAGCGCCCAAGGCCAATGGGTTTTGTAAATAAGGCGATGCAAAGGTATTATCTACACAAAGTGTTAAATTATATTTTTTGCAAATGCTTGCAAACGCTTTAATATCAGCTATTTGACAAGTAGGATTGGTGGGAGTTTCTAACCATACTAACTTTGTGTTAGCATTAATATGTGCTTCAATTTCAGTGGGATTAAGCGTGTTAATAAAATGAAACTTAATACCCAAACGCTCGTACACCTTAGTAAACATGCGGTAAGTACCGCCGTAAATATCATCGCCTGCAATAACTTCATCACCTGGGTTCAATAATTTAATTACTGCATCAACCGCACCCATTCCACTACTAAAACATAAGCCGTGCTTAGCACCTTCGAGCGAAGCCAAACATTTTTCTAACGCCGAGCGCGTAGGGTTTTTACCACGTGCATAGGCATAACCCTTGTGGCTACCAGGGCTAGGTTGTACGTAAGTACTTGTTTGAAATATAGGAGTCATAATTGCTCCCGTAGTAGGGTCAGGCTCTTGCCCTGCATGTATGGCACGTGTGCCAAAGCCCATAGTGTTGTAGTGTTCCATTGATGTATGAAGTTGTTAGTGTATGATTATATTTAATTACAAATTTACAATTGTTTATTGATTGGGAGTGGCGTAAATTAATGGTGCTTACTGCATTAATAGTTCAGCTACCTCACGCCCAGTTTTCATTGCGGCGTTTAATGACGGATAGGCCATATAATCGCCACATTGGTACATAAAGTCGTTAATTTTTAATGATTTAAAAATGTACTGTTGCTCAAAATATTGAGGCAATGCTTCTGGGATATGATACGTACGTAGATGCTGCCAATTGTAATTACCTGCAAACCAGTGCGAGAGTTCGTGCTGTACTTTGTTAATTAATTCCTCGTCATTAAAAGTAGTTGTGCCTACCAAACTTACTGATATCAAGGTTTTACCCTCGGGTGCGTACGACGGCGCTATATGCGATAGTACAATTAAATGATCAATTAATTCGTTGGTATTAGCGTTTATAATTAAGTAGGGTTTTTTAATTTGAGTAAGCGGAGTAGTAGTATAAAAATACAAACAACTTGTGCCATTAAATTGTGTGCTTAATTGCGGTTGGTTTAACAATTTAGCGGCAGCAGTTGCGTTGGTAGCAAGTACTATTTTAGTTGCAATTATGGTTTCGCTATTTTGTAGATGAATTGTATTACCCACAATTTTTTCAACATTGGTATTTAGCCTAAGTTGTTGCGGCGCAAGGTGTGCAACTAGTTGTTCGGGAATTGCTTGCATACCATTTTGAGGTAGTACAACATCACCCTTAGCAAATTGATTAAATAAAAATTTAAAAAACCTAGCGTCAGTTTTTAGTTCTTCTTCTAAAAAAACACCTCTAAAAAACGGAACAAAAAACCGATTGATAATAGTTTCGGAATACCCGAATTTTTGTAAAAAATTAAGGGTTGTTAAGTTATCAAATGGTTGCTCAGCTGTTGGCTCTGGGGCTTTACTAAGGCTTAAATTCAATTGTAAAACTTTGGCCTTATCCAACAAGCTACCCACGGGCGCTAGTAATGCTTGCGGTGCGGTTGCCCAGTTTTTGAGCGGGTTAGGCATTACGTGGTACCTATTACCCATACGGATACTTGCCCCTGAGGGTAAGGCTTTAAAATTTAATGCTTTGTAATTAAGTAATGCCTGTGCTTCGGGGTAGGAAGTTAATAGTACCTGAAAGCCTCTATCTAACTTAAAACCCTCTACTATATCGGTTTTAACTCTCCCTCCTACTTCGGCTGTTGCTTCAAGTACAAGCGCTTCAATATTATTATCTTTTAGGTATTTAGCGCAGGTTAGCCCCGCCACTCCTGCTCCAATTATTACTATCATGTGTTTGCTTTAATTTATCTTTTTTTGTTTGATAAAATGTAGTGCGTTACTTCCCCTCTGTTTTTTCAATATGCAATGCACTGTAATCAATATCTTCTTCTTCGTCGTATACATCAAACATGGGCTCTTTCATCATTGCTTTGCGGGTAATAATGTTTTCTAACGAAAGTAAAAAACAAGGTAATACTATTAAGTTGCTAGCATAAGCCACGGCAAGCGTAGTGCTTACTAACAAGCCTAACGCAGCTGTGCCGCCAAATGATGACGCAGTAAAAACTCCAAACCCAAAAAACAATATTACGGCGGTGTATATCATGCTTATCCCCGTTTCGTGTATGGAATTACTTACCGCCTTAGATATACTAAACGTGGCGTTTTTTAACTCGTACCTATATTTAGTTAAAAAATAAAGCGTACCATCGCTAGCAATACCAAAGGCAATGCTAAATATTAATATAGTAGAGGGTTTAAGGTGTATGCCCGCAAAGCCCATTAATCCCGCCGTTATAAGCAATGGTATAAGGCTTGGCACTATGGCTATAATTACCATACGCACACTCATAAATAGCATAAACATTACCAAAGCTATTAGCACTATGGCCACACCAACGCTTTCAATTAAATTGGTAACTAGGTAGTCGTTCCCTTTTAAAAACATAATGCTAGTGCCTGTAAACACAAGATTGTAGCGTGCGTCTGCACTCAGCCATTGCTGGGTTTCATTATCGTAGTTAAATATACTGTCGGCTCTTGGTTTTAGTTCGGCCACTAGTTTCTTTAGTTTAATAGAACCAATATCGGCCATTTGTACACTTACACGCATTTTTTGCTTTGTACTATCCATAAACGCCTTAAACTGATTATTTTCTTGGCGTTGTTTGGCTTCGCCCGAATACTTACTAATTTCGGCTAGTTGCAAGGCGTTAGGCACTATGTAATGTTTTGCTGCACCATCGTTGTAGGCTTGGTTACTAAATTTAACACCCTCCACAATAGATAACGGCTTAGAAAATTCAGGATATTTACTCAACATTTTTTGAAATTTATTTACCTTATACAGCGTCTTCAACTCCATAGCGCCATTAGGCTTACGGGTATCAATACTTACTTCAAAGGGCAATACTCCTTTAAAATTATTTTGGAAAAAATGTAAGTCAGTATACACCTTATCGCCCGCAGGCAAATCATCTACCACATAACCCAAAGCCGTAATTTTAGTCATGCCATACAGCGCAATAATAGTTACAACGGTTACAATACTATACACCGTGCCACGATGGTGGTGTACAATATAATCAATACGTTCCAGTATTGTTTTACTAATGTTTTTGTTGCCCTTGTTAAGCGCACTTAGCTTAGGCATAGGCAAGTAGCTAAATATAATAGGTATTAATAACACACTAAGTAAGTAAGTAAGCATTACGCTTGCTGAGGCTACATAACCAAACTCCACTAATATTTTACTGCCTGTAAATGCAAATACAAAAAAACCTATGGAAGTGGTTACGTTAGCAAAAAACAACGACACACCAATGTTTTTAATCATAGTATGTAGTGCGCGCATTTTGTTGCCGTGCTTTCGTATTTCGTGGTGATATTTATTGAGTAATAATATACTATTGGGCACGCCTATTACAATTATTAATGGTGCAATAAGCCCTGATAAAGCAGTGATTTTATACCCAAATAAATGTATGGCTGCAAAACTCCATATAACACTCATCAGTACTATCAACATTGAAAACCCTACTATTTGAAACGACCTAAAAAACACAAATAATATTATGGCTGTAATAATAAATGCCAAGGCCATAAACAACTGCATTTCGTGTAGTATTTTTTGTGCAATAAACGAACGAATAAACGGCAAGCCGCTGTAATGCAACAATACCTTGTGTTTGGCGGCATACACTTGTGCGCACGCCACTATACTATCACATATTGTAAAACGTTCCTTAGAGTTTAGTTTCTCTTTATCAAAAGTAATAGCAATAAGGTAAGCACTAGAGTCTTTGGCGTAAGTTAATCCGTTGTAAAATGGCAAATGCGCTATTACATCGTGTACACTATCCAGCTGTGTTTGCGCTATTATAGGCTGAGTAATTTTATTGTTAGTGGCTATAATTGGTGTAAAATCAAACCGTTGTAGCGAATCGTTTTTAGTAAGATTAAATAGACGCGCCACACTTACCACTTCCTTAATTCCGTATTGTTTCTTGAGGTTATTATTAAGTGCTATAAAATCGTTGAACTTAGTTAACTCAAATAGGTTAGTGTCTTTAAAGCCCACCACCATTACGGTTCCGTCTTCGCCAAATTGTTTTTTAAATTCTTTGTGATTAATTAGCGTGCTATCGTCGCTGGGCAGTAATTGTGCAAATTCGTAATCAATGCTTATTTTACTAGCATGATAACCCATAATTCCAGTAAGCGCAATAATAGTAAGTAGTAAATAAAGTCGGTTGCGTAATATAAACTGTGCTATAAGTGGCCACATAGTAGATAATTTATTAAATTGTTAGTTATTAAAAAATAAATATATAGGGTATTTTCTAATAAAAAACTAAGATTCAAAATAACTTATTAGCACAAGCGTGTAGATAGTTTTTTTGCTCGAACTATGAGAATAAAATTAAAAATAACACGGGGTAACAAGTTCAAATTATTTACAAAAAGTACACAAATTGTTTTTATATTTATAGCCTTGCGCATGAGTATACTTAGTACTATTTATTTTAACTAATGAAACGATTTTTAATCCGTGTATTTTTCACTATAAGTACTGTTTGCGTAACCTTAATACAGGGGTATGCACAACAATCGGTTGATGAGTTATATAAGTTTAGAAATTATAAAGAGGCGGTTAAAAAGTTTTTGCCACAAGCCGCACAAAACAAAACAAATGCTGATTGGAATTTTAAAGTGGGTAAGTGTTATTTAGAAATGCACGCCGACCGCAAATTAGCAATCCCTTATTTTGAAGCAGCTATTCAAAACAACTATAAAGATAATGAAGTGTATAAGCTACTTGGACGTGCTTTTCATTACAACTATGAATTTGACAAAGCCATTGAACAATATAATAAATACATAATCAAGGCAAAAAAAAACGATAAAGATATAGCCCTGCGATTAATTGAAATGTGTAATAATGGCAAGGAACTAGTTAAAAATCCGCTTGACGTAACCTTTACGCATTTGGGTAAGGAAATAAATAGTGAGTACCCTGATTACTATCCGTTTTTGCCCTTTGACGAAAGCTATTTAATTTATACTACACGCAGAATAGGTGGCGTAAAAGACGCTGACGGATTATATACCTCCGACATTTACATTAGTGAGGTTAAAAACGGAGTTTTTACTAAAGCCAAAACTGTTGGTGCCGCCATTAATACTAAGGAAGACGAGCAGTGCGTAGGACTTACCGCCGACGGTAGCAAAATGATTGTGTACGTAGATCACGAAAAAGTAGCAGGAGATATTTTTTTGAGTACCATTAATAAAAAACATCAGTTTGAACTAGCCGACCCATTCCCTATACCAATAAATTCGATAGCGCTAGAAAGTGCTGCAAGTTTAAATATTGAAAGTAACATGATTGTATTTGCAAGCGATAGAGTTGGTGGTTTTGGCGGTAGCGATATTTACACCTCTCGTATGCTACCCGACAGTACTTGGAGTGAGCCTCAAAACATGGGTACAGCCATTAACACCATTTACGAGGAAGATTTTCCGCAATTTTCCGAGGACGGTAAAACCCTTTACTTTAGCTCGCAAGGGCATAATTCAATGGGCGATTTTGATATTTTTAAATCGAGTTACGATGATAAAACAGCTAAATGGCAAACCCCTCAAAACATAGGTTATCCAGTAAATACTACCGCAGACGACATGCACTACGCTGTAAATAAAACGGAGCGAGAGGCCTACATCTCCACCGTACGCGAGGGTGGCTTTGGCGATTATGATATTTGGAAAATTACATTTAACCAAACAGAACCTACACTCACTTTTGTAAAAGGTACAGTTTATGTAAACGACACATCAACCTTTGCTACCGATGACATCGAACTTAAATTAATAAATAAAGCCACAGGAAAAGAATTGCATAAAGATGCATTTATGTATAAAGCACTAAAAAAGAAATTTACATTAGCTCTTGAACCAGGCACTTACGTTATAAGCGCTGAGCCGTTAGGCTATACAAAAGCCGAAAAAGAATTTACAATAATGGACAAAGTAGATTTTAAACAGGTAATGTTTTTACCCTTACTACTAAAAAAAACAGGGGCGACACCTGCGTCTAAATCAATAAAAACAAAATAAATTTAGCAATGAAAACTATACGCACATTTATATATTTATTGTTGTTATTGCTAATTTTTAATTCAAGTTTTGCGCAAGAAGAAAAACTTACAGCAAAACAATATTTTGAATTTACTGATTACGTAAAAGCATTGCCCGAATATCAAAAACTATTAAAGGCAATGCCCAAAAACGCAGAGTACAGCTACCGTATAGGCTGTTGTTATTTGCGTTTGTATGGTGATAGAACCCAAGCAATTCCTTATTTTGAAACAGCAATAAAAAATAATTATAATAATTCTGAAGTGTATTTACAATTAGGAAAAGCGTTTTGTATAGCTAATAAATTTGATGAAGCTATTGCGCAGATTAAACTTTTTTTAGAAAAAAACACTAAAAAAGATATGGTGCAAATAGCAGAGCGTATGATAGAATCAGCAGAATATGCTAAGGTAGCTATTAAAAAACCAATTAACATTACATTTACCAATCTAGGCAAAGAAGTTAACTCCAAATACCCCGACTACTATCCATTTGTATCTAAAGACGAGGGGTCACTAACATTTACGTCGCGTCGCGAAAGTAATATGGGCAATATGATTGGAGCATTGGGCTACAAAACGGCTGATATTTATTTTAGTAAAGTAGTTAATGGCAATTGGACAAAAGCCAAACCAGCAGGAGTGCCACTAAACACAGCCGAAGACGAGCAATGTGTAGGCATGAGTGCTGATGGCAAAACGATGATGGTGTACTACGAAAGTGTAGATATACACAGCGACTTGTTTCAAACTTACTCTCCAAAGGGAAAAAGTTTTCCTAAACCCACGCCCATGGGAGATGTAATTAATACGGACGATGTAGAAACAGAGGGCTTTTTAAGTGCCGATAACAACACGCTGTATTTTGTGAGCACTCGCCCTGGAGGATTAGGCGGGCAAGATTTGTTTTACTCCAAAAAACTACCTGACGGTAATTGGGCTAACCCTATTAATTTAGGTGCAAAAATTAATACTTCCTTCAACGAAGCTTTTCCAATAGTATCTGAAGACGGAAAAACACTTTATTTTTCGAGCGAAGGACATAATAGTATGGGAGGTTATGATATTTTTAAATCTAAATGGAATGAAGAACTAAAAGAGTGGGAGACTCCGCAAAATATGGGGTATCCGCTTAATACTTCCGACGACAATATGCAATTTACACTTGCGGGTAATAATAGAGATGGATATGTATCAGCCTATCGTAAAGAGGGCTTGGGAGATTTGGATATTTACAAAGTAACCTTTAACGACGAGGAAAATAATGAACTTACCGCTATTAGAGGCAAAATAATATTGGGAGATAGCCTCTTTCAAGGCACGTACAAAACAACAGTAACGCTAATTAATTTAGCTACCGGCGAAGAGGTAGAGAGTAAACAAGTAGGTGCTAAAAACGGACGGTTTATTTTTATAGTTGAGCAGGCGGGGAAATACAAATTAACCGCTGAAGAGCCCGGTTATCCTAAATACGAAGAGGAGGTAATGGTATACGACAAATCGGATTTTGTACCCGAAATGATTAAAAATATTAGGTTAGTAAAGGTAGGGGCTAATACCCCCACAACTAAAACTCTTCAGTCCAAAAAAACAATTAAATAAGCAGTTAATTTGAAACACATTACCAACATATCATTATTGCTAACAAAACTGAGCGCTACGTGCTTGGTTTTGTTAGTTTTTATGTGTGGTAATACTTTTGCACAATGGAAGTTAGATGTAGAGGCAACAGTTAAAAAAGATGGAAAAAAATTAGAAGGGGTTACTGTAGCCTTACTAAAAAATGGTAGCGAAGTAGAAAAAGTAACTACCGCAGTAAACGGAAAATTTGCCTTTAGACTAGATGCAAACGCTGATTACGCACTAAAATTAAGTAAGCCTGGGCACGTTGGTAAAATGGTAAGCATATCTACTAAAAATGTACCGCCTGCCGAGATGGCGGAAGATGGAGCATTTGCTGGATGGGAGGTTAGTTTGTTTGAAGAAATTAAAGGAATTGATTACTCTGTACTTAATCAGCCTGTTGCAAAAATATCATACGATGCCACAGCAGGTTCTTTTGACTATGATAAAGCGTATACCAAAACTGTGCAAGCACAACTATCGCAATTAAATAAAGAATATGAAGCTAAAAAGAAAGAGGAAGAAAATAAAGGAGTCGAAGAAGCTAAAGCTAAAGCATTAGCTGAATCGAAGGCAGCAGCTGATGCTGCAAAGGCAAAACTGGAAGCTGACAACAAAGCGAAAGCTGACGCAGAAGCAAAGAAAAAGTTAGAGGAAGAAACCAAAGCTAAACTAGCAGCGGACGCAAAAGCCAAGACAGATGCGGACGCCAAAGCAAAACTGGAAGCCGAAAATAAAGCAAAAGCTGACGCAGAAGCCAAGAAAAAATTAGAGGAAGAAACCAAAGCTAAACTAGCAGCGGACGCGAAAGCCAAGGCAGATGCTGACGCCAAGGCAAAACTGGAAGCAGACAGCAAAGCAAAAGCTGACGCAGATGCTAAAGCCAAGGCAGATACAGAACGTGCTACATTAGATGCTAATGCAAAAGCAAAAGCTGATGCAGAAAAAGCTAAACTAGATGCAGAAACTAAACGCAAGCAAGACGAAGATGCTAAAGCAAAATTATTAGCCGATGCCGCTAAAGCCAAAATTGACGCAGATACTAAAGCCAAGGCCGATGCAGAACGTGCTACATTAGATGCTAATGCAAAAGCAAAATCCGATGCGGAAAAAGCTAAACTAGATGCAGAAACTAAACGTAAGCAAGACGAAGATGCTAAAACGAAATTATTAGCCGATGCCGCCAAAGCCAAAATTGACGCAGATGCTAAAGCCAAGGCTGATGCAGAACGTACCCGTTTAGATGCGGAGGCTAAAAACAAATCGGCAGCGGAAATAACCAAGGCCAAGTTAGACGCAGAGACAAAAGCTATTACTGACGCCAAAACAAAAAGAAAATTATTAGAAGAGCAAAAATTAAAAGAGGCCAAGGACGCTCAGTTAGCGGCAGAAGAATCAAGGCGTAAGGATAGAGAGCGGCAAGCAAAATTATTAGCAGAAAAAGCATTGGCCAATAAAACTGAGGTAAAAAAAATAGAACCTTCGGGGATTAAAATAACAACGGAAAAAAGCGCAAACAACGATGAATTATTTAAACAAAAACTAGCGCAAGCTAACTTAGATTTTGCAGATAAAAGTTATTTAAAAGCCAAAACCGAATATGTAGAAGCTAAGGAATTAAAGCCTACTGCAGTGTATTTAACATTTAATATTGTGGAGTGTAACCGCCGTATTACTTTGCAGCAAAACACCACTACTACTCAAGCCAAAACTACAGTAACAACTGATAATAGTGAAGAACAATTTAATGCAAAAGTAACTAAGGGTAACGAAGAGTTTAGCGTAAAAGAATATCAAAAAGCAAAAGATAACTATGTGGAGGCTAAGCAACTAAAACCGAGTGCGTTTGCACTGTCAGCCAAAATTAATGAGTGTAATAAATTAATTGCGGTACAAACCTATCAAGCATCGTTTAAGCCTGCGCAAGCAAATTTAGAAACGGGTGCCGCTAATTATGATTTAGTAACAAAATACGGTGAGGGTGTACATACTGAAAACATTGACGAAACCAACAAAAAAACAACACGAGTAGTAGTAGTTAAAAACAATAGAGCTAACGAGTATCAAAAAATTGTGTATAAGTACGGCGCATTCTTTTTTAAAAATGGAGTGTCTATTTCGGGAGATGTATTTGCAAAAGAAACGATTAAATAACATCAATAAAAAATGAATATTAATTTCATAAAATATATTTTAGGTAGTGTGGTAAGTATTGCTTTATGGTGCGTAACCACTACGGTGTATGCCACACACAACCGAGCGGGCGAAATTATAATAGTGCCAGCCGATAGTTCGTGCCTCACGTTTAAAGTGTATGTAAAAACATACACCAAAGAATCATCGCCTGCCGATAGGGCTCAGTTTATTATTACTTGGGGCGATGGCGACTCCAGTAACGTAACACGTATTAACGGCCCATTAGTGGGCGGAGAGCGTCAGGGCGAATCTTTAGGGGGTGATATTAAATACAACTTGTACGAAGGTACACACACTTACGTAAGTGCCGCAGGCTGCTTTGTTGTTACCATTACCGACCCTAACCGTAATGCTGATATTATTAATATTAGCAACTCCGTTAACGTACCATTATTTTTACAATCTAAAATTTGTGTAAATAGTTTTACAGGCTGCAACTCTAATCCTACACTTACTAATCCGCCTATTGGTACAGCTTGTCTCAACAAAAAATACGAACATAACCCTGGCGCAGTTGATACTGATGGCGACAGCTTAGCCTACGAACTTACTACCTCATTAACCTCGAGCGGTGTGCCTGTACCCGGTTATTCGTTTCCTGAAGGTATGACTATTAATGCCACAAGCGGCACGGTTACTTGGCCACAAGCAGGATTAAAAGGAGGAGCATCATTACAGGGTGAATTTAATTTTGCCATAAAAATTTCGGAGTGGCGCCGTATTGGTACTAAAGTATTTAAAGTTGGAGAAGTAATTAGAGATATGCAAGTGTTAGTAAAAGCCTGCTCCAACAATCCTCCCGTTATTAAACCAATTAACGATACGTGTGTAGTGGCTGGGGCAAAGCTTGATTTTAACATTCGCATTAGCGACCCCGACGTAAATGATAAGCTACGCTTAACCGCTACTGGGCAACCGTTTGATTTTAGTGTAGCACAAGGCAAAGCAAGTATTCAAGCGCCTCCATTATTTGGTTATTTTAACAACCCAAGTAATGTTAATTTTAAGTGGAATACCTCTTGTGCTCATGTGCGTAATGCTGAATACACCATTTATCTTAAATTAGCAGATAGCGATTTTGATACACTCTATGATTACAGTACCTTTAATATAAAAGTAATATGCCCCGCAGTAACAGGTTTAACAGTAGTTCCGTTAGGCACAAGTATTAATTTAAGTTGGAATGCAGCATATTGCAGCGAGGTTAAAAAATATTTAATTTATCGCAAAGAAATCTGCGATAATAATATGCCCACTGCTTGCGAAACGGGTATGCCAAGCAATTGGGGGTATGTATTAATAGGTACTAATAATGGTTACAACAACACTACGTTTGTAGATAACAACAATGGAGCGGGCCTTAGCACTGGCACAACTTATTCGTATCGTATAGTTGCCGAAATGGGTAATAGCGCACAAAGTGTGGTAAGCATGAATAAATGTACTGAGCTAAAGCGAGATGTACCCGTACTATTAAATGTGGATATTAATACAACAGATGCTGCTACTGGGCAAGTATTTGTGCGCTGGACAAAACCTGTGGCAAACCCTTTAAACCTTGATACTTTGCAGTACCCAGGACCTTACGAATTTAAGTTATACTATAGCCCAAGCCTTAACGGTAGTGCAACACCAGTGTTAATTAATACGGTAACATCATTGTATTTTGCCACACTTAACGACACAACATTTACACACATTGCCAGCAATACCACAACAGGTAGTGTTAATTATGATGTTATGTTTTATGCTAACGGAATTAAAGTAGGCAACAAAAAAGCATCGTCGGTGCAACTTAACGCCACCACTAACGATAAGCGTGTAACCCTTACGTGGCAAACAATAGTGCCATGGAACAATTATAAATACCGAGTATATAAAAAAAACATAACAACAACGCTTTATGATTTAATAGATTCAACAACTGCTACAACTATTGATGTTAAAGGCTTGCAGAATAATGTTAATTATTGTTTTTATGTACAGGCAGTGGGGCAATATAGCACCTTGAGTATTTATCATCCGTTGTTAAACAAATCGCAGGAAGTATGTGCAACTCCTACCGACAAAACAGCCCCTTGCCCACCAACCCTTGCTATTAGAGCATTGTGCGACACGGCGCAAAATAGTATTACATGGAGTGATGCCCGCGATTTAGGTTGTGGATATGATGTAGTTAAATACACTATTTACAACGTAATGAACGATACATTAAATTTTGTACCGCTGGACTCGGTAGCAGGTACTGTAAACAATTATTTGCATCAAAACTTAACACAATCGTTAGCGGGTTGTTATTACATAATAGCTACTGATAGTGCCGGAAACCGAAGCCAACCAAGCGATACGGTATGTGTAGAAAACTGCCCTGCGTTTGATTTGCCAAATATATTTACACCTAACGGAGATATGAATAACGATTTGTTTAAAGCCATTAAAAACAAATATATTAAGGAAATTAATTTACAAATTTTCGACCGTTGGGGTGTGTTAATGTTTACTAGCAGCAACGCTAATTTTACATGGGACGGCACTAATTATTTAACCAAACGCAAATGTACCGATGGTACTTATTACTACGTATGCAACATCATTCCGTATTCGGTGTATAAGAAAAACTCATTTACTAGAAGTGG
>JAYWFU010000050.1:0-7840 GCA_043778625.1 Bacteroidia bacterium | reverse complement strand
GTAATTTGTTTTATCAAACTATCAATACTCAAGCCTTTAATTACAAGGCTATCAAAACGGCCCAATTGTGCGTAAATACTATCGGTTACAATGTAGTGGGCGTGTAGGTAGTTGGTAAATATACTATCAGTGCGCAGTAGTTTAATGTAGGCGCTGTCGCTTTTAATATAATTGCTTACAAGGTTTTTTATATAGGCACTGTCGGCTTTAATATAAGTGGCAAATAGGTTTTTGATAAAAGCATTATTTACGGTAAGGTAGTTGGCAAAAATACTGTCGGCTTTTAGTAGGTTGATAATAACCGTATCGCCACTATTGGCTATGCCTGTGGTACTGCACATACTCTTCCACGCCAAGGTAGTAGTGTTGTAGTAGTTAAAACAGTTTTGCGTAGTGTTGTATACCAGCAAGCCGTTAGGCGGGGTGGTTATGGCAAGCATTTGTGCGTTGCTTAGGCGTGGTACTAGCAAGCCTTTATCAGTTGCTTGTAACTCCAATAACGCTTTGGGGTTAGGTGTGGTTGTACCTATGCCTACGTTGTTTTGGGCTTGAGTGGTTAGTGTTAATACTATTAATATACCTATTAAAAGTATGCTTTTTAGGGAGTAGAAATTTGTTTTCATCAGCTATTAAAAATTAATTAATTATATCAAAGTTAATGCTTGTTTTAATATACACAAGTTTAATTGAATAAAATTTGTAGCTTAACGTACGAATCCTTCACTTAATCAGTTAATTAAGTGAAGGATTTGTACGTTAAATTATTGAGAGGTGTTAAGGAAGCATTTATTTTTTTAGTAGCATAGCATTTTTAGTTGTATTAGCTTCAGCTACTATTTTTTATGACGTAACTACTTTGCATTGTTGGTCATACATGTATCATATAAATTATACTAATTAGCATGTTAAGTAACAAACGCCAACACCATTAACTATTATCAAATAGACTAATGCTATTGGCGTTTAAAGTTAATTAACTAGTGTAGTGCGTTTACAGCACAATGCCACTTTTAATTTGGCTAAATGCACCTTTGGTTTTGCTAATGGGTGCGTATCTAAAATGTAATACTGTGGCAGGCGTTTGATTATTGAGTGTTATAGTGGCTAGTTTGCTGTAGTTTAACTCAAGCCAAGTAGTGCCACCGTCAGTGCTGTATTGGTATATAAAAGCAGCTTCGCCCGTGTTGCGTGGCACACTTACTTGCATTGCACCGTTGCCAAGGGCGGTTATGGTAAGTTCGGTTACTGCACTATATCCAGCGCTAATTACGGCTTGCATGCCAGCGGCTTCTATTACCGTTTTAGGGTCAAGCGAAGCATGTGCCACCATCTCTACATAAGCACGAAGCAGGTTGCATTGCGATAGCAGTATTTTTTCCTTGTCGTGCATATTACTTACTCCGCCTGCTACGCCATTACTAGCACTATATATGGCATTGTGCAAGTTGTTTATACTTGCCGTTATACTTGCTAGCGGTATAGGCAAGCCATTAGCAGGAAAATACGTAGTAGCAGCCTGTATACTGGCTACCACCGCTTGCGCCTTGTTTACTTTACCATCAGGGGTTAGGGCATTCATTTTTAATGCCGCTTTAAATTTTGTGTTCATAGTTTCTACGTTTTTTATTGTTGAATTATTACCTGCTTTTCTTAAAGTAATTACTCTTTGTTTTTCGCTTTATAAAACACACACCAAACCTTGAGTCTGCCTACTTATAGTAAGTAGGAGGGTGTGTATTTAAAAACTAGGTACTTTAAGTGTAACGGTATAATCAATAATTTAGCGGTTAAATGTTTAATGAACCTTTGGTATATAGTAACGCAAGTAGTGCATAAATATTGTGCCAACACTTTTATATTTTAAAACATTCTGTTTTATACCATTGCTAACAATAGTACATTAACTACTGCCCGTTAAGTGCTATGTGCCAAGTTATTGTACGCTAGTGTTAGCAGCAGTGTGTTAACTGCTGGCAGTTAAGTGCTATGTGCTGAGTTATTGTACGCTAGTGTTAGCAGTAGTGTGTTAACTGCTGGTAGTTAAGTGCTATGTACCAAGTTATTGTGCGCTAGTGTTAGCAGTAGTGTGTTAACTGCTGGCAGTTAAGTGCTATGTGCCAAGTTATTGTATGTTAGTGTTAGCAGTAGTGTGTTAACTGCTGGCAGTTAAGTGTTATGTGCCAAGTTATTGTGCGCTAGTGTTAGCAGTAGTGTGTTGACTGCTGGCAGCCCGTTGTTTTGGTAGCTTGTTGCCACGAAATAAAATTGCGTTAATTGTTTTGTGGCAACAAGCTACCAGTATAATTATCAGTCATTTTTGAACACACAAACCAAGGCTAATATTAATTGAGATTGGGCTTTATTTTTTTAATAATAACAATACCTCGCGCAGTTGCTGTTGTAATTCGGTGTTAGCATTTTTGAGTAACTCTATTTGTGCTTGCAATCGTCCCTCCTATAAACTAAGGGAATTACTTAAGACCCACACTCTTATTTTTTTAATATTTTATACATGGTTTCATAGCTACGTTACGTGGGCGAGTAACGAGCAATTCTTATTTCATTCCCAGCACTATTAGCATCACTAAAGAGATTATGTCTGGAGTAAATAAAGTCTATGTTGGACCTCAATAACCATTAATGTAAAGCGGTAGTAGTTCTTAAATAGTTAAAAAGCTCTAACTCCTCTAACTGAAAAAGTGTTGTTCTTACTGCCACCTGTGGAGTAGCCACCTGTGAAGTAGAAAAAGTATGCATTTCCTGTGTCGTACTCCGTACTGCTCCAATAGTTATTTATTGCTGATAATAATGTAAAACTACCTGCACGTAATCCTTTTTGTGCTGAGTAACGGTTATAGTACAATAAGTTTAATTCGTCAATACTGGGTAAATACCAACCTGCACCCAAGCTAGTTACATAAGTAGCAGCTGCGCTACTGGTCATTAAGGTAGTATTATAAGAGCCATCTTCTGTGCGGTTAGCGTTTGTGAAAGTACTTGAAGCTTGCCACACGGCTGTACTTTCTGTTTTACTTACTACTAAACCATGCTCAAGCCCATCGCTTCCTTTATAAAGGTAGTATATAATACCACCGTTAAAATCCTCGCCTAAGTAATGTACAAACCCCCCTACATTACCTGTGGAGGCTTGCCAACTACCTTTGCCTGCAGCGTCGCTAGTAAGTACTTTGCCTGCGCCTTGTGTGCCATCTACAATTTTTACAGAGCCTTGTATTTCTAATCGTTCAGTGGGTGTGGTAGTATTAATACCTACCTTAACAGCATCAACCCCTGTACCACCTAGTACCATGCTGTTACTTGCACCTACTTTGGCGTTGTAACCTATGGCAGTTGCGTTAGTTAGGTTAATAGTGGTTGCATCTGCATAAGCCCCTATAAAGTTGTTGTTATTGCCTACTGTACCAGCAATATTTCCTGCAAAATAACCCAATGCTAAGTTATAATTTCCTGTAGTGTTACCAGTCAGAGCTCCTCTACCATAGGTAGTGTTATAGCTACCTGTAGTATTATTTTGTGAAGCTGCTGTCCCCATAGCTGTATTTTCTGTTCCGGTTGTTGTTAGTCCTAACGCTGATGCTCCCACGGCAGTATTAAAAGCACCTGTACTAGTCATTAATGCTTGGTATCCTACCGCAGTAGTTGAATTTGCCGTTATGTTAGCACTCAAGGCTAGATATCCTATCCCTGTATTACCTGTGCCTATTGTGTTATTTTGCAGCGTACTATATCCTACACCTACATTTGAGTTTCCTGTAGTATTATTGTTTAACACAAAAGTTCCAAACGCACTATTGTATTGCCCTGTTGTATTACCGTAAAGCGCATGAAATCCAGTCGCAGTATTATAACTACCTGAGGTATTAAACCATAGCGCCTCTTTACCTACCGCTACGTTTTGAGTACCTGAAGTATTGCGTTCCATTGCGTTATTACCTACTGCAACATTTAATGTGCCTGTGCTTGGCGTACCTGTTATACCCTTCATTGCATTGTAACCAATGGCCACATTATCGTTAGCGGTGTTGTTGGTACGTGTTATCCCGTCGCCTCCCGCTAGGGCATAAGCACCAATAGCAATGTTAGGGTTGGCAGTTACGTTTACAATATTAAATGCTGAACCAAAGCCATATATGGTATTATTACTACCGGTGGTGTTACTATATAATGATTGCGCACCTATAGCAATATTTTGGCTTCCAGTAGTTGTATTTAGTAATGCTTCCGAACCATTAGCTATATTATAACTTCCTGTGGTATTATAGAACAATGCGGTAAACCCATTAGCGTTATTATTAGATCCAGTGGTATTGTTAGTTAATGCACTTGATCCGTTTGCAGTATTAGTTCTACCAGTAGTATTTTTAGTCAACGCTCCCTCTCCAATAGCTATATTATTGTTTCCAGTGGTATTTATGCGTAGAGCATTTTGTCCAATAGCGATATTTTGATTGCCAGCGGTATTTAAGCTTAGAGCATTTTCGCCTAATGCGATGTTTTGACTGCCAGTTGTTGCGGGGTTTAATGCATTTATACCAAATGATGTGTTTGATTGTACTTTGTTTAACAATCCACTTTGCACACCGTTACGTTTAAATACCACATCTACGTTATCAGTTGTACCAAGGAAGTTTGTACCTGCTATCGTACCTGTATTACCTAGTATGTTCCACGCGCTTGCTGGTGCGGGTAGCGTGTTGGCGTTTATCCAGGTAGGGGCTACACCTGCGCCTGCGCTTGTGAGTAATTGCCCTGCTGTGCCTGCGTTAGCATTTGGCATTAAGGCTTTGCTAAACTGCACATTACCTACTACGTCTAACTCTTGTGCTGGAGTTGCAGTGCCTATACCTACCTTAACAGCATCTCCACCTGTGCCACCTAACACCATACTATTACTTGCGCCTACAATAGAGTTGTATCCTATGGCTACGGCTTTAGTTAAATTGTTAATTGATGCGTCAGCGTTATAACCGATAAATGTATTGTTATTACCTAATGTATTTACTTGACCTGTAAATGCACCTAACGAAGTGTTTTGAAAGCCAGAAGTGGTATTACGCAAGGCTAAGGAACCAATAGCCGTATTGTAATTACTTGCATTAACTTTACCTAAAGCCTCATTACCTAGGGCAGCATTACCCGCACCCGAAGTATTAAGTTGAAGACTATAATATCCAACACCTGTATTAAATTGCCCTGTTGTGCTGGCCTCTAAAGCTTGTTGACCAATAGCTGTATTTCTAAATCCTGAAGTGTTTTTATTTAACGAATTGTTACCTACTGCCACATTTTGAGTACCAGTACTTGGGTTTAATATTGTACCATACATAGCATTGTAACCTATAGCTACGTTATCACTAGCGGTGTTGTTGGCTGGTGTTGAGTTATCGCCACCAAACAAGGCATTAGCACCAATAGCAATGTTTGGGTTAGCGGTTGTATTTACTATATATAATGCAGTACGGAAGCCTAAAGCTGTATTTTCATTTCCTGAAGTGTTGTTACCTAGTGCACTTAGACCAATAGCTGTGTTATTATTTCCTGATGTGTTAACTAGCAAACTACTTCCTCCAATAGCGGTGTTTAAACCTCCTGTAGTATTAAAAAACAATGTGAAACTACCCACAGCAGTGTTAGTATTTCCATTAAAATTAGCTTTTAAGCTATTACCTCCTATTGCAGTGTTGTTACTGCCTACAGAGGTTGGCTTTAAAGCATCTACCCCAAACGAAGTATTAAAGTTTGTACTCAACAACCCACTTTGCACACCATTACGTTTAAATATTACATCTACGTTGTCAGTTGTACCAAGGAAATTAGTACCTGCTGTTGTACCTGCATTACCTAGTATGTTCCACGCACTTGCGGGTGCGGGTAGTGTGTTGGCATTTATCCAAGTAGGGGCTACGCCTGTGCCTGCGCTTGTGAGTAATTGCCCTGCTGTGCCTGCGTTAGCGTTGGGCATTAAGGCTTGGCTAAACTGCACATTACCTACTACGTCTAACTCTTGTGCTGGAGTTGCAGTGCCTATACCTACTTTAACGGCATCAGCCCCTGTGCCACCTAATGCCATGCTATTGCTTGCGCCTACTTTGGCGTTGTAGCCTATGGCGGTGGCGTTGGTTAAATTAGTTAGTGTTGGGTTGGCATTAGCACCGATAAAATTATTTTTGCTCCCTGCAATACCTGCAAGTCTTCCTGCATAATACCCCAATGCTACGTTATAATCTCCAGTAGTATTAGTTGATAACGCTTCCTTACCGTAGGTAGCATTATAGCTTCCTGTGGTATTATTAGCTGATGCCACTGTACCCATAACTGTGTTTTCTACCCCAGTAGTGTTGGCTCTTAAACTATAAGTACCCACTGCCGCATTACCCTGACCTGTTGTGTTAAATAACATAGTCTGAGTACCCATAGCAACGTTAGCAAATCCTGTAGTAGTAAATTGCATAGCCTGAGTACCTGCTGCAGTATTACTAACTCCTGAAGTTAAATCGCGCAAAGCATTATTGCCTAAGGCGGCATTACTACTTCCTGTTGTTGTAGAGTTTAGTGCCAAATCTCCAAACGAGGTGTTGAGTAAAGACGTGTTTAATAAACCTGCTTGCCCACCATTACGTTTAAATATTAAATCTTGATTATCAGTAGTACCTATAAAGTTAGTACCTGCCGTAGTGCCTGCGTTGCCTAATAATGCCCAAGCGTTAAGCGCACCATTTGCGCCATTACAAGTATAACTTGTGTTGCTAACTTCTCCAGTCTGCAATACTGCATCGTTGTTGGTATCTGTACCACTTTCTATTTTTTGTCCACCATTGGGGCAGTTCACTCCTGCGGGTTCGGTGGTGGTGCTTACTAAACTTTTTAATCCGTTAGTACCATTTGTTCCATTACTGCCTATGCTTCCGTTACACGTGTAGGCAGTATTAGTAACCTCTCCCGCTTGCAATACCGCGTCGTTGTTGGTATCTATACCACTTTCTATTTTTTGTCCGCCGTTGGGGCAGTTCACTCCTGCGGGTTCGATGGTGGTGTTTATAAGGCTACGCAGACCATTAGTACCATTAGCACCTGCTGGCCCCGTAACGCCTAGTGCGCTTGGTAGCACCCACTTAGGCGCTACGCCTGCGCCTTGGCTTATGAGCACATCGCCTGTGGTACCGCTTAGTCCAGCTGGTTTTAATTCTTTTCCAAACTCTATGCTTCCTGTTGTTTTTATGTTGCCTATTACATCTAGTTTTTCGGCAGGTAGCGTTTGCCCTATACCCACGTTGCCCGTACCACTCATTATACTTATGCGTTTGGTATTGTTGGTTACAATGTGTAAGTCGCGGGCATCAAGTGTACCTAATTTATTAATGGTAGTATTAGTACCTGTGTTACCTTTAAGTAGCCACGCTTGTGCGGCTATACTATCGGTTATAATTTGACTAATATTTTTACCGCCTACATACAGGCTGTCGAACTTACCCCAGCCGCCTACTATTGTATCAGCTTTAATGTAATTACTACTAATGTGCTTAATAAATGCGCTGTCGGCTTTTATTAGTGTGGCGTAAATACTATCGGCACGCAGGTATTTTAGCACAACGGTATCTTTGCTGTTGAGGTAGTTACTCGTAATTTGTTTTATCAAACTATCAATACTCAAGCCTTTAATTACAAGGCTATCAAAACGGCCCAATTGTGCGTAAATACTGTCGGTTACAATGTAGTGGGCGTGCAGGTAGTTGGTAAATATACTATCGGTACGTAGTAGTTTAATGTAGGCGCTGTCGCTTTTAATATAATTGCTTACTAGGTTTTTAATATAAGCACT
>JAYWFU010000049.1:0-7869 GCA_043778625.1 Bacteroidia bacterium | reverse complement strand
GGATTAATCGCATACTGTTTCTTAAATTGTTAGAGGCACAGTTAGTGGCGTATAATAAAGGCAATAAAAAATATGCGTTCCTAAACATTGCTACGCTCAAAAATTACGACGACCTTAATGACTTGTTTTTTAAAGTATTGGCTCGTAAGCACGCCGATAGGCACGCTGATGTACAACTCCTATTTAGCCACGTGCCTTACCTTAATAGTTCGTTATTTGAACCTACTGAATTGGAGCAAACTACGCTATTTATTAGTAACCTAAAGCACAACGCAACACTACCCATAATGCCTGCTACGGTGCTTAAAACCCAGCAGGGCAAAAAAAGTACGGGCGCATTAAACACGCTTAGTTATTTGTTTGAGTTCCTTGATGCTTACGACTTTAGTAGCGAAGGCACTGAGGACGTACAGGACGATAATAAAACCCTAATTAACGCATCGGTACTGGGCTTAATATTTGAAAAAATTAATGGTTATAAGGACGGCTCGTTTTTTACACCAGGGTTCATAACCATGTACATGTGCCGCGAGACCATACGCCAAAACGTAGTGCAAAAGTTTAACGAGGCCAAGGGTTGGCAATGCCAAACGTTTATTGATTTGTTAAATAAAGACTATACCATAGCCGAAGGCAATGCCATAATTAATAGCCTTAAGCTATGCGACCCAGCCGTAGGGTCAGGGCATTTTTTGGTATCGGCGCTTAACGAAATTATTGCCGTAAAACACGAACTTAAATTATTGGTTGATAAGCACGGTGCAAGGCTCAAAGGCTACGGTATTGAGGTGGTTAATGATGAGTTAAACATTACCGATAGCGATGGAGAGCGATTTGTGTACCTCCCCACCAACAAAGAAAGCCAGCGCATACAAGAAACATTGTTTAACGAAAAACAAACTATTATCGAAAACTGTTTGTTTGGCGTGGACATTAACCCCAATTCCGTTAAAATATGCCGCCTACGCTTGTGGATAGAATTACTTAAAAACGCCTATTACAAAACGCCTACCGAGCTCGAAACGTTACCTAATATCGACATTAATATTAAGTGTGGAAACTCGCTCATAAGCCGCTTTGCTATTGATGCTGACTTAACACGCGCGCTCAAAAAAAGCAAATGGACTATTAGTAGCTATCGTGATGCAGTGGCTACGTATCGCAATGCCGAAAATAAAGAGCAAAAGCGAACCTTAGAAAAATTAATACAAAGCATTAAACAAGATTTTACTACTGATATATCGCAAAACGACCCTAAAGTACGTAAGTTACAACAGCTGGAATATAACTATGGGTTGTTAGTTGGGCCCACTATGTTTAGTAGAGAGCCCGAAGCCCACTATGGTAACGCTAATAACGAACAAAAAGCCAAGGAACGAGAGCTAAAACTATTAGCAGAACTTACTGCGTTAAAAACGGAAATTGATAATATAAAAAACAGCCGTATTTACGACAATGCTTTTGAGTGGCGATTTGAATTTCCTGAAGTATTAAGCGACACAGGTGAATTTTTAGGGTTTGATATTATTATTGGTAATCCGCCGTATTTACAAGTTCGTGAGTTGTCTGAAGTCCTGCAAGCGGGATTGTCGTCCCCTAATCACAAATATTATAATGTTGTAAAAGGAAGTAGATTGAATTTATTTCAGTACTTTATAGGGTTGTCTGACGAATTGGTAACGTTAAAGGGTTACACCGCTCTAATTTATCAAAACTCATTTTTAGCAGAGGAAACAACTCAATCAGCAAGAAAATTTTTATTTAATAAACATACGATATTGTCTATTGATTCTTTTCCTGAAAGAGACAATGAAAATAAACGCGTGTTTGATGATGTTAAGATGAGTGTTTGTGTTACGATTACTCAAAAGAAAGAGTCTGAAAATTTCTTTTTTGACTTAAATATTTGGAATGATAGAAGCATGTTGGAAGGAAAAAAAAGTACGTTTTCTAAGCAAGAAATAATAAATTTATTTCCAAATGAATTTACAATTCCGTCAATATCAGAATTTGAAAAAAACCTTTTTTTCAAATTAATTCAAGTTAAAGATAATTTAAAGTTTTCTGTTAAGTCTGGTGAACTAGACATGACAGCGGCTAAAAAGTATTTTACAAAAAATTCAAAAAATGCTTTAATTGTAAAAGGGGCACAGGTTCAAAAATATTTTTTGTCAAATCTACCTTCTCAGGGAGAAGTATCTTTTTTAGATAAAAAATTATATTTCAAGGAAAATTCATCTACTGGCAGAATAAAAAATAGTGAAAAAACTAGACTTGTGATGCAGAGAATAACTGGGGTAGATTCAAAAATTAGATTGATTACAACTATCATTCCTCCAAATGTTTTTTGTGTAAACTCTACTAACTATATTGTTGATGAAAATATTGATAATTTAAAATATCTGTTAGCAGTACTAAATTCTAACTTGATAAATTATTTTTTTAAAACAACAAGTACTAATACTAATGTAACAAGTCACGAATTAGAAAAAATATTAATTCCGAATTTAAAATTAAAACAACAAAAACCATTTATTAAGTTAGTAGACAAAATCCTCGCCTTAAAATCAACCAACCCAACAACCAACACTACAGCCCTCGAAGCACAAATAGACGCTATGGTGTACGAACTATACGAACTAACACCTGAGGAGGTAGCCATAGTAGAGGCAGGTAATTAATGGCATAACTAATGAACCTAACTAAGCACACTGATTTTTTTGATAGCGTGTACCAAGTAGTACGCTTAATACCTGCGGGCAAGGTAACGTCGTACGGGGCTATTGCTAAGTATTTGGGAGCTGCTAAGTCGTCGCGCATGGTGGGTTGGGCTATGAATGGCTCGCACACCCAGCCACACTACGTACCTGCGCACCGTGTGGTAAATCGTAATGGCTTGCTTACAGGCAAGCACTTTTTTGCCACGCCTACCGCTATGCAAGAACTACTTTTGGCAGAAGGTATTGAAGTTAAAAATGATAAAATAATAAATTTTAATGCGGTGTTTTGGAACCCGTTTGAGTTGGAATTATAGCCCCTAATTTTAAATAATTATGAAAACTACATTACCCCATAAATTCATGTTGTGCCTAGTTATTGTGTGCCTAGGTTGCACACCGCCTCAACAACATCCAACAGTAGTAGCTAATGAGCGTCAGGCAATAGCTACGTTACTCAATAATTTTAATGCTGCAGCAGCCTCGGCTAACTATACTAATTACTTTAATTGTTTTACTAACGACGCTGTTTTTATTGGCACTGACGCTACCGAAAGCTGGACTAAAAAAAGTTTTATGCTATGGGCAAAACCACACTTTGAAGCCAAGAAAACTTGGAACTTTACCGCCGTTAAACGCACTATTTATTTTGGCACAAGCAACAATATAGCTTGGTTTGACGAGTTGCTCAATACACAAATGAAAATTTGCAGAGGCTCAGGCGTTGTAGTAAAACAAAATAACGAATGGAAAATACAACACTACGTACTGTCTATTACCATACCTAATAGCCTATCAAAAGTAGTGGTACAACAAAAAGCAACATTCGACGACTCATTGCTTCGCACAATAATAGCCCAATAGTGTACGCAAATAGTGCTAAATTAGCACCGTTTAAAAACAACACAAAATTTTGGTACACATGACTATTAGTTTAATTGTAGCTATTGATAATAAATTTGGCATTGGCAAAAACAACCAATTGCTATGGCATTTGCCCAACGATTTAAAATATTTTAAGGCCCTAACCACAGGCAAAACCATTGTAATGGGGCGCAACACGCACGAGAGTATTGGCAAGCCATTACCTAACCGTACTAACGTGGTGGTATCGCGCAATGCTAACTACATCGCCCAAGGTTGTGTGGTTGTACATAGCTTAACCGATGCCGTGCAGTACGCACAAGCCAATGCTACCAACGAACTTATGATAATAGGTGGAGGACAATTATACCAACAAGCATTGCCACTGTGTACTACGTTGTACATAACTCATGTAGATGCTGAGGTACAGGGAGCTGATGTTTTTTTACCCACAATTGACTTTACGCAGTGGCAGTTAGTTAGTACAACACCACATCAGTCTGACGATAAACACCAGTACCCATACACGTTTGCTACTTACATCAAAAAATAAAATTTACTATACTATGAGTGTTTTACAATCGTTTTTAAAATTAATATTCGCCCTGCTTTTCTGTAGTTTACTTGCCACGCAAGGGCTTGCTAACACTACTAACATTAGGTTTGATAACATTGGTATAACACAAGGCTTGTCGCAAAGTTCTATTAATTGCCAATTGCAAGATAAATTTGGTTACTTATGGTTTGGCACGCAAGACGGTTTAAACCGTTACGATGGTTACACATTTAAAATATTTAAGTCGAGTAATAATACTACTGAAGGGCTTGTGTCGAGCTATATTACAGCTATTTACGAAGATGCCAATAGTAATATTTGGGTGGGTACCGAAAACGGATTGAGTATTTATTTTAGAAAACAAAATAAATTTAAATCGTTTATGAACGATGCCAATACTGCACAAAATACAAGTGGACATTATGTAAGCCAAGTATTTTGCGATAAATGGAATGGAATGTGGGTAGCCACTAACAATGGGTTAAATAAAGTAACTATTGACAGTGCTAACAATAAATTTAATCTAACGTTCGAAACATTTAAAAATACCCCTAATACCAATAGTATAACTGGTAATGTAGTCACTAATTTAGTTGAAGATAAAACCAATAATCTTTGGATAGCCACTGCCGAGACTGGTATCAATAGGTACAATCGTGATAAAAAAGAATTTGTTGCCTACCCTATAAATGGTAGTATTAACTATAGTTGCAAATCGTTGTATGTTGATGATGAAAATACTCTGTGGGCAATAACTTCGGTAGGATTATATTATTACAACAGAGCAAGTAAGTTTTTCGAACCCATAATTTACAAACAAACTGGCGTAGCAACCGCATTACAGCAAGCCCAAGTAAGTTGCATAACTCAAGTGGGTAAAAATAATTATTGGATAGGTACAACTAACAATGGCTTATTTTATTGGAATAGTTTAACCCATATTATTCAACACTATACCCAAAATGCACTATTGCAGGGTAGTTTAATTGACAATAGAATAACATCACTACTCAAAGATAATGCAGGTGTGTACTGGGTAGGAACTGATAATGGCATTAGCAAATTCGACCCTAAGAAACAATATTTCAACGGCTACAGTTCGTTAGCCGAAGTATCTAACAACAAAATATCTAATAATATTTGGAGCGTAGTGGTAGTTAAAAACAAAGTGTATTTAGGCACCGACGACGGTGTGTACGTGCACAATAACGAAACTAATACTACGGAGGTGTTAAATGTTAAACTCCCCTATAAATCAGGGAACTTAACCTATTGTATAACTCCGCTAAATACTACTGAATTAATTTTTGCAGGTAATTATGGTATAGCTATTTATAATACTTCCACCTATAAAATTAGGTTGCTTAAAAACACCTACGACAAAAAACAGCCCAACAACTCGTTATTTGTCTACGATGTTGTTACGCTTAATAATAGTCAGCTCTTAGTTACTACTAATACGGGTATTTTTTTGCTAAACACCACTACTAACACTCCTCCGCAATTACTTTCGGCAGCGGTTAAAAACGCTAACACCTACAATCGCATAACACCATCTTTAACTCTTAATCAGTACTGGGTAGGTACTAATAATGCGGGTTTATTACGTGTAACTAAGCAAGGCAATAGTTTTAAAGTTGAACCAGTAACATATACCAATAAGGGTGCAAATGTACTGCTACAACATGCAATAATGCACGTAGTCGAAACTCAAAAAAACATACTGTGGATAGCCACATTTGGTGGTGGGTTAGTATGCTTAGATATTAATAAAAATACCATTGAAATATTTGACGAAGCCAAAGGTTTAAGTAATAATTCAGTATATGGTAGTGTGGCCGATGGTAAAAACAACTTGTGGCTAAGTACCAATAACGGTATTTCGTGTTTTAATATGTTAGCAAAAACATTTTTAACGTTTCACGAAAGCGACGGATTACCGAGCAACGAATTTAACGTAGGTGCATTTACTGCAAGTAATAATTTAAACACTATTTATTTTGGTAGTATTAATGGGCTTACCAGTTTTAATCCCCAAAATATTAAAACCAATAGCATTGCTCCCAAAGTGGTTATTAGTGCATTGCTTATTGCTAACAAACCTTTGGAGGTGGATGAAAAAGGCCCGCTAAAAGTTGATTTAGCATTTGCACAAGGCATAGAACTTACTTATAAAGACAACCTCATTACCATTGAATTTGCAGCGTTGCATTATAGTAATTCCAACAAAAACGAATATGCCTATATGCTCGAAGGGTTTGAAGATGATTGGAACTACATAGGCAATAGGCGCATAGCTATATATAATAAACTTGACCCAGGTATTTATTTATTTAAAGTAAAAGCACGCAATAGCGATGGCGTGTGGAGCAACACGCCCACTACATTACGTATTACCATAACCCCACCGTTTTGGAAAACCTGGTGGTTTCGTATCCTCTTGTTTTTTGTAGCAGCGGGCTTAGGGTATTTGTACTACCTCCGACGTTTAGCATCAATAGTTAATTATCGTTTAAAACTCGAAAGTAAAGTACTTGCTCGCACTAGCGAAATTCAGGAAAAAAATGCACTCCTCGAAACACAATCAATTGAGTTAGCAATTGAAAAAGAAAAATCCGAAAAATTACTGCTCAATATTTTACCACAAGAAACGGTAGACGAACTCAAAAACAGGGGCAAGGCCTCTGCCCGCCATTATCGCTCGGCATCGGTTATGTTTACCGATTTTAAAGGCTTTACATCAATAGCCGAAACACTCCGTCCACAGGACTTAGTGCGTGAACTCGATTCGCATTTTATAAAATTTGACGAGATAATTGAAAAACATCAAATTGAGAAAATAAAAACTATTGGCGATGCCTACATGTGTGTAGGTGGTGTGCCTGTGCGCAACAAAACTAATCCTATTGATATTGTGTTGGCAGGCCTAGAAATTCAGCGCTATATGCAAAGCCTCAAATTACAAAAACAAGCTGACGGCGAACCGCACTGGGATTTGCGTGTGGGTGTGCACACGGGTGAGTTAATTGCAGGTGTGGTTGGTATAAAACGTTTTGCTTATGATGTGTGGGGCGATACCGTTAATGTGGCACAACGCCTTGAAACTGCCTGCGAAATAGGCAAGGTGAATGTGTCAGGAACTACCTACGAGGTAATAAAAGAATTTTTCGATTTTGAGTACAGAGGTAAGGTTATGGCCAAAAATAAAGGCGTGGTAGATATGTACTACGTACTTAACATAAAGCCCGAACTTAGCGTTGAAGGGCTAGGTATTTCGCCCAATGCAGCTTTTGTGGATAGGCAAGAACATTTATTATACAGTAAAATTAATTATCGCAAAGCGGAGCAACACGTGGTAAAACTATTGGAAGAAAAACTACCTACCAACTTATACTATCATGGTATACACCATACCCTAGAGGTATGCGCTGCTGCCGAACGTATAGGCGTAGCCGAGGGTATAGTAAGCGAAGATTTACACCTATTAAAAACCGCCGCCCTATTGCACGATGCTGGCTTTACCCAACAATATGATAAAAACGAACCCATTGGTTGTGAGTTAGCACAAACCATATTGCCACAATTTGGCTATAGCACAAAGCAAATACAAACCGTAGTTGAACTAATAATGGCTACCCAAATACCACATAATCCACAATCATTAATGCAACAAATAATGTGCGACGCCGATTTAGATTATTTAGGAACTGATAGCTTTAACGAAACGTCAAA
>JAYWFU010000048.1:0-2811 GCA_043778625.1 Bacteroidia bacterium | reverse complement strand
GCGCAATAAGTATGGTTATGGCATTGGCTTGTTTGTTAATTTCTTTAATAGTATTGGTAATTTCTTCTTCGGTAAGGCTATCAAGTGCCGATGTAGCTTCGTCAAACACCAACAAACTTGGATTGCGCAACAATGCACGAGCTATGCTTAGGCGTTGTTTTTCGCCGCCAGATACTTTTACTCCTCCCTCTCCTATTAGCGAATTTATACCATCTTCGGCACGGCTTAATAGCTTTTCGCAACTGGCTTTGCGGAGTACTTCGGTTATTTCATCATCAGTGGCGTTAGGTTTTACAAATAATAAATTTTCGCGTATTGTGCCTGCAAATAGCTGTGTTTCTTGGGTTACAAAGCCTATTTGCTCACGCAGGTGATCAAGGTTTAAGTCCTCTCCTTTAATATTATCATACAATATTTGCCCCTCGTTAGGTTTGTACAAGCCTACTAATAATTTTACTAGCGTGCTTTTACCACTGCCACTAGGTCCTACAAAAGCAATGGTTTCGCCCTTGTGTACCGTAAACGAAATATTGCTCAACGCATTGCTACGTGAACTATTGTGCTTAAAGGTTACGTTGTTAAACTCAAACGTTGTTAAACTTGGTAGCGGTATAGGGTTAGTGGGTTTTTCCTCCACAGGCATGTTCATTAAGTTTTCAAAGTTATTGAGCGATATTTCGGCTTCGCGGTATATCATAATAATACCGCCCATTTCCTGCAGAGGATTAAAAATAAAAAACGAATAAAACAAAAATGTAAAGTACTGCCCTGGAGTTATAGTTTGCTGAAATATTAGCAACAATAGTACAAACACCATTACCGAGCGGGTAAATTGCACGGTAGTACCCTGCAAAAAATTCATGCTGCGTATGTATTTTACTTTGTTGAGTTCTAACCCAAGTATTTTAAACGTAGTTTGGTTTAAGCGTTCAATTTCTTGTGCGCTTAATCCCAAACTTTTAATCAATTCAATATTGCGCAACGATTCGGTGGTAGAACCCGCCAACGATGCGGTTTGTGCCACTATTTTAAGTTGAATTTTTTTAATTTTTTTGCTCAGTGTTGAGCTTAATATAGCAATGATAGGTGCGGCGGTAAAATATATTAAACTTACCTTCCAGCTTATGCTCCACGAATATATTACTACAAATATTAACCCTACTAAACTGGTAAACATAGTGTTGACTAATGCCGAAATTAATCGTTCGGTGTCCACGCGTACTTTTTGTAATATGCCCAACGTTTCGCCACTGCGTTGGTCTTCAAAGGTGCTGTAAGGCAGCTCTAACGAATGCTTTAGTCCATCGGCATATACTTGCGCACCTAGTTTTTGTACTATTACGTTTACCACATAATCCTGAAAATTTTTGGCCACCCGCGACACCATGGTTACACCTATACTGCAGCCTATCCAAAACATGGCAAGGCGCATAAAGTTGTGTTTGTCTAACAAGGCGTGTTTGTTAATAACCTCGTCTACCAAATGCCCTGTTACGTAGGGGTCTAACAACGAAAAACATTGATTGACTGTAGCTAAACCTAATGCTACAAACACTAGTTTCCAGTAGCGTTTAAGGTATGTGTATAGTAATTTCATATTGGGTTTTTATTATTATTTAACGAGGAATATTAAGGTCTTTGTTGTACTCAAGTAATCTACTACGTAATAATTTTTTATCATTAAAATGACGCGAAATAGCTATTCGTTTTTTAAAATGGCTATCTTCTCCATTATGAACAAGATGGATAAATTTACAGTTGTCGTGTTCAAAAATTGTATTTAACAAAAGCCTGTCGGACAAGCCTAAAGAATGCCCAATAACTACAACATCAAATTGGTCTTCCTCAATAATACCAAGTAAGGCAGGGTAATTACTTTGCGCACCATAATAATGGGACTTAAAATGTTTTAATAACTCGTCATTACCTGTACTCTCTAGCACTTTATAGTGTTCATTCATTTCGTCTCCATAGCCAAAAATAATGTTTTTAGAAATAGTAAGTTGTCCATGAATATAGGTAATATGGTTATTATGTTTTCTAAAAGAACACTCACTTAAAATTCGTTGTAAAATATTAGTATAATTAAAATTAATATAAAAGATATGATTAATTTTTGGTTCACTTTCACCCTCCTCAATTTCTAATACACTTTTGATTCTATTCTTAATAAAATTGTTATAGTATCCATAAATACCTCCAGATATTTTATCTTCTATTAAAGAATTGAATGGTTTGGTTGTAATAAATTTATCTTTCGTTTCCTTTTGTAAATACTTAATAAATAATTCTTTAATTTTCTCAAAGTCCGTATTTAGTTTTTTAACATCTTCTAAGTTATCTTTCAACTTAACAAGAAAGGTAAAGTAAGCATGCTCAATATCAGTCCAATTTGATTTATGTAATAGCTCTTTAAAGAAAAAGTTATTATAGTTAATAACTATATTTGTACTGTTAAGAGGATTATGAGAAAGAGAAAAGTGCTTTGAGTCAATATATTGATTAACAGTATCAAATTTAATCAATGTATTTATATCAAATTGATTATGATACATTTGAATAGTTAATAAATCCTCATGCATATATAAAAATCTATCTACCCTAGGCTCAAGAACATCTGGTTTTTCAAATTTTTCATATGCCTTGGTTATCGCATTCTTCAATAAATCAACTACAAAATCTTCATAACGAGCTTTTAGTCCATGCGCTAAATCAAACCCATTTCCAACTATAACTATTCTGTTCATTTTTGTTTTAAAATCCTGACTTGCGCTAGCGCGAGCTTGTAGCTCGTGTTTACTATTATTTTAT
>JAYWFU010000047.1:0-7925 GCA_043778625.1 Bacteroidia bacterium | reverse complement strand
ATTTACTCATGCCTTTTTGCACTAAATAAACTTTACCAACGGTATCAAAAATTGAGTTGTTTTTGCTACCCTCGTTATGAATAAGCAACGAATAATTGCCTGTACTAAAATCGTAATTTTTAAACAAAGGTATGCGCATATCCAAATCATCGTCAATGCTAGTTTGCCCTAATGCACTAAGCTGTAACAGTGTTGCACAAATAAAAAACAGATAGCGCATTACTGTTTTAATACTTAGTAATAATATCTCCACTCGATACTACTGCACTTTTATTAAGAGCGCGGTCTTCCAAATAATAATCAAATTTAATAGTGTCGCCAATATTCAACAATGGGCTGTAATATGGCGCAGGCAAGGCTATGTATAAGTCGCCTTGTAGGGTTTTATCTTTTGATTCCAATACAATGCGAGGCAAGCGCACGTGCAATGGTGGCGTTAGTTTTATGGCTTTGAATTGTCCGTTGTGCTTTTCGTAATAGGTAACAAAAAAATTGTAGTAGTGTCCCTCTGCCTTTGTGTAAGGGCTAGTGGTATCTTTAGGAGAAAAACCTATATCACCGTCGCCGTCAGTAAAGTTAAATTTAACAATAGCTGAATCAATACCTTGCGTAAATGATACAAAAGTTAAACTTGGCGTGGTTGATATTTCGGCAGTCTTTTTTTTGCAGGCATTAACAACACACAGTAATAATAGTATTTTTGATATGTTTTTCATTACATCAAATTTACATAAAAATTTATACACTACAATGCCATTACAACAATTGGGTAATCAACTATTTGCAATTACAACTCCGCAAGCCTTTGATGCCTGCGCTTTACAAGTGTTTGCCTACCAAAGCACTCATAATTGGGTGTATGCACAATATTTGCAGTATTTAGGGGTAGATGTTACTGCGGTTACAACGATTAATCAAATACCATTTTTGCCTGTTGAACTTTTTAAATCGCACACTGTTTTAATTAATAATTGTACCCCTAGCATTACTTTTAGTAGTAGCTCTACCACTGGCACAGGGCAAAGTTTACACCACGTACCCGATGTAACTATTTACGAGCAAAGTTTTACTAAAGCGTTTCAATTATTTTATGGTAATGTAAGCAACTATGCTGTGCTTGCTTTGTTACCTTCGTATCAAGAGCGAGAAGGGTCGTCGCTTATTTATATGGTTGACGCACTTATTACGCAAAGTAACAATGCTACGAGTGGTTATTTTTTAAACCAAAACCAGCAACTATATACTACCTTGCTACAGCTTAGTGCTAGTAATACGCCTACGCTATTAATTGGAGTGTCGTATGCGTTGTTAGATTTTATTGAGCGCTATAATTTACCTCAATCTACTAATTTAATTGTAATGGAAACTGGCGGTATGAAAGGCAAACGTAAAGAATTAGTTAAAGAAGAATTACACCAACAGTTACAACAAGGCTTTGGGGTAGCTACTATTCACTCCGAATATTCAATGACAGAACTATTATCGCAAGCCTACTCCAACGCCAATGGCTTGTATAGTTGCCCACCTTGGATGCGAGTATTGATAAGAGATGTAAACGATTACAAACAAGTACTACCCTACAACACAACAGGAGGAGTTAATGTAATAGACCTTGCCAACTTGTATTCGTGCGCATTTGTGGCCACACAAGATTTGGGCAAGCTCCACGCTTACAATAGTTTTGAAATACTAGGCAGGTTTGACCACAGCGACATAAGAGGCTGTAATTTATTGTACCAATAAGTTACAGCCTCTTATATAATTACTGTTTTTTCTATTCTATAATATATGGGTAATCGGCCTGCGTGTACACATCTTTGTACAGTTCGTCAGGGGTTGGATAAGGTGAGTCTTCTGCAAACTGTACGGCTTCGTCAATGGTGGCTTTTATGCGTGCATCAATAGCTTCCAACTCTTTTTCGGTTGCCCATTTATTTTGTGTTATTGTGGCCAATACTTTCACAATAGGATCTTGAGTTTTGTAATCCTCCACCTCGTCCTTACTACGGTAGCTGGCGGGGTCGCTCATGGAGTGCCCACGGTAGCGGTACGTTTTCATTTCTAACAATGTAGGGCCATCACCTTTGCGGGCGCGCACTACAGCTTCGGCCACGGCTTCGTGCACGGCTTCTACTGTCATACCATCAATGGGTTTGCTAGGCATATCGTAGGCCAAGCCCAGTTTCCATAATTCGGTTACGTTACTGGTACGCTCTACTGATGTACCCATGGCGTAGTTATTATTTTCTATAATAAATATTACGGGTAGTTTCCATGTCATAGCCATGTTAAACGCTTCGTGCAACGCACCTTGGCGCACAGCCCCGTCGCCCATGTAACAAAGTGTTACGGCATCGTTACCATTGTATTTATCAGCAAAGGCAATACCTGCGCCTAAGGGTATTTGTCCGCCAACAATACCATGTCCACCAAAAAAATTAAATTCTTTGCTAAACATGTGCATTGATCCTCCCTTGCCCTTGCTACAGCCTGTAGCCTTGGCGTACATTTCGGCCATTACGTATTTGGGGTGCATGCCTAATGCTATTGGGTGCACGTGGTCGCGGTAAGCTGTAATAACTTTATCGCCTTTTTTGGTAGCGCTTGTAGCACCCGCCACTAGGGCTTCTTGCCCAATGTAAAGGTGGCAAAAACCACGTATTTTTTGTTGTATGTATAATTGTCCTGTTTTTTCTTCAAACTTACGGTTTAGTAACATTCCTTCGTACCAAGCTAAGTAAGTTTCTTTGCTAAAAGCAGTTTTATGTTTTGTAGTTTTCATTGGTTTATTTACAGTTTTTTCCATAGGTCAAATGTATTATTTTTTATACTAATAATTAACTATTGTGTTTATCTAATAATAAATAACCACCCCGTGCGTGCAACGCTTACATTATTAGTAGTTAGTGCGTTAAGGGTGTAGTAATAAAAGCCTTCGTCGGTGGGTTGGTCGCCAATGGTGTTGTTGCCACTCCATTTGGGTAGTTTATTATCTATTTCAATAATAATACGCCCATAACGGTTATAAATACTCCAGGTATATGATTTAATGTTGGTGGTGGTAATAAATAACGAGTCGTTAATACCATCGCCGTTAGGGGTAAATATGGTAGGTATTGCCAAGGTATAATCAGTGTTGGCTTGCGCACGCACACATGCTGGGCTACTAAGCCAAGCAATAAATACAATAACACATACAATACAGTGGCGCATACTAAGTTTAAATTTAGTTGTTTGATAATAACAAATTGTTGCTATTAAGTGGGTTATTATTGTTCAGTGTAATCTAACTCTTTACCAAATGTTTCGGGTAAATAAAGCATAGCTATTATAGCTATTGCAAGGCATGTAAAGCCAATGGTCATAGCGGCTTGCATCATGGGCATTACCGTTTTTAAATACGCAAACGAAGCACTAATAGGTACTACAGCACCTCGTACAAAATTAGGTACAGTGGTGGTTACGGTGGCTCGTATGTTAGTGCCAAATTGCTCCGAACTTATGGTAACAAACAATGCCCAATAACCAGTGCCAAAGCCTAATACAAAGCATAAAAAGAAAAAATAATTAAGCGTTACGTTACTAGCATACATAAATAATACATAACCAATGCCTGTTAGTGTTAAAAATAGAAGTACCGCTTTTTTGCGCGATTGTAATTTTTGGCTCAAAAAACCACTTAATAAATCGCCAATACTAAGCCCTAAGTAACACCACATAATAGCTTTGCCTGCGCCTACTACGCCGCTTACGTTCATTTCCTTACTAAATTCGGGCGATAGTATTATTAATATACCCACAGTAAACCACACGGGCAAGCCTACTGATATACAGGCTATATATTTTTTGAAACGTGCCCCGTTAGTAAACAACATTTGAAACGCCCCCTTACGAATACCTGATTCTTTAACCTGTTGAAACATACCTGATTCGTACGTTGAAAAACGTAATAACAATAACAAAATACCTAAGCCTCCGCCTATAAAATAAGCTATACGCCAAGTAAACATATCGCCTACGACCGAAGCTAATACGGCACCTAATGCGCCAAAGGTGGCTATTATCATGGTGCCCCAGCCACGAGTTTCTTTGCTCATGGTTTCGCTAACTAGGGTAACACCTGCGCCTAACTCACCCGCTAAACCTACACCTGCTATAAAACGCAGGAAAGCGTAGGTATCAAAATCGGTTACAAAACCATTGGCAATATTAGCTAGCGAATACATAATTATAGAGCCAAATAATACGGATACCCTACCTTTGATATCGCCCAATATGCCCCAAAGTATACCACCTATGAGCATACCAAACATTTGGCAGTTGAGTAAAAACAAGCCCTTGTCGGTTATTTCGGTACCTGTAAAATGCAGGGCTTGTAGGCTTGGGTTACGCACAATGCCAAATAAAATAAGGTCGTATATATCAACAAAATAGCCTAGTGCAGCCACAATAACTATGGCGTTAAATGGATTACTGTTGTTACCGTGGTTTTGAGTAAGAGTCATTTGTTTTATTTAATCAATTTTAAAAATTTATTTTTTATTCCATCTCCGCCTTGTTTCGTGTCCTCACGAAACAACTAATGTGATATTGTTTCGTGAGGACACCAACCAAGGCGGAAGGATATTTATTTTACTCATAGAAGCGTGGATGTTTTATTTTAATTTGAATAACGTTTCTTAATTTAACAAATATGCAAGTTTTGAGTAATCACCATTTTTTCCAAAATTATCAGTGTTTGCAGAACTACCGTATATTTGATGAGCCATACAATCAAAACAAACTTTAACTATACCAATAGTTTTATTTTTTTTTCTTGAGTATCAAAATATCTCTATAAACATAAATACAAGATGTAGTTATACCTTCATCAACCGGTTTTTCAACAAATAACTCATCTATTTTGTAAAATTTAGTTGGGTTTACTTTTTTCTTAGTATAACCTATGCTTGAAAGTTTTTTTATAAAAAATGTATCCAAAATATTTCTAGGTATATTATCTAAAATAACTCCCATTTTGATTGAGTCTAATACAGATTTAAACTGATTGTCATAGAGTGTTTGTATGTTATCTTCGGTAATATCATTTGAGTAATGAATAATTTCATCGTAGTCAAAAAAAGGCTTTCCAATTATTGAATGAAATTCTTCTTTTATATTTATATTTTTATCTCCTGATGGATTACAACTTATAATTAATATAATAAAATTAATTAATATTTTACCAATATAGCTAGTGCCAAATGGAGGTCTGCCCACGCTGGCGCGAACACTTTGCTTGTGTCCGCTACCATTGTAACAAACCTTGTTTTCTTGTTTACTATCATTGCTCATCATAATTAGTTTTTAGTTTTAATAAATACGAGCAACATAGCACAAGTGTTCGAAATATTATACAAAGATATGTTTACGAACTGATTTAAACTTTTACAAGCGGTTCAAAAAGTGTATATTGTAGTTGTACCAACAAGCTACACTTAATGAATCACAAGTTGTCAAATATAACAAAAGCTGAAATAGCACAACACATTTTACCTTTTATTCCTGCAAATAAAAGAGGTTTTACATCAAAAATTTGCCGTACTAAAATTATACAATGTATTATTCACAAGCTAAAAACAGGCACACAGTGGCACCGCTTATTTATTGATATTGAAGGAGTTAATTATGATTTTTCGTGGCAATTAGTATATTATTACTACAGAAAGTGGGTTAAAATAGGGTTGTTTGAAAACTTATTTAAAATGTATCTTTTGATAAAACAAGAACGGTTAGACCTTGAAAAGTTGAACCTCGATGGTACGCAGAGTTTAGCAAAAACAGCAGGCGATGCCATTGGTTATCAGCATCGTAAAAAAGGGAGAACATCAAACGTATTAATTTTAACTGAGGGTAGAGGTATTCCCATTTCGATAGGAGAAATAGTTAGTGGTAATCACAATGATTTATACGCTATTGTGCCTCAGTTTTCGAGTATGATAAAACAATTAAAACAGTGCGGAATATGTGTTGAAAATAGTTTTATGAATGCCGACAAAGGCTTTGACAGTAAAGCATTTAGAAGGTGTTGCAGATGTAGAAAAATAATGCCAAACATAAAAGAAAATGTGAGGAATAGAAAGAAAGTTAAGCAAGGAAGAAAGCGTGAGTTTTATAAAAAAGTATGCAACCAACGCTATGTAAACGAAAGATGTTTTGCATGGCTAGATAGCTTTAAAACTTTACTTATAAGATTTGACAAAACAAAAGAAGTGTGGTTAAACTGGCACTATTTAGCTTTCATTATTATATTAATAAAAGTTTAAACGAGTTCTATAATTGATACACCACAGCTCTATTTTTATTGCAACTAAAATTTACATTGAAATTCACATTGCGTTTAACTCCGCTTTATTAAAACAGTGCGCCAAAGCCAACCCAATGTTAATACCCCTACTACCAGTCTTTATTTAACAGCATGTTATTGGGCATATACACCACAGCTCCTACACTAACGCTAGTGCAGGAGCCGTAGTAGGTGTACTTATTGTGCAATTTACAACACTATACCGCTTTTAGCTTGGCTAAATGCTCCTTTGGTTTTGCCAATAGGGGCGTACCTAAAATGCAGTACCGTAGCAAGCGTTTGTGCCTTTAGTGTTACGGTGGCTAGCTTGCTGCACTCCAGTTCTAGCCACGTGGTGCCACCGTCGGTGCTGTAGTGGTATACAAACGCTACCTCGCCTACGTTACGAGGCACGCTTACCTGCATAGCACCATTGCCAAGGGCAGTTACGGTAAGCTCGCTCACTACTGGGTAGCCACTATTGCTTACGGCTTGCATGCCAGCGGCTTCTATTACCGTTTTAGGGTCGAGGCTAGCATGTGCCACCATCTCCACATAGGCACGTAACAAGTTACATTGCGATAGCAATATTTTTTCCTTATCGTGCATATTACTTACCCCACCCGCCACACCATTACTAGCGGTGTATATGGCATTGTGCAAGTTGTTACTACTTGTGGTAATAGTGGCTAGTGGTATGGGCAAACTGTTGGCGGGAAAATAATTACTTGCCGCCTGCATAAAACTTACCAATGTTTGTGCCTTGTTTACTTTGCCGTCGGGCGTTAGCGTGCTCATTTTTAAGGCCGCTTTAAATTTTGTGTTCATGATTCCTAAAAAATTATGGGTTTAATTAATTAAACTGTCTCAAACAATTTAAACTGCGCTTTTTACTTTATAAAACAAGCTCCAAACCTTAGGTCTGCCGTTATACGTGGCAGGGAGCGTGTTTAAAAAACTAAGTAGTTCGAGTGTAGTGGTGTAATCAAACCAAAATAAATTAGCGGGTTAGTAGTTAACTTTTAAATCATATACATTATAGTAACGCAAGTAGTAAGTAAATATTGTGCCAAAAGTTAATTTAAAATTACAACGCTATTCCCCCCTTGCGTAAGTAGTGGGGTTAGATGTGTATCTCTGTGGGAAAGATACGCATCTGTTTGTGGTAGATGTGTAACTGTGTTAAAGAGATGCGCATCTGTATTACCCACATGCGTATTGGTGTTATACACTTACATATCTTTATTAGTTAGATACGCATCTGTAACAGTTACATGTGCATCTATGTGGGAGAGATGTGTATCTTTATTAGAGAGATGCGTATCTGTTGGTGGTAGATACACATCTTTGTGAGAGAGATGCGCATCTTTGTATAACACATGCGCATCTCTCTAATAAAGATGTGCAACGGTGGAGTAAAGATAGGGTTAAGCACATAATAGCCCCGCGGGCGTGTTAAACTAGTGAGGATAGAGGTATTAATAGTGGCGTAAGTAGCATAGCTATAGGGCTATGCGTTGTCTATTGTTAATTATCAATTAATTTAAAGTCCGCCCTACTTTGTGCGTAGTTCCCTGAGTTTTTCATCGAAGGGACGTTT
>JAYWFU010000046.1:0-7940 GCA_043778625.1 Bacteroidia bacterium | reverse complement strand
GGCGGTTTTGTTGTATAGCCAGTTGGCTATTTCTATTACTTGCCCATTGCTATGCACGGTGCGGGTTTTGCTACAGCTGGCTAGGGTTAGCAGCAGGGCAGTAAGTAGGGTTAGGTGTTTAGTGGTTGTGTTCATTTTGTTTGTTGTTTAAGAATAAGTGCATAATTAAAATTGCATGAGACCAATCTTTCACGCTCTAAATTTGTATAAAAACACTATTATTTTATACTGGAGGCGGACCTAATAATGCAACGTTAAACGGTACAAACCCTTTGCGGTTTGACATAGCTGTAAGTACTTTGGATTTGGTGGTAAAATACATGATATTAGGTGTGTGTTTAACAAATGGGTTGTACAACGTTTGTACTTTTAATAACCACTTCAAAACTAGTACAGCAACAACAGTTATTAAAACGGTTTTGTAAGGACGGTTTTATTTTTGTTGCAATTAATGCAACTAACTCATTAAAAAGCACATTGTAAACGTTTTTTTTTGCATTAATTGCAAAAAATAAATGGAAATTTTAAGTGTTTAATCATCGAAACTGATGCTATTTGATGTTTTTTAATCCTATTGTGCTGCCTTACACAATAGTGGGTTTATATAAAAAAAATAGCGTGAGACAGTTGCTTATACTCGTGCCTGAGGGAGTCTAAACCCTATTCTCAAAGTAAAGCAATGCTCACGCATATTACGTGAGTGCTGGCTTATACTCCCCGAGAATATGTGAAATTTAGACTTTTCAGACACGGGATGATATAGCAAACGCTATGTATTGTAATAAGTAATGCAATATTACCTATCGGTATTTGTTAATTATCGGTAAAATTACTATTAAATAAGATAAATGCAAGTTAATTTTGTAATACCGCTATTTAACACCGTATTTATCTTTACCAATTTGAACAAAACTATACCTTGGGTGGTGGTGCTATGTACAATAGTAGTGGTATGTTAAGTCGTATTGCATACTTAGCACCACAATTGTTGTGTTAGTGTTGTTAAATTAAATTGGCATAGCAAACCGCAATTTACTTTGTGCCATACAATACAAGTTGTTTGGTGTAAACGGTTTGTAACCAGCAGTCAAATAATTATTTGCAATTATTAATGCCTACATCAATTAAACAAATGAATGCCGTAAAACACGAAAAAATGTTTATTTTCACAATCGAAAATTATTTAAACTTATATACGTAATAAAATTTAATTATGTCAGCAGTTAAAGCAGCAATTACAGGCGTGTACGCATGGGCGCCCGATTATGTACTTACCAACAAGGAATTAGAAACCCTTATTGATACCAATGATGAGTGGATAACTGAGCGCACAGGCATCAAAGAACGCAGGATACTTAAAGGCGAAGGCTTGGGTACGTCGGACATGGGAGTAGAAGCTGTAAAAGGATTATTAAAAAAGAAAAACTTACAACCGTCGGATATTGATTGCCTATTGGTAGCCACCACAACGCCCGATATGCAGTTTCCGGCCACGGCCAATATTATATGCCACAAAGTAGGTATTAAAAATGCGTTGAGCTATGATATTAATGCCGCTTGTTCGGGCTTTATATTTACGTTAGTAACAGCAGCTAAATTTATTGAGTCAGGCATGTACAAACGTATTATTGTGTACGGTGGCGATAAAATGAGCAGCATCATGGATTATACCGACCGTGCCACTTGCATTATATTTGGCGATGGTGGAGGAGCAGTATTACTTGAACCATCAACCGATGGCAACGGTATTGTGGATGCCATACTGCGTACTGATGGCGCTGGTGCTGAGTTCCTACACCAAAAAGCAGGCGGAAGCGTTAAGCCAGCAAGTCACGCTACTGTTGATGCTAAGGAACATTACGTGTATCAAGAGGGTAAAACGGTGTTTAAATTTGCTGTAACCAACATGGCCGATGTAAGCGCCGAAATTATGGAGCGTAATAACCTAACCGCTGATGATGTGGCGTACTTAGTACCACACCAAGCTAATAAACGTATTATTGATGCCACCGCTAACCGCATGGGAGTAGGTACTGATAAGGTAATGCTTAATATTCAAAAATATGGTAACACCACCAATGGTACTATACCATTGTGCTTGCACGAGTGGGAAAGCCGCCTTAAAAAAGGCGATAACATAATACTAGCCGCATTTGGTGGAGGATTTACGTGGGGGTCGGTGTTAATTAAATGGTCGTACGATACTAACAAATAATAAAAATAATTAACCATGGCAATTGAAGATTTATTTTATTTGGCAGACCGCGCCATAGACGATGGAAACATTGAAGAAGCCCACCGTATGTTGGACGACATACTTATGGACGAACCCAACTACGGTAAGGCACACAACCATTTGGGTTGGTTGTACAAATACAAATTTAGCGACAATGCCAAAGCCGAACGTCACTATAAACTAGCCATACAGTTTTCGCCCGAATACTCAGCAACTTATCTTAATTATGCCTATTTATTACGTGACCAAAACAGGCTAGATGAATACAAAACGTTATTAGAAACTGCTCGCAACGTAAAAGGATTAAGCAAAGCAGCCATTAACGAGGAGCTAGCTATATACTACGAATTAGCGCAAAATTACACGCAAGCAATTGTAATGTATAAGGAAGCTATTGTGCAATCAACCAACGATACTAACATCGAAGAATACAAAAAGCATATCAATCGCTGCATGGATAAGCAAAAACTATTTAGTGCCTCACGCTTTATGCGTGCCTTGCGAGTGCTAGTAGGCAAAGAATAATAGCGTATTAAAAAAATATTTTTTCACAATTTTCAACAATGATAAAAATTACATTACCCGATGGTTCAGTACGTGAGTACAATGCAGGAGTAACCGCTATGGAGGTAGCGTTGAGCATAAGCGAAGGATTAGCCCGGAACGTATTAGGCGCTAAAATTAATAATGAAGTTAAAGACGCTTCGTTACCCATAACCGCAGATGCTACATTACAATTACTCACTTGGAACGATGCAGAGGGTAAACAAATGATGTGGCATTCATCAGCCCACTTAATGGCAGAGGCCTTAGAGATGCTATACCCTAGTGTTAAATTTGGTATTGGTCCAGCGTTAGAAAACGGATATTACTACGACGTAGATTTTGGAGATAAAAAACTTACTCCCGAAGAATTTACTAAAATTGAAGCCAAAATGCTAGAACTTGCTCGCCTTGGTAACGCTTACACACGTAAGCAAACCAGCAAAGCCGACGCAATAGCTTATTTTACAACCAAAGGCGACGAGTATAAATTAGAACTATTGAACGAATTGCAAGATGGTAGCATAACACTATACACCCAAGGCAACTTTACTGACCTTTGCCGTGGCCCACACATACCTACCACAAGCCACATTAAAGCCGTAAAAATTACTGCATTAAGCGGGGCATTTTGGCGTGGAGATGATAGTCGCAAACAACTTACCCGCATTTATGGCATTACCTTTCCTAAGGATAAAGAACTTAAAGAATATTTAGTATTGTTAGAAGAGGCCAAAGCCCGCGACCACCGCAAGTTAGGCAAGGAGTTAGAACTATTTACCTTTAGCGAAAAAGTAGGAATGGGCTTACCCTTGTGGTTACCCAAGGGTGCTGCATTGCGCGAACGCTTAATTAATTTTTTGCAAAAAGCACAAGTTAAAGCTGGCTACGAGCAAGTAGTAACCCCACACATAGGTAATAAGCAGCTGTACATAACTTCTGGCCATTACGAAAAATATGGCAAGGATAGCTTCCAGCCCATAGCTACACCAGCCGAGGGCGAAGAGTTTTTTTTAAAACCAATGAACTGCCCGCATCACTGCGAAATATACAAGTACAAACCCCGCTCCTACCGTGACTTGCCAATTCGCCTTGCTGAATTTGGTACGGTGTATCGTTACGAGCAAAGTGGGGAGTTGCACGGCTTAACACGTGTGCGTGGCTTTACGCAAGATGATGCGCATCTGTTTGTACGCCCCGACCAGGTAAAAGAAGAATTTATTAAAGTAATAGACCTTGTACTCTATGTATTTAACGCCTTAGGATTTGAAAACTATACGGCACAAATATCATTACGCGACAAAGAAAATCGTAGCAAATACATAGGTAGCGACGAAAATTGGACTAAAGCTGAAAATGCAATTATTGAAGCTGCTGCCGAAAAGGGATTAAAAACCGTAATAGAATATGGCGAAGCCGCATTTTATGGTCCTAAGCTAGATTTTATGGTACGTGATGCCATAGGCCGTAGCTGGCAGTTAGGCACTATACAGGTAGATTATAATTTGCCCGAAAGGTTTGAGTTAGAATACACTGGTGCTGATAACTTAAAGCACCGTCCTGTAATGATACACCGTGCGCCATTTGGCTCACTAGAGCGCTTTGTAGCTGTGCTTATTGAGCATTGCGCAGGTAAGTTTCCATTGTGGCTTACGCCTGAACAATGCGTAATATTACCAATTAGCGAAAAGTACAACGATTACGCTAACGAAGTAAAAGAACAATTAGCCGAAATGGAAGTACGTGCAATAATGGACGACCGCAACGAAAAAATAGGTAAAAAAATTCGTGAGGCCGAAATGAACAAAATACCCTACTTAATTGTGGTAGGCGAAAGCGAAATTAACAACAAAAAAATAACCGTGCGCAAGCAAGGACAGGGCAATGAAGCCGAGTCGGAATTAATGACGGTAATTGAATTAAAAAATCATATATTTGAATTAATAAATAATCAACTAATACAAAAATAATAACAACCAACGTTTACAAATTTTGACAGACAAAAACACCACAGAACCAACAGCACCAGTAGCTACAACATCAGCTGCTACCGCAACACCGCTTGCTAGCCCAGCACGCCCAGCATTTGTACCTTACAATAAGCGTCCGCCTCGTGAGGCACGCCCCGTAAGAGTTATAAAGGAAGATGCGCACAAAATTAACAAGCGTATTACCGCCAAAGAAGTACGTTTGGTTGGCGAAGATGTTGAACCAGGAGTTTACTCAATTGACAAAGCACTAGCAATAGCGCAGGAGTTAGGGGTCGATTTAGTAGAAATATCGCCTAATGCTGTACCGCCAGTATGTAGAGCTATTGACTACAAAAAATTCTTGTACGACCAAAAGAAAAAACAAAAAGAAATAAAAAATAATTCGCAAAAAGTTTCGGTAAAAGAAATTCGTTTTGGCCCCACTACCGATGACCACGATTTTAATTTTAAATTAAAACATGCAATAGGCTTTTTGCAAGACGGCGAAAAAATACGTGCTTACGTATTTTTCAAAGGGCGCTCAATTATATACAAAGAGCGTGGCGAAATTTTATTGTTAAAGTTTGCTCAAGCCCTTGAGTTATATGGTAAAATTGAACAATTACCTAAGTTAGAAGGTAAGAAAATGTTTTTATTAGTAAGCCCTAAAAAATAAGTTTTAAACTAACTATAACACAACAAAAAAGCGCACTATACTTAGTGCGCTTTTTTGTTGTAGTAAAATTAAAGTATCAAATCGTATTTTACTTTATTAAAAATTAGGAGCGATTTTTTTCTAACTAAAATTAGCTATCTTTAAAAAAACATTAAACCTATGTGCCCATGAAACACGTTATGTTATTAGCCCTGCTACTACTAATTGCTACCATTGGTATGGCTCAAAACCAAAATAATATATGGTGCTTTGGCGACCATGCTGGGCTAGATTTTAACACCCCAACCCCAACTGCACTAACAGGTGTACAAATGCTAACTCAAGAGGGTTGCACGAGCATAGCTGATACTAATGGAAACCTATTATTTTATAGTGATGGCAAAACGGTTTGGAACAAACTACATGCTGTAATGCCTAACGGCACAGGTTTGTTGGGGCATTCGTCTACCACGCAAGCGGCATTAATAGTACCCATACCCAATAGTACTACGCAGTACTATGTGTTTACAATAGGTGAGCTGGGTGGAGCTATGTATTACAGTGTAGTGGATATGAGCTTGGGTGGTGGTAACGGCGATGTGGTAACTACGAGTAAAAATACGATGCTGCACCCCACAGTGTCCGAAAAACAATGTGCCGTAAAACGTTGCGATGGCAATGTATGGCTACTATCGCATGAGTGGAACAGCAACGTGTTTTTTGCCGATTTAATACTCCTACAGGTATAAATGCAAGTGTTACCTCAGCAATTGGCACTGTACATAGTGGGGGTAATGTTGCTCCCGAAGCAAATACGGTAGGGCAAATGAAACTATCGCAACAGGGAGATAAGTTAGCAGTAGCTATACGTGATTTGGGGACATTTAGTACGTATGATTTTGATATAAATACAGGTGCTGTTAGCAACGAAATTTCAATGTATGGCTACAATACAGCTTATGGTATAGAATTTTCGCCAGATGGTACAAAATTATATGGAGGACAGTTAGTGCCAGGTAGTGTTTACCAGTTTAATTTGAGTTCAGGGAATGCTACAACTATAGGGGCTTCGGCAACTTTAATTGGAAGCTTTTATAAACTAATTAATAGTATTCAAATAGCTCCTAATGGTAAAATTTATGTCGCAAAATCATTTAATCAAACAACAGAACATAGTTATCTTGATGTAATTAATAATCCAAATAATTTGCCTGCCTCAATTAATTACGTTGTTGATGGACTTAGCTTAGGTACAAATACTTCTTTATTGGGCTTACCTAATTTTATGGTAAGTAAAATTATAGGAGTAACACCCAATATTGCTATAACAGGCGTTACTAGTATATGTGCAGGGCAAAGCACTACGTTATATGCATCTAACGGAAATAATTATAATTGGACTGGAGGAGTAACTTCTACCACTAATAGCGTAATAGTAAGCCCAACAACCACAACTACTTATTATGCAAGTACTACTAATGCTTGCGGTACTGATGTTGATACAATAACCGTAACCGTAAACCCCAATGTGGATATTGTAACTTCGAACAACAGTACTATTTGTGTTGGGCAAACGGAACTACTTAGCGTAACTGGCGGTAGTAATTATAACTGGAGTGGTGGTGGGCTTTACAGCTACTAATAATGCAGTAGCTGTAAGCCCAATAGTTACTACTACTTATTACGTTACCAATACTGACGCCTGCGGTAATGATACTGACACTATAATGGTGTATGTAGATGTTGCCAACACAACCCAGATAGCTGGCGACACCACGCTATGTAAGGGTAATAGTATACAGCTAACTGCCACTAACGGGAGTAGCTATGTGTGGAACAACGGTATAGTAGCTACCACAGCAACAGTAACGGTTGTTCCGTTAAGCACTACTACCTACGTAGTAACAGCTAGTAATGCGTGCGGAAGCAGTAAGGATTCTATAACGATACATGTACTAACACCACCACATATTATTGCTACTGGCGATACTGATATTTGCCTTGGGCAAAGTACTACGCTAAGTGCTATGGGAGCCAGTAATTATACATGGGGTGGGGGAGTACTAAACGATAGCATAACTGTAAGCCCAATGGCTAATACGAGTTATTATGTTAGCAGTACTAACAGCTGTGGTACAGCCACTGATAGCATAACCGTGTACGTTGGTACAACACCTAACATTACAGGCAATGCCACGGTGTGTGTAGGTAATAGCACTACGCTAACTGCCACAGGTGCATTGCAGTATACTTGGCATGGAGCCGGAATAGCCCCCACTACTGCTAATACTCTACATATACAACCCACAAGCACTACTACTTATTACGTGCAGTGTATAAGTGCGTGTGGTGTGTTTACTGATTCTATATTAGTTGTGGTTAATCCTTTGCCTGTTATTAAAGCCAGTGCCGATACTACAATAACCTATGGAAGCACTGCTACTGTAAGCGTTAGTGGGCCTAGTTTAGCTTTTTACGCTTGGTTGCCTAATGCAACAACAGGCTGTAACACGTGCACTTATAATGAGGTTACTCC
>JAYWFU010000045.1:0-26207 GCA_043778625.1 Bacteroidia bacterium | reverse complement strand
AATAAATTATCTGAGGAAATTGTAAAAAGTATTTGCTCATACTCATATGTTTTTGAAGCAATTAATTGGACTACTTAAAATTTCAAATTGGTATAAATACTAGTTGTAATTAATAAACTAACTACACAACAAATAGCCTCCGTTAAATATTAACGGAGGCTATTTGTATATAATAGAATATAGGCACTAATAAATAATTTCTTGAGTCCGTAATTAACTCTTTGCTAATATACGTCACTTCGACAGGCTCAGGGAACTAAGCAATAACCTAGCAATGTAATACCGTTCGTAAACATTATCGTTCAAAAACAGGACGAAACTGACTGTAATTGAGGGCTTTGTTATACCTGTTCCAATTTAAAATATCTTGCCCGTTATGTTTTAAATCAAAAGAGGTATTTGTAATTCCTTTTTGATTAATTGAAAGAGCGTCTCTTGAAAATGGATTTTCCCATTCTTCTGAAATTGAACAGCAATTAACTTTTCTGCTATATTTTGTTATTGTTGTACTAAACGTATCGTTACTTATAGGTTTCGTAATTTGTTTTATAGGAATTAATTCTGCAACTACTTTTTTAACGCGTATTTGAGCTATAATACTATTACTAACCAGCATTAAACATGTAGTTATATAAAACGCAGTTGTTTTACACGAAGGTTTTGCGCAAAACTTACCTTGCGCATTAGTAGTCATCGTTTCCCAATTTTCGTGGCAAGGGTTGTTTATGCTAAGTTGTAGGGCAGTGCGTTTCATGGTGCGTTAATTTCTAAAATAAATATAACACTAATTATTATATTGGTTATTAGCAAAGTAATAATTGGTGCTACTAGTACTGTAAATGGTAAAATTTAAAATTAAATAATGTGTGTGTTTAAACTATACCACCACCTTATTTTCAGTTATCCAGTTGCTTAGCACCACTAGATGCCACTGTCGGCTCCAGGTATGCGTTGTGCTGTGCGCCATAAATGCTTGCCAGTTATTAAGCACTGCATTGGGTGCAAATGCTGATAGGGTATTGAGTTGCACTATACGCTCGTGGCAATAGCTATTTAATTCGTTGCGCATCCAGTTATCCCATGGTAAACTAAATCCCATTTTGGGGCGATTTACTATTTCGGGCGGTAATAAATCGCCCATTGCCGTTACCAATAATTGCTTAGGTGTGTGCGGGTACTTATTAAAATCGTTTATACTTAACACATAATCTACTAATTTGTGGTCGAGGAAGGGCTCACGTACCTCCAAACTATTAGCCATACTCATTTGGTCGGTATCTCGCAATAGCGTGTGTTGTAGGTAAGTACTAATTTCAGCAACCGAAATTTCCGACAATTTTTTATTACTTTTTAGCGCAGGAAACTCGGGGAAATAAATTGTTTTTTCCACCATCATTTGCCGTAATGTATCTACTGCAAACAAGCTACGTGTGTGTTTGTAAAACGTAGTGTTGTTAAACATGGCTTCGCCCATTACGTCTTTTAACTTGGCGGTGGCTACACTTGGTTTAATACTATTAATTAGTGTGCCAACACCTTTCATTACTGGGGTAGGCAGTAACCATAAGTCTTTAAAGCTTTGCATTTTAACGTAGCGTTTAAATACATCGTAACCCGCAAAAAGTTCATCGCCCCCAATGCCTGATAGTGCCACGGTTATACCCGCAGCTTTAGTAGCCTTGCTTACCACGTAAGTATTGGGCCCATCGCCACTTGGGCTATCCATGCTATTTACAGCTTGTGGCAAATCGTTTTTAAAATCGTTGGGGGTTAACCGTATAACCGTGTGGTTAGTTGCGTACTTATCAGCAATAATTTTTGCGTAACGTTCCTCGCTATATTTTTGGTCGTTAAACACTACCGAAAACGTATTGATGTTGTCCGTAGTGGCCTTGCGCATTAGTGCTACCACAGCGCTACTATCAATGCCTCCGCTAAGAAAAGCCCCCAAAGGCACATCGCTTACTAGGCGTTTTTGTACTGATGCCGTAAGCAACTCCAATACGTTGTGTTGTATTGTGGTTGCATCATCAGTACAATTGTTATGTGCGGCGGTAACAGGGCTGTAATATTGCTTTTGTATTACCTCGCCATTACCTATGGTTAGGCAGTTGCCAGCTTCAAGGCTAGCTATATCGGCAATTAATGTGTGCGGGTCGTACACGGTTTGGTACTGCACATAGGTGGGTAGTTGAGCGTAGTTTAATTTGCGAGCACTGTATCCGCTGGCTAGCAAAGCTCTAACCTCGCTAGCAAATACAAGCCCTTGCGGAGTTTTGATATAATACAATGGCTTTACACCAAATCTATCACGGGCTATAAATGTGGTTTGAGTTTGGCTGTCGTAAATAGCTAGTGCAAACATACCCTCTAACTGTTGCAACATGGCCTCGCCCCAGTGTTGGTAGGCATACAGTAGTACTTCGGTATCAGTGGTTGATACAAATTGTAACGAAGGTACTTGCGCTTGTAGTTGTTTTTTTAGGGTTTGATAATTATAAATTTCGCCATTAAATACTATTGCAAATCGTTGGTTAGCGCACAACATAGGCTGATGCCCTTGTGTCGAAACATCAATAATAGCTAAGCGACGTTGCCCCAAACACACCGCATTATGTTGCCACATACCACCATCGTTAGGCCCACGATGTAGCATAGTATTGTTCATTTTGGTTACGGTATCAAGCGCTGTATTACCTGTTAAACCTATTGTTCCGCTTATGCCGCACATACTCTTTATTTTATATCGCTAAAATTAATTCCCTTGGAAAGAAATAATTTATCTACCGTATTTTTTTGATGTGTATCCACATACTTTTTAATATCATCGTCCCATAGGGTAAAAAACCATTTACTATCTATCCACTCCGCTTTTAACCAAAATGCACCTTCGTCAAAAAAAACAATGGGTGATACCAACGCATCGTTTACATAATTAACATCGGCAAATTTTACCTGTAAATCGTTATAACCATACTGCCACTTGCCTTGGCGCATACCCTTTACATACTCCCCTTTGCCTATTACATTCCAATTGTAATTATTCAAATCGGTTTCGGTTACTTTTTTTTCATCGTCCACAGTAGTTACTACTTTTTTGTGTAACGTGTCCATTTGTAATGCCAACCATGTACCTGTTTTTTTGCCTGCAGCATCAGTCTTATTATACTGTTGCCCCTTAAAGGTAAGGTAGTCTTTATAAAATATTACATTTTTTTGTGCCAACGTTATGTTGGCTATTAGTAGCGTTAATGCTAGTGTTATTGTTTTCATACGACGATGTGTAATAGTAAATTATTTTGTGCCACAAGCGCTAATACCTGTAGCTTTTGGCAATGCGGTTTGTTTTATGGCGGCATAGCCTCCGTCAACTTCTTTAAAGTTATGTATGCCACGTGCTTTAAGTATGCTGGCGGCAATCATACTACGGTAACCTCCACCACAATAAATATAAGCGGTGCTAGTGCTACTAATGTGTGCAAACCAATTATTAATGTTATGTAACGAAAAGTGCTGTGCATTGGCTACATGCTCGGTTGCGTATTCGCCGTCTTTGCGCACATCTAACACAGATGTGCTGGTCGTGTATTCTTGCTCAAACTCTGCGGGTGTTATGCGGTTTACGCTATCAATTTCGTTACCTGCATTTTTCCATGCGTCCATACCGTTGGCTATATGCCCTAGTAGGTTATCAAACCCTACACGTGCAAGGCGGGTAATGCTTTCAGTAAGTTTATCAGGTGCGGTAAGTAATATAATGGGTTGTGCTACATCGGCTATTAATGCGCCTACCCAAGGGGCAAAATCGCCATTAATACCAATATTAATACTACGAGGAATGTGCGCTGTAGCAAATTCGGCAGGGGTGCGAGTATCTAAAATTAAGGCATTAGTAGTTTCCATTATTACTACCACGTGCGCAGGGGTAAGTGCCGTGTTGCCTTTGTTAATAATGGTGTCAATACTTTCGTAGCCATTCTTATTCATAGCCACGTTTAACGGAAAATAAGCGGGCGGTGCTTGCAAGCCATCGGTTACGGCAGCTATAAATGCTTGCTTGTTAGGTTGATTAAGCGCATAATTCATACGTTTTTGGTTACCCAAGGTGTCTACGGTTTCTTTCATCATGTTTTTGCCACAGGCACTACCTGCGCCGTGTGCAGGGTATACTATAACATCATTAGCCAGCGGAAGTAGCTTAGTAGTAATGCTATCATACAACATACCCGCTAATTGCTCTTGCGTTACCTCGTTTGACTTTTGTGCTAAATCAGGGCGTCCTACATCACCTAAAAATAAGGTGTCGCCAGTAAATATTGCGTGGTCTTTGCCTTGCTCGTCACGCAACAAAATTACTATACACTCCAAGGTATGCCCAGGCGTGTGTAATACTTTTAGGGTAACGTTACCTAGCTTAAACTCTTCGCCATCGTGGGCTATGAGTGCTGCAAATGTTGGGTTTGCCGATGGACCAAATACAATGGGCGCACCTGTTTTGGCTGACAAATCAACGTGTCCCGACACAAAATCAGCATGGAAATGGGTTTCAAAAATGTATTTGATTTTAACGTTATCATTAACCGCACGGTCAAGATAGGGTTGCACCTCACGCAATGGGTCAATAATTGCCGCTTCGCCATTGGAGGTTATGTAATAAGCCCCTTGCGCTAGGCAACCAGTATATATTTGTTCTATTTTCATGTAGGATAGTTTTTATTATTTGGTACAAATTTAAACTACTATTTGGATATACCGCACTACTATCAGGGCGAACGCATGTAATTTTTGAGGATTTTCAATAGATATTCATTATCCCAGCCAGCATCAAGACGTTTTCCTTTAACACTTTGTTTTTCTTGTGGTGTTATTTGCCAATAAATTTAAAGCTACTCTGTTTATGATTGAAAAATTTTGAACTGCATTTTCATTCTTTTTCAGGCTCGCATCTTCGTTAAATGCAATATCTAATACCCAGTGTAATGAGTTTTCAATTCCCCAATGCGCCCTTATACTTTTTTCTATTATTTTTGCACAAGGCTTCAAACTACTAATGTATAGACGTATTTCTGTTTGTTCTAACCCCTTTGATTTAAGATGGCGATGCGAATCAATTTTTATAATACGGCCTAATTTTTCCCATTTATCAGTATTCTCAAAGTAAGAAAAATAAGTATGTATGGAGCATTTTTGTGTTTCTATTCACTCGTGTCCTAAATCTAAATTTTTTGATACATCAATGGGTTTACAAAACTTAATAGTATCTAAAACCGCCCGTTCTAATGTTCCTTGATTGCCTTTTACGGCTAAAATATAATCTGCTTTTTTTTCAATAATTTTCTTTGCTATTGAGCGTTGGTAGCCCATTGCGTCTATGGTTACTATGCAGCCTTCTAAAACCAAAACATCTAATAACTTTGGGATAGCTGTAATTTATTCATTTTAAGTTTAATTTTTAATCGTATTCATGAGCGCTTCGCCGTAATTAGCTATATCTTCCCAAGTACTGGAACCACAAATAACCGCAGAGATGGCAATGAAAATAATGTCTAGTAGTAAATGTTCTTTTGTGCGTTCTACACGAAGATATTTTATGTCTGAAAAATAATCAATTGAAGTTTTCATTTTTAAACCAAAAAAGCCTGTGGAGCATACTATTTTACAGTCAATACAACCTTTTTATAATCATTTGATTGTTAATTTAGATGCGTTTACCCCGCCTAAACTGATTGATTGCCTAGCATTAGTGCTTGCGAAGCGAAAGTGTTTACAAAAAAGTAGTAATATAAGTAATACTTGCACAAGAGCGTAATAACCTTAAATTTGTTTTTTTAACTAAATAACAACTATGCGCATTTTATTTGTATTTTTAATAAATTTACTGTTTACGATACCACTAACTACGTTGGCACAAAAAAAAGGTATAATTGTTTTTACGCTCAAAAACGCTATTACGCAAGCTGTTGTTAATAATGCCAAGTTGGTAAACATAAGCAACGGCGAAAATCATTTTGTAGACAAGCAAGGCATTATTAAATGCAATGTAAAAACAGCTACATTTAATTACAAAATAATAGCCGAAGGATACGCTGTTTACGAATCATTTACGAAAATAATTCCTAATCAAAGTATGAACGTAACTATTTTGTTAGTGCCATTAAATGTTAGTGTAAACGAGGCCCAAGGCCCTGCCGAAAGTTACTTTGAACTCAACGGTTTTGTAACCGATAATGGCAACGCACAACCGCTTAAAAACGTGCTAATTACAGTTGATTACGACAATTCAGTTATTAAAACAAATGCCAAAGGATTTTACACCTATACCTCCAAAGCTCCTGTTAAAAAAGATGCGGACAAAAATGCCCCTAAACTAATCACCACTATTAGTTATAACTTAAAAGGACATAAGTTATTAATAAAGAAAAATATAGCCGTATTGCCTACCGCCACACGCTATAATGTTAGTTTAATAAAAGGTGTAGGTACAATTGAAAATTAAATGTTAAGCATAAAAAAAATACTTACACTAAGTATACTTGTACTTGCTATAGGTTGCAAAAAATACAGTGCCGATAGCCACATTAGCTTAGCTAGTGCAAATGCACGCATTACCAAAAAATGGACGCTTGACCAGCTCTACAAAAACAAACTGAATGTGAGTGATAGCATACATAGCATTGCTGATAGCTACACCATTACGTTTGATAAAAACAACACCTTTGAATTAGCCTGGGACAAAACATTAACCATAGGTACTTATGTGTTACCGCTGCACTACACGCGCAAAGGCACTTGGGAATTTACTAATAAAAAAAACATACTCCAAATGCACTATAGTGATGATAATAGTATGCAACAATTACCCATACTGCAATTGACTAAAACTAACCTATGGGTTAGCACAACTGATAAAAATGATACTTATGAATGGCATTTTAAAAAATAAAATAGCGTTAGCCCTACTAGCGTTTACACTACTTACAACTACGTTATTTAGTTGCAAAAAATATGCTGAAGATAGTGGTATACACTTGTACCGTACTGCAAACTCGCGTGTAACTAACACTTGGGGAGTGGCGCAAGTATTAGTTAATAGTGCAGATGCTACGGGTTCTTACAACGACTTTAACCCAGAACTAGCTTTTACCATACAACGTAATGGCGATTATACGGTGTATTGCGACGGATTTGTATTAGATAAAACTGGAACTAAAAATCCTTATATTACTGATGTTAGGGGTACTTGGCAGTTTTTAGACAAAAAGAAAAACCTAGGCCTTACACAAGGATTGTTTAGTTCTAACATTGATAAGTACGAAATAATAAAATTGACTAAAAACGAAATGTGGTTACGCCAAAAAAATGGCACAACTACTACCGAAATACATTACATCGCTAAATAGATTTTAGTGAATAATTCTACCCTAAAAAAAATACTCGTTATTAGGTTTAGTTCCATTGGCGACATTGTGCTTATTACTCCTGTATTGCGTGGAATTAAACGCCAATATCCCAGTGCGGAGTTGCATGTGCTTACAAAGCCCGCTATGGCTAGCTTGCTCACGGCTAACCCTAATGTAAACCAAGTAATTACGTTAGGTAACAGCATAGTTACTACTGCCTTGGTATTGCGCGCACAGCAGTATGATGTAGTGCTTGACCTACACAATAATTTGCGTAGCGCCATCATTAAATTATTTTTATTTAACGTAAAATCATTTTCGTTTAATAAACAGAATATTAACAAGTGGTTAATGGTAAACGCTAAGCAACAACGCCAATTGCCCCACGTAGTAGTCCGTTACTTGGCGTGTGCAGCTAATATTGGTGTAACTAACGATGGGCTTGGGTTAGATTTTTATATTGAACCTGACAACCAACTTAGTTTAGCTAACGAACAATTACCCACTACTTACTTAGCGGTAGTAATAGGTGCTAAATTTAAGACTAAGCAACTGCCTGTGCATCAGCTAATAACATTGTGCACACAACTAACTATGCCTATTATATTAATTGGGGGCAAAGATGATGGCGAGCTAGCCCAACAACTAATTAGTGCATTACCCAACAACAAAGCCATATACAACACTTGTGGCAAATACAACTTGCAACAATCTGCCTCATTATTGGCACAAGCACATAGCGTTATTACCCACGATACAGGTATGATGCACATTGCAAGCGCCCTTGGCAAAAAAATAATTACACTATGGGGCAATACCACGCCTGCACTGGGTTTTAGTGCTTACTTACCTAGCACAGTGCCTGCGGCTATTAATATCCAAAACAATAATTTAAATTGCCGCCCGTGTAGCAAAATAGGTTTTATGGAGTGTCCGCAAGGGCATTTTAATTGTATGAATTCTCTTGATATGATAGCCGTTGCAAAGCTTGCTAATGATAATTAAAACTCAGGGAACTACGCAAGAGCCAATGCGAACTAAAATTGTTGATGTTAAAAATAATTGCCCTACATTGTTTTTATTTATAATTTAGTTATGCAAAATATTAATTATTAAATCATTAAATTAATGAAACAGATATACACCGTAGTTGCAGCGTTATTATTATATGCTAATGCATCTGCACAAATACCCGCAGGATATTACACGCCCGCACAAGGGCTTACAGGCTTGCCGTTGCGTACTGCGCTACACAATATTATTAAAGGGCACACGGTAATAAGTTATTCAGGCCTGTGGTCAAAGTTTTCAACAACTGATAAACTACTTGTTAGTGGTAGCCCCAAAGTGTGGGACATTTATTCGTACAATGCCCTAACACCAGCCTCTACCGCTTATTACTATAGCTTTAGTACTGATCAGTGTGGTAGTTATGCCGTAGAGGGCGATTGCTATAACCGTGAGCATAGCTGGCCTCAAAGTTGGTTTAACCAAGTGTCGGGTCCAGTGAGCGATTTGTTTCATATTTACCCAACCGATGGTAAGGTTAATGGTATTAGAAGCAATTATCCCTACGGGTTTGTAAGTGCTACTACCACTACTACCACTAACGGTAGCAAGTTGGGTACAGGTGTTGATAATGCAGGTTACGGAGGCGTAGTGTTTGAGCCTGTTGATGAATATAAAGGCGATTTAGCGCGTACTTATTTTTACATGACTACTCGTTATTATACCGAAGACGCAGGCTGGAATACGAGTGGTGCAACTACCCTGTGCGAAATTAATCAGTGGGAACTATCCGTACTAATGACTTGGCACCGTCAAGATCCTGTAAGTACCAAGGAGGTTGACCGTAATAATGCAATATATGGTATACAAAATAATCGTAATCCGTTTATTGATCATCCAGAGTATGCCGACAGTATTTGGGCCAATGTGCCATTAATTGTTACTAACCTAGCTAACACTCAAGTGCAAGCAACTAAAGCAGTGGCATACCCTAATCCTACTAATAACACCTTAACCATTGATAACCTTACTAGTAACAGCACATTACAATTGTACAATGCGCAAGGGCAAATGGTGTATACTAATTTTGTTGCCAACACAACTAACGCTACCATTAACATGCAAGCGTTTAACGCTGGGTTGTATGTGGCACGCATAACCAATATTAACGGTACACAGTTGTTACATGTAGTTAAAGAGTAAGTTTATTCAACTACAAATTTTATTGTAAGACGCTACCAATATAATGGTAGCGTCTTTTTTTTATTTTACATTTGTTACCTAACACTTTTACACATCAATGGCTATTTATATTATCATACTCACGGTACTTGTTTCTATTGCTTGTTTTTACAACGACGAGTTATTCAACAAACTATTATTTATACCCTACCTTATTAAGCACAATAACGAATGGTGGCGCTTTATCACTCATGGTTTTGTGCACGCTGACAGTCCACATTTGATATTTAATATGTTGGCACTTTACTTTTTTGGACCGTTGGTCGAGGGGTATTTTCAGGCACACTTTGGCGCATCAATAGGTACACTTTATTTTGTTTTATTGTACGTGTCGGGCATTGTGGTGGCAGCTTTACCATCGTACAAAAAAGAATTAAACAATAGTTATTACTCTTCAGTAGGAGCTAGTGGGGCTACTAGTGCTGTATTGTTTTCGAGTATTGTGTTTAACCCTATGTCGCAAATATGTTTGTACGGGTTGCTATGTTTCCCTGGTGTGGTGTGGGGGCTAGTGTATTTGGGTTATAGTTATTATATGACCAAGCAACAGACTGATTATATTAACCACGATGCACATTTTGCAGGCGCATTATTTGGTATACTATTTACCATTGCAAGCAAACCTATATTGGCAGTATTATGTATTCAACAATTTTTTTAATTTATCATGCGCATATTAATTACTTCCCTTGTTATTTTATTAGTTAGTTACACGGCTTTTGCGCAAGCACCCATAATAGTGGGAGCAGAGCGGTTACAAGCATACTTGCCATTACTCCGTAATAAAAATGTAGCTATTGTAGCTAACCCAACCAGTAAGGTAGGTGCGGCACATTTGGTAGATACGTTATTGAAGTTAGGTGTTAAAATAAAAAAAGCATTTTGCCCAGAGCATGGTTTTAGAGGTACGGCTGATGCAGGCGAAAATATTGGTAACTACAACGACCCTACAACAGGCCTGCAAATAGTGTCGTTGTATGGCAAGGGGTATAAACCTCAACCTAAAGACCTTAAAGGGATTGATGTAGTAGTGTTTGATGTGCAAGATGTAGGCGTGCGGTTTTACACTTACATAAGTACTATGCACTACGTAATGGAAGCCTGTGCCGAAAATAATAAAACAGTAATTATATTAGATAGACCTAACCCTAACGGACATTACGTTGATGGCCCAGTGTTGGATTTAGCCTACAAATCGTTTGTAGGCATGCACTCTATACCCATTGTGCACGGCTGCACCATAGGCGAACTTGCACAAATGATTAATGCGGAGGGCTGGCTCAAAAACAATATAAAATGTAACTTAAAAGTAATTACCTGCAACAACTATAGTCACAGTAGTTATTATGCCTTGCCCGTAAAACCCTCGCCAAACTTGGCAAGTATGGAAGCTATTTATTTATATCCATCGTTATGTTTGTTTGAAGGTACGCCTATAAGCGTGGGGCGTGGTACTACACGGCCATTTGAGGTGTATGGTCACCCCTCGTTTAAAAACTATCGTTACCAATTTACGCCACATAGCATTGCAGGGGCAAGTAAAAATCCGCCTTACCAAAACCAAGTGTGTAATGGTTTTGAACTAAAATCATTTGCCAATACATTCATTGCCTCTTACAATAAACTGTACTTGTATTGGTTGGCCGATGCCTACACACAGTACGCTGTAAAGGATAGTTTTTTTAACCCGTTTTTTAATAAACTTGCAGGCAATGCACTACTGCAACAGCAAATAAAACAAGGCATACCCGAAGATAGTATACGCCAAAGTTGGGAGCCAAAATTACAACAGTATAAAGATATGCGCGCTAAGTATTTGCTATACAATTAACTTGTATAGCAACAGCCAATTAATTAGCTTTGATTATTAAAAACACAACCTATGAGTTTACATTTTACTAAAGCTACATTACAAAATGTTGATGCAATTGCAGCATTAGCGCGCGAAATATGGTACGAGCATTATCCATCAATTATTAGTAACGAACAAATTGAGTATATGTTACAACTTATGTATGCACCCAGCAAACTAACGGAGCAAATGCAACGAGGCTGTGTGTTTACGATGGCTTATAGCAACAATGATTTTATAGGCTATATAGCTACTGAAATAGAACATAATACTAATTTATTTATTCATAAATTTTATATTCATAAAAGTGCTCGCAGCAGTGGTGTTGGCGAGCAATTGTTAAACTACACACTAGCTAATAATCCAGCTACCACAGCCGTAGACTTAGTAGTAAACCGAAAAAATTATAAGTCAATCAATTTTTATTTTAAGCAAGGCTTTACTATTATTGACGCATTTGATAATAATATTGGTGGAGGTTATTATATGAATGATTTTAAAATGCGTTTAAAAATTAAAACACATGAGTAACGCTGCAAGTACAGATAATAAAGACAAGCAACGCCTCAACAATGCTATTAATAAACTAAAGCTCAATAACTTTAAGTTAGAGCATTTGCATAGCATAACCAAGCTTATTAATAACAATGCGAGTCGCGACGAAATATTTGAAAAAATTGAGCAAATATTAAAAACTGATTTGCAGGTAGGTAAAGCATTATTACTCACTAAAGAAAATAACGAGTGGATTATTAATTTTGGGTACGGCGCTAAGCCTCAATTTTTTAATATAACTGACATAACTCAACTTACTATCATTGACGATATAATGGTAGTAAACGAAACTATGGAGTACGCTCCCTTTGATTATATAATACCCGTAGCACACAAAAAAGAAGCATTGGCTTACTTGTTTTTAGCCGATTTTGACGATGACGAACTTGTTATGAGTGCTGTAATTAAGCACTTGCCATACATTCAAACGATGATAAACTTGGCAGTAGTTGCTATTGAAAACAAAATATTGTACAAGCAAAAAATAAGTCAAGAACGCTTTGATAAAGAAGTAGAGCTAGCTGCCGAAGTACACGCTATGCTATTTCCAAAATCGTTACCCGAAAATAGTTTTATAAAATGTAATCATTACTACTTACCTCACAAGCATATTGGTGGCGATTATTACGACGTATTACACATTAACGAAAACGAATACCTAATGTGTATTGCCGACGTGTCGGGCAAGGGTATTAGTGCAGCCCTGCTTATGTCTACCTTGCAAGCCAACCTACACGCTATAACTAATTATAATAATTCGTTAGCTGATATTGTGCAAGAACTTAATGCTAAAGTAAATAAGGTAGCACAAGGCGATAGATTCATTACGCTATTTTTAGCAAAATACAATGTGCTTACCAAGTTGTTTACGTATGTTAATGCGGGGCATTTGCCAGTGTACATGAGTACTAAATTTGGAATAGAAAAATTAACGGTAGGTTGTGCAGGTATTGGTATGCTGGACGAGATACCCGATATGCTCGAAGGCGCATTTATTATAAACACACCTACTAATTTATTATTGTACACTGACGGTGTAACCGAAACTGAAAACAAAAATGGCGAACAGTTTACGGTAGAATGTGTAGAGGAAGTATTACGGGCAAAGTTTCATGACTCGCCTGCACGCCAAACAGCCGCAGTACTTAAAGCCCTAGATAAATTTAGAGATCGTACACCTTACGTAGACGACATTACGCTAATGAGCTGTACAATTCAATAAAGTAAATAATTAAGTTTATTTGCCCTACTATTTTAGTAGTATGTAGCTTTGTTATAAAAGCAGTTTAAACTATTTAACCCGTGAAACTAAATTACAAAAGCGTAAAAATAAGTAATTGCTAACACGCAATTTTTATGATATTTGTATATAATTATTTAATCGTAAATTTAAAAATCAAAAACAAACATGAAATTTTTTATTGACACTGCTAACTTAGCGCAAATTAAAGAAGCCAACGATTTAGGGGTATTGGACGGAGTTACCACCAACCCATCGCTTATGGCTAAAGAGGGCATTAGCGGACACGAAAATATATTAAAACATTATGTAGATATATGTAACATTGTTGATGGTGATGTAAGTGCAGAGGTTATTGCGGTTGACTACGAAAACATTGTGAAAGAAGGCTTAGTACTAGCTGCACTACACAAAAACATTGTGGTAAAAGTACCCATGATTAAAGATGGTATTAAGGCCATTAAATATTTTTCAACTAAAGGAATCCGTACTAATTGTACGTTAATATTTTCGGCAGGGCAAGCGTTGTTAGCCGCAAAAGCAGGTGCTACTTATGTTTCGCCATTTTTGGGTAGGTTAGACGATATAAGCACTGATAGTTTAAAATTAATTGAAGACATACGCACCATATACGACAACTACGGTTACACCACACAAATACTTGCCGCAAGTATACGCCACCCAATGCACATTATTGAATGTGCCAAGATTGGTGCAGATGTAGCTACATGCCCGCTACAGCCTATTATGCAATTATTAAATCATCCATTAACTACTAGTGGTTTAGAAACCTTTTTAGCCGATTATAAAAAAGTGAACGGATAAAAAATAATACTATAAGTAATATAACTAAAATAATAAAAGGGGTGCACTAATTATAGTACACCCCTTTTATTATTTTGAAGTTGTTAGGTATTAATGAGCTCCGTGAGCAGCAGCATCAACATGCGCTTCAGCAGCGTGAGCAGCGGTATCAACAGTAGCTAATTTAGCTAATGAATCTTGTTCTGCTTGCATTTTTGCAGCTTCTGCTTCAGCCGAAGCTGCTTCAGTTGCAGCTATTGAATCTTGCATTGCTTTTTCAGCAGCTGCTTTTTGTTCTGCTGATGGACCACATGCTACAAATGCCATCATAGAGGAGATAGCGAATACTGATAAAATTACTTTTTTCATTGTTGTTTACTTTTTGGTTTAATTAATTAAATATTACAATTGTGGTGCAAATGTATATTTTTTATTTAAAAATAAAAACTGCCGCTACAAAATATTTTGTAGCGGCAGTTTTATTAAATTTATTTTTAAAAGATAATTATCCTTTACCTTGGCCTGCTTTAACAGTAGTACTTATCTTACCTTCGCCTTTACCAGCTCCTGCTTTAATAGTAGTACTTATTTTACCTTCACCTTTACCAGTGCCCGCTTTCACTACTGCTTTCACTGCTTTTTTAACAGTATGCTTAGCACCTGCGGCTACAGCAGCCAATGAATCTTCGTGTGCTTTAACCGCAACTTTAGCTAACGAGTCAGCCATTGCAGCTTCGCCCGCTTTAGCAGCTTCTGCTACCATTGCTAACGAATCTTCCATGTGTTGTTGTGCTTCTACAGCCATTAAAGAGTCTGCTGATGCTTGTGCTTTTTTTGCTAACTCTTCAGCTGAAGGGCCGCATGATACAAATGCCATCATTGTTGATACGGCAAATACTGATAATACTACTTTTTTCATTTTTTAATTTTAATTATTAATTTATTATAATACAAAACTAAATAAAATTTTAAACCTACAATCATTGAAATTAAAAATAAATTATATATTTGCACCATCAAAAAACAAACAATTAACCAAAAATAAAAACAAACCAAAATGAAAAAAACAATGAAATTAGCAGCAGTAGTAGCAATAGCTTTATCAACTGTATTAGTAGGATGTAAAAAAGATGATGTTGCAGCTCCAGTAGTAACAATATTAGGTGCCGCATCTGAAAACGTAGTGTTAAATACAAGTTATGTTGATGCAGGCGCAACTTCAAAAGATGAAAGAGATGGTGATTTAACTTCATCAATAGTTTCAGATGCTGCTACAGCAGTTAAAAAAGATTTATCAGGTACTTACACAGTAACTTACACATCAACAGATGCTGCAGGTAACGCAGGTACAGCAACTCGTTCTGTAATAGTTAAAAATGCTGCTGAAGCTAAAGCTGGTTCTTATGCTGTATCTGATGTTGTAGGTGGTACAACTACAAATTACACTGATGCTGTTACTGCTTCATCAACTGTAAACAACAAAATTTTAGTTGGTAAATTTGCAGGTTATACTGGAGGATCAGTTTCTATGACTATCTCAGGAAGTACAATCACAATCGCTTCACAAACAGTTGCTTGTGGTAATCCAGCAGCTAACAGAACTTTTTCTGGAACAGGAACACTTGGTACTTCAGGTATGGTAATTAATTATACTGAAACTACTAATGGTTCAACAGCAAATGGCGTTGATACTTATGTAAAACAATAATTTTAGTTTAAGACTTAAAATTAAATCGAAACTGCTAGAAATTTTCTAGCGGTTTTTTTTATGTCTTAACTTTGCGTAATAAATGTTATTTTTGCAATTAAATAAAATAATAGTTAACGCAATGAAAGTAACCGAACATATAGCTAAAGCTAAATCCACCTTGTTTTCGATGGAAGTATTGCCTCCGCTCAAAACTAAAGGCATACAAAGTATATACGACGGCATTGATCCTCTCATGGAATTTAAGCCAGCGTTTATTGATGTAACTTACCATCGCGAAGAATATATTTACAAAAAACGTGAGGGTGGTTACTTAGAAAAAATAGCAATTCGCAAACGCCCTGGCACAGTAGGTATTTGCGCTGCTATTATGAACAAATATAAGGTAGATGCTATACCACACATTATTTGTGGCGGGTTTAGCAAGGAAGAAACCGAAAGTGCGTTGATAGATTTGCATTTTTTGGGTATTGATAATGTATTGGCCCTACGTGGCGATAGCATTAAAACCGAAAGTACATTTGTACCCGAACCCAACGGACACGCCTATGCCAACGATTTGGTAAAACAAATTAGCAACTTAAATCATGGTAATTATTTTAACGAAGAGCCTAGTATTAACGCCGCTACACATTTTTGTATAGGAGTGGCGGGCTACCCCGAAAAACATTTTGAAGCACCTAACCTAAACATTGATTTAGGGCATTTGCAAACCAAAATAAATTCGGGAGCAGAGTACATTGTTACCCAAATGTTTTTTGATAATGCCAAGTACTTTGATTTTGTAAAAACCTGCTCAGCAATGGGTATGAACGTGCCTATAATACCAGGCTTGAAAATACTTACAAGCAAAAAACAATTAACGATACTACCCAAAATATTTCATATTGATATACCCGAAGATTTGTACAAAGAAGCTATGGCTTGCAAAGATGATGTGGGCGTAAAACAAGTAGGTATTGAATGGTGCAGACAGCAATCAAAAGAATTAATTGCCGCTAAAGTACCGTGCTTACACTACTACACCATGGGGGTGAGCGATGGTACTAAAAACGTAGTAAAAGATTTATTTTAAAGAAACTAAATTTTGGCAACTACCGCACGCAAAATAATATTGGGCATTGACCCTGGTACTACCATTATGGGGTACGGAATTATTGTGTGCGAAAAAAACTCAATTAAAGTGCTTACGCACGGAGTTTTGCTATTGGATAAGTTAGACGATCATTTTGCAAAACTGAACTTAATATTTACACGCATTACAGGGCTTATTGAGGAATACAAACCCGACGAAGTAGCTGCAGAGTCGCCATTTTTTGGGCAAAACGTGCAAAGTATGCTCAAGCTAGGGCGCGCACAGGGCGTGGCTTTGGCGGCAGCCATGCAAAAAAACTTACCTGTGTTTGAATACGCGCCCCGCAAAATAAAAATGTCGATAACCGGTGGTGGTAATGCAACTAAAGAACAATTGGCACTAATGATGATGAAGCAGGGCTACATTACCGAAATGCCCAAGAACCTTGATGCCACTGATGGTTTGGCCGTTGCGCTGTGCCATCATTATCAAAACAAAAATGCGGTGGCGGGTGGTAAAAGTTATGGCAGTTGGGAATCGTTTGTAAGCCAAAATAATGCACGTGTTAAAAAATAGCGGATGGATATTATTACAAATCTTCACTATATTAAAGCACAAGCTGCGTTAAAACATAACGATAATATTCAATTACGTAAAACGCTTATGGCACACTCCACCCCCGCCGTTGACGCTATTGTGCAAACTATTGCTAACCATGTAACCAAAGCCATTAATTGCACTACCTGTGCCAATTGTTGCAAAACACTACACCCCGATTTACAAACGAATGAAATAAATAATCTTGCAAAGCATTTAAAAATAGCTCCGTCACAATTTGAAGATGAATACGTAAGTTCTCCTAATGCAACCAGCGAAAATTGCCACTTTAAAAACAAACCTTGTGTGTTTTTAACTAATGATAAATGTACGGTGTATAGCCTGCGCCCTTTGTCGTGTGCGAATTTCCCCAATTTAGAAAAACCTAATTTTAAATACCGCTACAAACGCATTATGAATTTTTACAGCATCTGCCCCATTATTTATAATACCGTTGAGCAACTTAAACAACATTACATAAGTTAATTATACTATGAATAAAACAAAACAAAAACAACTCACACAGTTTGGGCTATTGCTCGTAATTATTGTGTTTATTAATGCATTAGGGCGTTATGTGTTTCATAGGTTTGATTTAACCGCCGAAAAACGCTATACACTATCAGCCGCTACTAAAGACCTGTTGGGCAAGGTGGACGATGTGGTGTATGTGCGGGTGTATTTGGAGGGAGAGTTTCCTGCGGGGTTTCAGCGGTTGCGCAACGAAACCAAGGAGATGCTTGATGAATTTAGAATAGTAGCAGGCGATAATGTGCAGTATGAGTTTATTAATCCGTCAGCCAGTACCGATACCAAAGAACGTAACGAAGTGTATAGCACCCTTGCCAAAAAAGGCTTACAACCCACTAACCTACAAACCAGTAGCGAAAATGGGCAGCAACAACAAATAATTTTCCCAGGTGCTTTGCTTACGTATCAAAACAGAGAGATACCTATACAGCTGCTCAAAAGCATGGTGGGCGCGAGCCCTGAGGTTATGCTTAATAATTCAATTAAAGATTTGGAGTACGAAATTACCAATGCCCTGCGCAAAGTTATTAGCCAAAACGACCGCCCAGTAGTTGGTTTTTTGGAAGGACACGGCGAATTAACTAGGCAAGAAACTAACGATTTAGCAGGTTCGGTTAAGGAGTATTATGATGTGAAACGTGTACGTATTGACGGTAAGTTAGGCGCACTAAGTAAGTACAAAGCCTTGGTAATAGCGGCTCCTGATAGTATGTTTACCGAAAAAGATAAATTTGTAATTGACCAATATGTAATGAATGGTGGCAAAATAGTGTGGTTACTTGATGGTGCTTGGGCAAGCATGGATAGCCTAAGCAGTAGTAATTCGAGTATGATTGTGGCCAACCAAACTAACCTCGAAGACCAATTGTTTAGATACGGCGTGCGTGTAAATAATAATGTGCTGCAAGATTTACAATGTGCCGTAATCCCAATAGTAACAGGCTATGTGGGCAATCAGCCGCAAACCCGCATGTACCCTTGGATGTACACACCGCTAATATTTCAAACAGTAAAACATCCGCTAGTTAACAACCTAAATGCTGTTAAGTTAGAATTTGCTTCAACTATTGATACCATTGCTAATCCTGCTATTAATAAACAAGTACTGTTGTCGTCGTCAGCGTTTTCGAGAGTTATTACTACACCCGCCCGAGTAGGATTGGGGCAAGCTACTATACCACTTAAAGAGGAACAGTTTAATGCTAAAAACTTACCTGTGGCTGTGCTACTAGAGGGTTCGTTTGCGTCTAATTTTAAAAACAGAGTGCCTACATTACTCGCTACCGATAGTGCCATACAGTTTAAAGCAGCATCAGTACCTACCAGTATGATTGTAGTGAGCGATGGCGATGTGGCTAAAAATTATGTGTCGAAAAACGGAAAAATATATCCACTTGGGTTTGATAGATATACCCGCGAACAATTTGGTAATAAAGCCTTTTTACTAAATGCTATTAATTACCTCTGTGGCGATGAAGCATTGATAAGTATTCGCTCGCGCGAAATTAATTTGCGCCTGTTGGACAAAACAAAAATTAAAACCGAAAAACTAACTTGGCAACTCGTTAATGTGCTTGTGCCAGTAGTGTTAATAGTGCTATTGGGCGTTGTACTGTATATATTACGCAAGCGTAAATACGGAAAATAAAATAGCTTAATTATTTTGGCATCTTTTTTGTAAATTTATATCATATTTTTAAAAACAACCAATAATCATGAACAAAATTAACTCATTAATAGCTGTTGTAGCGGTATGCTTTATAACAGTAGGTTTTATTAAAGTAAAAACCGAAAACAGATCAGTAGAATTAACCAATGCTTCGGGAACTGGTATAAACGTTGGCGACAAAGCACCCGAACTAAAGTTTAAAGACCCCGATGGAAAAGAAATTGCATTAAGTAGCCTTAAAGGTAAAGTAGTACTAATTGATTTTTGGGCAAGCTGGTGTGGCCCGTGTAGAGCCGAAAATCCTAATGTGGTAAATGCCTACAATAAATACAAAAACTTAAAATTTAAAGATGCTAAAGGTGGTTTTGCTATTTATAGTGTATCGTTAGACAACGACCGCACGTTGTGGATGAACGCCATTAAAAAAGATAATCTTTCGTGGGCCGAACACGTAAGCGACCTTAAAGGTTGGAGTAGTGCAGGTGCCGCTATATATGGTGTTAATGGTATACCAGCTAATTTTTTAATTGATGCTAACGGTGTTATTATTGCTAAGCAATTACGTGGTCCTTACTTGGATATGGAATTGGAAAAATTAGTACAGAAATAAATAAAACGTTAATTATTTTGTGAAAACACGAAACTAAATCACACGAATGGTTCGTGAGGACACTAACCACGGCGGAGAATAGAAGCTTACATTCAAGTAATAAAAAATGCGCTAACAACTATAGTTGTTAGCGCATTTTTTGTTGATGGTACTCCCACTTCATAATAGCTAGATAGATTTAATGGTGCTTAATGTTTCATCGCCAAGGAAGAGTAGGATTATTTAAGTTCTTTGTTGTTATTTGCTAAACATTTATTAATTGAAGATATAAAATACTCTTCAAATACCTTGATTGCTTCATTTCTTTCTTGTTCACTAATTTCTCCCTCACTTTTATATATTTCATTTTCTTTTTTAATAGCCGTTATCGAAAGATTAGATTCATTAGGGTGTAACTCCCAATATTTTTCATCTCCAGCATATCGAAAAGAAAAATAATATGAGTACTGATTTTTTATTTTTATAGAAATATATACTTTGCTGTCTGTTTCCAGTTTTTCAATTCTACTATCATTTAAAATTATTGAATCGATAACCGTTTCTAATTTTTGTTTGGGTATTGTATAAGTATATATCCCTAAACTCCCATGTGTACCTGTTCCACTCAATATACTTAATCCACAAGAATTAAATAGAAAGCTACAAATGATTACAATTTTACAATTCAATTTTTTAATGTTTTGGTCTATCATCAAGGGGTTTAACTTCAATTATTTCATTTACCTTTTTAGAGCTTTTGCTACTATTACTCCCACCTGTTGACGATAGCCATAGGTAGTTTTTTAATTATCACACCGCTATAAATCTAGAGCAACAACTGAAAATTTACGCCATGGTTCGTGTCCTCACGAACCACTAATAATTTTTATTGGTTATGCTTAATTAGCAATTTCCATTTTTACTTTTTTATTTTTTATTTTTTCTTCTTTAATTAATTGTAATGTTTTCATAATCTTATTGCTTTTAATAGCTACGTAGGCCGAGTGGTCAAGCACTTCAATTTTGCCTAGTTCGTCTTTTTGCAACTGTCCTTTTTGTAGTAGCATACCCACAATGTCCATTTTGTTTACCTTATCTTTTTTGCCTGCGCTTATGTACAGCGTTTTCCAATCGGTAGGTTTGGGTACTATTATTTTTGAAGGTAAGCGTTCCTCTTCAGGCACAGCGTCCAAAAATTTGGGTAAATAATCGTTGGCATCTAACATAAAATAAGCCGTGCCTTTGGCGTGCATACGTGCCGTGCGCCCGTTTCGGTGTATCATTACATCTTCGGTGGCAGGTAGTTGGTAGTGTATTACGGCTTCAATTTCGGGTATGTCTAACCCACGGGCAGCAAGGTCGGTAGTTATTAATAAGTTAATACTGCCGTTACGCAGTTTTATTAATGTTTTTTCACGGTCAATTTGTTCTAATCCTCCATGATAAAAACCATGCGCCACCTTATAAAACGTAAGCTGTTCCGATATACGATTTACAGCATCTCTATGGTTGCAAAACACAATGGTTGATTGTGCATTACTCTTGCCTAATAGTAGCATCAGGGCTTCCAGCTTATCGTCGCCCAACACACGCACTTGCTTAACGGTAAGTTGTGCGGGAGCGCTATCTTCCGCAGGCACACTGTAATTTAACTCTACTAATTGTTTAACTCCTACAAAGCGAGGTACTTCTTTAAGTGCCGTGGCCGATGTTAATATTCGTTTTTTGAGCTGTGTACTTTCTTTAATTATGTATTCCATCTCGTCTTTAAAACCAAATTCTAACGATTTGTCAAACTCGTCGAGTATTAGGGTATGTATGGTTTTAGGGTCAATGTTTTTTTTGCTTACGTGGTGGGCAATACGCCCTGGTGTGCCTACCAATACTGCGGGTGGGTGTTGTAAGTTATTTTCTTCAATACGAACTGAATGCCCACCATAGCAGCAATTAATTTTGTAGGGCGTACCCATTTGCTTAAATACCTGCTCAATTTGTATAGCTAACTCGCGCGACGGCACTATTATTAATACCTGTACGCCATTAACATCCTCTTGCAATAGTTGTAAAATAGGCAATAAAAAACCCAATGTTTTGCCCGAACCTGTGGGCGAAATTAATACTATATCGTTAGGTTGTGTAATGGTGCTAAGCATGGCTTGCTGCATAGCATTTAATTGCTTAATATTAAAATTAGCCAGTATGGGTACGTAGTTCATTTAAAGTAAAATTATAAAGTTAGCCTTGGAATTTGTGTGTGTGTGTGTGTTGATACACGCTATTATCTTGGTGTGTAAACATACCAAAAAAAACACCCATTGCCATTTTTTTAATACCACTACTGTTGCAAATGTGCGGTACTGCTAGTATTATTTAAATAACTAAATTTATCAACGATTAATTAATCGCTAACAATTTTCCATTAGCATATATGAAAGTACTTTACCTAACCTACGACGGACTCACTGATAACTTGGGGCAATCGCAAATACTACCTTACGTATTTTGCTTGCAACAAGCGGGGCATAGGTTTCATATTATTAGTTGCGAAAAACCAATTAATTTTAATGCTCGTTACCCCACCATACAAACATTATTACAACAACACAAGGTGACGCATACGCCATTGTTTTATACTAAGCATCCGCCAGTGTTATCAACCATTTTGGACGTTATTAAGCTACTACGCAACGCTAAACAATTGCACGCACAACATCAGTTTGAAGTAGTGCATTGTCGTAGTTATATTACTGCTTTGGTGGGGCTGTATATGAAACGTAAGTACGGCACAAAATTCGTGTTTGATATGCGTGGATTTTGGGCTAACGAACGTGTTGATGGTAACTTGTGGCAATTAAGTAACCCTTTGTACAAATGGGTATACAATTATTTTAAACGTAAAGAAGAACAATTTGTACAAGAGAGTGATGCTGTGGTATCGCTTACACATGCTGGGCTTATTGAAATGCAGCGTTGGAATTACACCCCAACTATCGAAACCAAAACGAGTATAATACCGTGCTGTGCCGATTTTAATCATTTTAAACCAATGCCCTATAATACAGCATTAGCAAAGGAGTTGAACATATTACCCACCCAACAAGTATTGTGTTATTTAGGTTCGTTAGGTACTTGGTATTTGTTAAATGAAATGCTGTTATTGTTTAAAACACTGCTGGCACAGCAACCTAATTATGTCTTTTTATTGATTACGACCGATGACCCAAACCTAGTTTGGAATGCCTGCGCCACACATCACATTAATAACCAACACATTCGTATAACTAAAGCCAACAGAGAACAAATACCTGCGTATTTATCGTTAGTGGATTGGGGAGTATCTTTCATAAAACCCTCGTACAGCAAGCTAAGTAGCTCACCCACCAAAATGGCAGAGATGTATGCTTGCGGTATTCCGCTAGTGTGTAATGCGGGCGTGGGCGATGTAGCAGTTATAAATAAACTACCATTGGGTGTAACGTTACCTACCTTAAATCAATATAATTATAATGAAGCTTGCGTACACATTACAGCTACAACAACTGTTGATAAGCAAGCAGTGAGACTACAAGCACAACAACAACTTTCGTTAGAATATGGGGCACAATTGTATATAAAAATGTACGCCCAATTATAATTTACTACATTTGATTTCAAACAAATTATAACCTTACTTTACTACCATGACAACACGCCCATTCCCCCTAATGCAGTGGATTAACGATAACCGTCATTTGTTAAAACCACCCGTTAATAACAAAGTAATATTTGAAGATACCAACTTTATAGTAATGGCAGTAGGTGGCCCTAATGCCCGCAAAGACTATCATTACAACGAGGGCGAAGAGTTTTTTTATCAGTTAGAGGGAGATATTATAGTAGGCATACAAGAAGATGGTAAAGCGATAGATATACCCATTAAACAAGGCGAAATATTTTTGTTGCCGCCACGTGTGCCACACAACCCTAAGCGTGGGGCTAATACGATAGGTTTGGTTATTGAGCGAAAACGCACTACCGACGAAAAAGACGGACTGCTATGGTTTTGCGAAAAATGCAACCACCCGCTACACGCCGCTTACTTTGGGCTTACCAACATTGCCACACAATTTCAGGCAGTGTTTGCGGAGTTTTATGCAAGCGAAAAATTACGTACCTGTACTCAATGTGGTACAGTAATGCAACCCCCACAAGCCACGATATAATAGGCGGTTAAGCTAATGGCTCGTTACAACACATACACCGCTATTGTTACCCACATTACGCTGTTGCGTGTAATAAACACGGTGCAGGTAGTAAGCGCATATTTAGTATCAAAACTACTGCGCAAGCCTATTATGTGGGGTATGCCATTAGGGGTTAGTATTGAACCCACCACCTCCTGTAACCTTCGCTGCCCCGAGTGTCCAAGCGGTTTGCGTAATTTTACACGGCCTACGGGTATGTTAAGTATGGATAATTTTACGGCAGTAATAAACCAATTGTACAGGCGGGTAACACACCTTACGTTTTACTTTCAGGGTGAGCCTTACCTCAACCCGCAATTTTTGCCCATGGTACGTTATGCAGCCAACAAAAAAATGTACACCATAACCAGTACCAATGCCCATTATTTAAACGATGCTAACGCCAAAGCCACGGTACTAAGTGGATTGAGCAAATTAATAATTTCGTTAGATGGAGTTTCGCAAGAGGTATACGAGCAATATAGAGTTGGAGGTAATGTAACTAAAGTATTAGAGGGTGCTGCCAATGTGGTAAAGTGGCGTAAGCAACTAGGGAGCGCAACACCACAAATAGTGTTTCAGTACTTGGTGGTACAACCTAACGAACACGAGCTACAACGTGCCATACAACTTACGCAAGAGCTTGGGGTAGATGATATTTTGTTTAAAACTGCGCAGGTATATGATTATGAAAATGGTAATGCACTAATACCCACGCAAGACCAATACAGCCGCTATACCAAGGATAACGATGGTAAATGGAAAATAAAAAACGCACTACACAATCATTGTTGGAAACTATGGAATAGCTGTGTAATAACTTGGGACGGCAAGGTAGTACCCTGCTGTTTTGATAAAGACGCAAAGTACACCATGGGCAATGCCGTTACACAAAATTTTAAACAACTATGGCATAGCGTACCCTACACAAAGTTTAGAACACAAGTACTGCTATCGCGCAAAAACATTGATATATGCGCTAACTGTAGCGAGGGTAGCTTTGTGTGGACTAAGAGTTAATCAAAATGAAAATAAGACTAATTACGATGGTGGTGTAAATTAACCGTAAGCTAGCTTTTATAAATAATGAAATGAAAAGAATTGAAATAAGAGAAGTAACACTACATAATGTTTTACAGTTACAAAAAATTGGAAAAACAACTTTTCACGAAACGTTTTCGGCGTTTAATTCTGCCGAAAACATGGATGAATACTTGCATCGTGGGTTTTCAATAGATCAACTAACCATAGAACTTAATGACACAAACTCAAAATTTTATTTTGCTGAACTTAACAATTCTATAATTGGTTATTTAAAGTTAAATTTTGGTTACTCTCAAACAGAGCTTAATGACGAAAAAGGGCTTGAAATAGAACGGATTTATGTACTCAAAGCCTATCATGGAAACAACGTAGGACAAACTTTATATAATAAAGCAGTTAAAGTAGCTCAACAAAAAGAAGTTGAGTATATGTGGTTAGGAGTTTGGGAAAAAAACCTAAGGGCAATAAATTTTTATTCAAAAAATGGTTTTGTTGAATTTGACAAATATATTTTTGTGTTAGGAAATGACCAACAAACAGATATTATGATGAAATTAAAAATTATATAACCCCCTGCTAGTCCAAGTTGTGCTGTGAATGAATAGCGACTATTTATAGTAGTTATTCAATGTTGTATAAAAGATGATAGTAGGTCTATCAGTATAGGTGT
>JAYWFU010000044.1:0-87280 GCA_043778625.1 Bacteroidia bacterium | reverse complement strand
GTAATTTGTTTTATCAAACTATCAATACTCAAGCCTTTAATTACAAGGCTATCAAAACGGCCCAATTGTGCGTAAATACTATCGGTTACAATGTAGTGTGCTTGCAGGTAGTTGGTAAATATACTATCGGTACGTAGTAGTTTAATGTAGGCGCTGTCGCTTTTAATATAATTGCTTACTAGGTTTTTAATATAAGCACTGTCGGCTTTAATGTAAGTGGCAAATAGGTTTTTGATAAAAGCATTATTTACGGTAAGGTAGTTGGCAAAAATACTGTCGGCTTTTAGTAGGTTGATGATAACTGTGTCGCCACTATTGGTTATGCCAGTGGTGCTGCACATACTCTTCCACGCCAAGGTAGTAGTGTTGTAGTAATTAAAACAGTTTTGCGTAGTGTTGTACACCAGCAAACCATTGGGCGGGGTGGTTATGGCGTTCATTTGCGCCGTAGTTAAGCGGGGTACTAGTAAGCCTTTATCAGTTGCTTGTAACTCCAATACCGCTTTGGGGTTAGGAGTTGTGGTACCTATGCCTACGTTGTTTTGGGCTTGAGTAGTTAGTGTTAATGCTGTTAGAAATAGTAAAGCAATAATAGCTTTTGTGGCAGTGTAAAATTGTTTCATGAGTATAAAATTTTATTTAGTTATGTAAAAATAACATTTTAATTATTAGAACATAATTTTTTGATTAAAATTGGTAGCCTAACGTACAAATCCCCCACTTAATAGCTTAATTAAGTGGGGGATTTGTATTATTTGTAATTGCTACTATAATTATTTATGCTACTAATGCACGGCGGTGTTTCCAGCGGATAAAGCGTAGTTTTAAGCGGTAAATAATTAAATACATACTTGGCACTAATACCAGCGTTAAGAAGGTGGCAAAGCTCAAGCCAAATATCATTGTCCAAGCCAACGGACCCCAAAAAGCTACGTTATCGCCCCCAAAGAAAATATGCGGTTGGAGGTGCGTAAGTAAGCCTTCAAAATTAATATTAAGCCCAACTGCTAATGGTATTAAACCTAGTATGGTAGCCGTTGAGGTTAATAACACTGGGGTAATACGTGTTTTACCTCCTAATATAATAGCTTGGCGTGTGCGGAGTTTTTTGCCACTGCCGTGTTCAATATCGCCACGCTCCATAAGCACGTCAATAAACTCCACTACTAATATACCGTTGCGCACCACAATACCTGCCAGTGCCACTACGCCCATACCTGTCATTACTATTACCATTTGCATCTTAAATAATCCTACACCTATGAATACGCCAGTGATGCTAAATAAAATTTCTAATAATATGATAATAGGTTTGCTTAAGCCATTAAATTGTAGTACTAAAATAAAGAATATCATACCAATACTCATCATCATTGCACCACCAAGGAAACCTGAGGTTTCGGCCTGTTGCTCCTGCTCGCCAGTCATTTTAATTTCAACGCCTGCTGCACGTTTAAACTCAGGTAATGCTTCGTTTATTTTACCTACAATTTCGTTAGGATTAGCCCCAGTTAAGGCATTACTCTGTAAGTTAATTACACGTTTGGCATTAATACGTTTAATACCTCCGTAGCTATTATCGTAGTGGAACGATGCTACTGCACTTAAAGGTAGTTGGCGTATGCGCCCCATCATAGCCATATCGCGGTAGGTAATTTTGGTTTGCATTAGTTTATCAATACTTGCACGCTGCTCTTTGTTGTAACGAATCATTATTTTGTATTCGTCTTCGTTTTCTCTAAACTTACTAGCCTCGTTACCATACACGGCATTACGTATAGCCATGCCTACTTGCGCTGTACTTAGCCCTTCGCGCTGTAAGCGTTCGCGATTAATATCTACTACTAGCTGCGGTAGCACGTCTACAAAGTCGGATTTTAACTCCTCGATACCTGCAATGTTTTTGCTATCGATGTATCTTTTTAACTCTTTTGATGTTTTAATTAGTTCAGTTAAATCATCACCACTAATTTCTACATTAATTGCCTTGCCTGTTGGTGGACCTCCTTGCTCTTGGTCCACAATAACTTCTACTCCAGCAAGCCCCTTAACATTGGCTCGTATTTTATCTAAGTATTCACGTGTACTTTCACCATTACGCTCTCCAAAGGGTACAAATGCAACACCTATTTTGGCACGGTGTGGTGCAGGGCTTTGGTCGGGGTCGCTAGGGTCGCGGGCACCAAGGGTTACATTGGTTATTACACTTTCTACTATTGGGTTGTGTTCGCCAATAACAGCATACACTTTTTTCTCCACTACTTTGGCTACGCTATCGGTAACGTTTTGCTCAGTACCCACAGGCATTATTACGTAAGTGTATATAAAGTTAGGGTCGCCCTTAGGGAAAAACACTACGCCACCATTACGCTTCCAAATAAGTAGTGATGATAATATTAGCAATACAAAAGTAGACAGCAATAACCATATAGGGCGGTTGTGGTGCAATGTCCAGTGTAGTACACGCTCGTAGCCATTCATCAAACGAGGTATAAAATTAAGTTGAAATTTAGCAATGGCAGCTTCAATAAAAAAGTGAAATAACACTTGTATCACTGCAAATACAATAACTAAATTGCCCAACATACGGTTACCCATTAGTAAAAATAATAGTCCTATCCCTAATGTTATGGCTACGTTTTTAAACATTTTACGTAAGTCTTTTGCTTTAGCTTCCTTACTATCATCATGGTGGGTATGAGGTTTCATAAAATCAACCGCAAACACTGGGTTAATAATGTACGCCACCAATAACGATGCAAACAAGGTAATCATAAGTGTTATGGGTAAAAAGAACATAAACTTACCTATTATACCTGGCCAAAATGCCAATGGTAAAAATGGTGCAATGGTAGTAAGTGTACCGCTTAGTACAGGTAAGAATACCTCGCCACACGCCATTTTAGCGGCTTGTATAATAGGTACTTTTCCATTATCGAATATACGGTGTGTGTTTTCAATTACCACAATGGCATCATCTACCACTATACCTAAGGCAAATAAGAACGAAAACAACACAATCATATTTAAACTAAAGCCAATAGTAGGCATTATTAAAAATGCAATAAACATGCTCAACGGCACTGATAACGCTACAAACACAGCATTGGTTACGCCCATAAAAAACATTAAAATTATTACTACCAGTATAAATCCAATGATAATTGTGTTAATTAAATCTTCGAGCGTGGTACGTGTTTTGGTAGATTGATCGCCTGTGAACGTAACTTTTAAGTTGCTCGGTAACTCTCCACTGGCACGCATCTTGGCTTCAATATCTCGTACTTTGTCGGAGGCATTAATTAAGTTTTCGCCGCTACGTTTTACAATATTTAGCGTTATTACGTTGTTGTGGTCGAGGCGAGCAAAACTTTCTTTTTCTTTGTGTGCATCTACCACTTGTGCAATATCTTTAAGGTATACGGCTTGCCCAGTAGGCGTACGAATTATTAGGTTGTTAATTTGGCTTACTTGTTCAAACTGCCCAATAACACGTATGTTACGTTTCATATCGCCTGTGTTAATGTTACCACCACTAATGGTCATGTTTTCGTACTTCACAGCGTTTTCAATATCGCCAATGCTTATTTCGGCGGCTTCGGCTTTGTACATATCCACGTTAATTTGTATTTCTCGCTCTAATGCACCTACTAAGTCTACACGTGTAATTTCGCGTAAGCCTTCAAATTTTTCTTTCATATCCTCGGCATACTTTTTTAGTTTATCTAAATCCATATTACCTGATACGTTTACAAACATAATTGGGAAGTCAGCAAAGTTTACCTCCACCACGTTAGGGTCGCGCGGTAAATTGTTAGGCAAATCGCTCTTGGCCTTGTCTACAGCGTCTTTTACACGTTGCTTAGCTACTTGCACATTAACGTTGGTATTAAACTCAATGCTCACACTCGAAAAATCTTGTATAGAGTTTGACGTAATTTTTTTTACCCCATTAATCCCTTTTAATTGTTTTTCGATGGGGCGTGTAACCAAGTTTTCGATATCGGCAGGTGATGTACCTGGGTAAATTGTACTGATGTACACCGTAGGTACTACTATATCAGGAAACTGTTCCTTAGGTAGTTTGTTGTACGTGCTAACGCCCATAAGTACTAATATGGCGGTAAGCACGTATACGGCGGTTTTGTTGTCGATTGACCAACTAGAAACCTTAAATTCCTTAAATGGATTATTCATTAGCTGAATGTTTTTTATATAATTAAATTATTTAGCGATGCGAGTAGTGTTATTGCTTAAAATTTAATGGCATCGCCATCGTTAAGGTCTTGGTAGCCTTTGGTAATAATTTGGTCGCCAGCGGTTAAGCCACTTGTAATTTCGGCTACTCCGTTGTAGTCAATACCTTTAGTTACAATTATTTTTTTGGCTACGTTTTTATTTGCCACCATTACATAATAACCCGTTTCATCTTTTTGAATTAAGTTTACAGGTAATGCTAATGCCTTAGCGTTTTTGTAATCGTTTACTTTTACTACGGCAATCATATTTGCTCTAAAATCGGCGTCGTTAGGCAGTTTGCTTTCGATAGTAAATGAGCGGCTTGCAGGATTAATGTACTTAGCGGCAAATGATATTTTATTGTTGAGTGTTTTACCTAATGATGGAAAATCCACAATAATGTCGTTGCCTGTACGTACTTTGCTTGCATAGCTCTCCGATAATTCGGCAGTAACTTTTAATCGGGTAGGATTAACAATACGTGCCAAAGGCATACCCGGCATAGCATACGCACCTACCTTGGCACTAAACATTTCGATAGTGCCACTTATTGGTGCTTTTATTTTAGCTAGTTCTAATTGTTCGTTAGCGGCAGCTATTTGTTTTTCCATAGCTTCTTTGGAAGTTTTAGCTTGTAAGAACTGTACTTCAGTACCTATTTTTTGGTCCCATAAATTCTTTTGGCGCTCGTACAACGATTTCACTAATTCGTATTGTGTTTTTACGGCTTCAATATTTTTGCTAATGCTCTCGCTTTCCAACGTAGCAAGCACTTGCCCTTTAGTTACTGAGCGTCCTTCCTCTACTAACACGGTTTGTATGGTGCCAGGCATTTTTGCATTTATATCCACAATTTCCTCCCCATCTACCTTGCCTTGTATATCAATATAATGTTCAAACGACTTGGCAGCAAGGGCTTCCACGGCTACCTCTTTAAATTTAACGGCGGTACTATCAGCATCTACTGTTTTTTCTAGTGTAGCTATTTGTGCATTTAACGCATCGCGGTCGGTAATTAATTTGGTTAATTTTTCTTTGTCGGTTCCGCCACAAGCGGTTATTACTAATAATGTAGCTACTAATAGGTAGGTAATTTTCATGGTGTGTGTAGGTGTTATTTATGTATAATTAATTTTGTTTTATTTAATTGTTCCTGTTGCTTTTTCGTAATCAATACGTGCTATGTAATAGTCGTACAGGGCTACAGTGTAGTTGGTTTCAGCTTCTTTTAGCGCAGTAGCAGCAGTTACTACTTCTAGATTACTGCCTACCCCTTGGTCGTATTTTTTCTTGCTTACGTCATACACATTTTTGGCTAATGCAATGTTGCGTTTTTGGCTACTAAGGCTTGTTACAGCATTTTGGTAACTTGTTAATGATGCTTGTGTTTCTAAACTAATAGCGTTTTGTAGGGTGCGCATATTATTTTGCGTTTTCATTACATTAAGCGCAGCTTGTTGTGTTTTAAAATGTTTTTGAAACCCACTAAATATTGGTACATTAACTGTTGCACCTATTACAGCTGTTTGAAACCAACGCCCACCAACTTTAAACACATCAAACTCCGTACGTTGTGCACTACCACTATAGCTACCGTAAGCCACCACAGTAGGTAGGTACGACAAACGATTGCGTTTTAAATCCAGTTGATTCAATTTTAAATTAGTTTCTAGCAATGCGTATTCTGGTCGGTTACTAACATCGAGTTTTCCTCCAGTGGTATCAATTACGCCCATATCAAGCGTTTCGGATATTTGATCAGTTAATTGTATAGGCTGTTTAATATCATAATTCATTTGAAACTTTAATACTGTTTCGCCTAGTGCTAATAGTTTTTCAATTTTTTGTTTTTCGCTTGTCAAATTATTGTATAATACTTCTATTCTATCTACATCTATCAACTCCACGAACCCTTCTTTATTAAAAGCCTTGGTATCGTTTTTTAATTTTTCGATACGCGCTATGTTAGCGGTAAGTAAGCTCAGTTTTTGATTATTTACCAACACTCCGTAATAGGCTTTGGCTACGTTAGTCTTAATATCATTATTACTTATGTTGGCTGATTTTTGAGTAAGTTCCAAATATGTTTTAGTGGCTTGTACACCTATCAAATAATCGCTACTAAATAATAGTTGGCTGGCAGTTGCTCCTATTGTAGCATTATATTTAGTACCAAATTTTACAGGAATAAAAGTACCTGCAGGTGCACCAAATATCTGACCTGGCAATAATGATGTAGGTATGGTAATAAAATCTTTTACATCAAAACTACCAGATACTTGTGGTAAGCCCATTCCTATGGTTTCTTTAACCTTGGCTTGAGCTATTTGCATATCAATGGTGGAGTTAGCTAGTGTTACACTATTTTTAATAGCATAGTCTTGCGCCTCTTTTAGTGTAAATGCTTGTGGGCTGGGCGTTTGCGCATAGTTGGATTTATACGTTAGCGCAAGCACAAGAGCTACCGATATTGTTTTTATATTCATTAGTGGGTATGTTATTGTTGTTTTAAAATGTGTTTTTCTAGTTGCTTTAATCCCTTGGCTGTAGCCATTGCACGCACGTGGTACTCAATCATGTTTAAGTGTATTTCGGGTAGTTTGTATTCCTTGTGTGGAAATAATTCTATGTCAAACATTACTTCAAATCGGCCAACAAACAAGCGTGCGTATACTTCAGTGTTCAAAGCTTCTCGGTATAAATCCTCTACTTTGCCACGTTTAATGTTTTCGATAATGCAATTTAAAATATGCTGGTGTTTAAAGCCTTTGAACAGCGCCCATACTTCGGGGTAAAATTTTTGTAAATCATATACCACTGATGCGTGCATCTCAGTAAAACGTTCTTGCAGGTGGTCGTTTACAAATATTAGTTCTTCAATAGCGTTTTTTGATGTGCTAACAAATTCGAGCGAGCGTTGCTCATCGCATTGCATGTCGTAGCTAAATGTTTTGGTAAGCAAATCCGATTTGTCTTTGAAATAAACATACAGTGTTTTTTTAGAAACACCAAGCTCACGGGCTACATCGTCCATGGTTATTGCCTTTACTCCTAAGCGGGTAAACACACCAAAAGCACCTTGTAGTAATTGTAGTTCTTTAGGGTCTATGTTTTTCATGGTGCAAACATAAAAAACTTTTTTGATGTAGGAAACGTTTTTTGTAAAAAATGTTTATTTTATTTCAACTTAGTTTTATATGTTGGTGTTACTGCACTTGTTTTTCTTCGGCCTGCACCACTTGCTTGGTTTGTGTATTGTAAATAAATGCTACTACTTTGAGTTTAGTAATATCCCAGTCGGGTTTAAAGTTGCTAAACGAATACGTGCGAGCAAAACATGTATCAGCTCGTAGTGGTGTGGTAGTATTAATAACATCGCCCGCAGTACTTGTAGTTATTGCGGCACGCAGTGGGTGTTTGTGGTGGTATTGTGCAATATCTTGGCTACCCGATGGCAACGAATAATCTTTTTGCCAATTAATAACACTATCTTCAACAAGCCATACACACATTTTTAAGTTACCATTAATAGCAGCTAATGTATGTGTGTTAATAGTAGTAGTAAGTGTTTTGGCAGTAGCATCAAAATTATTTTTAATTATTAAAAATGCTTGCACGGGTTGGTTTAAAGCATTAGGCACCGTTTGTGTTTGCCATGCGGAGTAATCATCAAATTTGGCGGTATCGTATTGGTTTACCCAGCCTTGGGGCAAGCCCACTGATTCTAAGCCAAAGGTAGTGGCTAGGTCGTTGCCAAGGTCGGTTCTAAAATCATATAAATATTTAGTGCCGCCACCATTAGGCGCTGCAAAGGTAGTAGTGGTGTGTATTGCCACAGTTATTACTCTATTACCAAACTGTGCGTGCACATTATTTGCTGCTTTATGTGCCTCTGGGCAATTGCCACATTTGTGGCCAGTAAAATCTATTAATAATATTTTGCGTACGGCATTAGCAGCTACAAAACCATCGTTATCGCACTCGGGGTTGGTAGTAGGTAGGGTGGGGGAGGTTTGTTTTTGGATATAGGGCGCATCAACTTTATCGCACGCAATAAATAATAATGGTGCACATAGTAGTGTAAGTAGTTTTAATGATAATTTTTTCATGGTAGTTAAAATGTGGTAGTTATAGTTACTGAAAATCCGTTAGAGGCTGGCACAGCCCTGCACACACCTCCAATACAGGTAATACCTGCACGTTGCTTACCATAATTAATAGCAATTCGGCTAGTGTTTTTTAAATATCCAATGGAAACATACGGGTAGTGCAAGCGGTATATTTTTTCAATAGTTCCGCCGTGTTCGCGCTCAATATATTTTGCATTAAAGGCACTGTACTTCACTATGTTGTACTGATCTTGTACTGCAAAAAAGTAATGTGGCGATACCGTGTACTCCACAAACGCTGTAACCCAATTTCCTTTATCTTCCTTGGTAAACAAGGTTTGTAGTTCGGTTTTAATAGCATTAATACTATTAATTTTATAATTCATTTCCACTATTGCCACGTGCGCTAATACTTTTTCTTTACCCTTAACACCTTGCACAAAATCAGTGTTATAAAGTAAGTTAGCGTATGTACCAATGAGTTTTAGTTTCTTATTTATTTTACGACTAATTTCAATATTAGCATCTCTAAAATAGGCAATGCCCAATTTACTAGTGTTTACCGTATATCCCAAGCCATCGGTAGTAGTGGTCGTATCTAAGCCATTTGCGCTGCTAAAGTTAAGCTGTAAGTTAGTACCATATTCACCACCAAGGCGCGAACCTTTTTTAATGGTGTAAATCACCTCCGTCTGCAAATCAATCTCTCCTGTAGGCTGCGATGCGTAAGGGTATAACGTGGATAATAAATTATAGGTGTGTTGCTTGGTTAATGCAGGCATATAGTTAATGAGTAAGATATTACCAGTTGCAGTTCTGTCCGATCTAAACGCCATATTATCCACATACTTACCTGATACTGATACTCCTAATCCTTTTTGCGAATAGCCCGCTTGCACTAATAATCCTTGCCCATATTTGTAGGTAAAATTATTCAATTTTGAGGGGTCGTTAATTTTGTAAGCATATTCAGCAAACACGTTAATTTTACCTCGAATAATATTCATACGTGCCGCCCAAGCACCTACGTTTTCGGGTAGTTTGTATACTGGGTCTTCGTCTTTTTGATACTTGCTTACAAAACTTCCGCCAAGTATTACTTTTAATTTTTTATCAGCAAATGCGGATACTAATTCATTTACGTTTATTTCGCCATCGGCACCACGCACAATACCAGGGCCTTGTGCAAAAAACAAACGTTGCTTGCCCGCAAATCCTTTTAAATACACGCCGTTAGCTGCCTTGTACTTAACCTTAACACCTTCCATGGCATTATCGTAGCCCAAGGCTCGTTCTTCGTAACTCCTAAAAATTAATCCGCTACCGTACTGCTCATAAAAATTACCTACTGTAATGTCTAAGTTGTCAATTTTATAACTGGCGTATTTAAACGGTATGCCAGCACCACGGTAGCGTGGGTCAAACCCTAATAATTCGTTTAAATAACTTTCAAACCTTACACCTGCCGCAAAGTTACCTTTGTTATAAATAATGTTTGAGAACGTATTGTTTCTAAATTTTTCGGGAACAACAGGTGCGCCAATCAAAGAATCTTTGTTGTAATACTGAAAATCGGTTTGAAAGTTGCCATGCACCTCGCCCAAACTCTGCGCCAGTGCTTGCTGGGCACAAAGGGTAAGCGCACTACAAATGATAAGTTTTGTTATAGTCATAAAATTAAGTTTCCTATTTTTTTAATTCGGGAGCAATTGTTTGTCCTGCACTAAGTTGCTTAATTAATTTATACAATTCGTCCTCGTCGCCTGCATTGTAGCCATTGTGCTGATACACAATTTCGCCTTTGCCATTAATTAAAAACGAGTGTGGAATAGTATTTACATTTAACGCACGCTTGGCGTCGCTATTGGGGTCAAGTAATACATCGTATTCCCAGTTTCTACCATTAGCAAACGGACTAACTTTAGCTTTGTTGCGTTCGTCATCAATTGAAATAGCTACAATTTTAACTCCTGTTTCTTTTTGCCAATCGGGGTACACATCTACTATTGCATTTAACTCTTTAATGCAGTTGGTACACCACAATGCCCAAAAGCTAATGTATATAGGCTTTCCGTTATTGGTAAGAGTATCCAAACTTATTTTTTTGCCATCAAGGGTTTGTAACTCTACACGAGGTAATTTTCTTTTTTCTTGCGCAAACGCATTGTTCAACGAACATGCTAAAGCTAAGACGAATAGTAGTGTTTTCATATTAAAATTATATAACAAAAATAGCTCCAATAGAGGAGCTATTTTGTAATCTGTACGACAATTAATCTTTATTTATTTACCGTTAATTTTTGAGTAGTAGTACCTTGCGCAGTAACAATGTTTACTAAATACACTCCATTGGTTAACGCTTGAGTATCTAACTTAATACTATTGCTACCTGCGGTTAAACGATTTGGGGTAACGGTAATTACTTTTTCGCCAATAATGTTGTATACTTCTACCCCTACTTGTTCAGAGTTAGCTAATGTTACATTAACAGTAGCGAAAGTACTTGCAGGATTAGGATATATGCCAATGCTTTCAATTACATTATTTTTAGCTAGTGCTAAAGTTGAAGAGTTGTGCATGTTTATTTTATCAATATACACATTGTTTCCGTAATTTGATATTGCACTAAAGCGAACAATAACTTGCGCCTGACCTTTGTAATAATCAAGATTTACAGTTTCGTTTCTAAAATGAGCTGCTACGGGTGCATAAGAAGTGGTTTGCCCAGGGCGAGTGTATAAGTCAGTTCCTGATTTAGCCCACACTATATCCCAGCTTGCTCCACAGTCAATAGATACCTCTACTTGTATTGCATCGTTTTCGGGTGTTGTAGCACTATAAGGAGCACCTGCTACTTTAAAATCTAATTTAACAGAATCAGTTGCGGTAGCTGTACTCAAGTCAATTGACGGAATGTACATATTATCCACATAACCTGGAGGGCTGTTAAAAAAATCTATCTTAGCTGAGCCCGAACCAGTTCCGCCTGCTGAACCTTGCGTTACTTTTGTCCATGTAGCAGGGTCGTTATCCACATTTTCTACAATAAAATTAGTGTACGGAAACCCACCAGCCGAAAACTCCTGATAATAAGGATAAGGCTGTGCCGCACTGTACAAGTAAAATTTATTAGCCCAAGTATCTTCCTGCGTAGCTTGGTCAGTTACTGCATTAGGCATACTTACGTTTACCGAAAACGTGTGAGCGCCTGCGGTAGTAGTTGCCACTGCAGGTAGTGTTACTAAGTCAGACTCTAATGTGTTTAGTAATCCCGACCAAGTTACAGGTGTACCCACTACTCCATCAATAGTTGGGGTTATAATAGCACTAGTTAAGCCATCTTTACCCTTATTAATAATTTTTACTTTAGGAATAAAGTTAACTGAGCAGCTTGGTGCTGCTGTTGCGTCTAATACATCAGCAATGGTAACATCAGCATTTAATACAGTAGAGTAAGCTGCTTGCTTTACGTTTTGATTGTTATCATCTTGTATAAATGCTACTACACCTAATTGCTTTTTATTGTAGATATAAGTAGGTAGTTTTTCAGCAAAAGTTAAGGTTTGCGTTTGTCCGTTAATCCAGTTAGTAGCTAAAGTAGTACCATTGGCGTCAGGTAACATTTTGCGCATAATGTTGTACTGAAATTCTTTTTCGCCATTAGTGCCTGGTGCCGATGCAAATTGAATGTAATTTTCAACAATAGCAACGCGCGCCATTAACGCACCTTGTACGGCTTGCGTACAATTAACAGTCATGGTAATAAATATAGAATCCTGAGCAGTGTTTAGCGCGCTAGTTACACCAATACTGTAAGGCGATAGCACTGGGTACTCAGCATTAATAGTGCTTTGCGTTACTTGCGATGGCGCAACATTGTTTTGGTAATTACCATCAACATCAACGTTAGGCACACCTTGCACTTGATAGTAACTAACACGAGTAGCTACATCAGTAGGGTTTTGTGTATTCATTGGGTCGGTACCTGGCCACGATGTTTGGTATTTTAAACTAATTACATGGTCTTGATTTTTGCGTAACAAAGCATTGTACGCTGGGTTTTGTGCGGCACAAGGACCACACGATGCTTGTGTAAACTCTTCGGCTAACACTGTGCGTGGGCTTTGCGCAAAACTGGCTGATGCCAACAAAAGCGAGCTTGCTACTAAGGTAAAATGTTTTTTCATGTTGAGTTATTTTTAATTTGTATATTTAAAAGTAATTAAAATATTTAACTATCAATGAAGTATGTTCATTTTTCTTTCATTCTACTATTGTTTACTATTCGCACAGTTGGGCAAACTAACTACTACGAAACCTCGTTTGGCACCACTAATATTGAAACATTTAGGAGCCTAAAACTAGGTACTGATAGTACTATATATTTAGCAGGCTTTAGCAATGCTACTGCTAGCACAAACAATAATATAGTACTTGCAAAATTAAATTACGCAGGGCAAGTACTATGGACTAAACAAATTACTGATACACTTTACACCGCTGCATTATACATTAACACCACTAACGATAATAACTTTATTATATGTGGCGAAACTGAATACGGCCCTAATAATAAAGATGGATTTATAATTAAGTTAGATACAGCAGGTACTATTATTTGGCGCAAACAATTTGTATTGCCCAATAATCAAACATTAAAATATTGCATGCAAACCACCACAGGGCACATTATAACTTGTGGTGCAACCAACGATAGTTTTGGTGGGTATGATAATTGGCTGGTGAAATTGTCACCCAACGGAACTTTAATTTATAGCAAAACTTATGGCACAGCCACTAACGAGTACGCTGATCAGGTAAAAGAAACCCCTGAGGGTAATTACCTGCTTACTGCCGATGTGCTTACTACTGCTACTAATAGTTATGATATTGAACTATTTAAATTGGATACCGCAGGCAACGTAATTTGGGACAAAATATATGGTGATGAACTACAAAATGGTTGCCAAGGTGTGCTGGTTACAAGCACTAATAATTACCTAAGCTATGGCGAAAGTAATGTGGCTAAAAACCTATACTTTGATTTTTGGATTGATTTAATAAACCCACAAGGCGATACTATTTGGCACAAACAATTTGGCGGAGCATACTCTGATGCAGTGTTTGGAGCGGTGGAGGTAAGTGATGGATTTGTATTTACGGGCTATAGTAGTAGTTACAACAATGGTGCGCCAGCTGACGTTGTAGTGTTTAAAACCGACACGCTGGGCAACTTATTATGGCAGCACACCTATGGTACAATTGGTGTGGATATTGGTTACGAAATAATAAAGGGGATACACAACGATTTTTTTGTTACGGGGAAATATAACGTCAATAACGATGATTTTTATTTATTACACATTGATGCTAACGGACTAACCATTAGTAACACAATGTTCAAAACGCCTGCTATTAATGCATTCCCAAATCCGTCAACAGGCGAGGTGTTTTTTACCAATACAGTTAAAAGTATTAAGGTAATTAATGCTTTGGGCGAGGTAGTGTACTACAATAACCTATTACAATGTAATAGTGTTAATTTATCACATTTAATTAATGGGTTGTATAGTGTACAACTTATTGATAACAGTTTTAAAATTAATACCATACAACTATCTATTATCAAATAATAATTGTTATTTTTAATAAATAAATAATTAAAATATATATACATATAAAATGAAGACAATAACTACACTTTTATTAGCCTTAGCTACCATAACTTTGGTACAGGCGCAAAGCTTACAACTACAAGACACCTTGGGCAACGATATTAGTGGCACAACATTAAACATAACTAACCCCGGGGGCGATATTTACAATGCTTTTTCCGAAGAGGTTACGCTTAAAAATAATTCAGCAACTACAAAAAATGTAAAATGCAAACGAGTTATAATTAGTGCTTTGCCAGCGGCTATGAGTAACTATTTTTGCTGGGTAAGTTGCTACGGCCCCTATACTAACACGTCGCCTACTGCCGAAACAGTAGCGGCTAACCAGTTAGTTAAAAAATTTCACGGCTATGTTAACCCTAACGGAACCACAGGGTCAGGTACAATTAGATACGTGTTTTACGACGAAGCTAATGTAACCGACTCAGTGTTTGTAAACATTAATTTTACGGTTACCACCACTACTGCTCTAAAAAATAATGCATCAACTAAAACTATAGTATCCAGTATTTTTCCTAGCCCTGCAAGCAACGTTGCGTATTTAAAAATAAATGATGTAACTAGCTATGCTAACAAAAAAATAAGCCTAAAAATTTATAATATGTTGGGTAAAGAAGTTGCCAAACAAACTATAAATACGATACAAGAAACCATAGCTATTGAAAACGTAAGCGATATGCCTAGCGGTATTTATTTTGTTACGCTATTGGCCGATGCTAAAGAAATAGCTACCAAACGCCTAGTAATAGAGTAATGGTGTGTAGCTAATGATAAGCATTAATCCTAAAGAAATAAAGCAATCTCAACTGCACGCTTACCTTTTGAGTGCAGTAGCACCGCGACCTATATGCTTAGCTAGTACCATTGATGCCGAGGGCAATGCTAATTTAAGTCCATTTAGTTTTTTTAATATATTTAGTAGTAATCCGCCCATTGCTATATTTTCGCCAGCACGCCGTGGGCGCGATAATACTACAAAGCATACTTTACAAAACGTACACGAAATAAAAGAGTGTGTAATAAATGTGGTAAACTATAACATAGTGCAGCAAATGAGTTTGAGTAGTTGCGAATATCCTAAGGGAGTAAGTGAGTTTACCAAAAGTGGCTTAACCCCTATCGAAAGCACTATAGTTAAACCTTTTAGGGTCAAAGAAAGCCCCGTACAGCTAGAATGTATAGTTAAAGAGGTAGTAGCCTTAGGTACTGAGGGTGGTGCGGGCAACCTTGTAATATGTGAAATTGTGGCCATGCACATACAAGAGAACATATTAAATGAGCAAGGTAACATCGACCAGCAAAAAATAGATTTAGTAGGCCGCTTAGGGGCTGACTGGTACGTACGTGCCAGTGGCGACGCGTTGTTTGAAGTGCCTAAGCCAAACGTTAAATTAGGTATTGGTTATGACCAATTGCCTATTAGCATAAAACAAAGCACTATTTTATCAGCCAATGATTTAGGAATGCTGGCTAATATTGAAGCATTGCCAACGCCTGAAGAAATTAAAAATTTTAACGAAACCAATGTGTTTATTGAACACAAAGTGCAACACGCTACTCTTGAGCAACTGCACACTATAGCTAAAGTATTGCTAACACGTAACATGCTCAAAGAAGCGTGGCTAGTGTTGTTGCAGGGTGTTGATTAAATTGTAGGGTTATAATACAATTGCAGTACTATCAATACAAAGCACCGTTAATATTTTTTTAATACTAGTTGTTGTATTTTCAAATTTGAATTTTTCAAACAAAGTAACTATTAACGCTTGGTTACCTGTTGATTATTTAAGAGGCAATTTTTTGGTGTAAAATACAAATAGGGAACGGTTTGTTATCATCTACACCTATTTCGAAAAAAGTCATACCTACTTGTTAGCTACTTACTTTAAATTATACCGTTAATATTTCTTTTTCTTTAATGTCAATGTGCTTATCGGCCTTTATAATATAACTATCTGTTAGCTTTTGTATTCTTTCTTCTACTGCTTTTCCTTCATCTTCGGGTAGGCCAGCTTTTATTAATTTTTTCACTTCTTCGTTAGCTTCCTTACGTCCGTTGCGTATTACTACTTTGGCTTGCTCGGCTTCGTTTTTAGCTTTTTTTACTAAATCTTTACGTCTATCTTCAGTTAATGGTGGCACAATTATACGTATCATTACCCCATCATTTTGCGGGTTAAAGCCTAGATTAGCTGCCTGTATTGCTTTTTCAATAACTACTAATAGCGATTTTTCAAATGGTTGTATGGCTAACGAACGAGGATCGGGGCTATTAATGGTAGCTACTTGGTTTAATGCAGTTTTTGAGCCATAATAATCTACATAAATACTATCCAACATAGTGGGGTTAGCACGGCCAGCGCGTACTTTGGCTAATTCGCTTTCGAGGTGGGTAAGTGCATTTTCCATATCGGTTTCGGCACTGGTCATTAATGATTTTATTTGCTCAGTCATTGTATGTAATGTATTATGTATTAGTTCATTGTTTTAAAAATCCAAGCACCGCCGTTACTCGCAGCTACTTGTGCTTTGCTTTGTTGCGCATCGTATTTTGAGGTATATACGCCGTAAGCCACACGGGTTAAGCCATTAAGCTGTCCGTTAATTATAGTAGCGCTAGCGTAACCTTGTTGTTTCAGTTCGTTAACATAGTTGCTAGCATTATCAACATTACTAAAGCAACCTGCTATTAAATAATATTTGGCAAATGTAGTTTGTTGTATAACCGCTGTTGGTGTGGTACTAACTCGTGTAGTGTCAGCTTGTGCTTTTAGTGTAATAATATGCGATAGGGAGTCGATAGTGTGCCTACATTGGCTAATGTTTTTTTCGGCTACTGCCATACGTTTTTCAAAGTATGCACGGTCGTATAGCGGAGGGTTTGTGTTGATTATAGGGGTTAGTGTAGTAGAGGTAGTAAACCCTGCGTTATTAATATTTTGCAATTGGCTAATGTGCATCGATGTCCATATTAATGCAATTAAAGCAGGTATGGTAACGGCTGCCACAGCTATGCGGCGATAGTTTATTTTGCGCAACACGGCCTGGGGTTGAGGTGTTTGTATAGGTAATTCAATTATGTTGGTAGCTGCTATTGTTAATGGGTTAGGGTGTAATTTAGTTACAGTAAATGCGGGTAAACCATAACTTGCTAACGAAAAATCTTGCGCCTTGTTTTGGCGAAACAACAACGTGTTTTCAGCATTTATATAAAACACGCCTAGCTGAGGTAGCTCCACACGTTTGTGGCTAACAATGCTAGCGTTAATGTGTTGTACGTATTCCTCAATATCCACAAGGGCTTGTGGCATAGTGCAGTGTGTTTGTTCCACAATATAGTGTGCCAGTAAACCATCGTTGTGGGTTAGGTTTTTGTTAAACACAATGTTTTTGTATGGAGGTTGTATCAAACCATTGCCAACATTTATTAAGGCACTATTATAGGATGCCACAAATCCCCCAAAATTGGGCAATGCCACAAAATCGTGTTGTTGTAATAATTGATTTATATAGTTGTTTATTTTTTTCATTATTAATGTAGGCAAATATAGTAGTTTTTCACACAATCAAATGTTTAAAAGTAGCTACCCATTAAAAATAATTAAACAACTATATAAAATACTACAAACTATTTCATTTGAGTAAGCTAGTTGTTAAGTAGTTATATTAATAGTTACACCAACACTATTTACACCATTGCAGCTATGCAGTTTTCGCCATCTATTGCAGCGCTTACTATACCTCCTGCATAGCCTGCACCCTCGCCACACGGAAACAAATTAATAATATTTACGTGATGATATTTTTCTTTGTCGCGCGGTATGCGCACTGGCGACGAGGTACGAGATTCAGGTGCTACAATTAATGCTTCGTTGGTGTAATAATCGCCCATTTTTTTGGCATATTGCTTAAATCCTTGTTGCAATTGTTGCACAATATAGCGGGGTAGTACATTACGCATATCCATACTTTGCAATCCCGGTTGGTACGAACAATCAGGCAATGAACCCGATGTTTTATTGTTGCAAAAATCAACCAAACGTTGTGCTGGCGCTACTTGCTCTTTATTTACTACCTCAAAGCAACGTTGCTCCACCCATTGCTGATAGCGCAATGCAGCTAAGGCGCCGTGTTGTGCAAATTGTTTATAGTGTATCTCGCTAACGGTAGTAACAATACCTGAATTGGCATACGGATTATCACGTTTACTGGGGCTCCAACCATTGGTTACAATTTCGTTTTGGCTAGTTGCACAAGGCGCAATAATTCCGCCAGGGCACATGCAAAAACTATACACGCCGTTGCCCTGCACTTGTTCTACCCAACTATAAGGTGCTGCAGGCAAGTATTGGCGCACTTCGGCAAGTTCTTGGTCGGTAGCGCAATGGTATTGGCGCTTATCAATAATATGTTGTGGATGTTCCACTCGCACACCTATTGCAAATGTTTTAGCTTCAATAGAAACATTTTTTACGTGTAATAATTCAAAAATATCTCGTGCCGAATGCCCTGTGGCAAGTAATACTTTGCTAACCTGTACCTCACTACACTCCTTGCTAATAGGGTGTTGTAGGGTTAGTGTCGCTATTTTATTTTTAACTATGCTAAAATCAATTAACTGGCTGTTAAACAGTATTTCTCCACCACAGTTTAAAATTGTTTGACGCATAGCTTCAATAATTTTGGGCAATTTGTTAGTGCCAATGTGTGGGTGTGCATCTACCATTATGTTAGCATCAGCACCGTGTTGCACCAGTACTTGCAATATTTTATCAATACTACCGCGCTTGCCACTGCGAGTATATAGTTTTCCGTCGCTGTAAGTACCTGCGCCACCCTCACCAAAACAATAATTACTATTATCGTTTACACCCAAATTTCGGTTTATGGCAGCCAAATCTCTACGGCGGTCTTGTACGTTTTTGCCTCGCTCAATTACAATAGGTTTCAAGCCAAGTTCAATACATTTTAGCGCTGCAAACATACCCGCAGGCCCAGCACCAATAATGTGTATTGGCTTACCATTGGCTACGTTAGCGTACGTTACATATTGTGTATTTTGTTCGGGTACAGGCTCGTTTATATATACGTTACACTTAATATTTACCAATAGTTTACTACGGCGGGCATCTAACGATGTTTTAATTATACGTACACCATTGATAGTACTAGTATCAATTGCGTGTGTGGTGGCTATGTATGCTTGTAGGTTTTGTGGTGTATGTGCTACTTCAGGAGCAACAGTAAACGTAAGTTCTTTTATCATTAGTTGATGTTAATTTTATTCAAAATAAACGGACACCATCCAATACTTGCCTTTGAGTCCGTTAAGTGCCTTTGAATATAAATTTCCGTCGTGTACCTGTATGTCATTTAGGCCAATACCGTATCTAAACTCTGGCGAAAATTTGAAATAATTGGTGTAAAAATCAAATCCAAAACCTAGCGATGTACTAAATTGATTAGGTGTTAGGCGTACTATGTCAGTTGATGCCGATTTTTTTAAGCCGCGCGCCGATAATAAATCGTAATCATATTCGGCACCACCAACTGCATAGGCTCTAAAGTTATTTAAACGTTTGGATTTGTACTTAACTAACAACGGAAACATTAACAACGTAGATTCTACAATTTTATTTTCGGTGTGATTAGTACCTGTAGTATAACTATAATAAGTAAAATTAAGTTGACGGCTGCACAAACTTAACCCTGGCAAAAACCTAATGTTAGTGTACTCTCCAAGGGCTACATCACTCACAATATTAAAACTAAAACCAGGCTGCGAAGTAGCTGTAACATTAAGCAATGTATCGCCTAATTGAGGATTACCAAAATGATTTACGCTAAAATCTTGATTATTAAACATAAATGCAAAACCAAAATGCAGCGTGCGTTTGTCGTATTTAGGATAGTTTAATACTTTTTGCCTTTGAGCAAAGCCAACAGTAGCAAGTAATACAAGTATTACTGCTAGTATCGTTGTGCGAAATAGGTGTGAATAGTGCATAAGTAGTAAACGCATAAGTGGCTAAAATATTATTTACTAGCTACGTAAATATTGGCAACACCAAAGGTAAGCGATACTGCCCTAGCTTCTGTAAAGCCTACTGTGGTAAGAATATTAACAAACGCTTTGCCGTAAGGAAACACTTTTACACTATTAGGTAAATAGGTATAGGCAGCAGTATCCTTAGAAACCATGCGCCCAATAAGCGGTAGTATATTTTTAAAATAAAAATTGTATAATTGTTTTATTGGAAAATTTTCGGGCTGCGAAAACTCAATAATAACAAGTGTTCCGTTAGGTTTTAGTACTCTTAACATTTCAGCTAAACCTAGTTGTAAATGTTCAAAATTACGCACGCCAAACGAGCATGTAATAGCATCAAAACTATCATTGGCAAAAATTAATTTTTCGCTATCGCCTGTTTCTAATGTTATAATGTGTTGTAAATTTTTAGCATTAATTTTAGTACGCCCCACCGCTAACATTCCTTCCGAAATATCCACTCCTACTATTTTTTCAGGATTTAAGGCTTTAGCTTCAATAGCAAAATCGGCCGTACCAGTGGCTATGTCTAATATTGTTTTAGGTTGTTTTTGTTGTAGAATTTTTATGGCTTTACGTCGCCAAAGCACGTCAATACCAGCTGATAGCGTGTGGTTTAGCAAATCGTATTTAGGAGCAATGTTATCAAACATGGCTTCTACTTGCACACGTTTACTATCTGTATTGTTTTGGTAAGGTACTACAGTCATTGGTTTAGCAGTATAATTTTAATATTAATACGTTTACAAATGTACTAAAATACCACCGTAATTTACTTAGTAATAATAGCTTGGTACTTGTTGCCATTGGCTGGGTCGCAACCTCCTAACAACTCAATTATTTTAGTTTTTTCGTCTTCAGTGGCTTGGCTATATATATTAATAATTTCGGGACGTTTGGCGTTAAAAAATTGACGTAAGCCAAATAATGTGGGAAAATTTTTGGCCACCGAACGTTGTAGTTCTATAGCTCCTGTCATAGCCTTACGTGCGGCTTCAGGATTGTTTTGCAGGATATCTAATCCTTTAATATGATATTGATACGTGGCATCGTGCATTGGTTTGTAGGCAGTGTTAAGCATGTTTTCCACTAACCAATAGCGATTGTTTTTATTGTCTTCATTAGCACCCCATCCTTTAGCACCACCAGTAGCAGCAACATTTACAACGTTTTGTGCTTTTTGAAAATAGGGTAAACCTCCGCTAAGCGAAAATGAATCGTAGTCGTAGCCTAGTATCATATAGGCATAAAACGAAATAATGGAAGTAAGGTTGTTAGAGTACGTATTGTCGTTAAATTCAAAGGGTTGATTTTCAGTGTATTTAAAGGCAAAATCTTTATCATTGGTATTAAAAACGGTAGTGTTGTAGGTTGATTTATACACAGGGCGACTAACTTCAATTTGTATTGTACCTTCAAATTCGGTAAGTGATGTTGCTTTATTAATAGTGATTAAAATAGTGCACTCAATTTTTTCTTGTGTTTTGTATTGGTCGCTGGTCCATTTAGTATTATTCAAAAACTCACGTATTGAGGTAGTCATGGTTTCAAACACACGCTTATCAATATTGGCTACCTGTGGCGCTTGCACCTGCACGTTAGCATTTAATTCCTGTGCACTTGCAGGGCTAATAAATAGTGTAACAATTGCAATTAAGCAAATTGTTTTAACTAAAATAGGTTTCAATATGGTGTACAATGTCATTGGCTACTTGTTGTTTAGTTTTTAACTCAAAATTAAACACTTTATTGTGTTTGTTAATTATTGTAATTTGATTAGTGTCGTGTTTAAATCCAGCACCAGCATTTTGCAATGAATTTAATACTATAAAATCTAAATTTTTACGCTCAATTTTTTTTATTGCGTTTGCCTCTTCATTATTAGTTTCTAAGGCAAACCCTACTAACAATTGTTGTGCATTTTTGTGTTCGCCCATCCATTTAAGTATATCGTGGGTTTGGGTAAGATTAATACTTGAAATATCGCTCGTTTCTTTTTTAATTTTTTCGGCAGCCACTGTCGATGGCTTGTAATCGGCCACAGCAGCGGCGCATATCGCTACATCGCACGTAGGGTATAGTTTTGTTGCGGCAGCAAACATATCATCGCTACTAACTACATTAGTTATAGTAATGTTAGGATGTGAGATGTGTAAACTAGTTGGCCCAGCAATTAACTGCACTTTAGCGCCAGTATTAGCAAGGGTTTCAGCTAAAGCAAAACCCATTTTTCCGCTCGAATGATTGCCGATAAAACGCACAGGGTCAATTGCCTCGTAGGTGGGGCCAGCAGTGACAATTATATTTTTATTATTCAAAACAGAAGTTGGCGCACTACTAAAAAATTGAGTGATAAATTGTACAATAGCTTCAGGTTCGGCCATGCGACCTTGCCCTACCAAACCACTTGCTAACTCGCCACTAGTGGCTGGTATTAGTATGTTGCCATATTTTTGAAGCATAGCAATGTTGTTAATGGTGCTAGGGTGTGTGTACATATCCAAATCCATGGCGGGTGCAAATAACACTGGGCATTTGGCTGATAAGTAAGTAGCAAGCAATAAATTATCGCAGCCACCAGTAGCCATTTTGCTAAGTGTGTTAGCGCTACATGGCGCTATAAGCATTACATTAGCCCAAGCTCCAAGTTCCACGTGGTTAGTCCAGTTGGTTTTAGCAGGGTTGGTATATTCAAGTAACACTTCGTTTTTGCTAAGTGTTGCAAGTGTTAGCGGCGTTACAAACTGTGTAGCACTAGGAGTCATTAGTACACGTACTTGTGCATTAGCTTTAACTAACAAACGCACCAATGGCGCTATTTTGTAAGCAGCTATACTGCCCGTAACTCCAATAAGTATTTTTTTGTTGCTTAACATTTTGCTTTAAAATTTCTATTTACACTACTACAAAAAATGAACTATACTTTGTCGTTTACATAGCGGGTGTCAAAGGCATCTCGCAAACCATTACCCACTAATATAAATGCGAGTACCATAATCATAATAGCCAAGCCTGGCAATATGGCTAGGTAAGCGGCATCTACAATTATGTAGCCATAATGGTCTTTAATCATGCTGCCCCAGCTACTCATGGGAGGTTGAGCCCCAATACCCAAAAAACTCAAGCCTGCCTCGGTAAGTATAGCGGTGGCAAAATTGGCGGCACTTATTACAATAACTGGCCCAGCAATGTTGGGTAGTATGTGTTTAATAATTATGCGAGCATTGCTATAACCTAAGGCACGCCCAGCCTCTACAAATTCTTTTTCACTAAGGCTAAGCACCTGCCCACGCACTACACGCGCTACCTCTACCCAAGTAGTTAACCCAACGGCAATAAATATTTGCCAAAAACCTTTGCCCAACGCTAATGTTATGGCTATAACTAATAGTAGGGTAGGTATGCTCCACACTACGTTAATTAACCACATAATTGCATCGTCTACTCTACCTTTATAAAATCCTGCCATAGCACCCAATGCAGTACCAATAAATATGGATATGAATACTGATATAAATCCAACTGCCAATGATATTAATGTACCTGACATTATTCTGCTTAACATATCGCGGCCAAAACGATCAGTGCCTAATAAGTATTTTTTTGTAATGATATTATGTTGTTCTATTTGTGCTTGTAAGGTAGTAATGCTTTCGTGGTGGACAACACCGTCTTGTGTGCAAAAAGTAATGACGCCCGCTTTACTAGTATTTACACTATTAGTAAGCGAAAGCGAATAAACTACATTAGCTAAATTAAATTTTTTAGTAGGCATGGGCAATGGGTTACCTCCCTGAAATTCGGTTACGGCAATAGTATCACCCTCAAATGTATAGGCGGTTATAGGTAAGTATTGAAATTTGTTTTCGGTACCACCAAAAAATAAGCCACCAAAAAATCCACTCGATTCTTGATCGTTATTTTTGCGAACGCACAACATTTTAACACTAAAACTAGGTTTTTGTGTTGTAAGTGATAGGTTCATAGTATTAGCATGCGGTGTACCATCGGGCCTAATATAAGCTCCAAGTATTGCCACTAAAGTAGCTAATACTATTACAAACAAACCAGCTAATGCTAATTTATTGCTTTTGAACCTATGCCATGTTATGGCCGCAAATGATTGGTTTTTGTTAATTTGCATATACTACACTATGAATCTGGGGTTAAATATACCTAAAAAATTATGTTTTTTTCCTAATTTATTAGTTGTGTTGTTAGAGTATTTACTTGTTCTTAACCATTAAGTCACACTCAAATTGTTGTGCAAAATAATATTCAAATTTTTGTTGTACTTCAGTCATTGATACTGTGCGTCCAAGTTCTTTTTGTAATGAGGTTACTTGTTTATCTTTAATACCACACGGCACTATATAATCAAAATAATTGAGGTCGGTATTTACATTTAAAGCTATTCCGTGCATAGTTACCCAACGGCTACAACGTACTCCCATTGCGCATATTTTACGCGCTTTTGTAGCATTGTCAGCGTCTATCCACACGCCTGTGTAACCTGCGTAACGCCCTGCTACTATGTTATAATCGTTAAGTACGTTAATTACAACATCCTCCAAAAAACGAAGGTATTTGTGTATGTCGGTAAAAAAATTGTCTAAATCTAAAATAGGGTATACTACCATTTGTTCAGGGCCATGATAGGTAATATCCCCACCTCTATTTATTTTGTAAAAGGTAGCATTTATCGATTTTAAAAAATCATCGCTCGCTAGTAAATATTCCAAATGCCCCGATTTACCTAGTGTGTACACATGCGGATGCTCTACAAATAATAAATGATTAGGGGTAAGTTGAGGGGTATAAGTAGGTGTGTTTTCGTTGTTGCGATTGTTTGTTTTTATAGCTACGGTTTGTTGCAATAATTCCTCTTGATAGCTCCAAGCTTGTTGGTAGTCCATCAAGCCGAGTTGTTTTACTAATACGTTTTTATTCACTACCGCTATTAAAATTAATTATTGGCTAAATGCCCTTTCAAATGATTAATGATATCAATATTCATGGCATCAACTTCGTTTAATTCCGATAAAATAATACTTATCCAATCGCCCAAATGAATGTGGTAAAATATACGTTGTAAGTCGCTGGTACCTTTACTATGTAATTCTAAAATACTATGTGCATATTTTTCAAACACGGGTTTGCAAATATCGTAGCGCATGTTATTACGAGCGTAATCGTTGTCGTTTCTAACCACCACCACCACGGCATCGTCGTGGCTATCAGCCCATCCCACTAATTCGTTGTGGTTCATTTCGGGTATTACGTGGTGCCAGCACAACATTTTTGAGTTTTCGTTTAGTTGTTGTCTAAAACGTATAACAACCCCCTCGTTGCTCATCGTATATATTATTGGCAAGCGCTTGTGTAATACGCTAGCAGCGGCTTTGGCAATAGTTATAATATTTTGATGCTCAGTAGTAAGTAATTGTATGGTGTTAGTAATTTCGTCATTAACGTTGATTGAAGCAACATTAAAAAAACTACCTACTTTAAGTAGTTGTGTAAGCGAATAACCTAAGCATGCACGTGGAGGCATACCACTAGGCAGTTGTATGTAATTTAATGCATGTTGTTGGGCAAAGTCAATTAAACTACCGCCGCTACTTATCACCACTACTTTAGCGCCTTTGGCCAAAGCTGCTTTAGTAGTAAATACAGTTTCCTCAGTATTACCACTGTAGGAACAGCCTATAAATAGTGTAGTGTTACTAACACTTGCTGGGCATGTATAGCCCTTAATTACAGTAATGGGTAGTGCAGATTTATCTAATAAATACTCTTGTAAAATTGTAGCGCCAATGCCTGAACCGCCAAGCCCTGCAATTACAACATTGGTTATAGTAGTATTGGCAGGTGTTAAAGCAGCTGCATTAGCTATTGTTAATGCTTCTTGTAATTGAGTAGGGAAATTATCTATTAGGGCTTTCATCATATGGTAATATATTTTAAACTTTTAAAGTTGACTAATTTGAATTTACTGCTAAAATAGTAAATTGTTTCTATTCGTAACATTATTTGTGTAAAGTAGTTTTCAAATCATAAATTTGAAAGCATTTGTATATTAAGTTTATTATTCTATATATTTATCTAGAATAATATCTGAAATAAAATATTTCTATTAATTTAACCAATTGGTTTAGTTGCATTAACTCTCTTCTAATAGTAATTATTATATTTTAGAATTTAGGTTATATAATTGCTTTTTACACCTAAATTTATTAAGTTAATTTTAAATTTGTTACTGTTTACGCCTTTTAATTAAATAATTATATTTGTTTTATAATCAAAATTAAAAACAATATGAAACAATTTAAACACGCTATTAAAATTACAATTATTTTATCCTTAACTATATTAAGCACACAGTTAGTAAGTGCGCAAAACAATGTGGGAATAGGTACTATAACACCTAATAGCAAGTCGATACTGGAACTTAAAGCAACTGACAAAGGTTTTATGGCACCACGCCTTACCACTACTCAAATGCTTGCCATAGCCCCCACTGCTACCGAAAGTGCTTTGCTAATATACAACATTGATAGTGCTTGCTACCATTTTTATAACGGCGTGGCTTGGAAAAACTTATGCGCAAAAACCACTGCTACAACCGCACTTGATACCGCTATACTTAACGCAGCCATTAAAAATTATTTGAACAGCCACGCTACCACTATAATTAATATACTAAAAGCTGATACTAGTACCTTAAACGTTGCCACAATTAACCTACTTACTGTAGACACCAGCATAACTAATGTAGCAATAATAAATAATGCTACCATTAACACACTTAGTGTAGATAGCAGTACTATAAACTACGCCAACATTAACAATGCGGTAATAGACAGTAGCAAAACCAACTTTGCTAGCATTAATAACGCTGTAATTGATAGTAGTACTATAAACTACGCTAACATTAACAATGCGGTAATTGATAGCTTGCAGGCAAATTATATTAATGCAACTACTGGTAATTTTAACACGCTAAATGTAGGCGGGCAAAACATTATGCAAACCATGACAGATAGCATAACCGCACAAGCTTGGCTAATTAAGGGCAACAACGCAACTGCAACTAATAAATTAGGTACAACTAATGCGCAAGATTTACACATGTACGCAGGTGGTATTGAGCGCATAACCATAGCCAACACCACAGGTAATGTGGGTATTAACACCACAACGCCTGCAGTAGCATTACACATAGCCACTACCGACGGCATAGCTGTACCCACTGGTACAACTGGCCAACAACCCATAGGCGCACCTATTGGCACTACACGTTACAACACTACACTAAGCACCATGGAAGTATATAACGGTACGTGCTGGCAAAATATTAACACTCCTCCTATTGGTGCGTCGTACGTGCAATGGGCGCAAGTAGCTGACCCTAATACATTATACGCTTGCACTGTTTGGATAAGTACCGATGTGCAAAACGGTGAGTTTTTGCGTGCCACAGGTGGCAATGCTAATGTAGCCGCAGGCGGAGTGCTAACGGCTACTGTGCAAACTGATGCCGTGCAAGACCACACCCATAACGGCAGTGGCACGGCCAACGGAAGCGGAGCATTAACTACTACTAATGCAGGCACACACAGCCACAACTGGGGCGGTAACTGGAGCATTGATGATAGCCGATTATTTACTGCCGATAACGGCGATGGCAATGGTAACACGCTAAGTGATGGTAGATTTTGGTGGGGAGGTAGCGGCGCTACGGGTAGCACAGGTACTGATTATAATATCGTTGGCGGAACAACAGTTAATGGAGCACATAACCATAGTTATACTTATGGCTTTCCAGAAACTCCTTCAGATGGTAGTTACGGAGTTGGTGGTTTTGGAACTCATAGAGAATATTACACAGGAACAACCTCTACAGATGGCGGACACTCTCACAATGTAGAACATTTTGCTCACCGTCATTGGATAAAAACACGTCCCACTACTACTGCCCCCGACCATTCGCACACAGTGCCCGACCACGCACATACCCTAAATATAAATGTAGGCACAATGAATACTGGTAATGTTAGTACAGAAACTCGCCCTGTAAACGTTGCCGTAAAATATTGGAGAAGAGTTAGTTAACTAGTAAGTACCGTTTACGTAGCAAGTAATGTAAAACTCAACCTATGGTAAGGCGTAACACCATGGCTAACAATGCCCTGCCTATGCGCCTTGGTAGGATATCCTTGATTTTTATCCCACAAATAATGTGGGTAAGTAGCATGTAATTGCAACATATATTCATCGCGATAAGTTTTAGCTAACACACTTGCGGCGGCTATGCTTGCGTACTTACCATCGCCTTTTACAACGGTGGTGTGTGGTATGTTTTCAAACGGTGTAAACCTATTACCATCTACTATTATGTGTGCTATACTAGTAGTTTTTATTATACTGTGTAATGCTTTGTGCATAGCCAGTATTGATGCGTTAAGTATATTTATTTTATCAATTTCAATAGTATCAACAAATCCTACGGCATAAGCAATGGCCTCTGCTTCAATAATAGGGCGTAACTCGTTACGTTGCTTGTGGCTTAATTGTTTAGAATCGTTGAGCAACGGATGATAAAAACTAGCGGGTAATACAACTGCAGCCGCTACTACTGGGCCTGCCAAGCAACCTCGCCCTGCCTCGTCGCAACCTGCCTCAATTAGGTTAGGTAATAGGTAATTTAATAATTTGTTACGGGTAACTAATGCCATTGTGTTGTGTTTATTAATTTCAAAAATAGTTAAAACTATGCACTAAAGCGTAGTTTGCTTTTAGTGCTTATTTATAAAGGTAGTTTGCACTCAACCCAAAGCGTAGTAATTTATTACATATTGTTGTGTAGTTATATACCAAGCAATGCAGTTGTTGTGTATATTTGATGTGCGTATTAAGTACACTTTTAAACGCATCAATTAGTATACATGTACACTAAACTAAATGGCTTATTTATTTTAATTATTGCGCTAATAAGCGTAGGTGTGGTTAATTGCACTGCACCCACAACACCTACTAACACTACTACTGCTAACCAGTATTTAAACCACAACGATACAGTAAAATATGTAGGTATGGCCAAGTGCGCGCAGTGCCACGCTAGCATTTACGAAACGTTTAAAGAAACTGGTATGGGCAAATCGTTTGATGTGGCCACCCAACAAAAATCAATAGCCGATTACAGTACGCCGCATGTGTTAAAAGATAAGCTATTAAACTATAATTACATAGCCCAATGGACTGCCAATAAGCGGTTACAAATAACTGAGTACAGGTTGCAAAACAAAGATACTACTTACTTACACCACGAACTGGTGGACTACGTAATAGGTAGCGGACAGCACACTAACTCCCATTTGTATACTACCAATGGCTATGTGTGCCAAATGCCTATGACGTATTATGCACAAAAACAACAATGGGATTTTCCGCCTGGGTTTGAGAGCGGGCATAACTCTCGCTTTGCACGTAAGATAGGATTGGAGTGCATGTCGTGCCACAATTCGTTTCCTAAATTTGTGTTAGGGAGCGAAAACAAATACGATGAAATACCCAACGGTATTGGCTGCGAACGTTGCCACGGACCAGGGCAATTGCACGTAGAAAAATTTGCCAATGGCGACGTTACCGACACCTCCAAATTTATTGATTATAGTATTGTAAACCCTGCTAAACTACACGTGGACAAGCAGTTTGACCTTTGTTCGCGCTGCCACTTACAGGGCAATGCGGTACTTAGCAAAGACAAATCGTTTTTTGATTTTAAACCTGGAATGCGCCTTGCCGATGTAATGACGGTGTTTTTGCCCAAGTATAAAAATGCCGATGATGAGTTTATAATGGCAAGCCATGCAGATAGATTAAAACAAAGCAAATGTTTTACAGCCTCGTTAAAAAAAGTAAATAATAAGGCACTGCGCCCCTATGTTAATGGCTTAACGTGCGTTACGTGCCACAACCCTCACGTAAGTGTTAAAAAAACAGGTACGCAAATTTTTAATAACGCCTGCATTAAATGCCACGCTAACCCTACGCATAATTTACAAAACGAATACTTACAAGCCAACAAAAAACAAAGTGCAAACATGCTTAACTGCGTGGCGTGCCACATGCCACCGAGCGGAAGCATTGATATACCCCACGTAACAGTACACGACCACTACATACGAGTGCCTGTAACTAAGCACAAAACTAATTTAGTAAAAACATTTATTGGGCTCAAGGCCATTAACGATAGTAAACCCAGCGCATTAACAACTGCAAGAGCATACATTGCGCAGTACGAAAAGTTTGAAATTAATGCTGCTTACTTAGATAGTGCATTACATTATTTGCAACGCACCACTACCCAACAATTGCAATTAACAATTGACGCTGTGGTTAATGTATATTTTTTAAAAGAGGAGTACACCACGTTGCTTACTCACGTAAATAAGCTAAGCAACAATTACATGCTTACCACACATTGTGTTAAGCAATCGTACGACAATACCCATGCCTGGACGGCCTACCGCATAGCTGTAGCCTACAACAACACCAACCAAATTAATAACGCACTAACCTACTATGCTAAAGCGTGTGCACTAGCACCTTATGCGTTAGATTTTAAAGTAAAATACGCCACACTACTTGCTAGCACTGGTAACGCGAGTTTAGCACAACAACAGTTTGAATTTGTAATAACCCAAAACCCAAAACACGTAGCTGCCTTGGCTAACTATGGTTTTTTATTAGCCACACAAGGCAACCTAACTAAAGCCGAACAGCTATATAACGCTGCCCTAGCGCTTGACCCCGATTACGAAACTGCCCTACTTAACAAGGCAGGATTACTACTATACCAACAAAAAAACAACGAGGCAAAGCAACTATTACAACATTGCCTAAGCACACACCCCAATTGTAGTAAGGCAAAACAAGTATTACAACAGCTAAATTAGTAAGCTAGTAGTGTTGCAATTAGCAACTATTGCTTGGGCATACACACTGGTAACCTAAGCGTGTAGCAGTATCGTAATTAATGTATTAAGCACTCAAGGTGTACACATTATTTATTATTTTTGTACAATAATTACTATTGATTAGTACTAACATATTTATAGCATCATGGAATTCGTAGGCGAACATTTATTACCAGGGCAAATAGGCAATTTTTTTATAGTACTATCGTTTGTTGCAGCACTACTATCGTGTGTAAGTTATTGGTTTGCAACCACGCAACCACTTAATCTTAATTGGAAGTCTATAGCCCGCACATCATACCTAGCGCACGTGCTAAGCGTGGTGGGTATTGGCGCTACATTATTTTACATTTTGTTTAATAATATGTTTGAGTATTATTATGCGTTTCAACATAGTAGCAAGGCCTTGCCTATGTATTACATATTTTCGTGCTTTTGGGAAGGGCAAGAGGGTAGCACTTGGCTTTGGTTGTTTTGGCAAGCAGTATTGGGCGTAATCATTTTACGTAAAGGTACTGAGTGGGAAACCTCTGTAATGACAAGCCTTACCAGCGTGCAAGCGTTTTTAAGTTGTATGCTATTAGGTGTCATTATTTTTGATTATCGTATGGGGAGCAACCCGTTTACACTCCTGCGCCAACACCCCGACATGGCACAGATGCCGTTTGTAAAAATAAGTACCTACCTACAAAACATTGACGGACGAGGACTTAACCCATTACTCCAAAACTATTGGATGACTATTCACCCGCCTACCTTGTTTTTAGGGTTTGCAAGCACGCTTATTCCGTTTAGCTACGCCATAGCCGCATTGTGGCAACGTAAGTATGCCGAGTGGATAAAACCAGTATTACCTTGGACGATATTTAGTGTAGGTATATTAGGCACAGGTATATTAATGGGCGGGGCATGGGCTTACGAAAGCTTGAGTTTTGGAGGCTTTTGGGCATGGGACCCTGTGGAGAACGCATCGTTAGTGCCATGGATAATAATGGTAGCGGCTATGCACGTTATACTTATTTACAAGCATAACAATAACTCAGTGTTTAGTGCGTTGCTACTAACCATACTATCATTTTTATTAATTGTATATTCTACATTTTTAACCAAGAGCGGAATACTTGGTAACTCCAGCGTACACGCCTTTACTGACATGGGTATGAGCGGATTACTGCTCGTGTTTTTAGTGTTTTATTTTGCCGCAAGTATCTATTTATTGGCTATTCGTTTTAAAGAACTACCGTCGCAACAGCAAGATGATGAGCTGTGGAGCCGTGAGTTTTGGATGTTTATTGGTACACTTATTTTAATTATTGCCAGCTTTCAAATATTGTTTACTACCTCATTACCCGTTATTAATAAAATTTTTAGTACTAATTACGCACCTCCAACTGATGTTATTAATTATTACAATTCGTGGCAAACGCCCTTTGCAGTAATGATAGCACTACTTATGGCAGTTACACAATTTATTCGTTGGAAAAAAGCCGATGTTAAACAAGTAGCACAATCGCTGCTGTACTCGTTTGCAGCATCAGTAGTAATAACACTGATTATTTGTTACACAATGCAAATATCAGCAGTGGCAATGGTGGCCTTGTGCCTAACGTCAGTGTTTACAGTATGTGCCAACGCTGATTATTGGTTACGAATATTAAAAGGTAAAATAAACAAAGCGGGTTCGTCCATTGCACACATTGGTTTTGGGTTGATATTATTAGGTACGCTAATATCGCAATACAAACAAACGATAATAAGCCGCAACGTAGGGCAAACGGATATTGAGCGCTTAGATAAGGGTATGAAAAACAACGAAAACGTACTCCTTAACAAAGGCGACACCACGCTATTAGGTAACTATTACGTGGTGTACCACACCAAACGCAAGGAGGGCGTAAATATTTATTACGACATGGATTACCTGCAACGCAACCCCAACGGTACGTTTCGCAAGGAGTTTACACTAAGCCCAATAATACAAACCAATGCACGCATGGGTAATATTGCTGAGCCTGATACACGCCATTTTTTGGGTAAAGATGTGTACACCCACATTACCTACGCCGACCTCAGCAAAGACCTAGGCGAACAACACGACAACGATTTTAGAGAAACATTAAAAAAAGGCATACACACTGGCGACACTATTTTTGCGGCTAACGCCATGCTAATATTAGAAGGATTAATTAAAGACGTTGATAAAGCCAAGCTACAGCTACAACCTACGGATATAGCATTGGCAGCACGCTTTAAAGTATTAGACATAAACAAGCAAACCCGCACCATAGAACCATTATATGTAATACGCGATAATTATTTAGTACCCATTGAAGCTGAAGTTAAAGACCTTGGTCTGCGCCTAACGTTTAAAGAATTGAATACCGCCGATGGCTCAATAGACATAGTACTGGCCGAAAATAATAATTTGCAAAAAGAATTTATTGTAATGAAAGCCATTGTATTCCCAGGTATTAACGTATTGTGGATAGGCGCATTAATTATGGTAATAGGTTCGGCAATAGCTATGGTACAGCGTATGCGAGCACTCAAAAAATAAAAACTAAATTCTTGTTTTTTTTAAACTAATTTATTATACTTGTGTATAAAATTAATAGAATACTTACTTAAAAGTAAGGTTAAACTACTATTGTACAGTGTTTTAGTTTGTATTAAAAGACACAAGGTTTCTTAACATATTTTTTAAATGCAAATTACATATTAAATCATGAAGGCAAAATTAGCCGTTCTATTCAGTTTTTTTGCCATACACACTCAAGCTCAGCTAGTGTTTAACAACGGAGGGTATTTGGTAATGAACGGGGGTACAAGTGGTTCACCCTTATTTACGGTATTAGGGGGTACCGCAATACCTGCTACACCTATTACAGTAAGTGCAAGTGGTGGTATTATTGCCGAAAAAGAATTTCACAAATTACGTTACCCATTAGGGACAAATACTACCGCTATTAACGTTCCGTTTTTGCGTGGTGCAACCTTAACTAATAAGGTAGATGTTGGTTTAGCAGTTATTGTAGGAGGGATTGGTGCAGGTGGTGTAATTGATTTTTCTAACGTGGCAGCAACTACCACAGCCACAGGCTGGGACAATAATACCTACAAACCTAGCATGGTTACACACATGAGCCAAAGTACTGCACCAGGTACCAACGGGTCAGACTATGCCATAGATAGATTTTGGCTCGTAAATGCTAGTGGCTACTCTGCAAAGCCTTCAATAAACTTAACGTTTACTTATCTCGACGATGAATGGGCAACAAACACAGGTAATACAATAACTGAAACTAACTTACAAGCACAACGTTTTAATACTACAAGCAATATTTGGGGCGATTATTTGTCGGGGACAGTTAATACAGTTACCAATACTGTAACAGCTACCGTTGCATTACTCGATTTTTATACCGCCTGGACGCTTACTGATCGTACTAACCCATTACCAATTAAACTAAAAACAATAAGTGCTACCTGCGCTAATGCAACTATACAACTACATTGGATAACCGCTACCGAAACCAACAATAATTATTTTACCATAGAAAAAAGCACTAACGGTATTTTGTTTGAACCTATTGCTACTATTGCAGGAGCTGGTAATAGTAGTATAGATAAAGAATATACTTACACTGATATTAACACTTTAGCTAGCCAAACGTATTATCGTTTAAAACAAACTGATTACGATGGTAACTACGAATACAGTGATGTATTTAGTGCAAATTGCGTGGCTAATTTTTCAGCGTTTGAATTTAACAAAGCGAACGTTAATAATGATGGAACCATAGTACTTGCAGTTAATACGGCTCAAGAAGAAACTAAAAACGTAGTATTTACTGATGTGTTAGGGCAAACATTGTATAATGTACCCCATACATTTAGTCAAGGCTATAATCAAATTACACTATCAACAGTTTATTTAGCTAAAGGCATTTATTTTATTACACTAACTAACGCTACGGGTACATATACCAAAAAAATAATCATACAATAGCTCAATTACTCATTATCAATTTAAAATAACTATGAAAACTAAATTATTATTATCAACCGCATTATTATTAATTACTATATTAACTTACGCTCAAAATGTAGGTATTAACGGCACAGGCGCAGTACCCGACGCTAGTGCTATGCTTGATGTAGTAAGTACCAATAGAGGTATGTTAGTGCCTCGTGTGGCACTAACCGCTACTAATGCTGCAGGCCCTATTACAGCACCTTTAACTTCATTATTAGTATACAATACTGCTACGGCAGGCGCTAGCCCCAATAACGTATTACCTGGTTACTACTACTGGGATGGTGCCAAATGGGTAAGTTTAAGTGGAGGCACAGGAGGTAATGATTGGTCATTGTTAGGCAATGCAGGTACATCGGCAGGTACTAATTTTATTGGTACAACCGATGCTACTGATATAGTATTTAAACGTAATGCTACACAAGCTGGTATAATAAACACGCTTAACACTGGTTTAGGAGTCGATGCCTTATTGGCCACAACAGGTGTTAATAATACCGCAATAGGTGCAGGTAGCTTAAAAACTAATATTGGCGGAGGTAGCAATACCGCTGGTGGATACCTGAGCTTAACCAATGCTAATGCAAGTAGAAACACTGCGTTTGGCGCACAAACTTTACAAAACACTACTACTGCTGATAATACCGCAGTAGGTTATAGAGCAGGTTTTACAAACACTTTAGGAACTAGTAACACCTATGTAGGTAGCGGTGCTGATGCTACAGTTAATAATTTTACTAACGCTACTGCTATAGGTTTTAACGCTAAGGTAGGCGCAAGTAATGCCATTGTATTAGGCGGTACGGGAGTAAACGCCGCCAATGTGGGTATAGGTACAACTAGCCCTAATGCTTCAGCAAAGTTAGACGTAACGGCTACTAATCAAGGTTTTTTACCTCCTCGTATGACTACCGCTCAAATGATAGCTATTCCCTCACCTGCAGCAGGACTTATGGTGTATAATGTAGATTGTAATATACTTGAGTATTGGAACGGGACAATATGGTCAAGAATGTCGAGTAGTACCTACAACGCCTCCATTGTGAGTTCACAAACGTTTAATTATACAGGTGCAGTTCAAAATGTTACTGTTCCTAGTTGTATGACCTCTGCTACTATCAAAGTATGGGGCGCAGGTGGTGGAGGTGGCGGTAATGATGGTGGTAATACAGGTGGTAAGGGTGGTGGTGGCGCCTATTCTACAGTTACAGTTGCAGTTACACCAGGTGATGTACTGCAAGTATATGTTGGTGGTGCGGGTACCTTTGGAGCCACTAATGTGGCAGGTACAGGTAGCGGAGTAGGAGGCTTTGGATATGCCAACGGAGGAAATGGAGGAACGGCAGGAACTTCAGGATTTTCTGGCTCAGGTGGTGGTGGTGCAGGTTCATCTGCCGTAATAAATTCTACCACTAGTACTACCTTAGCGGTAGCAGGTGGTGGTGGTGGCGCTGGTGGTGGCGGAAACGCAGGAGCCCCTAATGGGGCAGGCGGAAATGCAGGAGCAGGTGGGCAAGCGGGCGCTATTGGAGGTACAGGTACCATAGGTGGAGCTGCATCAGGCAATGGAACAGGAGTAGGGCAAATTGGTGTTAATAGAGGTGCTGGCGATGGTGGAGGCGGCGGAGGTGGAAACACCAATGGAGGTGCTGCAGGTAGCGTAAATATAATAGCTAGTGATTACGGTGCTGCAGGTGGTGGTGGTGGTGGTAGTTTGGGTACAGTAACAATAGGCGCATTGCAAACACCTGGTAATGCTGCCGATGTTGATTTATGTGCAGGCTGCGCTACAGGAGGCAATGCAGTAACAACAGGTACTAATGGTATGGTTAAAATTTATTGGAATTAATACTTCAAGTTAGTACTGTAACGACAAGTAAGCGTTTTAGCAAAAGATAATGGTAGCAAACAAATTTAATTTAAATACGATACTACTCTTGTATATTTTACAGTGTAGCTAGCATTCGTTTATACTCTTTATCACACTATTTTTATTATTTTTACATACATAAATTTACGTTAAATAAATTTACGTTAAATAAATTATTGTATGACCCCTCAAACCGCTAATCAATCGCTAACCATAGCCACTGAAATTGTAATGCCTAACGATACCAACACGCTTGGTAATTTGTTTGGCGGACGCCTACTACAATGGATGGATGTAACCTCAGGCATAGCTGCACACCGCCACTGTAAACGAGTGGTAGTAACTGCTAGCGTTAATAATGTTGCGTTTAAAAATTCTATTAAGCACGGAAGCATTGTAACCATTGAAGCTAAGGTATCCCGTGCATTTGGCACCAGCATGGAGGTGTTTATTGATGTGTGGGTAGAGGATTATGTAACTGGCGAGCGTACCAAAGTAAATGAAGCTATATATACTTTTGTAGCCGTTGATCAAAACGGTTCTCCACTACCTGTACCCGAATTAATACCCGAAACCGATTTAGAAAAAGACCGTTACGCAGGTGCGTTACGTCGTCGTCAGCTAGCATTAATACTTGCGGGCAAACTCAACCCTAAAGATGCTACCGAGCTTAAAGCCTTGTTTATGTAAGGTTACACCCCTAATACACTACAAATTTTAGTAGCAAGTACATTAGCCATTTTATAATTGCTCTCGTGTGTCCAGCCTGCAATGTGTGGGGTAAGTATGGTATTATTACTTTGTATTAAATATTGCCAAGCAGTGGGTAATGTAGTATTGTCAAGCGTTTCAAACGATGTAGTTTCGTATTCTAACACATCGAGGCATGCACCTAACACTTTACCTGCTTGCATAGCTTGTACTAAATCAGCAGTATTGAGACATTTGCCACGTGCAGTGTTAATTATATAAACGTTGTTGGCGCAGGCATTAATAAACGGTTCATTAATGTAATAATGCGTTTCGGTATTGTACGGCAAGTGAATACTTATTACATCAGCCTTAGCTTGCAAGACTTGCAAACTTACTTCTGTACAGTAGCTAGTGCCTATGTTAGTTTTGTATTTATCATGTACTAGCACTTCGCAGTTAAACCCTTGTAAACGTTGAGCTAAGGCTGTACCTACATTACCCATACCTATAATACCCACAGTTTTACCTTCTAATTCTACCCCCCTATTTCCTTCGCGTATCCATATTCCGTTGCGTACTTGGGAGTCAGCTTTATTTATGTTGTTAAATAAGGCTAATAACATACCTATGCACTGCTCGGCTACTGCAGTACGGTTACCTTCGGGGGCATGTAAGCATTGTATACCTAATTGTGTGGCAACTGCTACATCAATGTTTTCCATACCTGCACCTACACGAGCAATACATTTTATGGTAGTGCACTGGGCTAAAAATTCAGCATCTAACTTAAATCTACTTCTAACTACAATAGCGGTATAATGAGGTAATAGTTTAATTATTTCATCTTTGGTAGCAGTGTAATTATGGTGGCACGTAATACCCTTACCCTCAAGGCTTTGTGCTAAATGCGGGTGGCACGAATCTAAAAATAAAACAGAGTTGTTATACATGTATAGTAATTGAAATTTTAATTAAATAATTGCAGGTACTCTTTTTTTAGTTTTTCGTTATTAATAGCAGTTGCATATAACTGTTGTGCACCTTGTTGCCATTGGTTAAATTCAATATTGTTCATTGCGTATAATTGTGTAATACAATTTAAAAACTCGTTATTGTTATTTAACGCAATATCAAATCCTGCTTTTTTTTCGGCTAAATTACGCCACGGAGTTTGGTCGGATAGTACTACTGGTAACCCATACGAAAGTGCCTCTGCTATTACATGCCCATAGTTTTCGTGCATGGTTGGAAACAACAACGCATGATAGGTATTAAACGTACTATTAAATTGATGCGGTTGCAAAATTCCTTTATAAGTAATGTGTGTTGCTGCTGTTATACTTTTTTGCAACTCTTGCCAGTGCGCTACATCTTCTATAGGGCCATATATATCAAGTGTTACGGCTATGTGCTGTTTAATTAATTGTTGTACAATAGCAATAGCTTGCGCTAAATTTTTTTTAATTGATATACGCGAAATAAACAATAATCGTAATTCGTTGCTGTGTTTGTGTACTACGTTTACCACAGTAGGTGCAGTAGTTATGTTAGCTATTACGGTAATGTGTTTTGGGCTAACGATACGTTTTTGTATTTCTAATTTTTCTTGGTTAGCTGTGGCGTGCCAGTGCACATTAGTGTATTTACCCAACGTATTAAATGCTACTAAAAATAACTTCTTTTTTAATGCTTTTAATTCTAATGCCCCATTACCAAGCATTCCACGAGGCGCAATAATTATTTTTTTGCACTGTAGTTGTTGCGCTACCCACAATGGCAGTATCGAAAACTGAAACGAAAATAACCCGTTTATATACACACTATCGGGTGCTATTTGGCGTAGTAAGCGTTGGTAGTTTTGTGCCGTACGTTGCGCTTTACTCAAATACATAACTTGCGCATTAGGCGTACTTATCCAAGCATTTAGTACAATGTTAGGGTAAGCCTCAGCATCGCCCAAATCCCTATCGCCACACACAATGTAAAACTCTATTTTAGTACTTAACAATTGTGTAATATTTATTATTGATCGTACTGGGCCGCCCGCTTTTACTGCCGGTGCAAACCAATCAATAAATACTAACACATTTTTAGTGGGCATTTATCGTACTTGTTAAATACTCATTTTAATTCTAAATTTATTAGTGTCTAATACATAACGTACAAACACTTCAAACCCGCCACGTGTTTTTGAAACCTTACTAAGGCTCGACACATTTACATCATACGCAACACCTGCTGAGTAGTTAGAATATTCAAACATCGATTTAATAACCACTGCATCTTTAGCTCTGTAAAACACTCCTAACGAAATACCCGATGCTTGAATTAAACCCGTAATTTGCGATGAACTTTGTAGCGCATATTTTACATACGTACCGCCTAATAATTCTTGCTGTGTGCCTTGCCAGTTGTAATACAATGCAGGGCTTAACGAAATATTAGTTTGTTGAATACCAATACTTGCCGAGGCAAACATTGATAAACGCATAGCTAACCTATCGTTAGTTGTGTTATTTACAAACGTATTTTTAGGTTTGTTCATGTGGTATAAAGCCGCTCCTGCATTAACTGCAACGTTGTCGTTAGATGACATATTGCGATAATTTTTTTTGTAAGCATATAACACTCCTACTCCCACATCTAAAAACATATAACTAGGTTTATTAATAGTTTCGCCATTGGCTAACGCTGAATTAAATGAAGTACCGTCGTATTGTTTTGCCCATTGAAAATTATCCGCACTAATTGTTTTTTGTCCGCCCGCAATATATAGTGCCGCCCCTAACGAGTTTTTTCTGTCTAACCTTAAATGGTAGGCTATGGGTAATGTAGCAGTAGTGGTGGTTAGTGAACCATCGCCCGCCTTATCGTTATACACACTTAGGCCTGATGCAAAAAAACCTTTCATAAATTTAATAACTCTCATATCAAACGATGCGTTAATGGTACTGTAAGGTTGGCCTGTTACACTTTTCCATTGTGTTTTATAGTTTAGTACGCCTTGCACATCGTGGTTAGCCCCAGCTAATGCTGGGTTAAGCGTAATTGGGGCATATTGATATTGCGAAAAATGTATGTCTTGCGCTTTTGCTATACACACTACACCTATTGTTAGTGTAAGTACTATTATTATTATTTTCATTGCTCTGATAATTTTGCTTTTTTGTAAATTAACGCATTAAGGTAATGTTACCGTTTTTAGTAACTATGTTACCATTGGTTAGTGTGGCAGTAAGTTTGTAGGCATATACACCTGTGTTTACGGCATACCCCTTGTAAGTACCGTTCCAGCAATCGTCCATACTTTTTGACTCAAATACTTTTTCGCCCCAACGGTCGTATATTGCCCATTCAATGGTAGTTACACAATTACCCAACACACATTGTAGGTCGTTACTACCATCATCATTAGGGCTAAATGCAGTGGGCATAAACAAATCGCCACACGTTATATCCACGGTTACTCGCACGCTATCCGTACTTACACAACCAAACTTATCAGTTGATTTTACAGTATATACCGTAGTTGCACTAGGGCTAACTTCAATACTATTTAATTGTTGGTTAGTATTTATCCAGGTATAACCTGTTACTGGAGCACCCGTGGCCGTAAGGATAGCGGTTTTGCCTAGCTTTATGGTTTGGTCAGGTCCTGCATCAATACCTGTGTATGGATGTATGTTAATAGTTATACTAGCTGTTGATGTACGACACGCAACAGGTGCTGTAGCATTAGTAACTACTACTGAGTATGTACCGGGTACAGTAGCTATGTACACAATAGATTGCGATGTAGCACCACCAGGGCTCCACACATAGCTTGTACCCGTACTAGCAGTTAGCGCTACAGGTTCGCCCTTGCACACCAAAGTATCAGCTAATATGTAAGCACTCGAAGTGCTTAGTGCTGTAACTAATACTGAATCAATACTAACACACGTACCATTAGATGCCGCCACAGTGTAATATGTGTTACTGTTAGGGGTAACCGTAATACTTGCGCTTACTTGTATAGGGTTAGTATTCCAAGCATAATTAGTTGCTCCTACACTTGTAGCGGTAAGTGTAGTACTTGTACCTGCACAAATTAAGGTATCACCCATAAATGTTATTGCTTCCGCATTGCTATTGGTAATAGTTACTTTGGCAGTATCAGTACATGTGCCTTGTGTAACGGTACAAATATAAGTACCTGCTACCAAAGCAGTAGCGGTTTGTGTAGTTTGTACAGGCATTGTATTCCAGCTATAAGTAGCACCGCTAATATTTACAGTAGCAGTACCGTTAGCGTTGCCACACGAAGCATTTACGCCTGAAGCATTGGCTACTAAAGTACCCGATGTGCCAATGGTTACCTGTGCAGTATCAGTACATGTACCTTGCGTAACAGTACAGATGTAAGTACCTGAGGCTAAATTTATAGCGGTGTCGTTAGTTTGAATAGGAGTAGTATTCCAACTATAAGTAGCCCCTGTAATAGGGGTTACTACAGCAGTACCATTGTTGCCACCACAAGTTGCTGCTTGCTGTTTTGTAATAGATGCTACCAATGCACAAGCTGTGCTACAAGCCGCAGGAGTAGTAGCATTGGCTAAGCCTACTAAATTTCCGTTGGCATCTTTTACTCTAACTGAGTCAGTGTTATTAGGTGCAGTAGCGGTAGTGCCTGTGGTAAATGTTACCCAAGCGGTTACTTGCGTACCAGCGCACACAAATGGTATACAGCTACCACCAGGGCAAGCACTACAATCAGTAGTGGTGGTTTTACTTTGCCATGTGTAAGGTGCATTTCCGCCAGTTACTTGTAACGAACCATTAGTATTTTTACACACTACTAATTGCGCATTACAAGGTATGGTTATACTTACTGTGGTGCTACATGCACCCACTGTAACAGTACAGGTGTAACTACCTATTGCTACGTTAGTGGCTAGGTTGGTAGTTTGTACAGGTGTAGTGTTCCAGCTATAAGTAGCCCCTGTAATAGGTGCTACTGTTACGCTACCATCAATAGTGGTGCAGGTAGTGGGTTGTTGTGATATTGATATTACGGGAGTAAACGAACAAGCATTACATGAGGGTAGTGTGCTTTGGTCAAACACCGTGGTGGTATTACCTTGCGAGTCGGTTACACGTATGGTATCAGTAGTTGCGCTAGGTGTGGCAGTTGGTGTAGTACTAATGGTAGTGTAGGTAGTTACATAAGTGGTGCATTGTGGTAGTGTACAATCGAAAGCGCAAAAACCTGAGCAGTCTTTTGTTCTCACAATTTTTTCCCAAGTGTAAGGGGCTGTACCGCCTGATACTCCTAATGAACCATTACTATTTTTACACACCGTAAGGTTAGCGCAAGCTTTTACTTTTATTTTTAAAGTATCTGTACCGCAAGGTAGTGTGTACACTATACTAAATGTACCCGCACCTGCTGTTGCAGGGTTAAACATACCCGTAGCGCTTACTCCTGTACCGCTAAATACTCCGCCCGCTTGCGATGTTGTTAGTTGAAAAGCCGCATCGGTAGTGCATTTTTCAGGTACTGGGCATATTGAAGCATCGCAACATTCTAACTTAATAGGGAAACATGCGCCCATATTAAATGATTGTATAGTACCGCCACGTGGAGTTGATGATTGCGAATTGCCTGTAGCACCTACCGCTATTACATCTCCTCCTGTGCTCACCGCAATATCGTATACTTTAAATGCTGTAGTAACACTTGATATTAAATTTAAGTTAGCATCAAATTTTGTAATACCTGTTGATGACCCCACATATACGTTGCCGCAGGTATCTAAATCCAAACCACTATTTTCAACAACTTTTCTGCCTAATGATGTCGATGATGCACCACCTGGTATAGTAGCACTAGCCAATATAGCCATTGAGCCTAAGTCGCGCTTATGCACTGTAGTACCATTTTGGGTATATACAAAGTTTTTATTGGCTTTAATAGCCGGAATGCCCGAATTACCTTTGCTACGATAGTTTTCGCATTTATAACTTAAACTGTAAGTAGTATTAATAGCTGCTAAGGCACCATTGCCACTACTACCACATGCCGAAAAATTTTGATTAATATAACCAATAGTATCATGTGTTAAGTAATAATATCTAGCATTGCGTGAAGCACTAATACCACGTACCTCTTGCGATTTAGGCGGTATAGCCGAGGTATTAGCAGGGGCCGAAACTATTTTGGTTGCTAATATATTACCGTTAGCTACATCTATGTCAAATATTGCAGCCTCTATTGGAGGGGGAAGCCCAACCCCTACCTTAGTACCGCCTACTATTAATTTTGTTTGGTCGCAGTTAAAAGCTATACTCCAATATTCGTTGGAACCTGAACCTGTTTTTGTCCAAATTAATGTGCCTGTATTATCTACCTTACGTATTGCTGCAGGTGAGCCATTGGTTATAAAGCTGTTGCCCGCAAGGTCAGTAGCTAATGTGCCCAGCCAACCACCTGCGGTATCGTAGGTGGTATTGTAGGTCCATTGTAAAACTCCTGCGCTGTTGTATTTTAATAATTTCATTGGGCTATCGCCACCTATTGCGTATACATTACCAGCACCGTCGCGCTCTACTTCCCACATAGCACTAGCATTGTTAAGCCCTGTGGGAGTTTGTGTCCAAGGGTCTATTACTATGGTTTTGTTGTGGTTATATTCGCCTAATTCAAAACCAATAGTGTTGTTGGTTTTAATAAATTTTGAAGGCACTAGCGCATTACTTTCGTTGTTGTAAAACGTGGTGGGAGCATGGTCAGTAACTTTGCCTAGCAATGTTGGTATTACTACATTATTATTTTTTAATTTAATATTAGCTGTAGTATAATTCATTTTAATGTTGCTAACATCTCCTCCAACACCTATTACAAATGCGTATTTGAGCCCCTCGGTAGGGTGCGTAGTGTATTCTAAATTAATATGCGGATAAATATTTTGGATAGTTATTTTTTTATACCCATTTACATAGTTCACATTTTCCTCAGTGCCATTTGCAGTACGAACCATATAACTAAAATAGTCGTTGGTTTTATCTGTTGCCTCCACGGTTGATGTGGCAGAAGCGTTGTCGTAATTCATTACAATAAACTCTTCTTTAATATCCATGGCATGTTCAGCGGCCTCTATTTCTGCATGGCTTTTGCCAGCCTTACGCATAGCTCGCTCTATTTGCTCACGCTCTTCGTTTGTTTTTAATTTCTCAGCTAAAGTATGATACACCACTCCCGTTTGAGTTAAGTATATTTTCATCTTGCCATAATCTAAGGCATACAATACCTTAATATTAGAGTACTTGGCTAGAGTAAACTGCCCTTTATTTTGTACAAACGCTTGGTTGTCTTTAAGTGTGTTAGTAAAGTTAATAGTGTTTTGCGCTATTGCGCTAAATGAGAGTAGTAGCGCACTAAAACAAGTGACTAATGTTGTTGTGGTAAGTCTGTTTAATTTCATTAACTTAAGCTTATTATTTTTAAAAGCTCTAAGATAATAAAAATAACAAGTTAAGAATAGGTAGATTATTAAACGTGTACTTGCTGTAATAGTTGTTGTTACACGTACAACGCAAACATACATGGCTGCTTGTGCAAATCAGGCTGTGCGGTACGCCAGTCTTTAATGGTACGAGTTTGTATAAACTCGTTAGCTAAAGTAATGTTAGCCGCTATACACAGCTTGTAATGTGGCGGCAATGCTTCGCACAATTCTTTTATTAATTGATTGTTGCGGTAAGGGGTTTCAATAAATAGTTGGGTTTGCTGCTGTGTGGTTATTAATCGTTCAAATGCTTTAAACTGTGCAGTACGCTTGGCTTTATCAATAGGTAAGTAACCATTAAATGTAAAATTTTGCCCATTGAAACCACTTGCCATAAGTGTAAGTAGTATAGACGATGGCCCTACCAAGGGTACTACTTGCGCACTCAGTTCGTGGGCTATAGCCACGGCTTCGCTACCAGGGTCGGCCACGGCAGGTACGCCTGCATCACTTATTACACCAACGTTGTGTGTGGGTAAGTGCAGTTTTAAAAATTGTACTAATCCTTTTTTATTTTCTTCGTGTTTATCTAATTCAAATAAAATAAGTTCTTGTTGGGTGTGCGTAAGTTGATATTGCTTTAGTAGGGCGCGTGCGTTTTTACTGTTTTCTACTACAAAATGAACCATAGGTTGTACCACACTAATGGTATGTGGGCTTACAACATCGGCCAATTGTGCTTCGCCAAGGGTATTGGGTATAAGTATTAATTTACCTAACATGTGTAATAATTTACTTTTTTCCTAATACTACAAACGGAATTATTACCTCCTCTAACGACACTCCTCCATGTTGAAACGTGTTTTTATAATAATTAACGTAGTGCGCATAGTTGTTAGGATAAGCAAAAAAACAATTGGTTTTAGCAAACACAAACGATGAACTTGGGTGTTGGCGAGGCAAGAAACCGTCAGCAGGGTTTTTAATTAAAAACACATCTTTAGCTTCGTAGGCTAATGCTTTACCTTGCTTGTAACGTAGGTTGGTATTAACGTTGCGGTCGCCCACAATTTTTGAGGGATCTTTAACATGTACTGTTCCGTGGTCGGTGGTGAGTACTACTTTTACATTTTTATCCCCCAAAAATTTAATGGCTTCAAATAACGGAGAGTGTTCAAACCACGATTTGGTAACGCTACGGTACGACACTTCATTATCAGCCAGTTCGCGTATAATTTCCATATCGGTGCGGGCATGGCTAAGCATATCTACAAAGTTATATACCACCACACTTAGTGCATAATCTTTATAGTGTTTCATGTTATCCACCATGCGCTTTCCTGCGTCAATGTTGGTAACTTTGGTGTAGTTGTATTTTACGTTTTTACCTAAGCGTTTTAATTGTTCGCCCAAAAAATCGGCTTCGTGTGCATTTTTAGCATCGTCGGCTTCGTCGTTTACCCACCATGTTGGATATTTTTTTTCCATTTCGCTAGGCATCAATCCGCTAAAAAACGCATTGCGTGCATACTGCGTGGCCGTAGGCAAAATGCTGTAATACGAACTGTCGCTTTGTATATTAAACAACTCGTTAATGTAAGGTGCTATTACCTGCCATTGGTCAAGGCGTAGGTTATCAATCATAAACACAACTACGGGTTCGCCTTTATCAATAAGTGGTGCAATACGGTTTTTAAACACGGTGTGGCTCATGTCGGGCTTATCGTCAGTGGTGCCGTTAAGCCACGATAAATAGTTGCGCTCTACAAATTTAAAAAACTGATTGTTAGCTTCTGTTTTTTGGTTGTAAAACACTTCGCTCATACTACTATCAGCATTGCTATGTACCTCAATATCCCAGTATACTAGCTTTTTGTATAGCTCCGTCCACTCGGCATGATCCATTTTATCGCTAAGACTGGTGCCTATGGCTCTAAAATCTTGCATGTAATTGCTGGTGGTTTTTTCTTCTAAAATACGCTTACCATCTAAATGTTTTTTTAGGCAAAGCAATAATTGCGTAGGGTTTACAGGCTTTATTAGATAATCGGTAATTTTAGCTCCAATGGCGTCTTCCATTATATTTTCTTCCTCGCTTTTAGTAATCATTACTATTGGCAAGTGAGGCTTGTATTGCTTTATTTTTACTAATGTTTCTAAGCCTGTTAAGCCTGGCATATTTTCATCTAAAAACACAATGTCAAAAAGTTGTTTTTGTACTAACTCTATTGCGCTAGCGCCGTTGTTTACAGGAGTTACGTCGTATCCTTTAGCTTTTAAAAACAGTTGGTGAGGTAGCAACAAATCTATTTCGTCATCAGCCCATAATATTTGTACATTTTGCATGTGAAGTATATTTTAAAAATTTAGGTATAAACTATTAACGCATAAAACTAGTATTTATTGTACAGTTAGTTAATGCTAATGTACAACTACATTAAAAAAAACAGCTAAGTTTGATTATTACAATTAAAATTTGAAATGCAATGAAAAAAAACACTTTAGCTTGTTTACTACTTTTTAGTATTGCCTGTAAAAAACAGAACTCTTACACCAACGCCAATAGTGCAACTAATGTAAACACGGCACGTAAGGTATCGGCAGCAGTGGCAGGTAATTCGTCGCCAACACCTGTTACGTGTGTTAAAACAACACTTACTACCGTAGCCAGCATTAGCGTGTACAAACTTACTAACTACAACTGTGTGTTGTACAAAGCTGGTTTGGCAGTTGATGCCGATGGCTCGCCTAATGCTTACGGCCCTAATAATACAGGGTTAGATTATACCGCCAATGCAGGTAGCACAGGCAATTGGTGGGGAGTGGTTACTAATAGCAGTGGCAACCCTATTATACAAAGTGCTACCGACCCATCGCCAGGTATGTATGTATCTACTACGTCGTTAGTTAATTCGTCGTATGGTACTACTAATCCATTGCGTTACGTTAATTCAGAAACTGTACCCTATTTTGTAATACCTACAGCGGTGCGCAATGCAGGCAGTATAACCATTGGCGATATAGCCTACGTTTACAATAAAAATAATGGCAAGGCATGTTACGCCATTTATGCTGATTCAGGCCCCTCAGGGAGTTTGGGCGAAGCATCAATTTATTTGGCTACACAATTAGGTATTAATAATAGCCCTCGTAACGGGGGGACATCGTCAAAAGTAGTGGAGTACATTATATTTCCTGGTACAGGCTTTGGGCAAGGTACAATACCTACACTCACACAAATAAATAATATAGGTGCCGCTAACATGAAAAAATTAGGAGGCGTATCACTAACCGCTTGCTTATAACACTTATGAAACATACTTACGTACTGTTATTAATTATAGTAACTCCTGTAATTGCGTCAGCGCAAAAATCGTTTAGTCCTATTAATGCGCCCGCCACATCAATTAGTGTAATTGCAAATAGTACAACGGTTAACGATACTTTAAAACCATTGTCGTACGCATTGCCTTGTTATACCGCAGCTACAACGCCTAACACTTTGTATTTTTGCGATTATCACACCCCACGAGATTCAGGCTTTATAACAGGTACTAATGTATATAACGATATAGAAAAAGCTCAGCTGTACAACAACACTAATACCATTACACTTACGGGCTGTTTGGCCATGGTATACACCAAAGCATCAGGCAGCAGTGCTACTGTGGGTAGTACAATAAAATTGTATAATAAAAACAGTAACGGAAAGCCAGGTACGTTACTGGCCACAAGTAATTTTGTGCCACAACATTTACTAACGAGTAATGCGTTTAATACATTTACGTTTTCGCCCGCAGTTACGGTAAGCACTGATTTTTTTGTGAGTTATGTACTCCCCAACCACGTGGGCGATACCACAGGCATATATAGCACGTATAGCAACTGTAATTCAACCACACCATTTGCCTACGAAATGGCAGTGGACAATAGTTGGGGTAGTATAAAAAGTAATTGGAATTTTGCCACAGGTGCTGATGTAGATTTAGCCCTATTACCCTTAAAATTAAGCAGTACTACTACCGCAATAATAACTCCTGTAAATATTGCTAATGTTGGTAATTGGCTAATTACAAATAACGAATTAGTGTTTACTAACTTACAAGCACACAACAATACAATAATGGTGTATGACAGTAATGGTAATGTACGTATTAGTAGTAAATTAACAGATCAAAAATTAAGTGTTGCTACGTTAAGTGCAGGTGTTTATTTGTTTGCATTACCGCTTGCTAATAACGCAGTGCTTAGAGGCAAGTTTGTAATTACTCACTAAGCACAATATGGTTGTACTGCACCTGCAACTCTTGTAGGGTAGCTATAAGCATACTGTTATTGGTGTGAGTAATAAACACTTGCCCAAAATTCGGACTAATAACATGTTGTAACAAATTAGCCACTCGTACCGTATCTAACTTATCGTAAATATCATCTAGCAATAGTAGTGGTGTGCGCCCACAATGCTTGCTAAGCAAAGCGTATTGCGCCATGCGCAAAGCCAGCAAAAAAGTTTTTTGTTGCCCCTGCGATGCCATTTTTTTTAACGGAAAATCATCTATCTTAAACACTAAATCATCTTTGTGTACGCCAAATGTGGTAAGCCCTGCGCTACGGTCGCGTTGTAGGCTATTAGCCATGCCTTGAGTGTAAGTGTAGGTGCTTAATTGTGTTTCGTAATGTAGGGTTACATTATCATTAACGTTGGCTATTTCGTTATAGGTGGCTAGTACAATACCTTCAAACAGGAGCATAAATTTTTTGCGTGTATCGTGTAAATAAGTACCGCACTTAATTAATGTTTCTGTCCATACCTCTAGGCTTATGGCATCAAATCTATTGTTTTCGATAAAAAATTTGAGTAGTGCATTACGTTGCTGCAAAGCTTTGTTGTATTGCAACAAATTGTGTAGGTATGTTTTGTCGTACTGTGCTATTACACTATCCATAAATTTACGGCGCTCCTCGCTACCGTCGTACAGCAGTACAATATCGTTGGGCGATACCATTACCAGCGGAAACAAGCCTATGTGGTCGGTTAGGCGTTCGTATTCTTTTTGGTTACGCTTTATTGTTTTTTTTTGATTTCGTTTTAACGAGCATACTACATTTTCTACTCCGTCGTTAATGTGGTAAGTACCCTGCAGTACAAAAAAATCGGCATCGCGTTTTATGTTTTGTGCATCGGTAGTATTAAAGTAGCTTTTGCAAAACGATAGGTAATAAATAGCATCTAGTATATTAGTTTTTCCGCTACCGTTTAAACCCGTAATAACATTGAGTTTAGGGTGAAGTTCAAAATCTTGCACAGCATGATTTTTAAATTGCAGTAACGATAATTTTGATAAGTACATAAGTGCTAAATATGATTGTACAAGAATAGTGTTTTTTTGGTTAGAATATTCCGTAAGCTATTGGTTTAATAGGTGTTGTAACAACAATTATAGCCTAGTTATTAGTGTGCTTTTTTTGAGTAAATTAAAACTCAAACATTGCTTTATTACTCGGGTTTACGAGCTTAGTGCTTTTTTTAATTGCGTTAACTTGTGTGTGTATTAATAGCAATTGCTCTGGCAAATAATCGTAAAGTAACGTAGTGTTTACGGCAATAGTTTTGGGTGAAGTTATATTTTGCAGTTCAATGTAAGTGTACAGGCTACCATCGGTTTCGTACTCAGTACCTACGTACATAAGGGTTGTAGGTAGGTTGTTTACAGTAAGTTGTAATCGTTTTTTAATGTATCTAATTAGCAATGTATCAAGTGCTGCTTTATTTTTAGGGTGTATTACATCAATAGGCTGTTTGGTTTGTTTGCGTAGTGCATCTTCAATATCGCTTGCAAATAATTTAATTGATAGTTGCATAGTACGCTTGGGGGCATCATAATTCATATCAATAACACCTACATAAATAGGGTGTAACTTATGTGCGAATGCACTACTTAGTAGCCACGCCAATAATACTATAAGTGGCAATAGCGTGTACGTTATTTTATTTTTTAATTTTAGCATATTCAAAACTACTATTTTATATTCAAAACTATACTTTACATTATACATGATAACTACTCACTTTATTAAATTAAGTACCGCCATTTGTTTAACTACCACATTAGCTATGGCGCAAAATACTCGTAATAATCCTACGTCAAACCACGGTAATAAGTTTGAGCAATTAGGCACTATACTTCCCACACCTAACGAGTACCGTACCGCTAGTGGCGCACCAGGTAGCAAATATTGGCAACAACGAGCTGACTATACTATTGATGCTACACTCGACGAAAAAACACAAACCATAACGGGTAAAGAAACGGTAACGTATTATAATAATTCGCCTGATAAACTTGCGTACTTGTGGTTACAGTTAGATGAAAACGAACATGCTCCCACGGCCGAAAATCATTTTTTTGACAACAATAAAATGTCCTCGCCCTACGACGAAGCCACCGTACGTGCCTTAGACGTAGCTAAGACTAATAACGGATTAGGAAGCCAAATACTTAGTATTACCAACGAACTTGGCGTGCCTATACCCTACACCATTAACAACACTATGTTGCGTATTGATTTGGCTAAACCTTTGGCATCAAAAACACAAATTAAATTTATTGTAAAATGGAAATACAAAATGAGTAACCGCATGGTTACTGGCGGTAGAGGCGGTTACGAATATTTTGCGGAAGAAAACAACTACATATTTACCGTGTCGCAGTGGTACCCACGTATGTGCGTGTATAGCGATTTTCAAGGTTGGCAAAACAAACAGTTTACAGGTCGTGGCGAGTTTGCATTGGCCTTTGGTAATTTTAATGTGAAAATGACTGTACCCGCTGACCACATAGTGTGCTCAACAGGCGAATGCCAAAATTATGCGCAACTACTTACGCCCACACAACTACAACGCTGGACTAAAGCTAGCAACAACTATACTGACGTTACCGAAATAATTACGTTAGACGAATGTAAAGCCAATGAAAAAACACGTGCAACTGCCACTAAAACATGGGTGTTTAAGGCGGATAGCGTGCGAGATTTTGCATGGGGTGCATCGCGCAAATTTATGTGGGACGCCATGCCTGTAAAAGTGGAGGGGAAGCGTACCATGTGTATGAGTTTTTATGGTAAAGAAGCCCACGCTATTTATCGCCGTTATTCAACCAAAGCCGTGGCACACACTATTAAAACGTATAGCAAATATACCATACCTTACGCATATCCTGTGGCGCAAAGCATAGAAGCCGCAAGCGGTATGGAGTACCCTATGATTTGTTTTAATTTTGGGCGTGCCGAAAAAGACGGCACCTACTCCGAAGCCACTAAAAACGGTATGATTGGCGTGGTAATACACGAGGTTGGGCATAATTTTTTTCCGATGATTATTAATAGCGACGAACGCCAATGGTCGTGGTTAGATGAAGGTTTAAATACATTTACGCAATTTTTAACTGAGCAAGAGTTTGATGCTAACTTTCCATCGTCACGTGGGCCTGCACACAAAATAGTAGATTACATGCGCCTACCCAAAGAACAACTAGAACCTATTATGGTAAACAGCGAAAATATTATTCACTTTGGGCCTAATGCTTATGCTAAGCCTGCTACTGCGCTTAATATACTACGCGAAACGGTTATGGGGCGTGAGCTATTTGATTTTGCATTTAAACAATATTGCACCCGCTGGGCATACAAGCACCCTGAGCCTGCTGATTTTTTTAGAACCATGGAAGACGCCTCTGCCGTGGATTTAGACTGGTTTTGGCGTACGTGGTTTTACGATATACAACCTATTGATGTAGCGCTAGACTCCGTAAAAACCTACACCCTTAACAATGCTAAACAAGTACCTACTAAAATGGACACTATTACCATTAAGCCCAAGGCAAAGGAGTTTGACAATATTTCAAAAATACATAACCGTGCTATTAATATGAAATATTTGGTAGATGCCGATACTTCCTTACGTGATTTTTATTACAGTTATTTACCTGAAGTTAAAACTGAAATTGAACGCAAGCCTGTAAATAGATACGAAACCTTGGAAACACTGAGCGATTCAGCATTCAAAGACCTTAACGCTAATTATTATTACGATGTGTTTTTGAGTAATAAAGGTGGTGGAATTACTCCAGTAATTATTCAATGGAATTATGTTGATGGTACTAACTCCATTGACCGCATTAGTGCTTACGTGTGGCGTAAGAACGAATTTAACGTAAGCAAAACCTTTGCTAAAACTAAGCAAGTAGCCTCCATACAACTGGACCCCTACAAAGAAACTGCCGACATTGACGAAAAAAATAACACGTGGAATACTGCTACCGAACCTAGCCGATTTGAACTATACAAACGCAAAATAACAGGACGTGGACAAAGCGTAGGTGGTAACCCAATGCAAAAAGCGAACGAAAAAAAATAAATGGTATTAAACGGGATATATCAATTATTATGTACTTTCGTGTTATTAAAAAATTAAAATAAATAATCTAATCATAAAACAAAAAAAACAATGGAAACTAAAACGTTGCCTTACAAAGTAAAAGACATTTCGTTAAGCGCATGGGGTCGTAAAGAAATGGAATTAGCCGAAGCAGAAATGCCAGGATTAATGAGCCTTCGCGAAGAGTTTGGTGCTAGTAAACCATTAGCAGGTGCACGTATTGCAGGTTGCTTACACATGACAATACAAACTGCTGTATTAATTGAAACATTAACTGCATTAGGTGCTGAAGTATCATGGAGTTCATGTAACATTTTCTCAACACAGGATCATGCTGCCGCTGCTATTGCTGCTACTGGAGTACCTGTATTTGCTTGGAAAGGCTTAAACGAAGAAGAATTTGATTGGTGTATTGAACAAACATTACATGCATTTACTGATGGGCAACCGTTAAACATGATACTTGATGATGGTGGAGATTTAACCAACATGGTATTAGATCGTTATCCTGAATTAGCTAAAGGTATACGTGGTATTAGCGAGGAAACTACCACAGGTGTACACCGCTTGCACGAACGTGTAAAAGCGGGTACATTACCATTGCCTGCTATTAATATTAACGATTCAGTTACTAAATCTAAATTTGATAACAAATACGGTTGCCGCGAGTCGTTGGTTGATGCTATACGCCGTGCTACTGATATTATGATGGCTGGTAAAGTAGCTGTTGTTGCAGGTTATGGCGATGTTGGAAAAGGTTCGGCAGATTCGTTACGTAATGCCGGTTGCCGTGTAATTGTAACTGAAATCGATCCTATTTGTGCTTTACAAGCTGCAATGGATGGTTACCAAGTTAAACGCATGGAAAACGCTATTAAAGAAGCTAACATTATTGTTACGGCTACTGGTAACGTTAATATTGTAAGCGAAAAACATTTCCGTGCAATGAAAGACAAAACTATCGTATGTAACATTGGGCATTTTGATAACGAAATTGATATGGCTTGGTTAAACAAAGCATACGGTTCAACTAAAGATGTTATTAAACCACAAGTGGATAAATATACTATTGATGGTAAAGACTTAATTATATTGGCCGAAGGTCGTTTAGTAAACTTAGGTTGCGCTACTGGTCACCCATCGTTTGTAATGAGTAACTCATTTACTAACCAAACATTAGCTCAATTAGAATTATGGCAAAATGTAGGTAAGTATGAAAACGAAGTGTATGTATTGCCTAAGCATTTAGATGAAAAAGTAGCATTTTTACATCTTGCTAAAATAGGTGTTGAGTTAGATACTTTAACTGGCGAACAAGCTGATTATATTGGCGTAACACCACAAGGCCCTTACAAAGCTGATACTTATCGTTACTAAGCAAAATTAATTAATAGTTAGTACCGTTATTTTAACCAAACGAGGTGTAATTAAATTTACACCTCGTTTGTTTTTTTTATGTTTGTACATCAATTAATTTAAAAGATTTTTAGTCATGCAAAAAATAGATGCCCTTAATCAGGTAGCGGAGTTTCATACCACATTTAAAGCTCCAATATTAGCCACGCCACAAATACCAAGCGCTGCACGTTGCGAGTTACGTATATCTTTATTAGCTGAGGAGTTAAAAGAACTACAAGAAGCAATAGCCAAGAACGACCTGGTGGAAATAGCCGATGCCTTGTGCGACTTACAATACGTACTTAGCGGGGCCGTGTTAGAATTTGGTATGGGTAATAAATTTGTTGATTTATTTAACGAAGTACAACGCAGTAACATGAGCAAAGCCTGTGTAAACATTGCCGATGCGGAATCCACCATAGCCCACTACGCTGCTAAAGACGGTACTAAAGCCTATTACAAACAAGTGGAAGATAAGTTTGTTGTGTATCGCAAGGGTGATGATAAAACTCTAAAATCTATTAATTATTCGCCTGCTAATTTGCAAGGCATACTCACTAACTAATCATTGCTAATGATATACCACATAACTACACAAGCGGCATGGGAGCACGCGTTAATACAGGGTGCATATTCGCACGATAGTATAGCGGCTGAGGGTTTTATACACGCATCGCACTTGGTGCAAATACAAGCTACTTTACAACGTTATTATGGTAATCAATCCAACTTAGTTATACTAGCTATTGATGCTACTAAATGTACTCCTGAAATTAAATTTGAAATGGCAAATAGCGTAGGAGAGGAGTTTCCACACATTTATGGCAACTTAAACACCGATTCTGTAACGGCTGTATATGCAGTTTTTAAAGATGCTAAGAGTAATACTACATTTTTGATTTGAAATTTTAAAAAAATAACTTACTTTTAAGCAACAATTAAAATTAACACAACACATGAAAAAAACTTTACTAATATCAACAGCATTCGTTGCAACATTAGCAACAGTGATAGTAACTACCGAAAATGCACATTCTAACTCAGGAGGAAGATCAGGAATGGCAGGCTCACCTGGCGAATCTACTTGTACCAGTTGTCATGGAGCACAAAATACCGCAACTACAACTATTGCTACAACTATACCTACATCTGGTTATTTAGCTAATACTGCATACACTATAGATATAACTATAGCCGCCGCAGGGAAAACAGCTTTTGGTTTTTGTTTTGAAGCAATGGACTCTGCAACAAACGTAAAGCAAGGGACATTTACTGCTGGCACAGGTAACAAAACGTCGGGTACAACTACTAAACCTTGTGTTACACATAACGGAAATGCTTTAAATGGCACAGGTACAAAAACATATACTTTTACCTGGACATCTCCGGCTACAGCAACTAAGGTAGTTAAGTTTTATTGTGCAGGTTTAGCTGCTAATGGTAACTTCAACGATGATAGTGGCGATTGGACAGCGCTAACCTCAGCCATTGTACACCCAGCAACTACTACAGCTATACCACAAAATTCAATAGCAATAAATGCAGTAAATACATTTCCTAATCCATGTACTGATATTGTAAATGTAGCTTACAGTACAACTAAGTCAGGCGTAGTTAATATTAGCATATATGATACTAAGGGTGCTTTAATTACCAATGTTTATAATGCTTACACTGCCTTAGGCGATCATTTGGAAACTATAAATGTGGATAACCTACAAGCAGGCATCTACTTAGTAGCAGTACAACAAAACAACGTTATTAAAACACAGCAAATACAGGTAACTAAGTAATTAACTTACCTACTTTTAATTTAATTACCACAGCATATGGCTGTGGTAATTTTTTTTGAAATTATCTTTAATATAACACACTATGCTACATCCACAAACATTTGAATTTTTAGCGCAGCTTGAACTCAATAACAATAAACCTTGGTTTGATGATAATCGTAAGTTGTACGAAGTAGTACGTGCCAACTTAGTAACTACTATACAAGAGCTTATTGAACAGTTTGCAACGTTAGACCCCGCTATAGGAAAGCTACTTAGTAAAAATTGTATTTTTAGAATAAATAGAGATATACGCTTCTCCACCAACAAAGCACCCTATAAAAACAATATGGGAGCTTGGTTTAGTGCTGGTACTAAAAACGAAGGGCGCGCAGGCTACTACTTACACCTACAACACAATAATAGCTTTGTAGCAGCAGGTAACTATATGCCCATGCCTGATGTACTTAAAAAAATACGACAAGAAATTGATTATAACGGAACAGAGTTTGAAAAAATTTTAACGAACAAAAAATTTGCTGAAACCTTTCGTACAATTGAAGGCAACGATGCACTTAAAAACATACCCAAAGGCTACGACGTAAACCATGCACAAGCCAATTATTTAAAACTAAAAAGTTTTGAGGTATCCACTCCTTATACTAACGAACAAATGCTAAATACAACATTAGTTACTAAAGTAATGAACGATTACAAGGTAGCACAACCCTATGTTAATTTTTTAAATATAGCATTTGACTAAGCTAATTTTGATACCGATTACATTTTATAGTAGTCACAATTAAATTTGTGTCACAACAAAAAAACAGTAGCCAAAATCTAGCTACTGTTTTTTGTAGTATAAATTTAGTTTTGTAATAGTATCTTAAATGTTTTTAATCCATAATTACTTCGTATGGTCATATAGTATTCGCCCGAAGCCCAATTAGCAGTGGGTAAAACTATTGTAGTTTGTGTTATAGTTTGTTCGTTACTATACACTAATTTCGAATTAGTAGCTAACACTTTAATGGTAGCCAAAGTAGCAGCAGGATAGTTAAGTAATAATTCATAACTATTATTAATGGTGGCTAACTTAACGTAATTGCTAACTATTGTTTTATTCAATAAGGTTAGTATTCCTGTTTTTGAAGTATCAACGGGTTCAATTGTTAGTACAGAATCTAGCACTACAACGATTGTTGTTTTACTATCAGTACATCCATTTTTCTCAGCAATTAATGTTGCGCTATATGTGCCAAATGTTTGGTATTTATGTACAGGTGTAGCATCTGCACTACTAGTACCATCGCCAAAATCCCACGAATAGTTTACACCTGCTGTTGAATAATTATTAAATATTATACTCGCTTGATACAAAAACACACTATCATCATTAATGCTAAAGTTGGCATTAACTACATTAGTAGGAGTAATTGTATAGTTGTAGTGTTCAGTGCAATTGTTAGCGTCGGTAATTTGCACGGTGTAATTACCTCCAGTTAGGTTTTGCAATGTATTGCTAGTGTTGCCATTATTCCACAAGTAGGTATATGGCGCTGTACCTTGCGCTATGCTTTGTATAATTATTGCACCGTCTGCACTTGTGTTACAAGTGCTATGTAAAATAGTGTTATTTACTGCAAATGGTGCTGGATTAGGTATTGTAATAGTATCGCTTAATATATTGCAACCTCCAGTATTACCATCAATTATTACTTTGTAAATTCCAGCATTTGCTATTAATGTATCCACACCTGTTGTATCAGTTGTGGTTTTTATTAAAGTATTATTAGCATCGTACCAATTAAATGTATGTGTAGTTGCACCTACTGCTATTGCAATAGCTTTGCCGTTAGCGCCATTGTAGCAGGTAGGCATGGCACTATTCTTAGCCAATGCGTTGCCAAAATGTAGTAGGAAACGTGGTGCTTTTGTGGTATCTACAATAGTAAATGTGTACGAATAGTTTTGTGTTAAATCGGTAATTGTGCCTGTAAGTAAGTCCTCTAACGTAATACATACATTTTTAGTAAGATTAATTACAGAGTCGCGCACTATGCTGTATGTACCCGATGCAGGCACAACGGCACGTAGTGGGATAGTTAGTGCAGCACTTAGTGGCGCTAAACTATTAATAGCATAATCAGTAGTGTTGTGCATTACTGAGCTAAAGCGAGGCGAACCTGAGTAAGGGTCGTAGAGTTTATTTGCATCTAATTCAGTATCAAACGTATCAGTACCATTGGTGGTAAAACGTATGGCTATTTCGTCGTTAGTACCATTGCCATTTAACGATAGTTTAAAAACATCGGTAATAGCTTGCGGTGCTGCGGTGCGCATAAAGGCTTGGTCAACTACGGATTTACAGTTTTCGGTACTTCTTAATACTGGGTTTAGTGCGTTGGCTTTTACCCAAAATGCTTGCGATGATGGCACATATTGTGTACCTCCATTTACACCTACACCAGCCACGTACGAGGCGTAACTACTTGAGTTAGGATTCCAAATATGTAGTTCGTTATTAAAGTTAGTTTTAGTCCAAGCGGCAGCAGTCCAATCAATTGACGAAGGGTAAGGGTTGCCCACAAAATTCCAACCATCGTTGTTAATATTGCCAGTGTTAGTAAACGTTACGGGTATTGTTTGATTCATTTTTACGGGCGCACCAACAGTTTCCATAGTAAGTGGCACGGGGCCAATGTAGCAGTAATATCCTTTGCCAGTGGTTATGGCATTGGTCATGTTGGTAGAGGGCACGTAGCCAAAATCCCACAAATCGCCAGGTTGAGTTTCATCGTAGCCTTGCACACTATTAAATGTTGATGCAGGGTCTTGCGAACCTACGAAGCCTGACATTGCAAAATCGTCGTTCCAATCGGAGAGTATAGTGTGCATAGTACACGACGCCAGCATACGCCAGTTAGTAGCTCCAGGAGCAATGTAACGTTGCATAGTAATGTTACCTGTAATGTTACCGGCTGTAATAGCGTCTATACGGGCGGTGGCAGTGGCGTCCGACACTAGCGTAAACACTTTGCCTGTGGTGGTAAATGTACCTGCGGTTAGTTTTAATGTGCTTTTTAAATTAGCATCGCTTATTAAAGATACTCCAGCAGCATTATTTATTGTTAAATTATTAAAATTAGTTATAGTACTTCCACCTATTGTTTTGGCTACCGTTCCGTTAAATTCAACCAACCCTTTTTGTTGGTTAAACGTTCCGTTATTTATCCAATTACCTTTTACGTAAGTAGCATAATTAGTAGCGGATACATTAAGCGTAGCACCTGTGTTTATCATTAAATCGCCGTTAGTAGTAATATCGCTTCCTAATGTTTTAATACCTGCGTTGGTAAATACTATATTGTTAAATACTTCGCCACCCGTTTTTTTAATTAGCTGCGCACTTGTACCGTTAAATGTGGTGGTATTAGTACCTGGAGTGTAGGTGCCTGCATTTGTCCAGTTACCGCCGACATTCATATTCAAATTATTAGCGAGTAATGTACCTGTTATAATAGTTACGTCAATAACCGTGAGAGGGTTAGTAACCATGTTAGCAGTAACGTTGGCACTGTTTACTACTAAGTTAGCTACTGGGTAAGTAGTGTTAATTGATATTATTTGTGCTGCTGGGGTGCTAGCATTGCCTATTTGTAATGTACCACCAGTTACAGGGCCTGTTGTACTACCTGTGTTTACATAACCTAAATCTTGTGCGCCTGTACCGCCTTCGCGCAATATGGTTATTGTGCCACCCGTCATACTAAAGTTAGAACCTACACCTGTAATATTAAATGGAGCAATAGTAGTACTACTTGAGCCAATAGTGGGCAAATTTAATGCGGCATTTCCTCCAATACTAAAATTAGCTAAATTGTTTATACCGTTAATATAGTATTGCCCTGCTATGTTTAGTATGCCCCCATTTAATTTAACAGTACCCCCTACTGACTGCAAATTTTCAGCGGTAGCGTTGCCTATGGTAAATGTTCCGTTATCGATAAGAATAGTACCAGCTAAGTCAATACCATCGTTAGAAATTAGGTTTGTGGTTGCACTAGCTAACCAAATTTTATCTTTATTATCCATGGCTACTACAGCTCCTGTGTTAAAAGGAATAACATTTACAGTACCTGTACTCGAAAACTTAATTGTACCCACAGTTAATGTTAAAAAACCAGTAGCCGCACTAAAGTTCGTACTCGCAATGTCTAACACGTTATTAATTGATGTACCTAAGTTTACCGTAATACGATTATAATTATTTGTGGTGGCAGTACCTGTTATACTTTGACTTCCCTCTTTATTAAAAACAACATTGCATAGGTTAGTTCCCGAATTAAAATTAATAGTACCGTTGTTTATAATATTACCCTGCGTAGTAAGTGTGTGCGTAGTAGCTGATGCTGTGTTTACGTTAAATGTTGCTCCGTTGGCTACCGTTATGTTTTTAAAATTCATAGCGCGTGCAGTATTATTATTACCTATTTGTAATGTGCCTGATGTACCTTGCCCAATAGTTAAATTATTACAGGTAGCATTATTTACGTTAATGGTAATAGTGTGTCCGTTAGCTATGGTTACATTATCGCCTGCTACAGGCACGCCCACGGGTGTCCAGCTTGTGGCGGTATTCCAGTTGCCAGTAATTACGTTTGAAATTTTATTGCCTGCTACCAATGTAGCTTGTATACCATTTTTTGAGGAGCTTAATGCCCCTTCGGTTACGGCGTATACTTGCCAATAATAAGTAGTGGCGGGCAATAAGCTAGTAGCGGTATATGATGTACTATTAGGGGCGGTTTGTGCTACAAAATTATAAGTAATTCCGTCGGTTGAATTATATAGTACATAACCCACTTCGTTAGTGGCCCAGTCGGTAGCCCAATTAACTACCATGTCAGTATTAGTTACTGAGGCAAAGGTTAGCGCCCCAGTAGGATTAGCAGGTACAGGCGGAGTAAAGCCAATTAAATTATTAGCCGTAGGCATAATAGATAAATTATTTTGTGCTGTATTGTTAAATGTAGTTCCGTTAGCCGTTTGTTGCATTTTTAACTGCGTTGCTCCTGTACCGCCTGTTGCACCACTAATACCGCAAGAGTACGAAAATGAATATCCACCACTGTTCATAGTGCCATACCCAAATTCTATTTTACCCGTAGTTTCATACAATTTTACTTGATAATTCAAACTAGGATTAATATTAGTATATACCGCCATATTTATCCATTCCACTGTAAGCACACGGTTAGGAGTAGTACCAGTAAGTAAGTATTTAATACTTGTACCCAAGGCATCAACTGCACCTTTGGCTGTTAAGTCATCGTAAAATGCAGTTAAGCTTGCATTAGTGCCACCAGCAGCACTAAATTGGCTATTATCGTAACCATAAGCACCATTATTTGTACCATTGGCTGTTGAGTTTGAAAAATCCATAAATCCGTTGCACGACACACTAATTTGAGTGTAACGAACTCCGTTGTACCAAAAATCAAATCCAATGTCTGATGGTAAACTACGGTTATCATCTTGAGAAAAAGCCGCAGCATTACGCCAACTACCAAATGGTGAGCCTATCGTATTTACTGAGTTGTAGGCAATTCCTGTACTTAATGTAGTAGCGTAGTTAGCAATAGATTGTGCTTTAGTTTTAATACCAAAAAGTAGTAATAGAGACAATAATTTGTATAGTGTTTTCATAACGACGGGAGTTAATTTTTATTTGTATAAATAAACCTACGTTTTTTTCAGCTCAAAAGATTAGTAATCGAAACCACATCGACATACTTATGAAAAACACCGATTAGTTACACTGATTGGGTTTAGTTTTTTTAAAATTGAAAATAAATAAAACCCGCTTGTTCTTGTTGCACCACAGCTACGTATACCATTACTAGGGCTAACAAAAGCACATAAACTAACGTTGGCACACGTAAGCGTAATTTTACGGTAATACGAGGTTCAATCACTACTAATACTATTCCTACAATTAATGCTACTAATGCCCACGGATAGTACAATAAACTGGCTATATTTTGTGTAGCACTCGTTGCGCTGTTGCACATAGCCTTGCAAAGTTGTAATACTTGCGAGTAACTACTGGCCCTAAACAATACCCATAGTAACGCCACACTAACAAAGGTATAACATTGCCCCAGCCAACGTGGCGCTTTATAATACGGTTTTAATACCCGTTCAATAGCCAATAGTAAGCCGTGTGCAACGCCCCACCACATAAATTGCCATGCTGCACCGTGCCACAAGCCACCAATAGCCATAGTTAATAATAAACTAAAGTAAGTGCGCAAAGCTCCGTGTTTATTGCCTCCTAGCGGTATATACACATAATTACGTAACCATCGAGACAAACTAATGTGCCAACGTTGCCAAAATTCAGTAATACTACCTGCACTATAAGGGACATTAAAATTAATAGGAATACGCACCCCCAACCAGCTAGCTATGCCACGTGCTATGTGTGTGTAACCACTAAAATCAAAATAAATTTGCAACGCATAACTTACGCACGCTAATACCACTTGCGCTGAAGTGTAATAACTAGTGTGTAAGTAAACAGGATCAACTAAATATACACTTAACGTATCGGCAAGCAAACACTTGTACACATAACCCTGCGCAATAAGCATAATACCATATTTGAATCTATTATTACTTAGTTTAAATTGTACATTAAGTTGCGGCATAAAATCCTTAGCACTAATAATGGGGCCGGCAATTAGTTTAGGAAAAAAACTAATAAATAAAAAGTAATGAATTACGTTACGTTGCGCACTAACAGTGCGCTTGTACACATCAACGATGTAGCTAATGTTTTCGAATGTGAAAAACGAAATAGCAATGGGCAATATAAACCCTGTGGCACTTGGCTTGCCTGTAAATAAGGCTATTAGCAGGCTTCCGTATTTAAACACCGCTAATAAATACACATTAACTCCTACACTAAGCCACATTAGCACTAGGCGTTGTAAGTTATTAGCAGTAGTACCAATTAATAAACCAAAACCATAATTAACAAATGCCGAAAGTCCCAATAACACTACATAGTAGCCCGATGCTTTGTAATAAAAGTATAACGAGGCAATAGTTAAAAAAACTAATCTAACCTTTGTGTAATTTGATAACAGTGCATTTACACCTAATACTAGCAGTAAAAAAACGACAAAATATACTGATGTAAATTGCAACGGATTAGCAGCGTTGTACTGCAATAACTCAATAATTTTAGCAAGTGTAGTAGTCATTATTACATGGTAGCTTGCGATACCTGCGCCCATAGCATCCAAGCATTATTCCAGCGCATGTAGTTGTTTTTGTTAGTAAACCATTGGTGCTTACGGTAGTAAAAATATCCTTGAGGATTGTACATGTATTGCACCGTATAGTTTAAAATTTGTAGGGCTTTAGCAGCATAACTCGCATCTAACTTACACAATAAACAATGCGTAATAATACCTTGTGCTTGGTTGTGTATGTCCACTGGGTAATGCTTTGGCACACGATAATGTGCTGCACCCTGCGCATCAAACTGTTGTGTGGTGTAGTACTGCATTCCCTTGGCAATAGCGCTATTTAAAGCAACTTCTTTTAAGTTAAGGTGTTGTTGAATGTTGTACAACGACTCTAACACAAACCCTTGATGGAAGTCAATTTGCGAACGCTCGCGCCCTGTTTTTTCGTCAATGCTGTACATCCAACTTCCATTAGGTTGTTGGTGTTTAAGTACAAATTGCACACAATCTTTAGCTAACTGTGCGTATTGTATATTGGTTTGCCCTAAATAAGCTAATACCTCTGCGCCCAATAAGCTTGCGTTGTACACGCGTACCCTACTTAGGTGAGTGTAGCTAATGCACTTACCATAGTTGGTAGTAGTTATAGGTAACGAACAAATATAGTTAGCAATACTATATATACTTTGCAATACCGCTGCGTCAAACGTGGCTAAGTGCAAATCAATAAACGCCTTGCCAATAGTACCAGTTACTACTACCGATGGGTAGTTAGCAGGTACTACTTTTTGTGGGTTAGCCCATGCAAAATTATAACCCCAACATAATCCTTTAAAATCGTTGTTGCTATTGGCAAGCAACCAATTATATAATTCGTAGGCTTTATCAAGATACTGTTGCTCGTTAGTGTGCTTGTATAATTTGCAATAACTACTAATAATTAAACCCATTGCTTTGGCGTTACGTTGCTTAGGTATGCCTAATAAAGCATGGTATTGCAAGGGTATGCGCTTATGTAACTGTGTGGCTATTGCCGCAGGCCATTTGCCTAATTTAAGCAAAGGTATTTTAGCATTTAAAATATCGTAGGGGTCGTAGCCACTGTAGTTGTTTTTTTCAATATAAGCAAGGCTTTGTAGTAATGTAGCGGGTAAATTCACAACGTAAAATAGAGTAGTAAAGTGTATAAATTATTTTATTGTTTTTGTCGGCGTATTAAAAATGCGGCTAATACTTCGTTAAACGCTTGCGCATTGTCTGCCGCCACATAATCCACTTTGTAACCTAGGCATTTTTCTTTAATAGTATGCATTTGTGCTTGCATACGTTGTACATATTGTTGCTTAAATTCTTGCGGACTACATTTAACTTCAATACCTGTTTCAAGGTCAATAAAATGGTGCGGTACATTGTCAAATTCAAAACGTAATTCGGTGGCTTGGTCAAGCACGTGCACCAATAATATTTCGTGTTTTTGATGGCGCATGTGTTGCAATGCATTTAGTATGTTTTGCAATTCATTATCATCATACAACATATCACTTATTATAACCACTAACGACCGCTTGTGTTGCGTAGCGGCTATGGTGTGTAAGCTTTTGGCAATATTAGTAGTTTTGTTTAGGCTGTCTGTTTTCATACATACATCTAACATATCAAACAACATTTTTTGATGCGCCACCGTACTTTTAATAGGAGTGCGCTGCTCAATATCGTTAGCAAACAAGGTTAACCCAAAAGCGTCTGATTGTTTTTGCAGTAAATACATAAGTGCAGCGGCGGTATAGCTGGCAAAACCTATTTTGTTTAAATCGGTAATTGATGTGTTGCTTTTGGTTTTAGGATAACACATCGACGACGAATTATCAATAACAATACTGCAACGGAGGTTAGTTTCTTCTTCGTAACGTTTTAAAAATAATTTTTCGCTACGGGCAAATAATTTCCAATCAATATGGCGCGTGCTATCTCCTTTGTTGTACAACTTATGTTCGGCAAATTCAACACTAAACCCATGAAACGGCGATTTGTGCATACCCGTTATAAAGCCCTCCACCACTTGCTTGGCAAGTAATTCAAAGTGCGAAAATTGTTCAATATGTAGTTTTTCTATGGGCATAATCGTGTGTTGAATTTGATGCTATTGTGAAGTAGTAATACATTTGATTGTAAAAAATAAAAGCGCCACTAGTTATGTTATGTTAATTTAGTGGATAAAATCTATTATTTTCGTTAAAAATATAAAAAATAACACAACCTTTTTTTAATAAGATGAATATAGCAGTAGTAGGTACAGGATACGTAGGATTAGTAACGGGCACATGCCTTGCTGAAACAGGCAATACCGTGATATGCGTAGATATTAATGAAGAAAAAGTAGCCAAAATGCGCCAAGGTGTTATACCTATTTACGAACCACATTTGGACGTGTTGTTTGACCGTAACATAAAAGCGGGCCGATTAACATTTACCACCAATTTAGCCGATGCCGTTAAAGATGCTTCAATAGTGTTTTTGGCACTGCCTACTCCTCCCGGTGAAGACGGTAGCGCCGACCTTTCGTACATACTTAATGCTAGTGCCGATTTAGGTAAGTTGCTCAATAAATATGTAGTAGTGGTTGATAAAAGCACTGTACCCGTAGGCACTGCCGAAAAAGTACACGCTGCAATTAAAGCCCATTACGCAGGCGAATTTGATGTGGTGAGTAACCCAGAGTTTTTGCGCGAAGGTTATGCTGTTGATGATTTTATGAAACCCGACCGTGTGGTAATAGGTACCACAAGTGATAAAGCTTGTAAGGTAATGAATGATTTGTACAAACCTTACGTGCGTCAAGGAAATCCAATATTATTTATGGACGAAAAAAGTGCAGAACTTACTAAATATGCCGCAAACGCTTTCCTTGCTACTAAAATTACGTTTATGAACGAAATAGCCAACATCTGCGAACGCGTAGGTGCTGATGTGGATATGGTGCGCATTGGCATTGGCAGCGACGACCGTATAGGCAAGCGTTTCCTATTTCCGGGTATTGGTTACGGCGGAAGTTGTTTCCCTAAAGACGTCCAAGCCATTCATAAATCGGCGGCTGATGTAGGCTATGATTTTAAATTACTAGATGCCGTAATGAATGTAAACGAAACACAAAAAACAATTATCATCCCACGTATTAAAACTTATTTTAACAACAACATAGCGGGTAAAACTTTTGCCGTATGGGGCTTGGCATTTAAGCCTGATACCGACGATATTCGCGAAGCACCAGCATTATATATTATTGAAGAATTGTTAGCCGCAGGCGCTAAAGTAGTAGCCTACGACCCTGAAGCAATGCCTAACGTGCAACGCTTGTTAGGCGATAAAATTGGTTACGCTACTAATGCCTACGAAGCCTGCGCTAATGCTGACGCGCTAATAATAGCCACGGAGTGGAGTTTGTTTCGTACGCCTGATTTTAGTAAAGTAGCCAGCGCACTTACTAACAAAGTAATATTTGATGGTCGTAATCTGTACGAACTTTCGTTTATGCAAGAACAAGGGTTTTATTATGAAAGCATAGGCAGAGTTACTGTTAAATAAATCGTTAATTTTTTACGTTAATTTTAAATTCGTTGGTTTGAGGTACTATACTCCCTATTTTAAACAGAGTTTGATTATGTTGTTGTGCCAACTGTTCAAATGCTTGAGCACTAGTGGCATTAATGCTTATTAATAATCCGCCACTGGTTTGTGGGTCGCAGAGGGTAAGGAAATCGAGCCCTTGCATGCCTGTAACTAAATGTTTGTGTGCATTATAATTACGAGTAGTATTATCAGGAAAGACAAATGCTTTTGCAAGCTCGCTAGCTCCGTCAATTATAGGAATTGCATTGGTATTAATACTAGCCGTGAGCGCACTTTGTTGTAGCATTTCAATTAAATGTCCAATTAAGCCAAAACCTGTAACGTCAGTTAACGCTGACACGTAGGGCAATGCGCCTAGTTGTGCACCAAAACTATTAAGAGTGGTCATAATGGTAATTAATGCGTTATAATTTTGTTGGGGTAGTACATTACGTTTTAGTGCAGCGGTAAGTATGCCCGAACCTATCGGTTTAGTTAGGTATAGTACATCATTAACTTGCGGTGTGCAATTTTTTTTAATGTGTGTTGTTTTAATTTTACCTGTAACGGCAAGCCCAAACATTGGTTCTAGTCCATTAACAGAGTGCCCGCCTGCCAAGGCAATGCCCGCAGCGTTGCACACCGTGCGCGCACCATTAAGTACTTGTTGTGCTAGTGTAACGGGCAACTTATCCACGGGCCACACTAGCATAGCTATTGCCATTATTGGGTTTCCGCCCATGGCATATACATCGCTAATGGCGTTAGTTGCAGCCACTCGTCCAAAATCAAATGCATCATTAACCACTGGTGTAAAAAAATCAGTAGTGCTTATTATACACTCTTCTTCATTCAATTGATATACGGCAGCATCATCGGCAGTGGCGTTGCCTACCAATAAGTTGGGGTCTGTAAAATTAATGTCTGTTTGTAATATTTGATGTAATACCTCGGGGGCTATCTTACAGCTACAACCGCCTATTTTACTGTATTCGGTAAGTTTTATTGTGGATTCAATCATTAGTAATAATTGTATGTATAGTTGTTTTTAGTGCTATTAAATTTGTGTCAAAATCACCATCGATATGTAATTTTATGTGAGTAGTATTTTTCCAATTGGTTAAGCCTGCGCCATAACTTTTATCATAATAATACATTAACAATTGTACCCACTCGTGGGTGTTACCAGCTGTTATTGCGTTTATAGCTTGTTGTGTAGCAAGCCCTCCTAAGCGTTTGATTAAAGTTTGCGTTTGCGTAATTAGTAATTTTTTATCCAAACTTCCGTATTCGTTAATTATACGTGCCAAGCGGAGTTCGGTAGGCATTATTAATTCAATAATTGGAGATTCGTGCATTAATGTATACAACGTTTTGGGTAAGCGTATAGTCCCAATTGCTATACTTTCGTTTTCCATAATAAAATAGTGTGGCTGCTCTTGTGCATTAATTAGTGTGGCTAATTTATTTTCAAAATGTTCTTGCGAGCATTGTGCTGGTAAGCCTATGCCACCGTAGGCACTACCTTTGTGGCCAGCTAAGCCCTCCAAATCAACAGCTGAACAATTTTCTTGATTAAGTAGTTGGTTAAGTAATTCTGTTTTTCCACTACCAGTTTGCCCTCCTAGTACTATTAATTTTATAGGTACTTCAAAGGTATTAAGTACATAATTTCTAAATTTTTTATATCCTCCTTCTAACACTACTACCTTGAACCCTGCCATACCTAGCACCCACGCTAATATGTTGCTACGCATGCCACCACGTGCACAATAAACATACACCACACCATTAGGCGCTAATAGTTTAGCTTTATCAATAAAGGTTACAAACAATGGCCCTACTAACTCAAAGCCTTTGCGTACTGCAGTTTCACGGCCTTGATGTTTGTACAACGTACCTATTATAACTCGGTGTTCGTTACATAATATAGGTATGTTTACTGCTGAGGGTATATGAGCTTTGGCGTATTCGGCTTCGCTACGGGCATCAATAATAACATGGTTTTTACTACCTGCAATAAATTCGTTTGTAGTTAATCGCTTAATCATTTTATTGCAAGAAAGTTAATGAGTAGTTAAAAATTTAAAATATCGTTTTTAGTTACCACTTTAAGTGTTCCGTACTTACTAAGTATATTCATATCAATGCGGCTTTTATCGCCTACTACTACTATACGGTGTTTTTTATTGGCAATATTTTTATTAAAATAAGTGTTAATTTTTTCCATGTTAAGTGCATCAATATTTTCATATTGTTGCTTGCGTACATCAGTTGCAATACCCGATTTCTTACTTTCGGCCACATAACTTAATATATCTTCGCCCGCAATGCGCTCGCTTTGTATGGTACGTTTTATTGATGTTTTGGCGGCATCAAATGCAATTTGATTTTTTGTCATACTATTATCTAACTCCAGCATACTGCTCAGTGCATCGTTTAGTTTATCAGCCTGCGTGCCTACGTACGATTCGGTAATATTTGTTTTGTCCCAAGTATTTTTACGTCCGTATTTAAACCTACAACCATAGGCCAGTGCCTTTGATTCACGTATGGTCTGAAACACTACCGATGCCATACCTCCACCATAATATTCGTTGGTAAGTTTAAACTCAGCATACTCCGTTGGTAACGTGCTATCGCCTTGCGTAAATATGCTAAACTCAGCTTGTTGCATATCTTTAAAATCGTAAAATACTACTTCGTTCTCAGTTATTGGTGCGTAGTTATAATCAATTTTAGGTGTTGGCGTTAATGTAACTACGCTTTTGTAACTCCACAATTTATTTAAAATATCGCTTACTGTGGTGGCACTACTTTGCCCATAATACTCCACATGGTAGGGGCTTGTGGTTAAGTTGTTAATGCTGGTTAGTAAGTCGACACTGGTAATGGTGCTTAGCTCCGCATTAGTTAATGTATTATTAAATGGCGATTTCTTACCATACAAACCATAGTTACGCATGGCTTGTTTAAATATATAATCCTTGTCGTTAATGGCATCGGCACGCATTTTAAGTAAATCTTGCTTAACGTTACTTAATGTGGCTTGGTTAGGTGTTGGGTTAGTTATTAAATTATTGAGTACAATTAGCGCAGCTTCAAAATTTTCGTTAAGTCCGCTCACTGCTAATTCAGTAGCGTCGTCGCCAGCGCTTAATTCGTAGGTACACCCTAGTTTAAAAAATTCTTGTTTTAATTTTTCGGCGGTAAATTTATCCGTTCCTAGTAATGATAGGTAGTCTATGGCAAGCTCCAGTTTTTTGTCTTGAATATTGCCTTTGTCAAACACTAATTTAAAATCAAATAAATTATTGGTGGTATTGGCTACATGCCATAGTTGTTGGCTGTTGCGCAGGTTGGTATAATTTACATCGGTTTTAAAATCAACAAATTTAGGAGTAAGTGCAGGTGGATTAAACGCTAACACCTTACCACAAAACTCCGACACTTTATCAGCATTGGTGGCAACAGGAGTTATTATTGGCTTAGCCACCTTTGGTACGTTTTTGTCTTCGCCTTGTAGTTTGTTAATAACCACATAATTAGTAGTAAAGTTCTTGGCTACAAAAGCCATTAATTGTTGTTTGGTTATTTTTTTGGCAATATCCAGTTCGTTAATTCTGTTGGTGTAATTACCATCGGTGGCAAACACATCTACCAAAAATTCGTTACGATTACTGTTTTTAGTAAACGCTTGCACCGCTTGTACTTTGGCATTATTCACGCAGGCCTCAATCATCCAATCGTCAAACGTTCCTTTTTTAATTAACTCTAATTGCAGTAACAATAACTGGGTTACTTGTGCTAAGGTTTGTTTTTCTTTGGGCATGCCTACTAATACTAGCGTTGAGTAATCTTTAAGAGCATCAACAAATACTTCAGCTTGCAATATTTTTTGTTTTTGTAATAAGTTAATATCTATTAACCCCGCAGTACCATTGGCAAGCATAGCGTTTAGTAATTGCAAGTAGGGTTTGTCGGCAGTGTTAATGTTGTTGCAACGGTAGCCAATCATAACCGATGCAGGGTCTTGCCCATACACGTTTTTAATAATGGGTTTAGCAATAGGGGCTTCGGGCGCAAAGGTATAAGCGGGTACAGGCTTAGTTGCAAATGTGCCAAAGGTGGCGTTTAGCAAGGGGAGTAGGGTAGCAGCATTAACATCGCCACTTAGTATTATGGCCATATTATTAGGTACGTAATAGGTGTTGTAATACTGTTTTATTTTGGTGATAGATGGGTTTTTTAAATGTTCTACCGTGCCAATAGTGGTTTGTTTACCATAGTTATGATTTTTAAAAAGCTCTTTGTACAATAGTTCAAATTGCTTACTAAAATCGTTGTCCATACTTATGTTTTTCTCTTCGTACACCGCCTCTAACTCTGTATGAAATATACGCATTTGCGGATTACGAAAACGCTCGTACTGTATGTTTACCCAGTTTTGCAATTGGTTGCTAGGTATGTCCTCAAAGTACACTGTACGTTCGTTGCTAGTGTAAGCATTAACGCCTTGTGCGCCAATGCCCGACATCATTTTATCGTACTCGTTAGCTATTGAACTTTGTGCCGCAAGCCCCGACACGCTATCAATAGCGTGGTATATGGCTTTGCGTTGTGCCTCGTTGCGTGTGGCACGATAGGTTTCGTACAGGCTTTCAATTACCTGCAATTGTTTTTGTTCAGTAGCAAAATCGTTTGTGCCAAATTTATCAGTACCCTTAAATAGCATGTGCTCTAGGTAGTGCGCTAATCCTGTGGCATCGGCAGGGTCGTTTTTACTACCCGCTTTTGTTACCACGGCACATTGTATGCGAGGCTCGTTAGTATTATTACTTACATACACTGTTAGTCCATTGGCTAGTGTAAAGGTTTCTACCTTTAGAGGATCGGTTGTACCAAAATTAGTTATTTGTTGTGCTTGAGCAATGGTGGTAGTTGCAAGGCAAAGTACCGCCGTAATTAGTTGGTTATACATGTTTATCATATTAATTTTTTTAAGAATATTAACTTACGCCCAAGTAGCTAACACATCAACACCGCCTTTTACAGCTTGATTCATAGTTACATTAATTTTAGTACCTAGGGGCAAATAAATATCCACGCGCGAACCAAATTTAATAAACCCAAACTCGTCGTTCTGTGTGGCTACATCGCCCTCATTACAATACCACACAATACGGCGTGCTAATGCACCCGCCACTTGCCTAAATAATACTTGCTTACCGTTAGCGTGCTGTACCACAATAGTAGTGCGTTCGTTATCGGTGCTGGATTTTGGGTGCCAAGCCACTAAGTACAACCCCGCATGATATTTAAAATACTTAACCACACCACTACATGGATAGCGGTTAATATGCACGTTTACAGGACTCATAAATATGGATACTTGTATACGCTTATCGTTAAAATATTCAGTTTCTAACACCTCTTCAATTACTACTACTTTGCCATCGGCAGGGCATATAAGTTGGTTATCGTTAAAGGTACGCACTCGGTTAGGATTACGAAAAAACTGAATAATAACCACTACTACAAACACTCCTAGGGCATTGAGCAAAAAGTTAATAATTGCATAGTCGTAAAAATAAAAACGCCCTAAGGCATACATGGTTCCCGCAAAAATTAATGCAATAATTAAACTGGGTATTCCTTCTTTGTGAAATTTCATGGTGTTAAAAATGTTAGGTAGTAAATTAACTAATGATGTAATAACTCGTTGAGTTAATTAAGTTCAAAAATAACATTTAATACATACATTTCTACTAACTATTATACAAATCCACGGCTTTATTATAAAAGTTATAGAGTGTACTTGTGCTAAATATCAACCAATTTAGTCGCCTTGATTCGTCTCCGCACGAAACAATTAATACAATTTTGGTTTGTGAGGACACGAAATAAGGCGAAAACAAAATGTTTTGAGTGAAAATTAGTTTAATTTAAAAGTTCTATGTATAAATCAAAGCTGAATGACAGTGAAAAAGTTATAACTTTAAAATAAGCAAAACCATTTATTTATTGAACCGCTTATAAAAGTTTAAATCAGTTCTACTACATCTTTGCGGTTATCTACATAGGTTGGCCTGTTTAGATTAGTTCATTTTTTTATACTTCACTTCAGTTGGGGCAATCTCCAGTACTTTGGCTATTAGTGCAGTACTGTCAGGTTTTATTAATTTGTCTTGGGCTTGTGCCATAGTACTTACGCATAAGTAGCGCTAATACAGTTGTGTGAATTGAAGTTGCCATTGTAAATTAAAATATATATATTATTACCTATACGCAACCTTGTAGTTAACGTTAGCGCTATGGTAAAATAATTTAGCGCTAACACTACTCTCCCAACATATTTTAAAGTTATAACAATTATTAACAAGTACTTGCACAGGTAACGTGAACCTATTATTTTTATGCCTATGCGAAAAAAAATTATTGCCGCCAATTGGAAAATGAATTTGCAAGTAGCCCAAGCAGGCCAGTTACTCGCCAACTTGGCCATACTTACTATTCCTGCAACAACAACAGTTATTGTTGCACCTAGTTATGTATATATTACGGGTGCTGTAAATCAACTTAATAACACAGCTATTAGTGTGGCTGCGCAAGATGTTTCATCTCATGAAAATGGTGCTTACACTGGCGATGTTAGTGCAACAATGCTTAACGAACTAGGAGTAAAATATGCTATTGTAGGGCATTCGGAACGGCGAAAACAACACAACGAAACCAACGAGTTACTGTTGGCAAAAATACACCAATGTTTAGCTAACAAAATTTCCGTAATTTTTTGTGTAGGCGAACAACTTACTGAACGCAACGGTAACACACATTTTAAAGTTATTGAGCAGCAACTTCGTGCCACATTGTTTACACTTTCGGAGCTTGAATTTAGTAGTGTAATTATTGCCTACGAACCAGTATGGGCAATAGGTACAGGAGTTACGGCTACCAATGCACAAGCGCAAGATATGCACCAATACATACGCTCGCTTATTGCCACACAGTACTCAAGCGATATTGCTAACGCTACCACTATAGTATACGGAGGCAGTTGTAATGCTAGTAATGCCAAAGAACTATTTGCCTGCGCGGATATTGATGGTGGACTTATTGGAGGTGCATCGCTTAACTTTGCTGATTTTAGTACCATAATTCAATCAGTTTAATATTCTACGTTTAATATGAACTATTACGAATACACATTTACCATAACTCCAGTAACGCAAGGCAACGAGGTGCTTATAGCCCAATTGGGCGAGCTTGAGTTTGAAAGTTTTGTTGAAAATGAAACTGGGGTGCAAGCCTATATTCAAGAACAGCATCACAACCCAACTCAAGTAACGGAAATAATAAATGAATTAAGTGCCGAATTTAGTATAACATTTAATCATCAACTAATACCACAACAAAACTGGAATGCTCAATGGGAATCGGAGTTTGAACCAGTAATAGTAAGCGATAGCTGTATTATAAAAGCACCGTTTCATACTATTGAACAACAGTATGTATACCAAATTATTATAATGCCACAAATGAGTTTTGGTACCGGCCACCACAATACCACGTGGCTTATGTGTAATGCATTACTTAACAATTCGCCTATTAATGCCAACGTGTTGGATATGGGCTGTGGCACAGGCGTACTGGCAATACTAGCACAACAATTAGGCGCAACCAAAGTAGATGCAATTGATATTGACGAATGGAGTGTTAATAATACTATTGAAAATTGCGCTCTTAACAGCATAAATACTATTAACGTGTGGCAAGGCACTGCTACAACTATTGTTGATACTACGTACAATGTTATATTAGCTAACATTAACAAAAACATTTTAAAGGCTGATGCTCTAACGTATTACAATCATTTGGCAAACGGAGGCACTATTTATTTAAGTGGTTTTTTTACTACTGATGTGGATGAACTAACACAACACTACACGCAATGTGGCTTTGTTGTTGATACCTACAATTACAAGGACGAATGGGCGCAGCTTTCGTTTACTAAACTTTAATTTATTTAACCAATACTTACTATGAATATTATTTGCAAAACAACATTGCTTCTAACCCTTTTTATTGGTAGTTACAGCGCTACAATAGCACAACAAAACCTTAAAAACTTTACTACTAATAACGATATAAAGTATTTGGAAGAGGTAAAAGAACTATTTACGAGTGCTGACAAAGATTACGGTAAAAAATTTTACGAAGAGTACGAATTGTTTTGGAACGGTGCTACTCTTAACAAAGAAGAAAAAGCTGATGCTATACGCATAAGCAACTTAATGCTAAAGCGTAGGCTAAAAGCATTTCCCGATTACGAAAATTATTACAAATCGTTAATGCTTTTCGCATCAACAACACACCCTAAAAAAAGTTTTGAAACTTGGCAGTTTTGCACTGATTATTTATTGAATGGAAAACTATTTTCGCGCTTTGTAGATTATGTAAAAACTACACGCACCTTGCTAGAAAGCAACATTATTTATTCTTCACAATCTACCGTGTGGCAGTCTAGTAACAACAGCTTTACGTTTCAGTTTGATAGCTTACCTAAAGTTACGTTTACTAAAATGGATTTAAGCGTGTATGCTAAAAACGACACTTCTACCATACACAATACTTCGGGTAGTTATTACCCAATAACCGATAAATGGATTGGGAGTTCGGGGCGTATTAAATGGACACGTGCTAACTTTAGCGAAAGCCAAACGTGGGCGGACATTAATCCAGCTACTAAATACAAATTAGATTTTAAGGGCTCGTCGTATAAATTTGATTCTGTAACGTACTATAACACCAAATATTTTGATAAATCGTTGCTAGGTGCGTTAGAAGAAAAATGCTACTCCAGCGACCGTGGCGATGGCTGCTCGTACCCTAAGTTTGACTCCTACACCAAGCGTTTTAAATTGCCTAACTTGAGTCAAGATATTGATTACGAGGGCGGATTTAGTATGCACGGCGCTAAGTTTATTGGTTCAGGAACTAAAGAGGAAAAAGCGCAAATAAAAATTAAAGTAAAAGGCAAAGTGTTTTTTGTGGCGCAGGCACGTGGCTTTGTAATACGCCCCGATAAAATTACAAGCCAACGCTCGCAAATAATTATGTACAATAACAACGGTATCGACTCCATATCGCACCCTGGAGTAGTGTTTAAGTTAGATTTAAAAGACCGTAAAGTAACCTTAATACGTGATGAGGAAGGCAAAGCCTTGGCACCGTTTTATGATTCGTACCACAAGATAGATTTGTACCCCGAGTGCATGTACTGGACTATTGACGAGCCATTGATAGAAATGAAAACTTTATTAGGAGGCTCGCAAGGTACGGCACGTTTTGAATCGCAAACATTTTTTAAGGATTTACGTTATCAAAAAATGGCAGGCATGGACGATATACATCCGCTGCAACGTATGAAAATGTTTAGTGATAAAAACGGAAAAACAAAAGTGTTTGATGCCAATAAATTAGCCTCATTTATGCAACTTGACCCTGATGCTATAAAACCATTTTTAATGAACTCGAGTAACTTTGGTATTATTGATTATGATACTGAAACCAACCAAGTTACGCTTAAAGACCGTTTTTATTTTTATTTAAATAGTGCCAACAAGCGCGTAGATTACGACGTAATTGAATTTGAGTCGGATATAAAAGGAGAGTCAAATGCAACACTAAATTTATTAAATTGGGATTTAAAAATGCGTGGTGTGGAGCGCATACAATTAAGCGATTCGCAAAACGTATTTATCTATCCTAAAAAGCAAGAGCTTACTATGCAAAAAGACAGGTTTTTTAAGTTTGCAGGGCGAGTATATGCAGGGCGATTTGAATTTTTTGGGAAAGAGTTTTCGTTTGATTACGTAAATTTTAAAATTAATTTAGTTAACACCGACTCCCTACGTTTTAGGGTACTAAGTCACGAACCCAATAGCAATGGCGAGTACGACCAAGTACGTTGTAAATCGGTAATTGAAAACATTAATGGCGATTTGTTTATTGACAAACCCTACAATAAATCGGGAGCTAAAAATTTTCCCGAATACCCTATTTTTAATTGTAGTAAGCCATCGTTTGTGTACTATGATAAAAAATATATTATGGATGGTACCTACAAACGCGATAAGTTTTTCTTTCAGTTAGACCCATTTACCATTGATAGTTTGGACAATTTTACCAATTCAGGTGTAAATTTTGAGGGTTCATTTACCTCAGCTGGAATTTTCCCTACATTTAGAGAAAAATTACGTTTACAACAAGATTATTCATTAGGTTTTATACATGAAACACCTATTGAAGGATTTGCAATGTATGGAGGTAAAGGCACATTTGTTACGGCTAAAGTTAAGTTGAGTAACCAAGGTTTGCGAGGCGAAGGCGATTTAAAATACATAACTTCCACTACAACAAGTATTGATTTTAAATTTTATCCTGATAGTGTTAATTGTGTTGCCGACAAACATTTGGTAGAGGAACGAAAAGGTGGGGCTGTGGAATATCCGCACGTTGAAAGTGAGAAAACCAATATACACTGGGAGCCCAAAAATGATAAAATGTACAATAAAAGTACGGATAACCCAGTTAAATTTTACGACCTATCCAGCAAGCTAACAGGAACATCGTTACTTGAGCCTAAGGGTATGAGTGCCAACGGACGTATTGATTTTAATGATGCCGCAATGATAAGTAAGCTAATGACGTTTAAAGCAAAATCGTTTGACGCTGATACTGCCGATTTCGAATTGAAAGATACGGAAACATCGCAAGGATTAACTTTTAATACTAAAAATGTAAAAGCTCACATTGATTTTGAAAAACGTTTGGGCGAATTTACCAGTAATGGTGGGGCATCTAAGATATTTTTTCCGCAAAATAAATACATGTGTTTCATGGATAAATTTACTTGGTATATGGATAAAAAATCAATTGAATTGAGTGCAAGTGATAAAATGCATAAAGGAGATGTGGCGCCAAGCGCAGATATTGATATTGATGGACCCGAGTTTATATCTACTCACGAAAATCAGGATTCATTGCGATTTAAAGCAATGAGTGCAAGTTACGATTTAAAACAAAAAATAATTACCTGCAAAAAAGTAAAATTAATTAACGTAGCTGATGCCCGTGTGTACCCTGATAGTGGCAGTGTTGTTATACGTAAAAATGCAGATATGGACGAACTAAAACACTGTAAAATTATTGCTAATAGCGTAACTAAATATCACGAAATATACGATGCTAACGCAAAATTATTTAGCCGTAAAAGTTACACAGGTAGTGGCACGCTTGATTATACGGATGAATTAAAACAAAAATTCCCCATACGATTTAATAAAATTGATGTGGATACTACCTACCAAACCTTTGCTGAGGGCGATATAACTGAGGATATGAAATTTAAACTAAGTCCATCGTTTGAATTTATAGGTAAAGTAAAACTACAGGCAGCCAACGAATTTTTAACCTTTAAAGGTGGCGCACGCCTTGTGCACACCTGCGATGCAGTGCGCCGTAGCTGGTTAGGGTTTGAAAGTGTAATTGACCCTAAAGAAATATTAATACCTATTAATAAAGAATCGACTGACCGTGATAATAACAAAATGGCAAGCGGCTTGGCGTTAAGCAACAGCGATAGTACTTACGTGTATGCGGCATTTGCTAGTAAAAAAGAAAACTATAGTGACCAAGAGGTAATTACTGCTGACGGTTATATTACTTACGATAAGGCAAGTAGCGAGTATAGAATTTCGAGTAAAGAAAAACTGAAAGAACAAAATTTTCCTGGTAATTACTTAAGTTTAAGTACTAAAACTTGCGTGATAAATGGCGAAGGTAAGTTTGAGGTTGTAAAAGATATGGGGCAAGTAAAAGTAAGTACGGTGGGCAATGCCAAATACAATTTGGTAAACAAAGCTGTTACTATGGACGTATTAATGACACTCGATTTCTTTTTTGACGAAAGCGCCATTAAGCTAATTTACAACGCCTTAGATGCAAAGACTGACGCCGAAGCAGTAAGTACATCACGCACTACATACGAGCGCGGGCTACGCGAATTAATGCCGAAAGAAGAAGCCGAAAAATTAATATCACAATTAAGTTTGTATGGCTCGTTTAAAAAATTCCCTTCAGAATTAGAACATACCATAATGTTTAACGAACTTAAATTAAAATGGAATCAAGAAACACGTTCGTTTGTAAGTGATGGTAAACTGGGTATTGGTAGCATATACAAAAATCAGGTAAACAAAAAAATTGATGGCTATATTGAAGTAATTAAAAAACGTAGTGGCGAGCAAATTAATATGTTTCTTAAATTTGACGATAACAATTGGTACTATTTTAATTACGCTAATAGTTTGATGCAAGCTGTATCGAGCGACGAAGCATTTAATACTATTATTAAAACCTTAAAGCCCGACAAGCGCCGTAACGAGGGAGAAAAAGGACAAAAAGGATACACATTTATTTTATCAACTGAAAAGAAGAAAAAAGATTTTGTGAAAAAAATGGAAAAAACACCTGATGAAGAAAAGGAGTAATACAGTAATACATAAATAAACTGATGCTAGGCTTAACCTTAAGTAGCAAAGTTGTTAATTTATTTACGTGGCGTATTTATGCTTTGTAAGTTCTTCGCCGTTAGTTTAGATAATACCATTATGCGTCTGTAATAACTAAAAAAACAGCGCGTTTTAACTCAAGATATATTTTTAATGCATACTAAGAACTAACAAATTTAAACGTCATAATAACGCATAGTTTTTAGTATATTCGCAGAATAAATACAAAATCAAAAAAGCTATTATGTTATCAATAAAAAACCTGCACGCACGCTGCGAAGAAAAAGAAATTTTAAAGGGCTTATCGCTTGAGGTTAAAGCTGGCGAAATACACGCTATAATGGGGCCTAATGGCTCAGGTAAATCTACCCTAGCTAATATACTTGCTGGTCGTAGCGATTATGAAGTAACTAGTGGAGAAGTAGTGTTTAACGGTAAAGACGTATTAGAACTTTCGCCTGAAGATAGGGCGCGAGAAGGAATATTTTTAGCGTTTCAATACCCGGTAGAAATACCCGGGGTAAGCAATATTAATTTTTTGAAAACCGCAATAAGCGAAATTCGCGAATACCGTGGACTTGCACCTATGCCTCCTGCCGAGTTTTTAAAAATGGTAAAAGAAAAACAAGCCTTAGTGGAACTAAAAGAAAACCTTGCAAGCCGTAGTGTAAACGAAGGATTTAGTGGAGGTGAAAAAAAACGCAACGAAATATTTCAAATGGCAATGCTTGAACCCACATTATCTATATTAGATGAAACCGACAGCGGGCTCGATATTGATGCATTGCGGATAGTGGCTAATGGCGTAAATAAATTAAAATCAGATAAAACGGCTACCATAGTAGTAACACACTACCAACGCCTATTAGAATATATAGTACCTGATTATGTGCACGTATTGTACAACGGTCGTATTGTTAAAAGTGGTGGTAAAGAGCTTGCTTTGGAACTTGAAGAACTTGGTTACGACCATATTAAAAAAGAAGCTGACGCTATGTACGCATAGGCCAAAAGCTTTACTATAATTTATATTTTTTAATAACAACACTCGTTTATAGTTTTGATAACAACTGAAAAAACAACCGTAGCTAACGTTATAGCGCAATTAATATATCCGCAGGTAACCATTAGTGGTATTGATTGGATTAGCACCTTACGCCAAACTGCTTACGAACAATTTATAGCATTAGGCTTACCTAACCGCCGTAACGAAGAATATAAGTATGCCCCCGCTGAGCCATTATTTAAAGGCGAATGGAGCGTTGCACAATCATCAACACCTGCATTAACAAGCTTAAGCGATGTACTATTTACCAATGCCGATGCGCATGTAATAGTTACAGTGAATGGTTACTATAACGACACGCTTACTACATTGGACATTAAAGAAAAATTAATCGTATGTAACTTTAAGCAAGCATTTACCGCACATGCTGATGTGTTACAAAAACATTTTAACACACTGTGCCCCACTACCACCGATGCACTGTGTACCTTAAATACCGCAGCGTTTACCAGTGGGGTTTTTGTGTACGTTAAAGCCTACGAACATATTACCAAACCTATTTATATCCTCAACATTACCACAGGCGCTACACCACAAATTAGTAATGCCCGAAATTTAGTAGTGGTAGACGGCAATGCGTCTTGCCACATTATGGAGCATAGTATATCGCATGAACTTACGTCTAAAGCCATACGCAACAACGTAACCGAAATTGTAGTAGGCGAAAATGCTATTGTAAAACATGAGCATTTGCAAAACGACAATGCCCTACTCAACACTATTAACGCCACTTGCGTAAGCCAAGCAGCGAGTAGTAATTTTACTAGCAATGTAATTACACTAGGAGGAAGTTATACACGTAATAACTTAACAGTAACGTTAAACAACAGCTATTGTAACACGGCATTAAATGGTTTGTTTATGCCTAGTGCTTCCCAATTAATGGATAACCACACCACTGTGGACCACGCTATGCCGCACTGCGACAGCAGCGAGTTGTACAAGGGCATACTAATGGATAAAAGTACAGGAGTATTTAACGGAAAAATATTTGTACGAAAAGATGCGCAAAAAACGAATGCCTATCAATCGTCGAAAAATATATTGTTAAGTACTGATGCCACTATTAACACCAAGCCTCAGTTAGAAATATATGCTGATGATGTAAAATGTTCGCACGGTACCACCACTGGGCAAATTGACGAGGAAGCCATATTTTACTTACAAGCTCGTGGAATAGGCAAAGAAAGCGCTAAGCGTATAATGATGCACGCTTTTGCAGGCGAAGTTATTGATCGCATCGTAAACCCAACGCTTCGTAATTACGTAACAGCGTGTATGGAGGATAAGTTGGCGGTGTAATACATAATGCACTACCCAAGCACACTTATGGAACAAGTAGTGGAAGAACTTAGTAAGCTACCCACTATTGGCAAGCGCACGGCCATGCGCTTATCATTACACTTGTTAAAGCAAGCACCTGAGCAAGCCATAGCCTTAGGGCGAGCCATTGAACAGTTTCGTACGTTAACTAATTATTGCACGCAATGCCACAACATAAGCGATACTGCAATATGTAATATATGCGCTAACCCCATGCGCGACCATACTATGTTATGTGTAGTGGAAGATGTACGTGATGTAATGGCTATTGAAAACACCGCTCAGTACAAAGGCATATATCATGTACTTAATGGTTTGGTAAATCCCATGGACGGTATAGGCCCCGATGATTTAACTATAAACTCGTTGCTAACCAAAGTAGCTAGTGCCGAAATTAAAGAGGTAGTACTTGCACTAAACACCACGGTAGAGGGCGAAACGACTAGTTTTTATGTGTTTAAACGTTTACAGCAATTTACTGATATTAAAATAACTACCATAGCCCGAGGCATAGCACACAACGATGCCTTAGAATATACTGACGAATTAACACTAGGAAAATCAATATCAAACAGAATAAATTACGAATATGCTCGTTAGCTTGGTGTAAGTTATAATAGAAAGTACAATATGATTTTAGACGCACAAATAATTACACGACCAATTTCGGGTGAGTTTTCTGAAGTTATTTATGATTCTGATATAAATAGCGTGTCGCAATCTCAAATTTGGACGTGGATAAAATTTACAGATGAAAATTATGAATATTGGTGCGGACAATTTAGGGGTGCTCCTATAAGTATTACAAAATCTACAAAAAAGAATGTTTTATTAATTTTAACATCAAATTATTTATTTCTATTCGATTTAATAACAGCTAAACTTATAAAGGTTGTAGAAGATCATGGTTATCAAAATTTAACCTCGACACCAGATGGTAATTTTATAGTATCAACATATTATAATATTTACAAAATAAATAATAATGATATTGAAAATCCAGTTGAAATATTGTCTCCCATACAGTTAGACATGATTAAATTTGGAAAATGGAATGATGGTAAACTTTCTTTTAGTTGTGATGAATTTATAAATTGGGACAGACACTTGGAAATGACTTATGATTATAATTCTAATTTAATTGAAATACAAAACAATGGTGCTTTGAAAACAAACAAACTATCGGTTATAATTGTAAGTTATAACGTTAAATATTACTTAGATCAATGCTTACACTCTGTAATGGCGGCTGCACAAGGCTTGGCTATTGAGGTGTGGGTGGTAGACAATAATTCGACTGATGGTTCGGTGGCACACGTGCAAGCCAATTTTCCTAGTGTAAAAGTTATTGCTAACTTGGATAACAAAGGATTTTCTAAAGCTAATAACCAGGCTGTAATTGCAAGTAATGCAGAATATGTGGTATTGCTTAACCCTGACACTGTGGTAAGTGAAGATACGTTTGCCAAGACGATTGCTTTTTTTGATGCAACGCCTAACTGTGGCGGATTAACGGTGAAAATGGTAGATGGCTTTGGACAGTTTTTACCCGAGTCAAAACGAGGCTTGCCAACTCCCGAAGTAGCTTTTTATAAAATATTTGGGCTATCCACTTTACTCCCTAAATCCAAAAAATTTGGACAATATCACTTAGGGTATTTGTCTGAAAACGAAACTAATGTTATTGATGTGCTATCAGGAGCATATATGATGATGCGTATGGAAACTCTTGATAAATGTGGAGTGCTGGACGAAAATTTTTTTATGTATGGTGAGGATATTGATCTTAGCTATCGCATAACATTGGCGGGTTACAAAAATTATTACTATCCGCACACTAAAATAATACATTACAAGGGCGAGTCCACCAAAAAAAGCAGTATTAACTACGTAATGGTGTTTTACAAGGCAATGATTATTTTTTCGGAAAAACATTTTACCAAACGTTTTAACAAGGGTTTTACGGCCATGATTAATGTAGCTATATACTTGCGTGCGGGCTTGGCTATACTTAATAGGTTTTTTACGCTAGCACGCTTTGTGTTTTTTGATATTGCGCTTTATCTTTTTTTGTTTGGTGTACTTTATAGCAGTAATGTAACTACTGTACAAACGGTTTTATTTACCTCAGCATTAATGAGTATTCAGTTTTTGCAAGGCAATTACAGTAACGATAGGCATTGGTTGGGGCATGCTATTACCAATGTATTAGGGGTAGTAGTATTGTATGGCACATTTGCCTGTGTATTAACTCCTGTGCTAATGCTGGCGCTATTACTGGTGTTATTTGTAATGGATATTTTAACGTATAATGTAATTGTGTATTATCTAAATACCGAACACTCGCTATTGGCCGGCAATTACAAGCGTGTGCTTATTATTAGTAATAACGAAACGGAGTATGAAAGTATATTTTCAATTATTAATCAAGATAAAAAATTTATAGCCAACGATGTATTATTTCTATCATTAGAAAAAGCATTGTTATTATCAAAAAAAGAAACGGCGTATTGTAGCGAAATTGTTTTTTCGAGTTCTAAAATTCCGTATGCAAGCATAATAAATATTATGGAGCAATGGCGTGGGTTAGGTACTGAATTTAAAATATACATAGCGCCGCACAAATACATTACAAGCACCAGTAACTTGTACATACGTAATAAATTTGTTAATGCTACTGCGCAATTACAACCTTATCAAGTATGGCAACGTAGGTTTATTAGTGGCTTGTTTAGCATAGCCACGTTGCTGGCTAGTCCGTTTTTATTGGCTACTAATAAAAGCTCCGTTGTGCAACAAGCCATTAAATGTTTACTTAGTTCTCACACGTGGTTAGGCATAAATTCTACAGCTTTTTACACGCCGTCGTTATTACTTGTAGGTACTGTTAGCGATAGTTACGACACATACTACTACAAAAATTACAGTATTAAAAATGACATACTTACATTAACTAAGTTGTGGGTAGTGAATAATACTGTGCAGGTAGCGTAGTAATGAATTATTTTACGCTACAATTATATTTAACTATACAGTAATGCGCGCTCTTTACACCGTATTAATTGTATTGTATTACAGCCTACTAAAATTAGCAGCCTTAGTGAATACCAAGGCAAAATTATTTGTGCAAGGACGTAAGACTATTGATAAACAGTTGCAAGCCTTTGTACCTGCTGAAGATAACTACTGGTTTCATTGTGCGTCGTTGGGCGAGTTTGAGCAGGCGCGCCCACTTATTGAGCAATTAAGAACTACCAGCCCTAGTATTAAAATTATTGTTACCTTTTTTAGCCCAAGTGGCTACGAGGTGCGTAAGAACTACGCTCTAGCCGATTTAACATGTTATATCCCCATTGATACTATTGCCAATGCTACACACTTTGTAGAGCAGGTAAAACCTACTAAAGTATTTTTTATTAAATATGAATTTTGGTTTAATTGCATCGCGGTACTACACCAACGTCATATACCTACGTATTACGTGTGTGCGCTGTTGCGCCCTAATCAGTATTTTTTTAAATGGTACGGCGCATGGTTTGCTAACGAGTTAAAAACAGTAACTCATTTTTTTACACAAAACACACAAACAGCTCAATTGCTTACTAACATTGGTATTACACAACATACCTTAGTAGGTGATACTCGCTACGACCGAGTACAACACATAGCCACGCAAGCTAAGCCTATTGATATAATAACACAATTTGCACAAGACAAAAAACTTATTGTATTAGGTAGTTCGTGGTGGGTGGACGAACAAATTTGGCTTCACTTATACAACACTACTATTAAATTACAAACCGAATATAAATTAGTAATAGCTCCGCACAATGTAACGGAAGCTAACGTCCAAAGGTTACTTACAGCATTTGCTAATTATGCTCCGAGTAAGTACAGTAATTTTAACGTTACAATAAATAGTAAAGTGTTGATAATTGATAACGTAGGTATTTTATCTTCAATATACAGTATGGCTACCATTGCCTACGTGGGCGGAGGTTTTGGCAAGGCGGTACACAATACTTTGGAAGCCGCCGTGTACGGCATACCTGTGTTGTTTGGGCCGAAACACGCTAAGTTTTACGAGGTTCAAGAGCTATTAAGTGCACACAGCGCACTATCGGTAGCCAATGCTAAAGAACTACAACTTGCAATACAACAGTTAATTACTCATGAAAATTATTATAACGAATTAGCTAACAACGCTAAAAGCTTTGTACAACAACGATTGGGCGCTACGCAATTAATATTGAAAGGTATTGAGTAGTGTTTAAAATAATTATAGACTTATTATCTAGATTGAAACTTACATTCAAGTAATAAATGTAACAGTCATTAGGGTTTAAAAACCTGTACTTTAGTTGGAAACGTAGTGCTAACTAACGGAGAAGCTCTCATGAATACATACTGAAAAATTAAAAAACGAATAGAATTTAAATAGATTAATTGGATATTATTGCCCTAAAAAATGTAACTTTAAATTAATAACAGAAGCTAGCCGTTTTGAACTATACAAAAGCAAAACTGTAGGGGCATGACAAAGCGCAGGCAGCAATACAAAGCAAAAAGTCAACTAAAAAAAATGAATGCGATTAAAACAGTTTATATTAGAGCCTGTTTAAATTTTATTCAATAATAATTTTATAGCAGACAGCTTAACCATTTCTTCAGCTGTTTCAAAAAGCAGTTCGTAATTTCTGCATA
>JAYWFU010000043.1:0-2837 GCA_043778625.1 Bacteroidia bacterium | reverse complement strand
GGATAGGCTTTGATACTTTTGTTCCATTGTTTTTTAATTTATTCTACAAATCTACTCGCTTTTTATTCATTAACAATAAGCCTAGGTCAGTTAAAAATATTAAAAAAAATGTGTACTTAGGCGCAGGTTTCCAGTTAGATAAGCATTATAATATTACAAGTACTGATAGTAATATCAATTTCAAAATATACAATTACGGAAGTAATCGCACCACATCTTCTGGATTATGGTTGTGTGTTAAATATGATAGCCGAAAAAACAGTAATAATCCGCAAGGTGGCGCATACCTAAGTGTTTCAACACGTATCAATAATAAATTATTAATAAGTGCCAATAATTGGCAAAGCCTGCTAATTGATGCCCGTAAGTATGTAAAACTACCTACAAAACGAAGCAATATTTTTGCGTTTTGGTTATATAGTTGGAACGCTATAGGTAAGCAAATTCCATATTTAGATTTACCAAGCTCTGGCTGGGATACTTACTCCAATGTGGGGCGTGGCTATATTCAAAGTCGCCTTCGCGATAAATACTATGCACACATTGAAGCCGAGTATCGTTTTGATATTTTAAAAAATGGATTACTTGGCGGTGTTGTTTTTGCTAATGCTCAAACGGCAAATCATATAGTGCGTATTCAACGCTTATTACCAGCGGTGGGTACTGGACTTAGGTTAAAGCTCAACAAATACTCAAAAGTTAATTTTGCGGTTGATTATGCGGTGGGCGTTAATGGTTCTCACGGTTTCTTTTTTGATGTGGCAGAGGTCTTTTAACCTACTTATTTACCTATGATTATTTTAGTGCTTATTTTACATAAATAGTATTCAACACAACAAAAATGTGCTTACTTTTACCCCTATGGAACACATACGCAACTTTTGCATTATTGCACATATCGATCACGGAAAAAGTACACTAGCCGACCGTTTACTTGAATTTACTAAAACCGTTACCTCGCGCGAAATGGAAGCGCAAGTGCTGGATAATATGGATTTGGAAAAGGAACGTGGTATAACAATTAAGAGCCATGCCATACAAATGGACTATGTGTACGAGGGCAAAAAATACGCCCTTAACTTAATTGACACCCCTGGTCACGTTGATTTTAGTTACGAAGTTTCACGCTCCATCGCTGCTTGCGAGGGAGCTTTACTTATTGTGGATGCAGCACAAGGTATACAGGCACAAACAATATCTAACTTATATTTGGCCTTAGAGCGTGAGTTGGTTATTATACCCGTGTTAAATAAAATTGATTTACCATCGGCCAATCCGGAAGAGGTTAAAGACCAAATTGTGGGCCTAACCATGTGCGATAGAGATGATATAATACCCGCCAGTGGCAAAACAGGCTTAGGTATTGAAGCTATATTAGCCTCTATCATCAAAAATATTCCAGCCCCAGTGGGCGATAAAAAAGCCCCATTACAAGCCCTCATTTTTGATTCGGTGTATAACCCATTTCGTGGAATTGAAGCAATATTTAAAATAGTAAATGGTGAGTTACGCAAAGGCGACAAAGTAAAATTTGTAAATACAGGCAAGGAATATTTTGCTGACGAAATAGGTACATTACGTTTATCTAAAGAGCCCAAAGCACTAGTAAGCACAGGTGATGTAGGCTATATTATATCAGGTATTAAAGATGCTCGTGAAGTAAAAGTAGGCGATACCATAACCACCGTAGGCAATCCTTGCGAAACTGGAATTGATGGTTTTGAGGAGGTGAAACCAATGGTGTTTGCTGGCATATACCCAGTAGATACCAGCGAATACGAGGAGTTACGTACCTCAATGGAAAAACTACAATTAAACGATGCCTCGCTAACGTTTATGCCTGAATCATCGGCGGCGTTAGGCTTTGGATTTCGTTGTGGGTTCTTGGGTATGCTACACATGGAAATTATTCAGGAGCGTTTGGAACGTGAGTTTAACATGACGGTTATAACCACCGTACCCAATGTGTCGTACATTGCTACCACTACCAGTGGCGAGGAGTTAATTATTAATAACCCGTCCGACTTACCCGATGCCAATAAACTTAACCACGTACAAGAGCCGTTTATACGTGCTCAAATAATTACAAAGTCCGAATTTATTGGGGCAATACTTACCTTGTGTATTGATAAACGTGGTGTGTTTAAATCGCAAACTTACTTAACTCCCGAACGTGTAGAAATGGTGTTTGAAATGCCATTGGCCGAAATTGTATTTGATTTTTATGATAGATTAAAAACAGTATCAAAAGGCTATGCCTCGTTTGATTATGCCCCAATAGGCTACGTGCAAAGCTATTTGGTAAAGCTGGACATACTACTTAACCAAGAACAAGTAGATGCGCTATCATGCCTTATACACCGCGACCGCGCCTACAACTTAGGTAAACGCATGTGCGAAAAACTAAAAGAATTAATACCTCGCCAACAGTTTGAAATACCCATACAAGCCGCTATTGGTGCCAAAATAATATCGCGAGAAACCATAAAAGCCATTCGTAAAGATGTTACCGCTAAGTGTTATGGCGGCGACATTAGCCGTAAACGTAAATTGCTCGAAAAACAAAAAGAAGGTAAAAAACGTATGCGTCAGCTAGGCTCAGTGGAAGTACCACAAGACGCATTTATGGCGGTGCTAAAACTCGACTCGTAATGCCTATGCAATTTGGTACAAACACATACTTTTTTTAAATGATAAAATTTGTGTGCAAAAATTTAATATCAATTAAATTAGTATAATTGTTAAAATTAATCTATGAAATTATTGGGTCTATGACGTTTGGTGTGGGTAATCTATCTTTGTAATTATGAATAGTAACGAATTATTTTCAATCGCCT
>JAYWFU010000042.1:0-8020 GCA_043778625.1 Bacteroidia bacterium | reverse complement strand
CGTGTTGGGTTAGGTTATGCACGTGCATTTAGCAAAACATTTAACGTAGGCATGAGTCTTAATTACGTAAACACCAAGTTTGCCGACGCCTACTACGGTAGTGCCAACAAATTTACGATAGCCGTAGGTATGCAAACCAAAATTATTGATAACCTTTATTTAGGCGCACACATTTACAACCCAACACTAACCCTACTTAAAAAAAACGATAAGGAATACGTGCCCACTACTATAAACATTGGGCTACGCTACGATTTTAGCAAAGTACTTAGTGCAAGTGCTCAGGTAGATAAAAATACCATCAGCAAACCTAAAGTAAGCCTAGGGGTAGAGTACCGAGTGGTAGAACAATTTTATTTGCGAGGTGGTTTTTCGAGCAATGATATTCGTTCAACATTTGGTTTTGGTTACAAAACCAAACAATTGAGTATTGATGTAGCCACAGGCTATCATTACAAAATTGGCTTTATACCACATTTTTCGTTAGGGTTTAATTTACCAGAACCCATAGTTAAAACACAACATAACTAAGGGTAAATAAATTAATGATTAATAACGCCTCCATCGCATGAAATCAATTATACTCATATATAGTTTTTTGCTTACACTATTGCTATTTGCCAATAGTAGTAATGCACAAACATCTAAACCCAAAACTACTGATAAAGACGGTGACAACACCGATGTGGAGCAACGTATGGAACAAATTACGGAGCAAACAGAAAATGAAAATATTGATTTTAATACACTATTAGATAACTTACAGCACTACATCAATCACCCTATAAACCTTAATAACACCAACTATCAAGAGTTACAAGATTTTGGGCTATTAAGTGATATTCAAATTAATAATTTACTAAAACACATTGCCGCTAATGGTAAATTAATAATAATACAAGAACTACAAACCATTGATGGCTACGACCTACAAACTATTCGTAAAATACTGCCTTATGTATATGTAAGTAATAATTTGAATAATAACCACGCCACGCTAAAAGAGCTACTCACTAAGGGTAATCACACGTTGTTTTTGCGTACACTTACCACAGTACCCAACCTTAAAGGCTTTACTCCAATTACCGACAGTGCTTTGCAGGCAAGCCCCAACTCACGCTACTTAGGCGATAGATTTAAACAATACGCACGCTACCGTTATACCTATGGCAACAATTTTAGTATAGGTATTACAGGCGAAAAAGATGCTGGAGAACAATTTTTTAGAGGAGCACAAAAACAAGGATTCGATTTTTACTCCGCACACATCGCCCTACGTAATATTGGTAAATTAAAATCGTTAGTAATAGGTGATTATCAAGCACAGTTTGGACAAGGCTTAACTTTTAGCAGTGGTTTAGCTTTTGGCAAAACTGCCGATGTACTTGCCGTAAAACGCAATTATCTAGGTGCACGCCCCTACACTAGTGTAAATGAAAATATATTTATGCGAGGTGCAGTTATTAATATTGAATTGATTAAAAATGTACAAGCCACCGCATTTGTATCAACCAAAAAAATTGATGCCAGCACCAACAGTAGTGACACCACCATACAAAATGTGGAGGATATACAAGCATCAGCCTTACAAATTAGTGGGTTCCATCGTACACCTAACGAGCTAGCTGGGCGTGGTGCCATACGCGAAAACATTGTAGGCGGTAACATTAACTACCAACAACGTACTACTAAAATTGGAGTTACAGCAGCAATTGTTAATTACAGCAATGCGCTTGTTAAAACTAACAAAATATACAATCAGTTTGAAGCCCAAGGCAAAAACCTTGCAACCTTAGGGGTGGAGTATAGCCAAATATTTAGAAACTTTAACCTCTTCGGCGAAACCTCTCGCAGCGGCAACGGTGGCTTAGGAACAATTAACGGAGCAATAATTTCGCTTGACCCTAGAGTTAATGCAAGTATTATTTACCGTAATTATGGGCGTAATTATCAAGCGCCGTATAGTAATGCGTTTAGAGAAAATACGAAGGTAGGTAACGAAAAAGGGTTATATTTTGGATTAAATATTAAACCCATTAACACAGTGAGCCTATCTATTTATTTTGATAGAATTGAATATCCTTGGTTGCGCTACCAAATAACAGCACCGAGTAATGGCTACGATTTCTTTTCGCAGGTGGCATTTGTTCCAAACAAAAAAACTAGTATGTACCTACGTTATCGTAACCGTGGCTACGAAAAAAATTCGAGCATTGCCAATGATGATATTGATATTGTAACTAATGTAAATCAAGTAAATTATCGTTATGAGATTTCGTATAACGTAACTCCAAGCCTAAAAATGAAAAACCGTGTTGAGGCCGTAACTTATAAATTAGGCGCTAACGAAAAAAACGAAATTGGGTATTTAGCCTTTCACGACATTACTTACAAGCAATTAAGCAGCCCATTTACGGCAAGTATGCGCTACGTTATTTTTGATGCCCCAAGTTATTACACGCGTATGTATTCGTTTGAAAGTAATGTGCTTTACGCCTATTCAATACCAGCATTATATGGTAGAGGAGTGCGTACGTATGCAACTTTGCGCTATGCCGTTAACCGTAATATTGACGTATGGTTTAGAGCCGCAGCAACAATTTATAACGACCGCAATGTAGTAAGTTCAGGCTTGGGCGAGATACAAGGCAATAGCAAAACCGACTTAACATTGCAATTGCGCTTACGCTTTTAAAAGTGGAGGATGTTGTAATGGAAAATAATATTGAGACTCTTAAAAGGTATAATGGTTTTGCTCCCGCATTGTTTATTGAGCAAGCCACCGATGGATTACAAAAAACACAGTTTTTAAAAACAGGCGATGTATTTAACATTGATACATTAGCTGGTAGTAATTACGATGCAATTATCAATATTAAGAAACTAAACGATATACATAACTTAAATAATTTTCAATTAACTATTGCTAGTAAATTAAAAATGAATGGGTTATATGTGGGCAAGGTAGAAACTAATGAAAACAACGCACAGCGTATCAAAGAAGAGTATAATAAATTTACAGCCCCGTTTTTTGCATTTTTCGATTTTGTATTTCGTCGTGTTTTTCCACGTATGCCCTTACTCAATCGCGTTCATTACTGGGTAACCAAAGGCGAAAACAAATGCATAAGTAGCTGCGAAGCCATTGGTAGGCTATACTACTGCGGTTTCGAAGTTATTAATACTAAAGCCATTAACAATAATTTATACTTTGTAGCCCGTAAGATTAAGGAAGTTAAAAGTGTGAAAGAAATACTGTACGGTCCATTATTTATAATGAAACGTGTGGGCAAAAACAACAAAATAATAAAAGTATATAAACTACGCACCATGCACCCCTATGCCGAATATGTGCAGGAATATCTATACAAGCAAAACGATTTGGCTGAGGGGGGTAAGTTTAAAAATGATTTTAGAATAACAAGCTACGGCACATTTTTCCGTAAATTTTGGATTGATGAACTACCTATGCTCGTTAATATATTAAAACTCGAAATTAAATTAGTAGGTGTACGTCCACTTAGTACGCATTTTTTAAGCCTTTACACTTCAGAATTACAACAATTACGCACGCAAGTTAAACCTGGATTATTACCCCCATTTTATGCGGATATGCCCAAGACACTTGAGGAAATTATGCAATCGGAAACCAATTATATTATGGCCTACAAAAAAAATAGCTTCATCTGCGACATACGCTATTTGTACAAAATAGCCGTAAATATTTTAATCCGTAAAAAACGGTCGAGCTAAATAGTATGGCTGTACAAGTAAAAATAATTCCGTTTGATATACAACTCAAACATCCCTTTGGCGTATCGGGTCACACACGTACAAGCACGCCAATTGTGCTGTTAGAGTTACATTACAAAGGGTGTATTGGGTATGGCGAGGCCTCGCTCCCACCCTACTTAGGCATAACTCAACTTGAAGTTATTAAGTGGTTACACACTATTAATTTTGAAACTATTGTTACCGCAACTATTGAAGAAGTACACCACTATTTAACCCAACAACCCAACGTGCTAATGCCTGCCGTATGCGCTATTGATATAGCTTGGCACGATTTACAGTGCAAACTCAACAACACATCAGTAGCACAGTATTATGGCATAAGCACCACTACAATGCCAGTTACTACTTTTACTATAGGTATTGATGCACCTACTACTATTGCACAAAAAGTTAGCGAAGCCACCGAATTTAATGTGCTTAAAATAAAAGTAGGTAGTGCCAACGATATTGAACTACTAACCACGCTTAAAGCCTGTACAAATAAACCATTTATGGTAGATGCTAACCAAGGTTGGACAAGCATTGACGAAGCCGTTACCCTTACCCATTGGCTCAAAGCCAACGGTTGCTACTTGGTAGAGCAGCCCTTTGATAAGCACAACGATGCTATGGCGTACCAATTAACACAACAAAATATAGTACCGATAATTGCCGATGAAGCATTTCAGCAACTCTCAGATTTAGAACGTATTGCCAATAATTACGATGGTGTAAACATTAAATTAATGAAATGTGGCGGCATATACCCCGCAGTGCAAATAATACAACAAGCCCGTGCATTAAACCTTACCGTGCTATTAGGCAGCATGAACGAAAGTTCATGCGCTATACTTGCAGCTGGACAATTAGCGCCACTGTGCGATTATGCCGATTTGGACGGCCCGTGGCTAATAAACAATAACCCGTTTGCTACCCCTACATTAATAAATGGTAAAATTGCTATTGATGCTACCATTGGTATTGGAGTAAATCTTGCCTAATATTTATACATACTATGCAACCAACAATATGTCTTAGCTTTGATCTCGAAGAATTTGATATGCCCCTTGAATACGGCCAATACATACCCGAAGAGGAACAAATGGCGAAAGCCAACGAGGGTGTGCTACCGCTGTTAGCGCTATTGGATAAATACTCTATAAAGGCTACATTTTTTATTACCGCTAACTACGCACAACACAACAAAGCCATTGTGCAACGCATAGCACAAAGCCATGAAATAGCTTCGCACGGCTTATATCATTCGTCTTTTAAAGTGCAAGATTTATTACAATCGCGTATTATTCTTGAGGAAATAACTCAACAAAAAGTACTTGGCTACCGTATGGCACGTATGGCGCCTGTAAGCAATACCGATGTGCTAAATGCAGGCTATACCTACAACTCCAGCCTTAATCCTACGTATTTACCAGGGCGTTACAATAATTTTAAAGCGCCACGTTACATACACACCACCCCCGAAGGACTTATCGTAGTGCCTGCATCAGTAAGCCCCGTAGTGCGTGTACCGTTGTTTTGGTTGAGTTTTAAAAACATTGCGCCACGAGTTTACAACTGGTTATGTAAACACACATTGCGCAAAGATGGAGTGCTCAATATTTATTTTCACCCTCACGAATTTGCTAATATTAGTAGTTATCAATTGCCTAGCTATACCAAAAATCCGTGTGGCGAAGCGTTACTTACTAGATTAGAGGCTTTAATCCTATATTTAGCTACGCTAGGAAATTTTAATACCATAATTAATCATGTGCAATCAAAAGCAAAGTAAAACTCAACTATTACTAATTTAATTATTCGCAAACCTATTATTACTTATCAAAGGATACATTCTTTCCAAGATAGGGCAAAAAAATAGTGGTAATAAAAATTTTAATTCTACATTAGTAAAAAATTTTAAATTAAATATTCATCTAATTAACTACTTAACTCAATGAGTACAACACAAACAGGACACCCTAAAGGATTATATGTATTATTTGTAACCGAAATGTGGGAGCGCTTTAGTTACTACGGTATGCGTGCTTTATTAATTTTATTCATGGGTAAAGCTTTATTGTTTTCAAAAGATGATAGCAATCAAATATATAGTAGCTATCAAGGTCTAGTATATTTAACTCCACTTATTGGAGGTTATATGGCTGATAATTATTGGGGAAATCGAAAATCGATAATTATTGGGGGATTAATGATGGCATGTGGACAGTTTTTCATGTTTGCTAGTGGTAGTATGCTTGGAAATATTGGCAGTGCCAGTATGTTAATGTACATAGGATTAGGACTTTTAATATTTGGGAATGGATTTTTCAAACCAAATATTTCTACTATGGTAGGTTCGTTGTATGCTGATGGAGACAAACGTCGTGATGCTGCCTTTACCATATTTTATATGGGGATAAACTTAGGTGCTTTTATTGCACCATTAGTATGTGGAGCATTGGGAGAACAAACAGACGCTACTGGTACTATAATAACAAGTGCTTTCAAGTGGGGCTTTTTGGCTGCAGGTATTGGTATGTTACTTAGCGTTGCATTGTTCGTTTATTTAAAAGATTTTTATATTGTTCGTCCTGATGGAACACCAATAGGAACTGCTCCAACTAAAATAAAAGAAACAGTTGATGTAGATACGGTTAACGAGTTGAAATCAGTTTTCACACCAAAGCAAATCGGAATTTGGTCATCCGTTGCTATTATACTATTACTTTGTTTTAGATTATTATTAGATAAAGATACTCTTGGTAATTTATTTAAGCTCTTATCTACAAGCCCGGTAGCATTTTTCAAAATATATTTTAGTAACATTAATGCTTGGATTGGAGGGTTAATATTTTCGGCATCAATAGCCGCTCCAGGTTTAATTATTAGCGATGGTACACTAACCAAAATAGAAAAACAACGTATCTGGGTTATTTATGTGGTTGCATTCTTTGTAATTTTCTTTTGGGCAGCGTTTGAACAAGCAGGAGCTTCATTAACATTCTTTGCTCAAGAACAAACTGACAGAAGTTTAGGGCTTGTCTTACCAAAGTCAATATTATTGTTTTTTTGTATTGCACTTGCAGGAGGTCTTTCGTTTTTAGCATATAAAGTTTTCACTAAATTGAACAATGAACAAAAAGGATTAAAAGAATTAATTTTGATTCTTTTAGGAAGTGCGATTGCTTATTTTATTTATGCAATTTTTAAAATTCCGTCAGAAGGAATAGTCTTAAAAGAAGTTCCGTCAAGTTATTTTCAATCAATAAATGCTGTAGCGATTGTAATATGCGCACCATTGTTTAGCATATTATGGACAAGTCTAGGTAAAGTTAATCGTGAACCAGCATCACCTTACAAGCAAGCAATAGGATTATTTTTATTAGCCGTAGGCTACTTCGTTATTGCTGTTGGTGTTAAAGATTTAGCTCCAGGACTTAAAGTAAGTATGTTTTGGTTAGTTACTTTATATACCATACATACCTTTGGCGAGTTGTGCTTATCGCCAATTGGTTTGTCAATGGTAAACAAATTAGCGCCTGCTAAATTTGCAGCATTACTCATGGGTGTGTGGTTCTTAAGTACAGCTGCAGCTAATAAATTTGCGGGAGTGCTAAGTGCATACTATCCAGAAACAATGATACAAGTAGTAACACTTGAAAAACAACAAACTGACAATAATGTTATTCTATGTAAAGAAATTGATAAGACCACAGAAATTAATAAAGTTAAATATGTTAGTATTGATGCAATTTCTTTTGAAGAAGTAAAAGATATAAATATTAAAAATACAATTACTCGAGAAATTTTTAAAACATCCCTAAATAAGGAGAAAAAAATTATTGGCTTTGCAATCAACGATTTATATTCTTTCTTTATGTTATTTGTGGTAATGGCTGGCGTTGCGTCCATAATATTATTTTTCTTGTCGCGCAAGTTAGTAACCATGATGAATGGTATTGAATAGTTGAAAAAATATTTTTAATAGTATAATTACTATTTATACAGTTGGAGAGCGTAGTAAATACTACGTTCTCCAACTGTTTTAGGGCAAGCCGTAAAATACCACGATACACTAAAAGTAGACTCGAACGATATTAATAGGATTAAATTACTTGAATATTAAACAATGTATGCTTTGAGTTTAGTAAGTTGAATTTATTAGTTGAATTGAACATTTAGTATGCGTATTTATTTTTACATTTGATTATACTAAATATTAACTATACCATGATACAACTTAACG
>JAYWFU010000041.1:0-2870 GCA_043778625.1 Bacteroidia bacterium | reverse complement strand
CAATAAATTATCTGAGGAAATTGTAAAAAGTATTTGCTCATACTCATATGTTTTTGAAGCAATTAATTGGACTACTTAAAATTTCAAATTGGTATTACTTCAACCACTAGCTACAAATGTTATGATGTAGAGTTTGTAGGCACGCAAACCTCAAGTGTTAATAACGATATTGTGGCAAGTATTACTTTTTATGGTAACTTAGGTACTGTAGGAGTTACGGCATATATGCGTTCTATTGATGGCGGTACTACTTGGGATATATTACCTAACCACCCAGCATTAAATCATTCAAGTAGCTTCTATACCATAGAAACCTCTAAAGCGTTTCCTAATTTTATATTTACACTAAACTCTAATCAATTAAGGCGTTTTGATAAGACTCCTAATATTCCTAACTCGTGGAAAAACATCGGTTTTGTGAGCATAACAGAGGGAGATGCCCACGGCTTTGGGGTAGATAACATGAATGGTACCGTACATTTTAGTTATGGTATAAATTATGGTAATTATAAATATAATAGTTCAAATGATACCTATAACTCACTATCTTCAAGAGGTACAACACACGACGATAATGAAGATTTTGTATGCCACCCTACAATGCCTAATATAGTGTGGTGCGCTAACCATGGTGGAGTAGCCAAATCAATTGATGGTGGGCTACATTGGTTAGACAAAAGCGACGGCTTAGGTGTAGCCGAAATGCAACAAGCGGCATTTTCAACTGAGGATGGCACTAGTATATTAGCAGGATTGTACCATGATGGTAGTGTACTATCTACTACTAATTACAGCTCTACTAACTGGAATCCTGATTGGAAAACAGTGGCGTGGGGAGATGGCAACGCTACTGTGATTGACAATAAAAATTCTAATTATATGTGCACTTCTACGCAAATAAATTGGTTTTCTACTAATAACAAATATGTGAGCTCTTTCGCGATTGAAGATTACGGATCTTATTATACAAACGAAAAACTTTCGTGGGATAATACTATGGTATTGGATAAAGCAAATCCTGCTACATTTTTTAGAACCACTACTCACCTAGGTAGTCAAGAAATTATACGCTCTTTTAATCGTGGTGTAATAGGCAGTAATTTTGCTATTTCTAATTTTAATATTTATCTCAAAACCCTTTATCCTAGTTTAAGTAACTACCACATTTGGCGTATATACACGCCTGAGGCGGAGAGTAACCAAAAGTATTTACTAGCCCATATACTAATTAATGGAGTTAGCCACCTGTTTCGCACCAAAATATTTGACGACCCTAACGCGGCTAATGTTATAGCCTCGTGGGAAGAGTTGCCTTTGCCTAGCAATGGTTGGTGCGGACAAATAACATTTGATGCCACTAATGCCAACCTCGTGTACGTGCCTTACGGTACTTATAATTATGCTAATAATCCTACGGGTAAAAACATGTTGTTCGAATTAGATTATACTAACCCTAGTGCATTTACGTACAATTTTGCTAACGACCCTACTAACACTGTTGATCCTAACTTGTACCTTGACCTTACCCGCAATCTTCCTGATGTAAGCGGCGGAGGCTTTGCTATTGATAAATACTCCAATAGGGGTATGTATTTTGCTACTGATGTTGGCGTATTTTACACCAACTTAAAAATGTTGGACAATGGCACTAACTGGATACCCTTTGGCGTCAGCCTACCCAACACAGGCACTAAGGGGCTTAACATTAACTATGCTACTAATAAGCTACGTAGCATAGTTTGGGGGCGTGGCGCATGGCAGCACGATTTGTATTGCCCTACTGATATTAATTTAACCGAGGCCACCACCTACACCGCTACTAATTACCTTGAGGCGCAAAATACCATAACCAGTACCGCCACCGTACCTAATGCCCTAAGCATAACGTACCGTGCTGGCACTGAAATAGAACTAGCCGATGGTTTTAGTGCTGTGGAGGGAGCGGAATTTGGTGCGTTTATACACTCGTGTAACACGCCTTATACCAATAGCTTTCGTAAGGCTAACCCAGCTACAAATTACATAACTAATACGGAAACGCAAGCCATGCCTCAAACCCAAGCGGTACAATTACACCCCAACCCCACCAGCGGTATACTGTACATAACAGCTACTGAGGGTAACTTACACTACGTACTCAAAAACATAACTAGCAGCACGCTCAAGCAAGGGCGCATTACCAACAACCAACTTAGCATAGCCGAATATCCAGCAGGATTGTACTTATTGCAACTAACTAACGTCAATGGCGTAAGCACTATATTTAAAGTAGTTAAGGAGTAATATACCCACCCACAATAGCTTGCTTACTAACACACTCCTACTGGCGCGAGCATTTTGCTCGTACCAGTAGGAGTGTAATTAACCTTAATTTCTTGTTTGTTATTAGTACTCATTACAATTAGTTTTTATTTTTTATGCATGTCTGCAAATAATCATAACCCCGTAATTGCAGTAATAACAAGCCTATCAAAGAGTTTTTCTTCAAAACATCTTCGATTTAATTTGTAAACAAATTCATTTAAATACAGTTGCAAGTATTTACCTTTTATTTTGTGGTAATTACCCAGTAAATTTCGCTTAGCATTACTTATGGTAATGTGTAGCTACTTCAATACCTTTTGAGTAGTTTTCTTTGTCTGATTTTTCAGTAAAGTGTAACTCTACATAGTCTGTTATGTTTACGTAAGAGGTGCTTATGTCGCTAAAAACTATACTTTTTTCATCAATAGATTCTTTAATGGTAGAATTTATTTCGGCTGCATTGTAATTAGTTAGAGCCTGTTTAAATTTTATTCAATAATAATTTTATAGCAGACAGCTTAACCATTTCTTCAGCTGTTTCAAAAAGCAGTTCGTAATTTCTGCAT
>JAYWFU010000040.1:0-2905 GCA_043778625.1 Bacteroidia bacterium | reverse complement strand
TAGCCACAACGTTTTTGTTATTTTAAGAATATGTACGGTATTAATTACTTTTTCTTTGCTGCTTTAGCCTCTTCAGTAGTAGCGGTAGTAGTGTGAGTTAGTGGCGTAGTATGCTTTAGTTGTGCCTCTAATTCTTTTATTTTATTTTTAAGCGTATGTACTGTGCTGTATAATTCGTCCATTTCGGTACGGTACACAATAGGAAAACTAGCAAACTGAGTTTCGAACTGCGTTTCTAATTCTTTTTTAATACCTAACGATACGTTTAACAACGCCGATTTTGTAGTCGAAAATTCATCGCTAGCAAATAAGTCAGTATATATTTTTTCGTTAGATGCTACCCATTCCGTAAAAAATTCTTGAAAATTAACTGGTGTAGTTGCAGTAGTTGATGTTTTCATTTTTTCGGTCATCATACTTACTGTTTGCTCTGCCGATTTTTGCGATGCAGTATATAATAAATATTGCATTTGAGCTTGTTTAGTATAGTAGCTCATCATTTTATCTACTACATTAATCATTGTTTCTACGCCTTCTTTTTCTTTGCTTGGAGTAATCATGTTTAACATTGGCTCCATAGCTTTACCAAATACGTTGGTAGAGTATGTGTTCATTACATCATTCATTTTATTAAAATCAGTACCCATTAAACTAGGCCAATTTTTTAGCATATTTTGATAGTGTGCTGAAAAATCTTTTTGTGTAGCGGTGTTGTTAGCAAAATACGATTCAATATTTTTGATGTATGATTCAAACATTGGGTTAAAGTTATTGTTAGTTGGAAAAAATCCTTCAAACATTTTTTCGGTAACTTGTTTGTACTGGTTCATGTCAAACATATTAGTCATAGCTGTAGCGTCCCATGTGCCAGCCTTCATGTTTTGCATAGCAGTCATCATTGGTTGCATTAACTCTTGCATTTTCAAATACACGTTTTGTGTTTGAAACATAGTGCTAAATGCGTCTTTAGTGGTGCTATTAGGCAACATATTAGTAAAGTTTGTACTCATGTTATTAATGGTACTCATGTAGTTGTTGTACATATTAGTCCACGTACCATTCATACCGCCAAAACTATCCTGTACGGTTTGCATTGGTTTACCAAAATTAATAAATTGGTTATACATACCTTGGTTGCTATCCACCATTTGTTTCATCATATTCATTTGATTACCGTACCACGATTTGTAATAATCTTGGTTGTACAACGAGTTGTTATTATTGGTAGTAGCACCAGTAGTAGTGTTAGCTAAGCCCATAATGTTTAGCTGTCCTTGCAACCACTCGTTATAAATATCAGTACCTTTTTCTTTAATGTGTCCGCCCATCATTGCTTTTTGAAATTTTTGGGTACTTTCCATAAAGTTGTTAATTGATTTTGTTTGTGCTTCTACTACTGCTTCAGGAGCAAATGTTGTGGTGTTTTGTGTGTTCATTTATAGTTAGGTTTAGTTATTTCGTTTTAATAATACAAAAGTAAACCATTATTATGAATAGTGCAACTTTTATGTTAAGTACTCTTTTTAAGCCTATCAAGCTTTGTTTACTCTACAATTAACGTATCAGTTACCACAGTTGGCACGGTACTTAGTTATTATCGAACTGATTTAAACTTTTACAAGCGATTCAAAAAGTGTATATTGTAGCTTTACTCACCTTACTTTATTACCTCAACAAATGTCTAACGCCGTACTACACACTAACAAAAGAAGTTATCATCCGCTGGTTAGGTTTTAAACCATAATGCGCCAGTACTTGCAGTATGGGTAAGCGGGTTTTGATTTCGGGGATTTGCATGGCGGGGGAATTGTTAAATTTATTTTTTCGTTCATATTTTGCCCAGAAATATATTATTTGGCTTTTTAAACAAATTTAAGTTGACTTTTTTTATTCACATTTGAACCGTATATTTGAAATATTAGAGAATAAACACTAATTATGCACCAAGAATGACTAATCAAACAATAAGCTTCGGCAAAAAATTACGTGAATGTAGAGACGCAAAAGGGCTTTCCCAAAGCGAATTAGCTAAAAGTATTAGTACAAATCATTCTATAAATTGGTAAATACGAACGTGACGAAGTAAAGCCTACAATTGATGTAGTAAAGCGTTTGGCAGACGAATTAGAAACCACTGTTGGATTTTTACTAGGGGAAACTAAGCAAGTAAATTTTAAAAAAAAACCTGTAATGCTCAAGCGCCTAAACGATATTGATGCCTTGCCCGAAACGGATAAGGAACACATACTATACACTATTGACCATTTATTAGCTTCTGTTAAAACTCAAGCCGCATACAGATAATAACTCTTAACCTATACTACAAACACCATGATACGAACAATAGTTACACCCCCACAAATGCAATTTGATATGTCAGTATCATTGCCTAACGACTATGTAGGAAAGCAAGTACACGTACTTTTTTATATTGATGACGAAGTAAAAAACACCACTACGTTTGTAAGTGTGCCACAGCACTCGCATGATTTTGAAATTACACAGGAAATGAAAAATATACTTGACGAGCGTAGCAAAATCCCTATTGAAGAATACATTCCTGCTGAAGAAGTAATGAAACAAATTAAACAAAAATATGGCTTATAAAGTTGTAGTTGAACCCGATGTACAAAACGATATTGATAATGCTATTGAGTATTACAAACGTGTAACCGAAGATAATAAAGTACTAATTAATCTATTACACGAAATAGAACAAGCCTATGCAGCTTTACGCATAAGTCCTTTTTTATGAAGTACGTTTTAAGCACTACAGAGCATTACCGCTTAAAAAATATCCTTACCCTATGTTTTTTGAAATTGACGAAAAACAAAATATAGTCAAAATAATAGCGCTTTTTAATACTGCACAAAACACTAATAAATACCCCTCGTAACAAAACAA
>JAYWFU010000039.1:0-27116 GCA_043778625.1 Bacteroidia bacterium | reverse complement strand
GAGTTGCGGGCAATAATACCACGTGCTTTGCCATCAATAGTTACTACTTCGTGCATTTCGTGGCGACCATGTACCTTAACGTTACCTAGCCCTACTTGGCGCATCATGGCGGAATAAGCACCTAATAATAGTTGCTGACCCGTTTGCCCTGCTGCGTAAAACGTACGTGATACTTGCGAGCCTCCAAACGAGCGGTTATCTAACAATCCTCCGTATTCGCGAGCAAAGGGTACGCCTTGTGCCACACATTGGTCAATAATGCCTGTGGATACTTCGGCTAAGCGATATACGTTACCCTCACGAGAACGAAAATCGCCACCTTTAATGGTATCGTAAAACAAACGATGAACGCTATCGCCGTCATTTTTGTAATTTTTAGCGGCATTAATTCCGCCTTGTGCCGCTATGCTATGCGCACGACGAGCACTATCTTGATAGCAAAATACTTTTACTGAATAACCAAGCTCAGCAAAACTTGCAGCAGCTGATGCGCCTGCAAGACCCGAACCTACTACTATAATTTCTAACTTACGTTTGTTAGCAGGGTTTACTAATTTGGCTTCGCCTTTGTATTTTTCCCATTTTTCGGCTAATGGGCCTGTAGGTATTTTTGATTCTAATTTCATGATATATAAGTGTATTAAAGATTATTTACTCAAAAAATAAAAGTAGATAGGCATAGCCGCAAACGCAATGGGTATAGCTATTGCGAATATATAAGTACCTACAAAATTAATAACTTTGTTATACTTGCTATGATTAAAACCTAAGGTTTGAAACGAACTTTGGAAACCATGCAACAAGTGAAACGCTAATGCTGCCATTGATAGAACGTACAATAGCACTAAGCCAATGTTAGTAAATGCTTCAGCAACTTCTTTGTACAAATCTTTTACTACCACCACTCTAACAGTATTGTCGTTAGTGAGATATTCTAATTTTTTGTTGGCTATTTCCCCGTCGTAAACTGAAGTAGTAACTGCACCAGTAGTCAAATTGGTTTCGTACTTTGAATAAGTGAGTGGTGAATTATGATACTCCCACCAAAAATTACTCATGTGTGTACAAATAAATACTAATATTATTGTACCCAAAACACCCATGCTGCGCGATGTCCAGGCACTGTTAGCACTTGGTTTTTCAGTATGGTATTTTACTGGGCGAGCTTGTATGTTTTTGTAGGCAAGGTGCAGCCCTTTAAAAGCATGATAAATAATCATAGCATACAAACCATACGACACAAATTTGATTGGCGGAAACGTAGTCATAAACACAGCGTACTCGTTAAACGCCTGCCCACCATCTTGATGAAATAACTGAAAATTACCTACCAAATGCACTATTAAAAATACACACAGGAATATACCTGTTAATGCCATGGTTACTTTTTGTCCGATACCCGAATTAAAAAATCCGATTTTGTTTTTTACTTCCATTGTTGTTTTGTTTTAATTTATTATTGATAATTATTGAGTACAATTGTAAAATTATTAGTGCAAATGTAGGTGTGTAAGTAATACCACACCATTTATTTTAATAACAGCACAAAGTTAATTTCAAAGTTTTACTGACTAATTATAATGCGAGTTATTTTGCTAACAATAGCTAATTTATAATCATTTTAAATAAGTGAGAGCGTTATTTTAGTAACTAATGTAAACAAGGGTATTTTATACTATATAATTCAAAACTCCCACATCAATTATGTTTGATGTGGGAGTTTTAGCTTTTTATTTTGTTATTTAATATTACTTAGAAACGCTCTAAGCCACTAAAAAAGAAATTACCTTCAATTTCAGCATTTTCGTCGCTATCGCTACCGTGCACAGCATTGGCAGCAATTGATTTTGCGTATATTTTACGTATTGTGCCTTCGTCAGCCTTGGTAGGGTCAGTAGCACCAATTAGTGTACGGTAATCAGCCATTGCATTTTCTTTTTCAAGTATCGCTGCAACAATTGGTCCGCTGCTCATGTAGCTTACTAACTCGCCATAAAACGGACGTTCCTTGTGTACTTCGTAAAAAGTACCTGCTGCTGCTGGCGATAGTTGCATATATTTCATTGCCACAATGCGAAAACCTGCATCGTTAATCATTTTTAAAATACCTCCAATGTAGTTGTTTTCTACTGCATCAGGCTTAATCATGGTAAAGGTTCTGTTAGTTGCCATTGTTTTTTGGGTTGTTGTTTATTTTGTGAATAATGTATACTTTTAATTGGGTGCAAAGGTAGTATTTATAATTACATTTGTACAATAGTTCAACTTACCATTATTTCAATAGTTTATACATATACAACGCATGACAACGCAACAACTACAAGCCTTACTAGCACAACCTCAACAAATAGTTATTACTACGCACAAATCGCCTGATGGCGATGCAATGGGCAGTTCGTTGGGGTTATACAATTTTTTAATACAATTAAACCATACTGTTACGGTAGTTACTCCTAACGAATACCCTGTAAACCTTACTTGGTTACCCAATAATGATAAAGTGGTTATAGCTACTCAACAACCGCAAAAAGCGGCCCAATTAATTGCTAATGCTACTTTGTTATTTACGTTAGATTTTAATAACTTAACACGTATTGACCAATTAGGAGATTTAGTAGCGGCATCAACCGCACCTAAAGTTATGATTGACCACCACCTAGAACCTAGCAACTATGCTACCTACATGCTTAGCGATGTAAGTTCAAGTTCCACCTGCGAACTAATATATGTGTTTATGGAGCTAATGGAAAAAACTAATTTGCTTAATAAAGATATTGCCGAATGCCTGTACACGGGCATACTTACTGATACTGGTTGTTTTAAATATTACTCGTGTACCAACCGTACACATGCAGTAGTAGCGCAATTATTGGCGGCAGGCGTTAAAAACCAAGAAATACACGAGCGCATATTTGATGCTGACAATATTAACCGTAAACGCTTGCATGGCTACGCAATGGCGCACAAAATGTATAAGCTCGACCCCTTGCCTATTATGGTAAGTAGCCTTACGGAAGGCGAGTTAAACGAATACAACTACGAAACTGGTAACGCCGATGGTATAGTAAACATAGGGCTTAGCGTAAGTGGCATAAAGCTATCAGCGTTTTTTGTGGAGAGAGATGGGGCTGTTAAAATATCGTTTCGTAGCAAAGGAACGTTTAATGTAAACGAATTTTCGCGTAAGCATTTTAATGGTGGTGGGCACGCCAATGCTGCTGGTGGTGGCAGCGACCTTTCGTTAGCCGAAACTATTAAACAGTTTGAAAACATAATTCCGCAGTATGCTAATGAACTGGTTTAAACACACACTACCCTTAGTAATTACTCTTGCTTTGGGTTGTAATGTTGATACTGACAATGCGCCTCAACTACCTGAAGCACAACTAAAAGACACCTTGCAAGATGCCAACAAAACATTTGTAAGCACCGAAAAACAACGCATTGAAAGCTACGTAACACACCACAATCTAACTATGCAAGCCACAGGTACTGGGCTGTTGTACTGCATTACCAAAAGTACGCAAGGCGCAATGCCCGTAAGTAATAGCCACACTACGGTGCATTACACGGTGTCGTTGCTCGACGGTACGCTATGCTATACCACACGCACTACTGGTGCCGAAACATTTAGGGTAGACCACGATGATGTAGAAAGTGGCGTACACGAAGGCATTAAGCTAATGCACCAAGGCGAAAAAGCAAAATTTATAATACCTACACACCTAGCCCACGGCCTACTAGGCGACCTTAACAAAATACCACCACGTAGTGCATTGGTGTATGATATAGAGTTGATAACTATTAAATAAAAAAATGAGCGAATTTGTTACATATAAAAAATATCAAAATAAAGAGCAAGCCAAAGAGTTAATACAATTATTAACTGATAATAGCATTGAATTTGAGGTCGATGATACCACCTCGTTAGCCGATTTCATAACAGGAAAAGGAACTGAATATTTTTTTATTAAAATTAAAACTACCGATTTTATTACTGTAAATGATTTACTGAAAAAACATACTTTACAAGAAATACAACACATAGGTACTGATTACTATATGTTTGATTTTGAAAACGATGAACTCATAGAAGTATTAACAGAGCCTGACTCTTGGGGCGAGCTCAATGTTAATTTAGCTAAAAAAATACTTGCCGATAGAGGTGTAGTTATTACTAAAGAATTAGAAGATACCCTATATTAAGAAAAGACTGAAAGAACTTGCCAAAAAAGAGACTGGAAGTTCTGTATGGACTATTTTCGGATATATTTCGGCAGCATTAGGCGGTCTTCTTGGAATAGCTATAGGCTTACATTTATGGACAACCAAACGCATACTGCCAAATGGCACTAGAGATTACGTGTACACTACCGCCGATAGAAAACACGGATTAATAATAACACTTATAGGAACATTCGTGTTTATCGTAATTCTTTATTTTAAAGTATTTGTACTCTCCTAGTATTCAATAAAATAAAGTTACTCTATACATTATTACTTCTATTCAATGTGTTAATTATACTGGAATGATACTGTTAAAATATTACTAATTCTAACTACTCTTAATCTACCATCTCAAAAATGAACAAACTAATAATCACCCTACTAGCCCTATTACTAACTATTACAAGCGTTACAGCACAACAAACAAAAAGTAAGAAAAAAAAGAAAAAGAAGACCAAAACAACTACGCACGTTAGTAAACCTACGATAGTAAAAACACCATTAACCGCCAGCGATAAAGCACACTTGAGTAATGGTTTTTTTAAAGCCGTGGTGGTAGATAAACGAGGGCTTGACGGCTGCACTTTTGTACTAAAACTCGAAGACCATAGTACACTTGAACCCCTAGGTTTAAACGAACAATTTAAAATAGCGGGCAAACAACTATGGGTAAAGTTTAGCATTGCCAAAAACGCTATGAGCGTGTGTATGAGCGGTACTCCCGTTACTATTACGGCTGCCGAAGCGGTGGAGTAACTAAAATTTAACTACCTAGTTTTACTAATCAATACCTATTTTTAGCACATGAATATTGTTAATAATTTACCCCACTTTTCAATAGGGTTTTTAGCGTAACAACATTACTTTAGTGGTTCAAATTTTTTACACATAATAGTTATAATTGGATGGCGTTAATTAAATCAATTTCGGGAATTAGAGGTACAATAGGTGGTAAAGTAGGGAGTAATCTTACCCCTATTGATGTAGTAAAATTTGCTGCCGCTTATGGCACTTGGCTACAACAGCAACATGCTGGTATAGCATTAACGGTAGTTGTAGGGCGCGATGCCCGCATATCAGGCAGTATGGTCAATCAGTTGGTAATAGCTACGCTTAATGGCTTGGGTATTAATGTTATTGATGCTGGCTTATCTACCACGCCAACTGTTGAAATGGGGGTAGTTACTGAGCAGGCTAATGGCGGAATTATTATAACCGCAAGCCATAACCCTAAAGAATGGAACGCTCTAAAACTACTCAACCACAAAGGCGAATTTATATCGGCCATTGATGGCGAAACAATACTTGCTATAGCCGAAAACGAAAGGTATAATTTTACTGACGTAAACACCATTGGGACTACCATCTACAACGATACCCTTATTGCCAAACATATTGATGCCATACTCGCATTGCCATTGGTAAATGTGACAGCAATTAAAAAGACTAATTTTAAAATAGCCATTGATTGCGTAAACTCAACTGGAGGTATAGCCATACCACAATTGCTGGCTGCACTTGGTGTTGAAACCGTGTACGAATTATATACTGAACCTAACGGACAGTTTCCGCATAACCCAGAGCCATTACCCGAAAACTTACGAGACATAGCCCAATTAGTAAAAAAACAAAATGCCAACCTAGGTATTGTAGTTGACCCCGATGTAGATAGACTAGCCCTAGTGTGCGAAGACGGCGAAATGTTTGGCGAAGAGTATACTCTTGTGGCCGTGGCAGACTATGTGCTAAAACATACCAAAGGTGCTACGGTATCTAACCTATCGAGCACCCGTGCGTTGCGTGATGTTACCGAAAAAAACAAATGTACTTACACCGCTGCTGCCGTAGGCGAAGTAAATGTAGTACAGCAAATGAAAGCCACCAACGCCGTAATAGGTGGCGAGGGTAACGGTGGCATTATATACCCCGAACTACATTATGGGCGAGACGCTATGGTAGGAATAGCCCTGTTTTTAAGCCACTTGGCATTGTATGGCAAAACTATTTCAATGTTACGAGCATCGTACCCTAACTACCATATATCTAAAAATAAAATTGAATTAAATGATGATGTGGATTTAGATAAACTAATGGCAGATATTCAAACTAAATACAAAAAGCAACCTATTAACACTATTGACGGACTTAAAATAGAGTTTGACAAGGAGTGGGTGCACTTACGCCGTAGCAATACTGAGCCTATTATTCGTATATACTCCGAAAGTACTGCCGAGAGCACAGCTCAAAATTTAGCCAAAAAAATAATGACTGACATTAGTGCGCTTATCAAGGAACAAACCTTAAAATCAGCCTAAGCTATGCACAAAATATATTTTGATAATGCTGCCACAACTCCCATGGATAGTGAGGTATTGCAAGCCATGTTACCCTATATGGAAAACCATTTTGGCAACCCATCGAGCATACATTCATTTGGGCGTACCACACGTTCGGCTATTGAAGAGGCACGCAAAAGCATAGCTACATGTTTAAATGTTAGTCCTGGCGAAATATTTTTTACTAGCGGAGGCACTGAGGCCGATAACATGGCAATACGTTGTAGTGTACATGATTTTAAAATTAAACATGCAATAACCTCCCATATTGAACACCACGCAGTGTTGCACACTCTGGAGGAATTAGATAAACGTGGAGTTATACAACTGCATTTTGTGCGGGTAGATAATGAAGGAAATGTAGATTTAACACACCTTGAAGAGTTACTTAAATTTACCAACGAACGCACGCTAGTATCATTAATGCACGCCAATAACGAAATTGGTACACTATTGCCATTAAAAGAAGTAGGCGAAATATGTTTGCGATACAATGCTTTGTTTCATTGCGATACGGTACAAACCATGGCACACTATGCGTTTGATTTACAACAAATAAACGTACATTTTGTTATAGGAGCTGCGCACAAGTTTCATGGGCCTAAGGGTGTTGGCTTTATTTATATTAAAAACGATGCGCGTATAACACCCTATATTACAGGTGGTTCGCAGGAGCGCAATATGCGTGGCGGTACCGAAAACTTGTACGGAATTATTGGTATAGCCAAAGCCTTGGAAATTGCTAATGCACATTTAACGGCGCATCAGCAAAGTATACAGGAGCTAAAAAATTATTTTATAACGCAGTTGCAAGCTAATTTTACTGATGTGCAGTTTAACGGCAATGTTACTCCTGCGCAAAGTTTGTACACCGTACTTAATGTATCGTTTGCGCCTAACCCCAATGGCGAAATGCTGTTGTTTAGCCTTGATATTGCAGGTATAGCGGCCTCAGGCGGTAGTGCTTGCACAAGCGGTAGCAACCAAGGTTCGCATGTGTTGCGTGGTATTAATGCTGATGCAATGCGTCCATCGGTGCGTTTTTCGTTTTCAAAATTTAATACCACCCAAGAAATAGATTATACCATTACTAAACTTAAAGAAATACTGGGGTAATACCTTAGTACTTTTTTAATTAAAATAGTTGCTACTACTACCTCGCTACAATTATTAATAAAAAGTACTTTGTGGCGTAGGAGTTGGGTTAGGCTTACGAGTTTTAAAATAATAATTAAGCACAAGGCTAACATCATCGTTAAAGCTAACTAATTGAGTACTTTCAGCGATTCCGTTTATAGTGTAGTTATAATTTATCTCTACTACTCTGTTCCAACCTTTTTTAAATGATATGCCGGTGTATATAACACCTATTGTTTTTTTGTGGTAGATACCAAATCCTATTTTTATGCTTGGGTGATAATTCCAATGCGCTATAATAGTTTCTTTAGCTAGCAGTGTATTATTAAAATTACGGTAGCCTACAAAAGTATCTTTTGTAGCTAAGCTAAATAGATTACTGCTATACGTTAATTGTAGTGCCGCACAACGTGTGGTTGTTATTGCACTGGTATACCCAATGCCAATACTACAGTTAGGGGCTATAGGCCCTGTTGTTGTGGTATTATTTTTACCATACTTTATTTTAACTCTACTTATTAATACTCCAATTTCGCCATTAGCGTATAAATTATTGTGTAACGTTTGCTGGTAGCCAACGCCTGCAAAACCACCAATAGCAGGTACTATTGTAAACGGTAGTGGGCTAATAGCCGAGTGTGCCGTTTGTAATAATGTGCTATTAGGGCTGGCAGTTGCATAAAAATTATTAAACCGCTGTTGACCAACTACTTGGGCACAACTAGCTAAGGTAATTAGTACTAAAATAATTTTCATAAATACAGCTTTATACCAAGCAAGGTAGGTACATAATAGTAGCGTATAGCAAACGAATTAGTTACAGGATATAAGTTGGTGTTTTTTAACATTTGTTCGTTTTTTTTTAGTGGGAGTTCAACACTTGCTACCAATTGTAGTTTATTGCTTTTGGATAGTGTATGTGTGTAACTACACAATAGGCGGGTAACTATTGTGGGAGTATAAAAGGTATTGTCTAACCTTAAATTATTATAATTATATAATTGGTCGTTACCTGTAAGCCCGTAAGCATAAGGTTTTGAGTAATACGTACTAAGCCCTACGCTAATGTAGCTTGTTTTAAACAAATAAAAAAGCCCCACACTAATACCAACGTTATGGCGAATAATTAACTGTACCGAACGTGAGTAAGTTGCGTGTGTAAGCAAACTAAATTTTTGTTTTTCGCTACACAGTATTGCCTCACCATAATAACCTACACGGTTAGTTAGCTGGTTACTAAACCCTAAGTTAAAACTAGGGCTTAGGTATACCAATGACGGATTAAGCGTTATGCTATCAATAGAAGTGTGCTTAAACACAAAACTATTTTTTACCCCAAGTGTAGCGTACAGTTTAATTTTGTTAGGCTGTGCATTACATTGTTGACCATGCAAAAATGCCTGCATAATTAATGAAATTATGCAGGCGGAGTGTATTAAAAACTTATTCAATAATTGGTTGTATTAAATCATTACGCTCAATTAGCCTATTTCCCTCGTTTTCGGTTATTTCATAACTACGTACACGAGCTCTTAGTACACCTTGCTCGGCAACTTGTAATATATAGTAACTTTTACCCACTTGTGCAATAATTGGCGTGCTTGCTCTATCCTCGGCTTTAGTACTTATAATATGTACCCCTTCATTTATCTCAAAGCATAAGTAACCTCTAGGACCTGTTCTACCTACAAATTTATCGTCGGCAAACACTTTCATTCCTGTTGTTCCAGCGTAATTTGATGGTCTAAAAACATATATTTTACTTCCTTTTGTGTTTACACTATGGGCAAAAGGAACATATTGTTTGGTTAAGCAAGATGTGGTTAGTAGGGTAACTAACAATATGAGTACATAATTAATTGTCGTTTTTTTCATTTGTTTTATGTTTCAAAAAAATTGAGTAGCAAACTAGTTCGCTACTCAATTAATAACTGATATTATTTACAATTATTTTACTATTCAATATTAAAATTTACTCCAACTTAACTACCGCAAGCCTCGCAAGCGTCAGGGTTATCTAACGAGCACGATATATCGTTCATGTTTTCGGTGTATTGGTTGGCTATGTTGTTTTGAGTATAGGCTTCAATACGTACTTGTGCTAAGGTAGCGTTGGGCGTAATAACGGTATTACTTAGTGCTGTGGCAGTAGTAGTAGTAGCTGTGTTAGTGCCTACGGTTGATTTGTTGGCAGCAGCACTTGTATCAGCGGTAAACTTAATAGCATCGGCAGCAGCTTTGGTACGTAGGTAATACATGCCTGTTTTTAAGCCTTTTTCCCAGGCATAAAAGTGCATTGAGGTAAGCTTGGCGGCATTTACATTCTCTACAAACAAGTTCATTGATTGCGATTGGCAAATGTATGCACCACGGTCGGCAGCCATATCTATAACTGTTTTTTGCTTAATTTCCCATACGGTTTTGTACAAGTCTTTAAGGTTAGCAGGTATTTCGTCAATGTTTTGTACTGAGCCATTGCTTACAATAATTTTATTTTTTAAATTATCATTCCATAAACCTAATCTTACAAGGTCTTTTAACAAATATTTATTTACCACCATAAACTCGCCCGATAGTGTACCACGCTTGTAAATATTAGAGGTAAATGGTTCAAAACATTCGTTATTGCCCAATATTTGCGATGTACTGGCCGTTGGCATTGGCGCTACTAATAGTGAGTTGCGCACACCGTATTTAAGCACTTCTTCTTTTAGTATATCCCATTCCCAACGTGGGCTTGGGGTAACATTCCACATATCGTACTGAAATATTCCTTTTGAAGTTGGGCTACCTGGGTAGGTTTCGTAAGCACCGTCAATTTTGGCTAGGTCTTTACTAGCAGTCATTGATGCGTAGTAAATAGTTTCAAAAATTTCTTTATTTAACGTTTGTGCTTCAGTCGATTCAAACGGTAAACGCATCATACAAAATGTATCTGCCAACCCTTGTACACCAAGCCCAATAGGGCGGTGGCGCATATTTGATTTACGTGCCTCCTCTACAGGGTAGTAATTACCATCAATTATTTTGTTTAAGTTTTTGGTAATTACATACGTAATATCAAATAGTTTTTGGTGGTCGAACGTGCCTTCGGTAGTAACAAAACGAGGTAATGCTATGGAAGCTAGATTACATACCGCTATTTCGTCGGGGGCAGTGTACTCAATAATTTCGGTACACAAGTTACTCGATTTTATAGTACCTAAGTTTTGCTGGTTCGATTTGCTGTTAGCAGCATCTTTAAACAACATATAAGGATTACCAGTTTCTATTTGTGCATCCAATATAGCATTCCATAACTCACGTGCTTGTATGGTTTTGCGTGCTTTACCTTCTTGCTCGTAACGAGTGTACAATGCTTCAAATTCAGCTCCCCAGCAATCAGCTAAACTTGGTGCTTCGTTAGGGCAAAATAACGACCATTCGGCATTATCCTTAACACGTTTCATGAACAAATCGCTTGTCCAGAGGGCAGTAAATAAATCGCGGGCACGAGCTTCCTCTTTACCGTGGTTTTTGCGCATTTCGAGGAACTCAAAAATATCAGCATGCCAAGGTTCTAAATATATTGCAAACGAACCTTTGCGTTTTCCTCCGCCTTGATCCACATAGCGAGCCGTGTCGTTAAACACACGTAGCATAGGTATAATTCCGTTAGAAGTACCGTTAGTACCTTTGATGTACGAACCTGTAGCACGTATGTTGTGTATGCTTAGGCCAATGCCCCCTGCTGATTGTGATATTTTGGCACAACTTTTTAATGTGTCGTAAATACCCTCAATACTATCATCTTTGGCAGTTAATAAAAAGCACGACGACATTTGTGGTTTAGGAGTACCTGCGTTAAATAAAGTAGGAGTAGCGTGTGTAAACCAACGCTCGCTCATTAAGTTATAAGTTTCAATTACGGCGTCAAGGTCAGCCTTGTGAATACCCACTGCCACACGCATTATCATGTGTTGAGGGCGTTCGGCTACCATTCCATTTATTTTTAACAAATAACTACGTTCTAAGGTTTTAAAACCAAAATAATCGTAACCAAAGTCGCGGTCGTAGATAATGGCAGAATCTAATTTAGAAGCATTTTTTTTAATAATCTCGTACACATCGTCCGCTATCAACGAAGCGTTTTGCTTGGTTTTAGGGTCAATGTAGTTGTAGAGGCTAGTAATTACTTTACTAAATGATTTCTCGGTGTTTTTGTGCAAATTAGATACTGCAATACGTGCCGCTAGTATTGCATAGTCGGGGTGAGTAGTTGTCATACTTGCCGCAACTTCAGCTGCTAGGTTATCTAACTGCGTGGTGGCTACATCGTTGTAAATACCTTCAATTACTTTAATAGCCACTTTGGTCGAATCCACGTGAGTTGAATCCAAACCATAGCTTAATTTTTGTACACGTGCTGTAATTTTATCAAATTGCACAGGCTCTTTTTTTCCGTCTCTTTTTATAACGTACATCATAGGATATATAGGGTGTTTTTTTAAGTATAGTATTTAGTGTGGAGGAAGTTGGTAGTATAATTTAAAAATCAGCGTCTAACGAAAACGTATTATCATCTCTATTGCCTGTTACGCCTGCTTTTTGATATTCGGCAACACGTTTTTCAAAAAAATTAGTTTTGCCTTGCAATGATATTAGTTCCATAAAATCGAACGGATTGGTGGCGTTGTATATTTTAGGGCAGTTAAGCGATAGTAGCAGTCTGTCAGCCACAAATTCAATATACTGGCACATTAGGTCTGCGTTCATACCTATTAGACGTACAGGTATTGCTTCGCGTACAAAATCTTTTTCAATAGCTACGGCATCAGCAATAATTTCTTGTACTTGGCTTACGGGTATTTTGTTGGTTAAATCGTTGTACAACAAGCAAGCAAAGTCGCAGTGCAGGCCTTCGTCGCGGCTAATTAACTCGTTACTAAATGATAAGCCTGGCATTAAGCCACGTTTTTTGAGCCAAAAAATAGAGCAGAAACTTCCGCTAAAAAATATACCCTCCACAGCCGCAAATGCTATTAAGCGCTCGGCAAAATTACCGTTGCCAATCCAACGCAATGCCCAAGCTGCTTTGTGTGCTACTGCTGGCACGTGTTCAACGGCATGGAATAACATATCTTTTTCGGTAGCGTCTTTAATATAAGTATCTATTAACAACGAATAAGTTTCGGAGTGTATGTTTTCCATCATAATTTGGAAACCATAAAAACAACGCGCCTCAGGATATTGTACTTCGTTAAGGAAGTTAATAGCCAAGTTTTCGTTTACAATACCATCGCTTGCTGCAAAAAACGCTAATACGTGTTTAATAAAATGTTTTTCGTCGTCGTTTAACTTTGTATTCCAGTCTTGGATGTCGGCACCAAGGTCAATTTCTTCGGCAGTCCAAAAACTAGCTTCGGCTTTTTTATAATATTCCCATATTTCGTTGTGTTTGATAGGGAATAGCACAAAGCGATCTTTGTTTTCGACCAATATTGGTTCTACTGCTGAGGTTTGGTTTAGCATTGTGTGTAAGATGGTTGAATTAGTGAGTTTATTGTAATTAGGGTGTTAGTAACACTTTTACTACACAACAAAAATTGAAAAAAACAAGTTAGTAATCAAGTGCTATAATTAACCATTTATAGGTAGTTATAAACAATGCTTGTTTTTAGGTGGTTTCGTGGGTTGCACTAAAAAAACAAAAAAAGTAACTAACATTTTTTTGTGTACAAAAGGTTGTTTAACTAAGCCCTTTGGCAAGGCTTTAGCAGCATAGTTGTAGTACTTAAGTAAGCCTGTAACTATTGTAAATAAAGCAGTGTAGGGTTTTTTAAATAATGAATTAAATGTTTATTAACAATTAACACAATGTTATACAATAGCGCTTTTTTATATGATAAATTTGATTAAATAACATTGTGGGTAACGGTACTGATAGTTGTAATTTTTGGTTGTTAAAGAAGTGTTTATTTAGCTACATTATAACAATGAATTGCGTTTTGAAACATGAGCAAGAAGTTCTTTTTGAATCCTATTTTTTTTTCAATAAAACCAGTACCTTTAAAATAAGAGAAACGAATATTAGAGTTTACTCAAACAAGACTGCTTTGGAATAGCTGAACTAAAAAAGTAAATTGCTATTAGTAAAAAACTTAAAATTAATACTAAAACTAAGTTTTAATTTATTGAAGTGTAGATCATTGCAATATGATCAATAGTGTCTTCTAAATAAATATCACCTTGGGCTACAAAACCTAATGCAGTATAAAACTGTAGCAAGTAATATTGCGCACTTATTTTAATACTCGGTTCGTGCATTTGAGTAGTAATGTGGTTAAGCGCAGTATGCATTAATAGCTTACCAAGCCCTGTGCCCCTTGTGTTTTTAGCGCAACACACACGTCCAATACAGGCATAATTATCGTACATTATACCTTTGGCAAATAAGCGGCAGGTGGCCACTAGTTTATGGTTATCATCATACATTAACACGTGTTGTGCATGTTGGTCGTTATAGTCTAAATCTTGATAACAACAATTTTGCTCAAGTATAAACACGGTACTTCGTAAGTTAAGTAGTGCATACAGCTCATCTTTAGTAAGTTGTGCGTAGGTAATTATTTTAGTGCTGTAATTCATTTGTTGTATTTATTGTGTAATTAATGCGCTACGTTGCTTACCAAATTGCAATATATTATTGATAAACTCGTAAGGAGTATAACCATTAATTGCCGTTTGATGAAAAATGCAAGTAGCAGGCGTCATGCCTGGTAAGGAGTTTACTTCAATAAACACTACCTCTACTTTATCGGCAGCGCCGTACACGCGCACAAAGGCATCAATACGGCAGTAACCTTGCACGTTAAGTACTCGTGCGGCTTTTTCTAATTCTAATTTTACGATATTTGATATTTTTTGACGCACATCAGCATCAGTGTGGTAGCGAGCAGGCGTAAGGTTTTGTCCTTGCCCTGCTAAAAATTTTTCTTCTAAACTTAACACATCGCCTGTGGTAAGGGTTTCGCTGGCTTCAAATACTTCATACACTAAGTTACCCTGTGCATCGTAACTGGTAAGCATTCCGCCTGTTATTTCTAAGAAATGATCAGCATCTTTTTTGCTAATTAATTCTTCAATTAAAAATAATGGCTTGGCGGGAAACTCCTCTTTTTCTTTAATATGTAACACTTCTACCGCTTGGCTATCAAGGGCATCAGAGTTTCTAAAAATTAAGATGGCAAAAGATTCTAGCTCAGTACGATTTTTAATTTTTTTAACGGCACTACTGCACCCATCGTCCACAGGTTTTACAATAAACGGATAAGGGTAATTAGTTTCAATAAATGTAATACGCTCGTCTTTATTGGCGTTCCAGTCAGTTTGTTGTATTAAGTCGTGCTTGGCTACTAACATACCGTGCTGTTGTAGCAAGGCGTTAGTGTTGTATTTATTTATAGTAATAACGCTGCTTTCGCTACCCGAACCATTATAGTATAACCCCACTTTTTGCAATTCTTGTTGTATGCGTCCGTCTTCGCCAGGGCGCCCATGCAAGGCTATAAATACACCTTGTACTTGTGTGGCTAACTCTGCAAAGCTCAATTGGCGTGGCGCAGCAAGGCTATTAGCGTGCGAATATTTGTGTGTAATGCTATTGCAACTATGTATAATTTGTGTAATAACTTCATGTACTTTGTAGTTATCAATTTTTTCTTTTATGTCGTCAGCGTTGTCTTTTAATAACACATTAATAGGTATTTGATACAGTTTAATATCGTTGTTACTGCCTGTTAAAAACACAGGAACGGGCTCATACATGCTTGATGATGCCAGCTTTTCGTAAATATTACGCCCGCTTTCTACTGATATATGGCGCTCGCTACTATAGCCGCCAAGTATAACTGCTATTTTAGTTTTGGTTGTAGTATTGGTTTTAAAATGATGAATTGCGCCATCTAACGCTTGTAATAAATATTCGTAGCGTAGGTTTAACTTAGCCTCTAAGCATCGTTGGCGTAGCGATGTACGAATAATATAGGTTAAAAACTGTGATGGGTTTAAGCCAATTTCGGCAGCCTGATGAAAAAAGAACGACGACGGCATCATACCGCTCGTGGTATTAGGGTCGTTAAGAAATATAGCACCGTCGTTGGTTATAAAACCATCGATACGGGCATACACGTTAAAATGTAGTTCGTTAAATAATTTTTCGCATTCGCCACGAATAGCGTTGATGCTGGCTGTTGGCAAATCTATTGGCGTAATTTTGCGAGATAAGCCTGGTAAATATTTTTTGCGGTAGTCAAACAAATCGCCACTCTTACGGATTTCGGTTGGTGGTAAGGCTTGCGGTTGGTCGTGCTCGTCTTGCACTACTACACAACTAAATTCTTTGCCGTCAATAAACGATTCAATCAACACCTCACTTTCGGCATCAAGGCTTTCTACAATAACGCCGTCGTTGCTGGTAGCAAATGTGGTATTAAAATACTGGTGCAAATCAAACGGATGTGTAATTATTTTACTCTCGTTACGCGTGCTTACTCGCACGGGTATGCCAAGGCCTTCGCGTATGTCGGACAACGATTTTATGTATTCGTGTTGTGCATCAGTATCCATTGCTTTCCACTCCGTAGCATCTACCCAGCGGGTAAATAATGCTTTTTCAATAGCGGCCATGTAGGCAAATTCCGTAGTATCATTTAAAATAGTAATACCTATAGATGAGCCTTGGTTAGCGGGTTTTACCACCATTGGATAACCAATGAGCTGAACCGCTTGTTCAAATTTTGTTTTGCAATTGCCTGTAATATATTCCTCGCGTTTTACGGTAATAACTTTGGGTACATTAAACCCCGCATCGCGCATTAGTTTTTTTTGTACGGCTTTGTTTATGCCTATTGCACTGGGTAATATGCCCGAACCACTAAACGGAATGTTGTAATAATCTAACACGCCTTGTAGCTTACCGTCCTCGCCAAATGGGCCATGGAGGGCTAAAAATGCAAAATCAATAAGTGTAGTAAGTTCGTCAATAGTTACTAACGTACCTATGGTTTCGGTTAAAGCTTGTTGTGCATCTTTGTTAGTGATACCAATGCTTTCAGCGTATATTTGATAATCACCTTTGTTAGCAGGATAATCATTTACCGCAGGATAAAAATCTCTAATTGAGCCTTTGTACACACATTCCCAGTTTAATAACACAAAATTATTAAAGCTATCCACAAATATTGGAATTGCTTCAAACAATGATTTATCTAGGTTGTCGTACACCGTACGTCCGCCTGCAAACGACACTTCACGCTCTTTGCTATTACCGCCAAAAAAAATCCCAACTTTAATCTTGTTTATCATAATTGTAATGTAGATGTTAAATGTTTTGTAAAAAAGTAATCAATTGTTTAAATGCGATTGCTCTGTGGCTTATGGTGTTTTTAACACTGCTATCCAACTCTGCAAATGTTTGTTGGTAGCCATTGGGTATAAACAATGGATCGTAGCCAAAACCATTAGTACCCAACTTTTGAGTAGTTATAGTGCCGTGTATCTCGCCTTCAAACAAATACAATTTATTATTTAATACGAACGAAATTACAGTTTTAAAATGTGCGGTTCTATCCGTGCTATTGGCTAGTGCTAACAGTAGTTTGTTCATATTATCGTCATCATTTTTATGACTACCTGCATAGCGCGCTGAATACACTCCTGGCGCGTTATCAAGGGCGTGCACACACAAGCCACTATCGTCGGCAAAACAGTTTACTCCATAATTAGTAGCTATGTACTGTGCTTTAATACTGGCATTTTCAGCAAAGGTACAGCCAGTTTCCTCAATGTCGGTGTTACAGTTAATATCGCTCAAACTCTTTAGCACAAAGGCATTGCCCAGTTGTTGTTGAATTTCAACTAACTTATTATTGTTGTGCGTTGCAAATACTAATTGTAGCATAGTTGTTATTTTTTGCGTGAAATTAGCAATAAATAAGCTACCGTTTAATAGCAAAAAAAAATCGCCTTGCTAAAATGAATAGTAAGGCGATTTTTTTATTTTTTATTCTTTTTACTTTTATTGGGTGTTTCATTATCCACCAACATGCGCCCTAAATAACCTGAACCCTTAGTTATAAACTTTCGAGTAGGTGGCACTAAATATATAACAGGAAACATTAGTAATGATTTTAACATTTGTGGTTTCATACTACCTGTGCTAACGTAGGTTTCGTTACCTATTGTATAAGTATTTTCGCCCAACGGAAATAAATAGTCTTTTTCAGGTTCTTTTTGCGCTGAGCTAGCCGTTTCTATAGTAGCTTTTTTGAAGGCACCGTCAGCATCGTTTATAGTAATAGCTTCTTTGTCATCTCCATTAAATCCTATTGCTTTTTTGGCACTAAATACATTTTTCTTTTTAGCCCCCAATTCGTAGGTAGAACCATATTTTACAAGATAAGTAGCATAGTCGCTACTATTGGTTACATCTACATCATACACGTTATGTTCACCGTCGTACGTTTTGTGTCGGTCCACGTTAGTAGCCCACACTAAGCCCCCTTCTTTTTTAATTTTAAATACAGTTACATTATGCTTGTCGCACATTGGAATACTTTCAGTGTATTTACCTCTTTGTACAGTTCTTACATAGTTAATCATACGTGATCCAAATATTACTAATTCCCCTTTACTATTTTGCTCAACAGCCTCTACCACATAATCATTTTCTAACGATTGTGCGTTACTTTCTTTAGCTTGCTTTCCTTTAAATATACCCTCGTTTTTCTTATCTTGCTTATCGTTAGCATATAGTTTGTCTAGGGTTTCTTTACCAAATAGCGTAAAACTATTTTGAACTATTTTCTTATCTAAATTATTATATTCGGTATAATATAATCCGTGCAAGTCTCTTCCTTTGCTATCAATGCTAAGATCCGAGTAAAACGAGGTAATTGATACCCCTTCGCTCGTGTATATTTTACGTAATTGAAACAAGTTTTTTCCCTCAGGTTTTACAGGTATGTTTACCAGCTGATTAGTAGTAGGATAGACTACGTTAAAATAATTTATTTTGTAATTTTCGTTTTTTTGCAATTTCGTTTTTTCTTCTTTATCCAATTTTACAACGTGGCTTATGTATAGTAAACCATCAGAGCCGTACACGTATTCGCCCGTTAAACGATTACGAACTCTAGCGCTACTACGGCCTATGTTAGTTATGTTTTTGGGGTCTAATTTAGTACTGAACGGAAGTTGTACTTTGTTAGTCTTACTTGCTTTTAAACTAGTACTTATCTCCGTATATTCAACTACTATATTATCATTTTTTCTACGTTCAATTTCCGACACTATCATAAATTTGTCCTTAATATAAGGATTATCAATAATATCAACCGAGCTGTTTTTACCCTTATTTTCAGTTTGCCCACTATAAAGTAGTGCTATACTGCCTATTTGTTTTAAAGTTTTATCAAACTGTTGCGCGTATACTTCAGTTGTTTTTTGGGTTTTATTTCTCTTAATCCATATTACATACACGTTATTTTGCTTTACCATAGTTGTGTATAGCTCCATACCTTTGGTTTCAGCCTTCATTGATGGTATTATATTAAACCCCTTAATATCAAGTGTTTTAGCACGTTTCATAGTTTCTTTGTCAAACGCTACTATTTTGTAACCAAAATGCAGACCCCAAATAACACCATACCAGCCACCAGCATAGTTAGCGTACACGTACTGGTCGTTGCTTCCTATTACACTACTTAAATAACCCTCTTTGCTATGGTTGTATTTTTGTTTATCGGACCATACGGTTTTAAATTTTTGTTGCGCATTGGTAATTCCTACTGTTAATAGTAGTGTAGCTAATGTAATTGTTTTTTTCATTGGTTGTTTTGGTTTATTTAGCTGTTATTGGTAGTTATTGCTCCAATATTTTTGTATTTATTTTCGTTAACGAAATAAAACTGATTATTTAATTAAATTTTTAGTTTATTGCTTTTGGCCAAAATATTTATCATACGGTACAGTATACGTGCCGCCACGTTAGCATCGTATTCGTTGTTGCCAGGGGCTACCTCATTTAAATCAAACCCTATAATTGTTTTGCCTGCAGCTACTACCATTTCAAGCAAATGGAGTACCTCTTCGGTTTCAAAACCACCACTAACTGGCGTGCCAGTGCTGGGGCATAATTTAGGGTCTAAGCCGTCAATATCAAAACTTACAAACACCTTATTAGGCAAGGCTTTTACAATATCTTCGTGTATTTTTTTTATTGATTTACCTGCGTATTGTGCATGCTTAATATCCTTGTCAAAAAACGTTTTAATACGGTCTTTATTGTTTTCAATAAACGAATTTTCTTCTTCGCAATAATCTCTAATACCTACTTGCACTAAGTTTTTCAGCTCTTTAATTTTAAGAGCATTGTACATAATACTAGCGTGCGAAAACTCAAAGCCCTCGTAAGCATTGCGCAAATCGGCGTGAGCGTCTATTTGTAATATACCAAAGTTACCATGTTTTTTGGCCATGGCTTTAAATATACCAAGTGGCGTCGAGTGGTCTCCGCCTAAGCCTACTACTAGCTTACCTGCATTAAGGTAGTTGGTGGTTTCTTGCTCCACCCAATTTATCATGTTTTGGCAGGCCTCGTTTATTGATGCTTGAAAAGCTACGTTATCCGTACTTTGTTCATCGGCACCGTTGGTGAGCGTTTCAATATAGGTTTCTACTTTACTGCGTAGTTGCTTGCTTTGTTTTTTGAGTTGTGTATTAATAGGCGCCATGGCCACACCAATTTTCCAAGCATCTTTAAGATAAGGGTCGTACAAATCAACTTGGTACGATGCATTGTATATTGCCTTAGGTCCTTTACTAGCTCCAGCGGCATAACTCACAGTAACGTCCCACGGTATGGGTAGTACTACTATTTGCGATTCTTCAATACTAAATGGTAAGCCAAACATACCGTGGTTGAGGTTACCTACGCTGTTAGGGTTAAATTTTTTAATTTTAAGTTGTCGGCTCATGGAGGAATATAATTAAAATTTTTATCAAAAGTAAGTAAAATAAATTTGGTTATAAATATTTAAAACCTACTTTTAAAGTCAAATTATAAATTTAATAAACATAAATTATGCGCTATATTTTATCTACTTCATTATTTTTAATTGTTGCCCTTAACTGTTTTGCACAATCGTTCGAGGGGCAAATAAATTTAATACGTGTAATAGGTACTGACACTGCTAGCTACCGTTATTATGTAAAAACGCCTAATATTCGTATTGAAGAGCTGGATAAAAAAGGTAAAGTACAAGGTTATTTAATAATGAACACTATAGCTAACAAAGTGTATGCTGTAAGCCCAGTTAAAAAAGCTTGGATTGATGTTGCTAGTCACGAACAAACCACCGTAGAAGGTAAAGTAGAGTGTATTAAAACCAAAGAAACTAAATTAGTAGCAGGTACTAAATGTACAAAATGGTTAGTAACTAATACTAAAGAAAAAACTATGATTGATTACTGGGTAGCTTCAGGATTCGATTTTTTTATTGATCATTTAAAATTATTAAACCGTAAAGAAAAACTAGCCACTTACTTTATTAACCTACCTACCAACCAAGGTTTTTTACCATTGGAAGCACAGCAGTACATTAAAGAAGCAGGTATTAAAGCGCAGCCTACACAATATACTAAAACTATTAAATTGGAACGTAAGATTATAGACATGAAACTATTTACTGTACCTACCGAATATCGTAAATTTAATATGGATGTGAAAATTTAAAACTGAGCTAAATTCCACCCCCACTTCATCAACAAAGCGTTTAAAGATGTACACATCATTTAAACGCTTTTGTTTTACAGTATTACATACTATCTAACCTTTAGCTAGAGTACAGAGTAATTACAGTATGTTTTAAATTATGTTCAATTTAGCTTTTAAATTATAATTTTAAATATTTTAAAATTTACAGTCCCCTACCCTATCAGTTGTAATTAAATGGACAATAAACCACCAATACTATCAGTGATTACCGTTGTTTACAACAGCGAAACCTTAATTGAATATACTATTAATAGTGTATTAGCACAAACATACCCACACATTGAGTATGTAGTTATTGATGGTGCATCAACTGATAAAACACTTAGTAGTATTAAAAATTATGGCGCAAGAATTACTACGTTAGTATCTGAAAGAGATAATGGCTTATATGATGCAATGAACAAAGGTTTGCAAAAGGCTACAGGCGATTATGTTTTATTTTTGAACTCGGGCGATGAATTTGCAAATCCAACTACAGTAGCCGAACTGTTTGATAACTATACCAATGCTGATGTGTATTATGGCGATACCGAAATAATAAACGAACAGCGCCAATACGTTGGCAAACGCAGATTAAGCGCGCCTAATAACTTAACGTGGCATAGTTTGAAATATGGTATGAATGTTAGCCACCAATCATTTATACCCAAACGGTTATTGTGTGGCCCCTACGACACTACTCGTAAAATTAACGCTGATTATGACTGGGTAATAACAATATTAAAAAAATGCACAACCACACATAGGAGTAACAATGCAATTGCTAAATTTTTGGAAGGAGGTACTTCTCGCACTAATTTAGCGCAAGGCTTGCGCGAACGATTTGGCTTCATGGTAAAGCATTATGGCATGCCTCAAGCGCTATTAAGCCACGTGTACATTGGGTTTAGGTACATTGTTGATATTTATATTAAACGCAAAAACATTACTTAACCACACCAAGTGTTAGTAACTATTAACTATTGCATGGTATTTAGTTACTATTTATATTGGCATTAATCAAATATTTTTATTATTTCGCAGTCTCAAATAAACCAATTAAATAATAACCAACTATGTACTGGACATTAGAATTAGCCTCCTACCTCGAAGACGCGCCTTGGCCTGCTACCAAAGAAGAATTAATAGATTTTGCTATGCGTTCAGGAGCTCCACTAGAGGTAATAGAAAACTTGCAAGAAATAGATGATGAGGGCGAAGCCTACGAAACCATAGAGGATATTTGGCCTGATTATCCAAGTAAAGACGATTTCTTTTTTAACGAAGACGAATATTAGTAGCATAAACTAACTAATGGTTATGCTCACGTGGCGAAATTGGTAGACGCGCCATCTTGAGGGGGTGGTTCCTGCGAGTTCGACTCTCGTCGTGGGCACTAAAAAAAGCGATGTAACACAACTCTAATTGGGTTGTGTTATTTTGTTTTATTACAAAGTAGTTTCATTATATAAATTAACGCAATACTTTATTACTCAATGATAAATATTTACACCGATGGCGCATGTAGCGGAAACCCTGGCCCAGGAGGCTATGGCATAGTTATGATTAGGGGAGTACATAGGCGTGAAATAAGCCAAGGATTTAAACATACTACCAACAATCGTATGGAATTAATGAGCGTTAGTGTAGCACTTGAACAAATTAAAACCCCAGGAGCAATAGTTACCGTGTACAGCGATAGTAAATATGTAGTGGAAGCATTTAATAAAAACTGGATTAGCGGTTGGGTAAAAAAAAGCTGGAAGGATGTTAAAAACCCTGACCTTTGGCAACGCCTACTAACATTAGTAAAACTACATAGTGTAACATTTGTGTGGGTAAAAGGTCACGCAAGCAATGCCGAAAATAATCGTTGCGATGAACTAGCTGTAGCCGCACGACACAGTAAAACGGCATTAATAGATGAGGGTTATTTGATGTAAATAGTAGTAGACTATTTGTGTTGTAAGTTTTTAATTTAAACTTATCTTAATAAATTAAAAGGGGCTTGATTCAAACAGTTAACGATTACTTATATTTTAAACAAAAACAAATCGCCTTTCTAAAATTAATTAGAAAGGCGATTTGTTACAATTAAAATTAATAATTTAAAATTATTTTGGTGTTACTACTGAATCCAGTACATGTATTACACCATTACTTTGTTTAACATCGCTTACAGTAATGTTAGCAGTATGTCCGTTTTCGTCTTTTAACATAATGTTGTTACCATTCATCATGGCCATTAATTTGTTACCGCTAACAGTTGTTAGTGTAGCTTTACCTTTACCAGCTTTAATTTGTTTTTTCAAATCGTCAGTTGATAATTTACCTGATACTACGTGGTAAGTTAAAATTTTAGTTAATGTAGCTTTGTTTTCTGGCTTTAACAATGTTGCTACAGTACCTTCAGGTAAGTTTTCGAAAGCATCGTTAGTAGGTGCAAATACTGTAAAAGGACCTTTACCTAATAATGTTTCTACTAAACCTGCTGCTTTTACAGCTGCTACTAATGTTGTGTGATCTTTACTGTTTACAGCATTTTCAATAATATTTTTGGTAGTATACATTTCTTCACCACCTACTATTGTGTTTTGTGCAAATGCACTTGTACTTAATGTTATTGCAGCTACTGCTATAACGCCTTTAATTGTTTTTGTGTTCATTTGGTTTTGGTTTTGGTTATTTATTGATTATTACTTATTTCTATACAAAGTTACGATATAAATTAATGTTTGGATTTAAACCGCTAATTTATTTTACCAAATAATTGTTTTTACTCCTTGTGTTTGTAAATAGTTGTTGGCTTGGCTAAAATGTTTGCTGCCAAACCAACCTCTGTGGGCTGATAGTGGCGAAGGATGTGGTGCACATAGCACAAAGTGTTTGGCAGTATTAATTAACGGCTGTTTAGTTTGCGCATAAGCTCCCCATAACATAAATACTACATGCGACCGTTGCGCGGCTACATACGTAATAAGTGCATCAGTAAAAATTTCCCACCCTTGCTTTTGATGACTACCTGCGCTATAGGTACGCACTGTTAGTGTAGCATTAAGTAATAATACACCTTGTGTAGCCCAACTAGTAAGGTTTCCATGCAATGGTATTTGGTAATTGGGGATATCAGTACTTAATTCCTTAAATATATTGTTTAAAGAGGGTGGTATTTTCACCCCTTCGTTCACACTAAAACTTAACCCATGTGCTTGATTAATTTTATGATAGGGGTCTTGCCCTAATAACACTACTTTAACTTCTTCTAACGGTAACAATAATGCATTAAATACTTGTGCTTGTGGCGGATATACGGTACGTTGTGCATATTCAGTGGTTAAAAAAGCAGTTAGTTTTTTAAAATAATCCTTGCTAGTTTCTTGTGCCATAAAGGATTGCCAGCTAGGATGAATATTTTGTGTAAATTGCATAACCTTATAATTTGAATTGAGGCTGTAAATATAGCTTTAATAAGTGGTATACATTTTTAACTGCGCAAGCAAAACGTATAGTGTTACCAAAAGTTAATTAATTATTACCCTTGTAAATATTACAAGCCAAAGCCGTAGTAGGCGCGCATTCCGTTGGTGTAAACTCCTTCAATAAGTACGCCTCCTCGTTTGTTTTGTAATGCAGTAGTAACATCATTTACTGTAAATACTTGTTTTTTATCAATACTTGTAATTACGAAGCCCTCTTTAATACCTGCGTTGCGTAGCTTACCACTATCCATTTTTTTAACACGCACGCCTGATACTATTCTTAAAAATTGCTTATCGTCGTTATTTACTTCTTCAAGCGTAGCACCGAGTACTGCACTGGTTTCGCTCGGAGTATTTTTTACTACGTTGGTAGTTCCATTACGATTTTTTAGTGTAACGGATAGTTCTTTTTCTGAATCCTTACGCACCACCGTAATAGTTACTTTATCACCAGGACGATGGCGGCCAATTTGCTCCTGTAATTCGGCTGCTGAATTTATTTTGGCTTCGCCTACTTTTATAATTACATCGCCTTCGGCAAAGCCCGCATCGTCAGCAGCACTTGCCTCGGCAATACCTGTAACATATACACCTGCTGTGTTTTTAAGTTTGCGCTCTTCGGCTAATTTCGAATCCACATCGCGCATACCTACTCCTAATAATGCTCGCTGTACTTCGCCGTAGGCAAGCAAATCGTCCATTACTTTTTTTACAATATTTACGGGTACTGCAAACGAGTACCCTGCAAACGAACCTGTATTAGACGCTATTGCAGTATTTATCCCTATTAATTTACCGTGGGTATCCACTAATGCGCCACCACTATTACCTGGATTTACGGCAGCATCAGTTTGTATAAATGATTCAATAGGGAATACTTTTTTGCTTTGATTACTACCAATAATATTTATGTTACGCCCTTTAGCACTAACTATACCAGCAGTTACCGTAGAGGTAAGGTTAAACGGATTACCTACGGCTAATACCCACTCGCCTAGTTTTACCTCGTCGGAATTACCATATAACAAATACGGCAATTCGGTATCTTTTATTTTTAATAAGGCTAAATCGGTAGAAGGGTCAGTACCTACAATAGTTGCCACATACGACTTACGGTTGTTAAGTATTACTTCAATTTCGTCGCTGCCTTCTACCACGTGATTATTAGTGGCTATGTAACCGTCGCTACTAATAATTACACCCGAACCTGAGGCTTGTTCTACCTGTGGTTCGCTACGTTGATAGGGGTTACCTAAAAACAAACTCCCGAAGGGATCGTTATATAAATTTTGGCGTTTAGCTTTTGTTTGAATGTGTACCACCGCATTTACCGATTGTTCGGCAGCTTGTGTAAAATCAATACTGCCAACACCATTACCACTACTACTTGTAGTAAATATAGGTGTAGTTTGTGCTGCTTGAATACTTGATAATTGTTGTGGCGCTGATAACTTTACCACTGCAAATGCTATACCTGCGCTAAGTGTTGTGGTGGTTAATAAATACGATAACTTTTTCATTTTGAGTTAATTTTTTAAGGGTTAAATTAATTGAGTTAAAGTAGAGTTATGTGCATATAATAAGTTTAAAATTAGCGCCAATAAAAAACAAATAGTGTGCCAATTAACACTACCAATTTGATAACACTAAACAACTATTAGTCATCCTTAATTAATTATTGTTTGTAACGTATTAAGTTGTTAAACTATTTACAACGGTATAACTGATGTCCTCAGCTCTACCTCCGTTACAGTGGCTTCAACACTACTACAACACCATCCGTCATCCTTACTAACATTGGTACTGTGAGCCTTGTGGGTACTGCCCACTTGTGCCGTTCCCTTAGCATTTAGTAAGGACTTCCTGAGTTTCGTGTAAAAGCCTAAATAAAAGTCACGCCTTCTCTATTGCGTTTGCCCTATAGCCAGTAAGCAAGCTCCCGCTATAATTATAATTAGCTCGCAAGAAAACTGGATTTTGACAAAATGTTTGGCTATCTCACAACTTCCTCAAAGGTTCACTTGCGTTCGTCTCTTTTATTCGCACCTGACTAATCTAGTTAGCCTTTTCCCCTTACCGTTCAACACCACGTTATTACTAACTAAGCACCGAGGGGCGGTTTAGTACACGCGCTTGCACACC
>JAYWFU010000038.1:0-27666 GCA_043778625.1 Bacteroidia bacterium | reverse complement strand
TAAAACCGACAGTATTAAAGCTACTTTTGGACGCTTTGATAGCCTGTATGTAGGCGGGCAAAACATTATGCAAACCATAACCGATAGCATAACCGCTCAAGCATGGTTGCTTAAAGGCAACAATGTCAGCGCCACCAACAAACTAGGTACGCTTAATGCTCGCAACCTCAACATTATAACAAATAATACCACTCGCATAAGCGTGATGAGTGGCACAGGTAACGTGGGTATAGGGCAAACCTTACCCAGTGCTACCTTGGATGTGCTGGGCGATGTACAATTTACAGGCCCACTAAAACCAGCGGCTTTAGCTGGTGCCACAGGACAAGTATTAATAAGCCAAGGTAGCCTACTAGCGCCTATATGGGTGGCACCAGGTAGCTTAGGTACCGCCTCTACACCTGGCTACAACGCATTAAGCATAGTTACCACCGAGCCTGCAGGTATAAACTGCGCTAGCGGAGGGCAAAAAATAGACATGGGAGGCGATGTTAATTTTAACAACATACTAGACCCTTCCGAAATAACCACCACCAACTATGTGTGCAACGGAGCAACGGGAGTAGCAGGCACCGCAGGGCCTATAGGGGCAACAGGTCCTACCGGACTAACAGGCCCTGCAGGAGGAGTTGGACCTACTGGATTAACAGGCCCAGCTGGACCAACAGGTGCAGCTGGGCCTACTGGCCCAGCGGGTTCAGCAGGTAATGATTGGACGTTAGCAGGTAATGCTGGTACAACAGCAGGGCCTAACTTCTTAGGTACTACTGACGCGCAAGATTTAGTATTGAAAACAAACAATACCGAAAAAATGAGGCTACAGAGCAATGGTAACATAGGCATAGGTACTAGTAACCCTGGAGTTATCCCTGGTTGGAGTTTGTTTCCTGACTTTAAAGTATTAGAAATTACAGGTAGTGCTACGTCTAGCAAATATTCTGACGGGCTTTTATTACTTAGTAATAATCGACCAACAGCAACATTCGACGACCAAGCGGGAGCTATTGCATTTTCGCACAGAAATAATAATGGTAATCATTGTGGAGCTATTGAAACACTACTTACAGGAAGTGGAGGGGCAAACGGCTTTGGTGGGCAAATGCGTTTTTCTACAAAAGGAGATAATAGCTTAGGGCATACACCAAGAGTGGTAATTACAGATAATGGTAATGTAGGTATAGGTATTATCTCTCCAACTAATTTACTACACACACTTGGTACCGACCAAGTAATCCAAAAATTAGAAAGCAATAATAATGCAGGATGTTTTTTATCATTTAAAGCAACAGGTAGTGGTGGTAATGAATGGTGGACGGGCAGCACTGCACCCGGTAATTCAGGAGGCTCAGGTAATTTTCTGATTTGGAATGCAACAAATTCTACTTATCCATTTGTAATTACACCTTCAGGAAATACAGGTATAGGTACTGCATTTCCTTCTCAAAAATTGCACGTAAGCGGTGGAGCTATAGAAGTAGTTACAGGTAACAGATCAGGTAATTTGTGGGCGGGTACATCAACTATTGATGGTGTAGAAATAGCTCAGAATGCTTTTATTGGAATACAACGGGGTAACGCCACTAATTTAGCATTAACTAAACCATCGTTTTATTCTGACGGAACATATCAACTTTTTGCTGTAGCAGGCTCGTTTATTGGATCAATAAATACACTGGATGGCTTCACAACCAACTACAATACTACGTCCGACAAGCGATTAAAAGAAAATATAGTAGCAACAACTTATGGCTTAACTACTATTAACAAACTAAAGCTATATGATTACAACTACATAGCCGATGCCTCCAAAACACTTCATACTGGGTTTATAGCACAAGAACTCTACGAAGTATTTCCACAATCAGTAACTAAAGGAGGAGACAACCCAAAGGAAAAACCTTGGATGGTTGATTATTCAAAACTAGTACCCATGTTGGTAAAAGGAATGCAAGAACAACAAGCCCAAATAGAACTACTCAAACAACAAATAGAAAAGCTAAGTAAAAAGTAAAATACATTAAAATATCCGTTTTAATAGCTCAAAATTTAACATTCAAAAAATCCATGAACGCAACAGCCACCACCCCACACAAGTACACCAACACACTCACTCCACGCTATTCCCCTCCTTTTTTAGGAGGGGTGCCCTTTAGGGCGGGGTGGGTTATACGCCACGCCCTTACCCTACTTACCTCAGCACTACTAGTAGTTGTAGCACTAACCACCCAAGCCCAAAACAATGTAGGTATTGGCACAATAGCCCCCAATAGCAAAGCCATATTAGAGTTAAAAGCTACTAACAAGGGGTTTATAGCACCCCGAATGAACACCACGCAAATGCTAGCCATAGCACCCACTGCCACCGAAGCCGCTTTGCTAGTGTACAATACAGATAGCGCGTGCTACCATTTTTATAACGGCACTGCATGGAAAAACCTATGCCAAAAAAGTCTAGATACCGCAGCCATTAACAAAGCCATTAAAAACTACTTAAACAGCAACGCCACTACTATAATTAATATCCTCAAGGGAGACACTTCGTTGTTTAACTACACCACTATAAACAACGCAGTAATAAATATACTTAAAGTAGATACCAGCATAACCAATGTAGCTATAATTAATAATGCAATTATTAATTTATTAAAAGTAGATAGTAGTAACACCAATTACGCTTACATTAATAACGCTGTTATTGATAGTGCGAAAGTAAATTATATTAATGCCAACACAGGTAACTTTAATACCCTAAACGTAGGCGGGCAAAATATAATGAACACCATAACCGATAGCATAGCCGCCCAAGCGTGGTTGCTTAAAGGTAACAACGCCACAGCCACTAACCAACTAGGTACGCTTAATGCCCGCAACCTTAATATTATAACTAACAATACTACACGCATGAGTATAATGAGCGGTACGGGCAATGTGGGCATAGGGCAAACCCTGCCTGCCGAAAAGCTGGACGTAATAGGTAACATACAAACCACAGGTAGCCTAGCCTTTGGTACTGATTTAAAACCAGCAGGGCTACCCGGCACCACTAACGATATACTCATTAGCCAAGGCGCAGGGGTAGCCCCCAAGTGGGTAGCCCCCACTACAATAGTACCTACAACCACTAACACCCTCGCTAACCCTACCAATACCATAACCAGCACCGTTAACGGCGTAGTAGCCACTGCACCAGCGGTGAACACAGTAGCCAATACCAGCGCAGGTAATAACCTAACCACTACCGTTAACGGCGTAGCAGGAGCAACTGTGCCTATAGTTAATGCTAATACCCTAACTAACCCTGTTAATACTATAACCAGTAGTATTAATGGCGTAGTAGCCACTGCACCAGCGGTTAATACGGTAAGCAATAGTATAGTGGCTAATAACCTAACCACTACCGTTAATGGCGTGAGTAGCACCGCAGTGCCACTAAGTGTGAGTGGCGGATGCTATGTGCACTACATAGGCGAGTTATTTGAAGGCGGAATTATAGCAGCTCTATGGAAACAAGGCGGAGCCGAGCATGGGCTCATACTCTCGTTAACTGATATTGATACTACAACCAAATACTGGAGTAATGTCAGAGATAAAGTATTAGTTAATCAAACTTACTATGATGGTGCAGCCAATACCAATGCTATAATAGCACAAGTAGGGCATACAAGTAGTGCGGCACTTACCTGTCGCAGTTACACTGGTGGAGGATTTACTGATTGGTACTTACCAAGTGTTGGAGAGTTTGAAATGATAGCTCCAAATATTCCTATTATCTCAATTGTATTGGGAGAGCAAAATTCGTTAAAAATGGAAGGAAGTTTATACGCTAATCCAGTTATGAATTCAACAGCAAGAACAAAAACTTATACTGGGCAAAATCGTAATCTTTATTTGGTATCTAATGAAGCACACAGTATAACTTATTTCTATGAAAGAGATTATGGAGTTGGAATACAAATAGGGCAAAGTTGGAACAGAATTGTAAACGAATATTATGTAGAAATAGTACAAAATAGTATTTATAAAGGAGCTGATGGTAATAACGTTAATTTTGTTAATTATGGTACAAACCCAGCTCAATCTTTTATAATCCGTGCTATGCGTAGGTTTTAAAACTTATGTATCAATAAACAAAGGCATGGATTACAGCAAGTTTACTTTTAACTTATTAAAGCTATAAAAAAATTAAACGAAAAACACAATGCCCAATTACAAGAACTACGCAAAGAAATAGAAGTTTGAAAACGTAAATAAAAGTAACGTATTGTGCTAAAGCATAACAAACAAAGGCTACCTGTGAGGTAGCCTTTGTTGTACAAAATAATTTATATTTGTGTTAAAATTAAAAACATACTACAATGGAACGCATAGATAGAATAGAGTAAGCATTAGCAGAACTGATAGCGCAAAACGCTTTGCGTTTTGCCGAAACTCAAGCGCAAATAGTCAAAACAGAAGCACAAATAGCTAAAACAGAAGCACAAATAGCCAAAACAGAAGCCCAAGTAGAGCGTACAAGTAAAGAATTATCAAACGTTGGGCACAATAATGGCGACTATGCTGAGGATTATTTTTACAATTCACTCAGCGAAACAATGGTATTTGCAGGTGTTAAGTATGATAGCATTAGTAAAAACATACACATTAAACGCCACCGATTAGAAGACGAATTTGACGTAATAATGTACAACGGAAACAGTATTGCACTAATAGAATGCAAGTACAAAGCCCACGAAAAAGATTTAAAAAAATTAGTAAAAAAAAAGGTAAGTAACCTTAGGGAACTTAATACTGATTATGCTAACTACAGGATATACTGTGGCTTAGCGAGCTTTAGCTTTTATGCTGAATTGGAGCAACAAGCCTTAGACTTAGGCGTAGCTGTACTTAAGCAAAAAGGCGACCTAATGGAAGTAAACGCAAGTACTATAAGGGCGTATTAATTAAACTCCATCTTAATGAATAAATTCCTTAGTGTATTGCGCTAAAAAATAACAAACAAAGGCTACCTGTGAGGTAGCCTTTGTTGTACAAAATAATTTATATTTGTGTTAAAATTAAAAACATACTACAATGGAACGTATAGATAGAATAGAGCAAGCATTAGCCGAACTTATAGCGCAAAGCAAAAAAACGGAATTGTTATTTGCCGAAACCGACAAACGCTTTGCCAAAACGGAAGCGCAAGTAGAGCGCACAAGTAAAGAGTTATCAAACGTTGGGCACAACAACGGCGATTATGCCGAATATTATTTTTATAATGCCCTTGAAACCTCTAAAACATTTGCGGGCATTAGTTACGATTACGTGGATCGTAATGTAAAGCACCGTACCAAGCGCCTGCAAGACGAATTTGATATAGTAATGTACAACGGTAACAGCATAGCCTTAATAGAATGTAAATACAAAGCCCACGAAAACGATTTAACAAAATTAGTAGAAAAAAAGGTAAGTAACTTTAGAGAACTTAACCCTGATTATGCTAACTACACCATATACTGTGGCTTAGCTAGCTTTAGTTTTTACCCTAAATTGGAGCAACAAGCCCTAGACTTAGGAGTTGCCGTACTCAAGCAAAAAGGCGACCTAATGGAAGTAAACGCAAGTACACTACGGGCATATTAATTAAACTCCATCTTAATGAATAAATTCTTTAGTGTATTGCGCTAAAGCATAACAAACAAAGGCTACCTGTGAGGTGGCCTTTGTTGTACAAAATAAAGTATATTTGTGTTAAAATTAAAACGACATAAAATGACTGACCAAGAACTTAAAGATTTAGTAGCAGGTAATGCACTAGCTATAAGAGAATTAAAAGAGACTCAGGTCGAAAACGAAAAACGATTTGTAGCACTCAAAGCGGAAAGCGACAAACAATTTGCTAAAACCGAAGCGCAAATAGCGCGCACGAGCGAAATACTCTCTAATGTTGGGCACAACAATGGCGACTTTGCCGAATATTATTTTTACAATGCCCTTGAAACCTCTAAAACATTTGCGGGCGTTACTTACGATTACGTGGACCGTAACGTAAAACAACGTACCAAACGCCTACAGGACGAATTTGATGTGGTAATGTACAACGGCAATAGCATAGCACTTATCGAATGTAAATACAAAGCCCACGAAAATGACCTTATAAAACTGGTAGAGAAAAAAGTACCCCATTTTAGAGCGCTTAACCCAGATTATGCTAATTACACCATATACTGTGGCTTAGCCAGTTGTAGTTTTTACACTGGCTTAGAAGAACAAGCGCTAGCCTTAGGAGTAGCCGTACTCAAACAAAAAGGAGATGTAATGGAAGTAAACGCAAGTACTATACGAGCGTATTAGATACACTCTAATATTAATAAATTCTTTATTGTAGTATACTAAAAAGATAACATAACAAAGGGCTACCTCACAGGTAGCCCTTTGTTATACAAAATAATTTATATTTGTGTTAAAATTAAAAACATATTACAATAGAACGTATAAATAGAATAGAGCAAGTTACTAAAATACTCACGCCACGTATTCCTCTCTTGTAAACACAGCTATTTGTAACAATTTAATATAAAGCATATTATTTTACAGGAGTATAACTAAACAAAATCCTTACTCTTGATTCACAAGAGTAAGGATTTTGTTGTGTTGAATACCTTATGTAGTAGCGAGTAAACGCCACCACAATTCAATTTGCGTATTACTTTACAAAATGTAAAAAATCAGCAGTTGATTTTCTAACTTTTGGTAAATTTGCCAAAAAATCATCTTCGGCTCTAAAGCCAAGTGGTAATATAACTACTGATGTTAATCCTTTTGATTTCAATCCTAAAATTTCGTCAAACTGGTTTGCATCAAAACCTTCCATTGGGCACGCATCTACTTTTAATTCGGCAGCAGCAATCATGGCAGTTCCTAAGGCAATGTAAGCTTGCTTGGCATTCCAATCTTTTTGTTCTTGAGCTGTAGTGCTTTTAACTTTACCAAGCATCATTTGCTTATACCCTTCAAGTGGCGCAGCATCCATGTTGCGTGTTGTTGTAATTAGGTTAATATAGTTGTTTACCATTTCCTCAGTTAACGTTTCGTTTACTGCAAACACTAGCACTACATCACTTTCGGTTACTTGCCCTTGATTATAAGCAGCCGCTCTTAATTTTTCTTTTACTTCTTTATTACTCACCACCACTACGCTAAAGGGTTGCAAACCGTACGAAGAGGCCGTAAGCCTAGTTGCTTCTAAAATACTATCCAGTGCCGCTTGAGGTACTGCTTCACCATTCATTTTTTTTGCGGCATAACGCCAGTTCAAATTGTTAATTACATTCATTTTGTTTTTGTTTTAATTGGTTATACTATTTACTATTGTTTTAAGAGAGGATTTAAAGTTGCATCGCTATTATTTTACCACCATTTGTTACCAATCAATCGTGCCAACTCCACTTGGGTTACACATAATTGATAGCGATAATTTAAGGCTGATAATTTAATTTTTTGTAACGTAGTTAGCGCATTCATATATTCTATTTGTAAAGTTACTCCATTTTTATAACGTACATTAATTAATTCTACTGCTTTTTGAGCTTGATTAATTTGCCCCTGCATATTGTTTAATCGTTCGGTATACGAATTAATATCAGCAACTGCTTGTATTATATCTCTCTCATAATTTTTTGTTAAGGTAGTTATGCTTAACGCATTGAGTTGCTCATTTGCCTCAAATAATTGTTTTTGTTGTTTGAATCTACCCCCTTGAAACAAAGGGGCATTTAAACTCACGCCAAGCAAATAATTAAATTTCAAATTATCAATACTCGGTTGGTAGCCATTGCGCATACCAGTATTACCAATTAAATTAAGTGAAGGATAATAGGCGCGTTTATTAATATTCCAATCGCTGAGTGTAAGTAAGTTTTTTTGTTTAGCGAGTTTAATATCTAAGTTATTTTCTTGTGCTTGTTTTACTATTTCATCTTTGTTGGTTAAATTAGTACTGGCTACAAAATTAAAATCAGTAGGCGATGTTTTACCAACATTATCAACTCCTGTAGCATATAACAATACATTTACTTGTTTTTGAACAAGTGTTTCAAGTTCAATTCTTTTGTTTTTTTCGGCATCTATTGTACTATTAATAGTTAGTACTTCTAGTTCGAGTGCGTCGCCATTTTTTAATTTATTTTCAGCCTGTTTTTTTGTTTCATTTAATGCTATTAAAATAGAATCTTGTACAACTACTGCATTTTTCAAGTAGCTAATACTATAATAAACGTTGGCTAATTGTGCTGCTAATTGCGCTTTATTAAATTCTACATTATCTTTTGATTGTTGTATTTCGGTTTTTGTTTTAGCTATGTTAGCCTGCGATCTGCCAAAATCTAATACCTGATAATTAACCCCTAAACCAAATGCCATATTATTATTAGGTTGAAACTGTAAAACTTTTTCAACCCCCGGCCCAATAGGGAAGGTAGCCTGGCCCACAGGGGCAATGTAACTATAGGCTGCGGTAGCATTAACCGTGGGTAACAAATATGTTTTAGCAACCTCCATTTTTTGTTCTTGTATAGCTACTTGCTGCTGCAATTCGTTAATACGAGGGTTGTAAGTAAACGATTGGTTTACTAGCTGTACTAATTCTGTACTAACGTTTTGTTGCGCATTAGTAGCAGTAGCTGAGGCTATAATTAAAACAAAGGTAATAAGTTGATGTGTTTTTGTAGTCATAGTTAGTGGGGGTGTATTAATGTGATTCTTCAGCAATTTTTGCTTGTGTGGCAGCATCTAATTTTTTGTTGGTAAGGAGTAATATAAAGGGTAATGCACACACAAAAAATATACTAATTAAAGTAAATCCGTCGAGGTAGGCCATAAAATAACTTTGCTTACTAATAGTTAAATCAATGATGCCATTGGCGGTTTTAGCAGCATTTAACGGATTAATACCCTTAGCTATTAAGCCATTAGTAACCTGTGTAGCACGGGTTAAGTACTCAGGATCGTTAGGGGTAATGTTGGTAATTAAATCGTTTTTATGCTCCGCAAATTTTATACTTACGTACGTATTCATAATAGCAATACCAAACGAACCGCCCAGCTGCCGTACCATATTAGTGAGCGAAATACCCGATGACATTTGCTCAGGTTTAAGACCAATAGCCGCTTGATTAATTAAAGGCACTAAAATAAATGCGGTGCCTGCCCCTCTAAATAGTTGAGAAATTATAAACCAAGCTCTTGATACATCGGGCGTGGCTAAGGATGAAGTTATTCCGTGTAAGATGAAAAATATAAATCCAAGCACAACAAACGTAATAGGCGATGTTCCCGACCCCATTTTCTTACCAATAAATGGCATTAATGGTAGCGCAATTAATGCTCCAGGTACAATACCTAAGCCAGCCTCAGTGGGCGTAAAGCCTAGCACACGCTGTACCATTACGGGGAAAATAAATACTGAACCAAATAAACCAAAGCCCATTACAAACGATAAGATATTACTTGCCAATAAGTTCTTATTTTTCATGATTTTTAAATCAATCAATGGTGTGCTTAGTGTGAGTTGTCGCCATACAAACAATGCTAACCCAATAATAGCCGAAGCGGTTAAAAAACAAATCATGGTATTTTCAAACCAATCATCAGCCTGTCCTTTTTCTAACACATATTGTAACGAGCCTACGCCAACGGCCAAACATATAATTCCAAAATAATCAATATAAATGGCTTTTTTGTTAATGTTTATTTCTTCAGGCTTTTTAATTATAAACTTATAAGCAAAAAATGTAGCCAGAATTCCAAACGGAATATTAATGTAAAATATCAACGGCCACGAATAGTTGTCTACTATGTAACCACCTAACGATGGACCAATAGCAGGCCCTAGCACAATGCCCATACCAAATAAACCAGAGGCTATTGCTTTTTTTTGTGGTGGAAAAGCATCAAATAAAATACTTTGCGAGGTAGATAGTAATGCACCACCCCCAATACCTTGTATAAACCGCCATAGCACCAATGACCATAGTGTAGTAGCTTGCCCGCACATTAACGAGGCAAGAGTAAATATAATAATAGAGGTGATGTAATAATTTTTGCGCCCATAGTAGCGCGCCAAAAATCCAGTTAACGGTATAATAATTACGTTAGCAATAGCATAGGCAGTAATACTCCAAGACGCATCCTCAATAGTGGCCCCTAAGTTTCCACTAATTTGCGATAGCGCTACATTAATAATGGAGGTATCTATTAGCTCCATTATAGCTGCAAACACAGTGGTTATTACTATTATATTTCGTTGCAGTGGTGTTAGTTCCATAGTTAATTTTTTAAGCTAACACTTACCGCTACACTCATGCCTGCTTTTAAAATAGCCTTGTACTCTTGTATATTATCAATACTTATTTTTACGGGTACGCGTTGCGTTACTTTTACAAAATTGCCTGACGAATTATCGGGAGGTAGCAGCGAAAACCGTGCACCCGTTGCCTCACTTAAGCTTTCAATTTTTCCTGTAATTTCTTTATCCGAGTAGCCATCAATTTTTATAATTACGGCTTGCCCTACTTTTAATTGCTCTATTTGGGTTTCTTTAAAATTAGCTACAATCCAAAATACATCAGCATTTACAACAGTCATTAAATTTTGCCCAGCCTGTATGTATTGTCCGTGTTCTAAATTTCGTTTACCAATTTTACCATTTATGCTCGAATAAATTTTAGTGTATGTCAACTTTAGCATGGCTTGTTCTAACAATGCTTTGCGCAGTTCTACCATGGCTTTTGCTTTTTGTATTAGTGCGTTGCTCGTGGCACTTTGGCTGTTAGCTAGACTAATTTGCTGGTTATTAGCAGTCAGTTGCTTTAGTGTAGTTTCATAGTTGGCACGGCTATCGTCTATTTGTTTTTTGGTAATTGCAGCATCTTTATACAAGGCTTCGTCGCGTTGCATATCCATTTTTACTTTATCCAAACGCGATTTTTGAACATCGCTATTAGCAGTTGCTACACTAACATTAGCACTACTATTTGCTAAATTAGCTTGTGCCGAACTTAGCTCAGCTTGTGCCGAACTCAAATCAGCTTCAGCTTGTTTTACCGCTAGTTGGTATTCGCTAGCATCAATACTTACCAGTAGTTGACCTACCCTAACACTATTAAAATCCGATACTGTAATACTATCTACATAGCCTGATACACGGCTAACTACGGGCAGTGTATTGGTTTCTACTTGTGCATTGTCAGTACTTTCGAACTGAGTTGAATGAAGGTAAGTTTTAATTCCGAAAAATAAGCCCGCACCAACAATAACGGGTACTATAAATATAGCCTTGTTCTTTTTTTGAGCAATAGGTGGTGTAGTTGTATTTTGTGTTTCCATTATTAATTATTTTAGAATGCAAATGTAAACTAAGTTTACCACATAGTCAAGCACATTGACTAATTATTTTTTTGTATTATTGTACAAAACACTTTTGCTTAATAATTATAAATGACAACCACAACTCAAAAACCGCTACAAAAAGAACTTGCCAAGCTATGCGAAAATAACAAGCATAATTTTGGGAGAATTTTATCGCATCTCAAACGAAGTTTTGACGAATGGGCCTTGGCACACCTATCTAAAGAAGGATACCCTGAAGTAAAAATGGGGTACATGCCGTTTTTAATGAATATTGATATAGAAGGCACTACTAATAACGCCCTAGCTCAAAAGCTCCGTGTAAGTAAGCAGGCCATGAGTAAAACACTAAAGGAACTAGAAACCTTAAATTTAATAGCAGCTAATCCTAACCCTAACGATGCCCGAAGTTCTATAATTGTATTAACCAACTACGGAATGCAGATGGTGATACATACTCGCAAACAATTAGACAGCTTAACTAAAGAATACATAAAAGTTATTGGCAAAAAAAAATATAACAATATGATTGAGTCTTTAATTACAATTATTGATATTCATAAAGAAATTGAATAAACATTAACTCTTGGTTTTAAATACTTTACTAGCTAAAGCTCATAATTATTTGTGTGTAACTACATGCGAGTAATCATACATTATTTTTTGTAGTAATGCTTTGTTAATCAATAATTGATTAGTGCTATCCTTACTGTTAGCACAGTATTTTAAAGCATTGCCAGTGTGAGCAAACACGCTTTTGTGTGTAGCCGATACATAACCAAAGCCATCGTCGTAGGCATAGTATGCAAAATGCTGTTGTGTGTTATCCAACAAATTTTTAGAGTAGCTATATTCTTTATTTTCAATTTTTAATTGATGTAATAATGTACTAGCAATAGCCGTGTGCGACCCATAATTATCGTTTGTTTTACCTCTGTAATTTTTACTTAACGCACCTCCTAATAATAAGCAAGGTATGTGGTGTAGCGCTATTTCGTCAAAGCCTCGCCCTTTGGGTAATTGATGGCCGTGGTCGGCCACTAGTATAATTAAGGTATTGGCGTACCACTCTTGTTTTTTAGCACGTTGTACAAAGTTATATATACAACTATCAGTATAGTGCATGGTATTTCGGTATCCGTTTTCCACTTTGTTTTTTGGAGTAAAGTAAGGAGTTACATCTGCATCAAATTCTTCGTGGCTAGTAATAGTGGCCGCTATATTAAAAAAAGGTTGTTTGCCCGTTAGCTTAATATCGTTGAGCATATAATTAAATAGATAGCTATCGTATACTCCCCAATGGGTACGCTTTATCCCCTTAAAGCTAACTTCGTCTACTACTTTATCAATACCAGCAGCTTCCAAATAAGTTTTAGTATTAGCAAATTCGCTACGTCCACCATAATAATAATTACTACTATAGCCATTGTTGTTTAACGAGGTAATTAAATTAGGGAGTTTGTCAAATTTGCCATGCTCCTCAATAATACGGGTAAGTGGTTGTGCTGGAAAGCCACTTAATGTAGCCACCAAACCTTGGTCGGTTCTAAATCCAGTACTATAAAAATTAGTAAACAATACTCCCTCATTACATAGCTCAGTAAATTTTGGAGTAACGTTTTTTTCTCCCCCTAATGGGGAAATTATATCTGCACCACAACTTTCCCAAAACAATAATAATACATTGGGTTGAGCCGTGTTTATTAGTAAATCAGTCTCCGTGTTGTTATCTATATCATTATGTAAGGCATTAAACACACTGTCGCACATAGCTTGTGGCATGTAGCGGTAAGTGTTGGTGTCTAAGGTAGGCGTGGCTAGTAGTTGCACAGCATTCCAAGCACTGTTTAGCGAGGTATTGTTTAACGAATTATTATTACTGTAATAAGCCCAACTTTTATCAATTGGATATTTTTGTAATCCACCTCTAATACCAATAATTACTAGCGCAACACTAATTACAAATGCTATACTATAACCTAGTTGCTTACCCACAATTATGCTATGGCTAACAAACAATTTATTATACAGGTATACTAATGCAGTGTATATTAATACCATTACCAATATAACCCCTATACTATACACATTGCCCGACGATGCCAGTACTTCGTTAGGATATTTTAAATAACTCAACGCTAAGTTATTTAGTTTACTCTGCCACACGTGATACAGGTTAATATCTACCATATTAATTACTGCTACTACTGCTAATAACGTTGCGGTATAGTAGTAAGCAATGGTATTAAATTTAGTTTTGAACGGTGTAAAACTAATTACAAAGCGTACTAATAGTAGTAACGATGTGGCGTAGCAAGCCGTTGATAAATCAATACTTAACGCATGTATATTACTTAATAATACTTCACTTACACCCGATTTACCATCAAAATGATATAGTAAAAACGTAGTACGAAACACCGCAAAACATACCAGCCAAAAGCCAATATACCCTAACAACCATTTTAGTTTATTTACCACTAATTATATTTTGTATAGCAGCGCAGTGGCGTGCGCACACACACCTTCGTTACGGCCTACATACCCCATTTTTTCGCTAGTGGTAGCTTTAATTGATACACAATCAACAGTAACTTTTAGTAGCTCAGCTAGCGTTGATTGCATTGCAGGCACGTAAGGCATTATTTTGGGCTGCTCTAGTATTAATGTGCTGTCCACGTTACCCACGGCATACCCTTTTTCGTGTATTAATTGTACACAACGTGCTAATAATAATTTACTATCAATGCCTTTGTATTCGTTAGAAGTATCAGGAAAATGCGTACCAATATCGCCCAGTGCTAGTGCGCCCAGCAGAGCATCGCATATAGCGTGTAGTAGCACATCGGCATCGCTATGGCCTAATGTTCCTTTGGGTGCATTGGGTATTAATATGCCTCCTAACCACATTTGGCGGGTTTCGCATAGTTGATGTACATCAAAGCCATACCCAATTTTAATAGTAAAACTCATGTACTGCTATTATTCGTTAGATGCTCCACCATCGTTGGTGTTAGTGGCTTTAAGTGCAGCAAAATCAAATGAAAGTGTAAAACGTACCGTGTTTTTTAACGGATTATTTTGCCCGGTAGCCAAGTACGATAAATCCAAACCAAATACATTATACCTAATACCTGCACCCACAGTAATATATTTACGATTACCCTTAGTTGGATTTTCGTAAAAACCACCTACACGCAACGCAAATAATTTATCGTACCAGTATTCCATACCGCCACAAAATAATATTTCTTTAAACTCCTCTTTAGCTCCACCAGGAGCATCGTTAAAAGACCCCAGCATACCAGCTATTACACCCTTGTTAGGGTCTTTACCTTTTATAATATTTTTGTTTGCATCGTAGTAGGGTGGGGTAGGTACTAGTAGTTTGTTTATATCTAACACAAATCCAAGCGTATTATATTTATCTAAATCTACAATTAAGTTACCGCCTATGCGTAAGTTAATAGGTATAAAATCGCCTTTTTGGCTTACATCAGTATATTTAACTTTATTACCCATGTTAGATATAACGCCTGCTAATACCAGCTTACCTGTTTTATCACCTAGTTTTATTTTATCTTTTAAATACGTAAATGATATGTCAGCAGCACCTGCTTGAGCAGCCTTAGTGGTAACACCTCCTTGCAAAGTAACGCCTTGCCCTAGGTTAGAATTTACGTAACGTAGCGTTAAACCTACTGAGAAGTTATCGCTTAATTTTTGCGCTAATCCAAAATCAATAGCAAATTCGTTGGGCTTTGCCTCACGAATCAAATTACCATTAATGTCAGTAAAGTCTATTTTACCTAACGAAAAATAACGCAACGTACCCGACACCGCTTGTCGCTTTGATATTTGCGAATATGCACTTACATACGCCAAGTTTACATCGTTTACTAAGCTACGTAACCAAGGCGTGTAGCTTAGCCCTACGCCTGTTTTTTTTTCGTTAAATACTATTTTAGATAAGTTCCAGTGCGAGGCATTTACATCGTTTAGTGTAGCGGCTCCAGCATCGCCCATACCTCCGCCACGTGCATCGGGCGATATTAATAAAAACGGAACTGCAGTAGTTATAGGGTTTATAATATTGTTGGTATCTTGCCCATTAAGTTGTGCTTGCGAAAGCTGTGCTTGTGCATTTACCGTTAATCCAAGCAAAAATAGAGCAATTGAAATGTGTTTATTCATTGGTTTACATAAGGTGTTAATCATATACTAACGTAACAAAGCTAGTTTTATTATTTAAGTATTACTAATTTTTCAAATTTTTCTACCATATCACCAGCTGCACTGCGTAGTTTTATTTTGTAAATATACACGCCTTTGGCCAGTTGGTCGCCGTATTCATCTTTTCCGTCCCAGTCTATTGGGCCTATGCGAGTGCCTGCTGTAGGTACTATTAAATCAAACGATTTTACAACTTTGCCAGTTATCGTAAATATTTGCAACTGCAAATTTAATTGGCTAAATGGCTTGTTGTGCTCTAAGTAAAACGAGGTGTGTGTAGTAAACGGGTTAGGGTAGTTAAACACGTGTTCTAAAGCCACTTTTTCGTTGCCTGCTACTACAAAGTTCACTAGCTGTTCGTTAGAGTTATTGTAAGTGTCAAATGCTTTTAAGCGCAAGGTATGACGCCCCTCGGTAAGCTTGTTAATTGGGTAACTAACTACACCACGCTGGTAGCTATTTATTTCTGAGTTATAATAATCGTTCATTATTACTTTTTTGTTGGATTGTTCGTCAATAACACCAGTAATATCGTGTCCTAAGCCTGTACCCACGGTGTTTATGCCGTTTTCGTCGTAGAGCTTAGCTAGTAGTAATGGTTTGTCGTTAGTTAGGCCTTCATCAATAAATTTATAATCGTTCATGTATAATTTTATTTCAGGCCCGTTATTATCCACTGCGGCATTGGCATTAGTACCATTTAACCACACGTGGTTATCGTAGCCAGCACCATCGGTTTCGCCATTTTCGTAGTAGTAACTAATTTTGGCTCGTCCTGTGTCTTGCACAATATCTTTGGGTATTAAACACTCAAATTCAAAGTTGCCATTTTTAATATCTACTACTCCCTTGTACACAATGTTTTTTTGTAGTTTAAAATTACGTGCGGGGCTAGTGGCATCATTAGCTAATGTTTTGGCTTTTAAAGCCTTGTCGTACACTGTTGGATACATTAATCCGTTATAGCTACTTAGTTTATTACCTGTTAGTTTATTAACAATATACCCCTTTACTTTTAATTTGCTTAACGCCTCTACGGTATCAATAATAGTGTAGCTGGTGGTTATTATTTTACGCCCATTTACGCTATCGGTAGCGGTTATGTTTTTAGGGTAGGCAAGGCGCAGGGCAGGGTCGCCGAGCAAACAAAATTTACGGTTATTAGCCCTAAACACATCAGCAGTATTTTTAATAGGTATAAGCACATCGCCCAAGCGTGGCATTTGCCCATTAATAGGTTCAAAAATAGCTCCGTAAAATGCGGTGTTCAACAACAGGTTAGCGTAGCCATATACAGGGCGTGTGGTAGTTAGCAAGCCCACGCCACCACCATTGGGGGATAGTATAACTAGCTCGCCCGCTGAGTTGCGCGAGGGGTCGTCGTAGCGAGCAAACTCACACGTAGCAGTTACAAAAAATGGCAAGGCATTACTGTTTTTCCACGCTAGTATCATGGCATTGTCTAATACACGTTCGCCTGTCCAGCCTAACTCTCCACCATGCCCAGTGTAGTTCATTATTAAGCAACCTTTATCCATACGTCTGTTAATTGCCTCGTTTACATCAGGGTATAGTTGCCCACCAGCAGTGGAGGTTTGTGTGTAGGCATCTAAATATATTTTATCTATATTATAATTAGGATAACTTTTATCTATTTGTGTACTTAATTGTTCAGCACCATCTAAGTGTGCATTACTATCTTCATCGTCGGCCACCATACATATTGTATTGCGCCAATCGCCCATGCCGTAAGTAATTTTGCCAGCAGTTATAGTGTTGTTTTTAGTGGCTTCGTAGTAGCTATCAGTGCTTATGTATTGCTTAATTTTATTTAAAATAGCTTTTGATTCCTCGTTAGTTTTTATAGGAAGCCTGCCAATAGCTACATCAATTTTATCATTCACCGATGCGCCTTCTGCATCATCTAAGTTCACAAAATAATCATCGGTAACAAAGGTTTCTACTGGATGGTGCGAGTTGTCTGATTCAAACGAGGGTATGTAATCGCTATTTAATTCAGGGTTTAATATGCGGTTATACGAGGCATCGCCATACAGCAGCACATATTTAGGTATGCTGTTAATGGGGTTTTTATCATACAACATTTTTATAAAATCTTTAACCGCAATAATATCTTTAGTACCACCACCAAATTCGTTATACAATTGAGTAGTAGTTACTACAATTGTATTTAGCGTATCGTGTGTAGTATGAATATTAGCAAGAGTTACAGCATCGTTATAAAATTTAGGGTGCGCTACTATAATCATATCCGCTTGCGTAATAGCGTGTAAATTTTGGTTTACTACTTTTTCGGCAAACGTAGGGGTGTACAACACAGTGCCGTCAAACGCAACGTATTGGCGAGCTTTGCTACCATCTATTATTACACTAGCATTAGTACCTAATGTTGTGTAAGGTTGTTGGGTTATGGTACTGGCATCGGTTACGTCCCAAATTGTAGTATTAGTAGCTAGGTCAGTAGCCTGCAACTCAATAACATTACTAGTAGCTATTGAATCAATGTTACGGAACAAATTTTGCGCTTTATTTAATCTTAAATTACTGCGAAAGTGTAATTCAAATTTATTAAGGTAGGCATAACTATCATTTTTTTTAATGTAGTTAAGTAATAGGTTTGATTTTGTAGGTTGTGGCTCAATAATTTTGCAGGCCTCGGTAGGCATAATAATTTCGTTGAGATACTGCGCACTACCATAATTAGGTATTGAGGGTAAGTTAATACTAGCTACATCATTACCATTCATTGTTGCAACAAGCGTAGTAGAGGTAGCTATTGAGCTAACGTACCTAGCCCCAGCCGACACAATTAACGCAATAGAGTCTTGCGTAACGTTGGGTAAATCTAGTGCGAAATTATAGCTAGTTACAGTATTAAAAAATTCACCATAAAACTCCTTACCTGAGGCCAGTAAATTAACTAAGTCTTTTTCGTGCTGTAACGCATTATAATAATTTGTAAATGTGTAATTAGGCGTACCCAAATTAGTAGTGTTACTAACAATACGTTTGCCTGCACTACCTGCCACAGTTATAAAGTAAGCGGTACTATCTGTCCAGATGTTAGGTTCGTAACGTAACTTTCGTTTCTTACATTTAAGCGTAGTGTTAGCCACCCATTTATGAGGTTTTTGCCCATAAAATAATACATAGTCTAACGAGTCGAATTTACCATCGTTTTCGCCGGCCACATAAATTGCATTTTCCAACAAATCATCAGCTCTGTACGTGTTATTATTTAGGGGTAATAAGCCTCCTCCATTACCATATAATTTAATGTATTGCGGGTTAATGTTATCTACATCAATACCACGTTTTTTTAGTTCGCTGTAAGTAAGTTTGTACACGCCATCTTCAGCAACTTTATATTTAATAAAACTACCACTGGCAAGCACTGAGTTAGTGGCGTATGTACGCGCTATAGCTACGGTTTTTTCTGTAATATTTACAGGTGTTTTAATTACATTAAAACTAATCAAACGCTCTATTTCGTTTGTTTGTGCATTTCTGCGTAGCGCATTTATTTTATAAAAAGTATAGGTTTGTTTTTTAATAACAGCACTATAATAATTTAGCACAAATGCATTAGGCAAAGCACTCGTTACTACTGTTTTTTCTTGTGCAGTAAGTGGCGCAAACACCTCATTAATGCTAGTTATTTTAAAATTACCTAATTCGCCAGTAGATGCATAATAAGGTAGGTCAATAGTTAGTGCATCGCTTATTGCGTTATCAAAACTCAATACCTTTTTGGTTTCGTTATCGTTAGCTACGTTGCGTATGTGCCAATTAGCAAGCGTTATGGTGGTTAGGTTACTCTCGTTTATTTTTCGACTAGTTTGTGCATTAACACTACTCATTATAATTAGTAATAATAGCAACGGTAATAATTTGCACAAACACGTTAAGTTTTTATAATTAATCATGGGATATTTTATTTTATAATTTTAATGTAAAAATAATACTATTACTCAACAACCAATAATTAGCTTTTTTATTGTTTAAATATAAAAAAAACAAAAAGTATTTTGTCAGTTCAAAAATTATTCATATAATTGTAACTACTAAAAAATATAACCACATGCGTAAAATTTTCATTCTAGCGTTATTCATAGTTAGCGCACTTGTCGAAGTTAAAGCTCAAGACCCTGCATTTACTCAATTTTATGCAAATCCTTTGTATTTGAATCCTGCATTTGCAGGCTCTGTTCGCTGTCCTCGTATTGCGCTAGCATACCGTAATCAATGGCCTAACATACAGGGTACTTACAGTACCTATAGTGCATCGTACGACCAGCATGTTGATGCCTTGTCAGGTGGGATTGGTATTATGGCTTGGGCTGACGATGCTGGTAAAGGGACTTTAAAAACACAAAGTTATAGTGGCATATATGCCTATCAATTAAATGTATCTCGTACGTTTTCAATTAAAGCGGGGTTTCAAGCCACTTATCAAACTAAAAAATTAGATTGGTCAAAATTAAATTTTGGAGATCAAATTGATGATCGTAATGGTTTTATATACAAAACTTTAGAAACTAATCCCGACAATAAATCAGGAGTATTTGACGTTTCGGCTGGTTTTTTAGGTTTTACTAAAAAATATTTCTTTGGTTTTGCAGCGCATCATATTACAGAGCCTAACGAGTCAGTACTTGGAGCTAATGGTAACAGCCCATTACCACGTAAATATACTGCGCATGCAGGAGCTATGATTCCTTTAGGTTCAGTACAAAACGAAGCATTTATTTCGCCAAACATTTTGTTTATGAAACAAAATAATTTTCAACAATTAAATTTAGGTGTTTATTTTCAAAAAGGACCATTCTTGGGTGGTATATGGTATCGTAATCAAGATGCTTTTATTGTATTGATGGGTATTCAAATGGCTAAATTTAAGTTTGGTTATAGCTATGATGTTACTGCTTCAAAGCTAGGTAGCACAACAACGGCAGGTTCGCACGAGGTAACAATGCAGTTTCAATTGCCGTGCAAACAAAAGAAAAAGAAATTTCGTACAATAAGTTGCCCATCATTCTAGTTATTAATACCAAAAGTTAAGTTTTTTCAAACAATTTAAAAGCAATAGCCATGACTCTTAAAAAAACAGCTAAATTATTAGTATTAGGTTCAGGAATGATAGTTCTAGCATCGTGCGGAAAAGAAACTTCTAGTATGACAGGCTGGAACTATAACGACCCTAAAAACGGAGGTTACCAAGTAACCGACTATGTAGAGCAAGAAACGGGCCCAGGTTTAATATTAGTAGAGGGTGGTACTTTTGTAATGGGGCGTGCCGAGCAAGATGTATTGTATGATTGGAACAACGTTCCGCGCCGTATTACGGTGTCATCGTTTTATATGGACGAAACCGAAATTACTAATACCAACTACCGAGAGTATTTATATTGGTTAGGACGTGTATTTGGTGCCGATTACCCCGAAGTGGGCAAAAAAGCATTGCCAGACACATTAGTATGGCGTGAAAAGTTAGCCTATATGGAAAATTATGTAGAATACTACTTACGTCACCCATCTTACCAAGATTATCCAGTAGTGGGTGTAAACTGGACACAAGCCAACGATTTTTGTGCTTGGAGAACCGACCGTGTAAACGAATTTATTATGGTACGCGAAGGCTTATTTGATTTTGATCCCGCTTCGTGGCAAAATGAAAATAACTTTAATACCGATGCTTATTTATCAGGACAATACGAAGGTACTGTAAAAGTATTATTACCTGATTTAAACCCTACAAGTGCTGGCGAACGCAAAGTACGCATGGAAGATGGTATTTTATTACCAAAATACCGCCTACCTACAGAGGCCGAATGGGAATTTGCAGCGTATGGTTTAATTGGTAATTCAGTATCGGAGCGTATTGTTGAGCGTAAAATTTATCCTTGGAACGGACATTATGTACGTAATGATGATGAGCAATATATAGGTCAAATACGTGCCAACTTTATGCGTGGTCGTGGAGATAACATGGGCGTTGCGGGTTCATTAAATGATAATGCTGACGTAACTGCACCTGTAACTCAATACTGGCCTAATGATTATGGTTTGTACAATATGGCAGGTAACGTAAGCGAGTGGGTAATGGACGTGTACCGCCCATTAACTAACGAAGATGCTGCTGAATTTAGATCATTTCGTGGTAATACTTACAAAACCCAAGTACGTGACGAGGAAGGTGCAATAGCCGAAAAAGATAGTTTAGGACGTATTCGTTACCGTGAGGTGGAGTTAGAAAAAGACAACTTAGCAGAGCGTAGAAACTACCGTAAATCAGATAATATTAACTACCAAGATGGTGATATTGAATCATCAACAAGTTTTTCAACACCGCCTGAAGATGCTGAACTAGCCAAGAAAGTAATGTATGATTATGGTATAACTTCAATGATAAACGATAAAGCGCACGTTATAAAAGGCGGATCGTGGAAAGATAGAGCTTATTGGTTATCGCCAGGTACACGTCGTTTCTTAGATGAAAAACAATCAACATCGTGGTTAGGGTTTAGATGTGCCATGGTACGTGTAGGTTCGCCAAGAGGTTTAGGTAATTAATTAAATTAGTACAAACGCAAAACCGCCCACAAATATAATTTGTGGGCGGTTTTGCGTTTGGAGAATAGATTATTTGCGTAGTTAAATTGTAATTTAATTTTATTAAAACGCTTTTGTTTTCAACCTCTATCCATTTCTATTTTTGCATTATAAAGTTTTAAAAAAATTACCTCCAATAAAACAACACTTTGATAGATTAGTTTTGTTATTTTTGAAAAACAATTAAATTATATAATGACTACCACACCACTACTCGAAGTTAATAACTTAACCACCACCTTTAGAACCGATAACGGAATTGTTACCGCTGTTGATAATCTATCGTTTACGCTACACAAGGGTCAAACTATTGGTATTGTTGGGGAGTCAGGCTCAGGTAAGTCGGTAACTTCGCTATCTATAATGCAGTTGTTAGCTAAAGGAATTGGCAAAATAAGTGCGGGCGAAATTATTTTTCATGGCAATGAGGGTGCAATTAATTTAGCAAAACTAACTGAAGACGAAATGCGTACACACCGTGGCAACGATGTAGCAATGATTTTTCAGGAACCCATGACATCGCTTAACCCAGTAATGACCTGCGGTAAGCAAATAATTGAAACCTTACAACTACACAAAAAAATAAACTATAAGGAAGCGCGCCAACAAACGCTTGATTTGTTTAAACAAGTGCAATTACCTCGCCCTGAGTATATGTTAGATGCTTACCCGCATCAACTATCAGGCGGACAAAAACAACGTGTAATGATAGCTATGGCTATGAGTTGCAACCCTAGCGTGCTAATAGCCGACGAACCTACTACTGCGCTTGATGTAACCATACAAAAAAGCATACTGGAATTGATGCAACACTTGCAACAAGTACACAATATGGGTATACTATTTATTACACATGATTTGGGTGTAATAGCTGAGCTGGCCGATACCATTATAGTAATGTACAAAGGCAAAATTGTAGAGCAAGGGCATGTGTTAGATATTTTTAGTAACCCACAACACCCATATACCAAGAGTTTGCTGGCTTGCCGTCCTCCACTCAACAAAAAATTACATTGGCTACCTACCGTAACCGATTTCATGACCATAGATGATCAGGGCGTTATTACCGAAAAAGAAACTAATATTAATGCAGTGTTGGGTAAATTGCAAATTAACGAAACCGAACACAAGGCACGTGTAGCAAGCCTTTATAAGCAAGCTCCATTATTAGAAGTAAAAAAATTAAATGTAGAATATGTAACCAAGCGCAACTTGTTTGGTAAAACAACCGCTACTTACAAAGCCGTAAAAGATATTTCGTTTGAGGTATACCCAGGCGAAACCCTAGGTTTAGTTGGCGAGTCAGGCTGTGGCAAAACTACATTAGGGCGTGCCATATTAAAGTTAATACAACCTACATCGGGGCAAATAAAATTTGAAGGCAAAGATATTGCAAGCCTTGATAATAAGGCAATGCAAGCAATACGTAAGGATATACAAATAATATTTCAGGACCCCTACTCATCGCTTAACCCACGCTTAACCATTGGCGAAGCCCTAATGGAGCCTATGCGTGTACATAATATTTTAAACAACGAACACGAGCGTAAGCAACGTGTATTGCAATTGCTCAAGCGTGTAAATATGCTGGAGCAACACTTTGATAGGTATCCGCACGAGTTTAGTGGCGGGCAACGCCAACGTATATGTATAGCAAGGGCGTTGGTACTTAACCCCAAATTTATTATTTGTGATGAGAGTGTAAGTGCCTTAGATGTATCGGTGCAGGCGCAGGTACTTAATTTGTTAAACGAACTTAAAGATGAATTTAAGCTTTCGTATATTTTTATATCGCATGATTTAAGTGTAGTTAAATTTATGAGCGACCGTATGATAGTAATGAATGCAGGTGCTATAGAGGAACTAGGCACGCCCGATGAAATGTACAGCAACCCAAAATCAAATTACACACAACGCTTAATTAACGCATTACCCAAGGGCGAATTAGCCGACATACAACGTGCTGTACAAAGTCGTAAAATACCCAGTATTACTCAATAACCAACACACGGTATGCGGTGGAAAATAAGTTTGCTGGCTGTACTTCTTAAACTATTAGCAGTAGAGCTAGTAGTGTATGCAGTAGCACGGTTACTTTTTTTAACGTATAATTATTCGTTTTTTAAGGGTACTGTTATTGATTATATGCGGTGCTTTGCTTGGGGCGTTAAGTTTGATTTATCAGCCATTGTGTATAGCAACGTACCGTTTGTATTGTTTGCGCTACTTGCATTTAATAACAAGTGGTATAAGCGTTGGCTAGTGTTTTTGTTTTTGTTGTGCAATAGTGTTTGTTTGCTACTTAATTTAATTGATTGTGGTTACTACACATTTATTTACAAGCGCACCACGTTTGATTTGTTTTTACAAACGGGCTTTGCGCAAGACCTATCAGCACTGGCGTTGCAGTATCTTAAAGATTATTGGCTACTTATACTACTGTGGTTAGTAGGCGTAATAATTCAGGTAAGAGTGGGGCGCAAAATAATAATGAGTACTGTATTTAGTAGCTACACATTACATAGCCTATATACCAAGCCTTTGCAACTTGTGGTTATAGGCGGGCTAACAATTTTAATGGGTAGGGGAGGAGTACAAACTAGGCCTATGGTACCTATAGATGCGCTCGATTATGTAGCGCCCAAATATGCGCCATTGCTCATTAATACGCCATTTAGTATTATGACTACTTACGAGCAAGTAAGTTTAACAGACTATAATTTTTTTACACCCAAAGAATTACTAAAACAGTTTAATCCTGTACATAAAAACGAGCAGAACTTACGTTACAAAAACAAAAACATTGTAGTAATTGTAGTAGAAAGTTTGTCAAAAGAATATATGGGCTATTACAATAATGGCGAGGGATACACACCATTTTTAGATTCGTTATGTGGGCGCAGTACCGTATTTATGAATTGCTTTGCCAACGCCAAACGTAGTATTGAGGGCGTGCCTGCGGTATTAGGCGGTATGCCATCGTTAATGAATATGGCGTACGCATCAAGTTCGTATGGCACTAATCGTATTAATACTATGGCGCAAGTACTTAATTACCAAGCATACAATACATTGTTTTTTCATGGTGGAGCTAATGGCACTATGGGGTTTGATCATTTTATGAACGCCGCCGAATACCGTAAATATTACGGGTTAAACGAATACAACAACGCTGTTGATTACGATGGTAATTGGGGAATATGGGATCATAAATTTTTGCCTTACACCATTCAAAAACTAAGTGCGTTTAAACGTCCGTTTTTAGCAGGAATATTTACACTATCATCACACCATCCGTTTGCATTACCCAAAGGGTTCGAAAACAAATTTACTAAAGGCAACTACGACATTAGCAAAACAATAGGCTATACCGACTATGCGTTACGACAATTTTTCGCACAAGCACGTACCCAAAAATGGTATAAAAACACCCTGTTTATAATAACTGCCGACCATACAGGTATGAGTACACACGCTTACTATGCCAACATGGTAGGTAGGTTTGCAGTGCCGTTAATAGTATTTGACCCAAGTACAACTACCAATAAAAAAATAAATAAGGTGTGCCAACAAATTGATATTACTCCCACCATTATTAATGCCGTGGGCTACGCCAAACCTTACTATGCCCTAGGTAATGATTTGTTTAACAATAACAACAACCGAAAACGTTATTCGTTAGTGTATCACCAAGATATTTATCAATACCTAAACGATTCGTTAGCCATACATTACGACGGTAAAAAAATACTTGCGCTATACAATTACAAAAGCGATAGTTTGCTAAGCAATAATAGCATTGCAGACACATTAAAATACAAAACTGCCATCAATCATTTTAAAGCTATTATTCAAACTTATAATCACGATTTGGATAAGAATAAAACGTACCGGGATTAATAAGTTTGTTAGGCTATTAAGCCTAGCAAATTTTAACGGCTATAATTAGGAGCCTCACGTGTAATTATAACATCGTGTGGGTGACTTTCCTTAATACCGGCTGATGTTATACGTATGAACTTGGCTTCTTTTAATTGTTCAATAGTACCTGCGCCTACATAGCCCATACCTGCACGTAAGCCTCCAATGTATTGGTACATGTTTTCGGCCAATGTACCTTTGTAAGGTACACGCCCGCTAATGCCTTCGGGTACTAATTTTTTAATATCGTCTTCCGCATCTTGAAAATAACGGTCTTTACTACCCAATTGCATCGCCTCTAACGAACCCATGCCACGATATTGTTTAAACTTACGCCCTTCAAATATAATAGTTTCGCTAGGGCTTTCTTCTACACCTGCAAATAGGCTACCTGCCATTACACAATCAGCGCCAGCGGCTAAGGCTTTTACAATATCGCCCGTAAAACGTACGCCACCATCAGCAATAATGGGTACACCTGTGCCTTTGGTAGCTTCGTACACATCCATTACCGCCCATAGCTGTGGCACGCCCACACCTGCAATAACACGTGTAGTGCATATTGAACCAGGGCCTATACCTACTTTAACACCATCTGCACCTGCATCAATTAACGCTTTGGCAGCCGCTCCTGTGGCTATGTTTCCTACAATAATATCAAGGGTAGGGTATGCTTTTTTGGCAGCGGTTAGTGTAACTATTACACCCTTACTATGTCCGTGTGCGGTATCAATTATTATGGCATCAACTCCTGCTTTTACTAGTGCATCAATACGCTCCATGGTATCGTGTGTTACGCCTACTGCGGCAGCTACACGTAAGCGTCCGCGGCTGTCTTTGCAGGCGTTGGGGCGTATACGACTTTTAATAATATCCTTGTAGGTAATTAATCCAACAAGTTTTCCGTCGGCATCAACTACTGGTAATTTTTCAATTTTGTTTTCTTGTAATATATCCTCCGCCTTTTTTAAATCAATACCTAATTGTGTTTTAATAATATTTTGGCTAGTCATAATTGCACTTACTTTTTGAGTACTATTTTTCTCAAAACGTAAATCTCTATTGGTAATAATTCCTACCAGCACATTATCAGCATTTACTACGGGTATTCCGCCTATTTTGTTTTCGCGCATTAAGTCTATTACTTGCGCCACGGTATCGTTTTCGCGCACAGTTATAGGGTCTTGTATCATACCACTTTCGCTACGTTTTACTTTACGCACTTGTTCAGCTTGCTTGGCTATAGTCATGTTTTTGTGTAGTACTCCTATTCCTCCTTCTTGTGCTATGGCTATGGCTAATTGGTACTCGGTTACGGTATCCATTGCGGCTGACACTATGGGAGTGTTTAACCTAATATTACGCGAAAATTGGGTGGAAATATTGGTGTCGCGTGGTAATACTTCGGAGTAAGCTGGCACTAACAGTACGTCGTCGTAGGTAAGTCCTTCGCCAACAAATTTTGAATTGCTATTCATGGTAATTGAACATTTT
>JAYWFU010000037.1:0-28622 GCA_043778625.1 Bacteroidia bacterium | reverse complement strand
AAGCCTTTACTCCTATTCCCAAACGATGGGTGATAGAAAGAACATTTTCTTGGTTTGATAATGACAGGAGATTATGTAGAAATTACGAGATGCTTTTTAAAACAGCTGAAGAAATGGTTAAAATTTCTGCCATAAAATTATTATTGAATAAAATTTAAACAGGCTCTAAGTATTACCCGTTTACTAACACCTGTTATATATTAAATATACACATGTTAAATTGTACAATAGTTATGGTAAATAGTTTAAAAAATACCTGTAGTAAATACCAATTTACAAACCATTTTTTAATTACTTTTGAGTAACCAAATTTTAAACCTTAACCCCAAATATATTATAACCATGAGTGCAAACTTCCAAAGCCGCCACATAGGCCCACGTACCACTGATATTACTGCAATGCTTGCCACTGTTAATGCCACTAGCATCGACGCTTTAATTGACGAAACTATACCAAGTAATATCCGCTTAACGCAGCCATTAAATTTGCCCACAGCAATGAGCGAATTTGAGTACGCACAACACGTAAAAGAACTAGGTAAGCTCAACAAAGTATTTCGCTCTTACATAGGCTTGGGCTACCACGGCACTATTGTGCCTGCACCCATACAACGTAATATTTTAGAAAACCCAGGCTGGTACACCGCTTACACCCCTTACCAAGCCGAAATTGCACAAGGACGCTTGGAAGCATTGCTTAACTTTCAAACTATGATTAGCAACCTTACCAGTATGGAAATTGCTAACGCATCGTTGTTGGACGAAGCCACCGCCGCCGCCGAAGCTATGAGTATGTTTTTTGCAAGCCGTACACGCGAGCAGGTAAAAAATAATGCAAATATTTTTTTTGTAAGCGATGAATGTTTGCCACAAACTATTGATGTACTTAAAACTCGTGCAACCCCCATTGGTATTGAACTACAAATAGGTAACTGGCAAACCTTTACTGCCAACTCCACCACTTTTGGCGTTATGCTACAATATCCTGCGGTAAATGGCGAGGCGCATAATTACGCACAATTTGTAACCGATGTTAAACAACACGATGTAATGGTGTGCGTAGCGGCCGATTTGCTATCATTAGCATTGCTTACTCCCCCAGGCGAATGGGGAGCTGATTGTGTGGTGGGCAACACCCAACGCTTTGGTGTGCCTATGGGTTACGGCGGACCACATGCAGCGTTTTTTGCCACTAAAGACGAATACAAGCGTATAATACCGGGGCGTATCATAGGCATGTCGGTAGATACGCAGGGCAAACCAGCACTACGCATGGCATTGCAAACACGTGAGCAACACATTCGTAGAGATAAAGCCACCTCCAACATTTGTACTGCACAAGCCTTATTGGCAATAATGGCGGGCATGTACGCTGTGTATCATGGTGCAGAGGGTATTAAAACCATAGCTACTAATGTGCATAACAATACTGCACAGTTAGCCACAACGCTTACTGCAATGGGCGTTACGGTAGTTACCCAAAATTATTTTGATACTATAACCATAACCAACATTGACGCTAAAGCGGTACGCACAGCCGCCGAAAAACTAGAAATTAATTTTAACTACGTAAACGATACTACGGTAACTATTGCCTTAGATGAAACTGTTGCTGCTAAGGACTTGGCAGATATTTTAACGGTATTTGCTACTGCCACAGGCAAGGCTAGCATTGCGTTACAGCCTATTACTAAGCCTACATATAGCACACGTACAACAGCTTACTTAACACACCAAGTGTTTAATAAATACCATTCGGAAAGTGAGTTAATGCGCTATATTAAACGATTGGAGAACAAAGATTTATCGCTTACACACTCCATGATTTCGTTAGGCTCTTGTACTATGAAGTTGAATGCAGCTTCGGAACTATACCCTATTACCATGCCCGAGTTTGCTAATATGCACCCGTTTGCCCCCCTAGCGCAAGCACAAGGGTATGCACAAATGATTAATGATTTAGATATTTATTTGAGCGAAATTACAGGGTTTGACAAAATGAGTTTTCAGCCCAACAGTGGTGCGCAAGGCGAGTACGCAGGGCTTATGGTAATACGTGCTTACCACATAGCCAACGGCGATACCCACCGTAACGTAGCCATAATACCTGCAAGCGCACATGGTACTAATCCTGCAAGTGCAGCCATGGCGGGGATGAAAATAGTGGTAGTTAAATGCGATGAACTTGGTAATATTGATATTGCTGACTTACGCGAAAAAGCTACAACACACGCCACTAATTTATCGTGTTTGATGGTAACCTATCCATCAACTCACGGGGTGTTTGAAGAAGGCATTATTGAAATTACTAATATCATACATTCGTTTGGCGGGCAAGTATACATGGACGGCGCCAACATGAACGCCCAAGTAGGCTTAACATCACCCGGTAATATTGGTGCTGATGTATGCCACCTTAATTTGCACAAAACATTTGCTATACCGCATGGTGGTGGTGGACCAGGTATGGGTCCAATTGGTGTTAAGGCGCACTTAGCACCGTTTTTACCATCGCACCCTGTGGTTAGTGTTAATGGTACACAAGCCATACACGCTGTGTCGGCAGCGCAATACGGTAGCGCATTAATATTATTAATATCATACGGCTACATTAAAATGTTAGGCGGCGAGGGCGTAACCGAAAGTACACGCATAGCTATACTAAATGCCAATTATATGAAAGAACGTTTGGCACCACACTACAAAATATTGTACACCAACACCAACGGACGTTGTGCACACGAAATGATATTAGACTGCCGCACGTTTAAAGCCATAGCACAAGTAGATGTAACCGATGTAGCCAAGCGATTGATGGACTACGGTTTCCATGCGCCTACGGTATCCTTCCCTGTGGCCGAAACCTTAATGATAGAGCCTACCGAAAGCGAAAGCAAAGAGGAGCTTGACCGTTTTTGTGATGCAATGATTAGTATTAAAAAAGAGCTCGACGAAATAATAGCAGGAACAGCACACGCCACTGATAATGTACTTAAAAATGCACCACACACTGCAAGCGTACTTACTGCCGACGAATGGAACCATAGTTACAGCCGTACTAAAGCAGCGTTTCCGCTAGCACATATAACTACCGCTAAGTTTTGGCCAAGCGTAAGCCGTATTGATGCTGCACACGGCGACAGAAACCTAATATGTACCTGCCCTGAAATTAGCGCCTACGAAACTGAACTAGTGTAATACATTTAATAATTAACAAACCTCCTGTGTTTAGTAGTAAATACAGGAGGTTTTGGTTTTAGTATGAATTAAAAAAAAATTGATTATTATTCTACTACAATTTTTTTGATAGTACGAGATGTTCCGCTCAATACATTGGCAATGTAAATACCTTGTGTAAGGTTTGATAAATCAATAGTTTCGTTAGCAACAACATTTTTGCTAAATAGTTGCTGTCCAATAATGTTATGCAACACTACTATTGAGTTAGCATTAACACTTAGTTTATTAGTATAATAGTTTGCAACTAGTTTGTCTAAATGGTTTATATCCTTAGCGCCAACTGTTGTAGCTCCGTATTCTAACGCACCCATATCAATTATTGTATTAATAATTCTAGTAAAGCCATCGTAATCAGTTTCGCCAATAGTAATTACAGTGTTTACGTTTCCTACATCTACACAGCTACTACCCAACAGTAATTGAAAGTTGGGGTTACTAAGTGTAGTGTTTGTTAGTTTAGGATTATTGTATATAGAATTTGACTCTTGTGCTGTACCTAATTTGTAAGCTGCATAGGAAGAATATGTAGTTGATTTCCAATTGACCGTAATTGCATTTGAGTTATTATTAGGGGTGTACCAGCAATTATAATTAAATATGTTATTGAATTGTGGCGCAATGTTTTCAACTGTCATTAATACGTTTTGAGTATTGGTATAAAAAATATTGTTTTCAAACACGCAGTTAGATGCTTTAGAAACATTTATTTCGCCCACTCCATTATTAGCATAATCATTTTGTAGCAAAGTATTGTTTCTAATTACTGAGTGTGTTACTTGTCCAGTAGTCGCTGTGGTATATCCCCCTACATAAATGCCTGTGTACTGGTTATTATACACAACATTATTTTTTACCGTAATACTATCGCATATACCGTTTTCTTCGGCACCTAACTCAATACCATTGCCATTATCGTGGCAACTATTTTGTTCAACTACTATGGCTTTAGCTCCATCAATATATATACCTCCCGATGTGGCATACAACGATACATTGTTATAGCATTGGTTATTGCGTACTATACCGTTGCGTGACTGGTCTTTAGCTACAATAGTACAAGTACCATAGTTACCTATAATGGCTATACCAATATTAGTATTGTTGTGTACAATACAGTTTTTAATTTCAAAACCGTTAATATTACCATCTAATGATAATGCTTCGCTAAAGCCCAAAATATTATTATATACCTCACAATTAGTTACCATAAGGTTAGTAATACCTCCATTGCGCCCGTAAGCAATAAAAGCTTGTGCATTATTGCTAGCAGTTGGTATGGTGCTGGCATTGGCTGTCCAGTTAATGTTGTTAATGATAATATTGTTAAACGTTAAATCGGTTGCTGATGTGCTACCAGTTGTCTCTACCAAAATACCTTGTGCATTATTTGCAGTTTTATTTTTAATAGTTAGGTTCTCAAATTTAAGATAGCTTTTATTAGTTACCTGCAGTAGCACATTACCTGCGGTTCCTGTTCCATCAATACTTACAGTATCGGTGGCATAATTTTTAAACACAATAGGGTTGCCAGATGTACCGCTTACATTTACCACTACGTTTTCGTAATACGTACCAGCCTTAATATTTACAATACTATTGGGCGTTGCTACGTTAGCGGCTTTTTGTATGGTTTTCCATGGGGTTGCTATATTTGTACCATTATTAGCATCGTTGCCCATGGCTTTATCAACGTAGTAATTAGTTTGTGCAGTAGCGTTAATTGTTATAATACTTAATAATAAAGCAAATTTATTTTTCATTTAGAGTAGTTTTTATAATAGTAGTTAACGAGTTTAAATGGCAAATTTTTATTATTTGGCGAATTCAAATTAAAATAATTATGGATCAAATCTACCATTTAAATACAAAAAAATATAAACATTACTCCATAATTATTTTTTTAACAACGTTGTAGCTATCTAATTTTATAAGTATATAATATATTCATGTAGCTAATTTGCTATTATCAATAATTGGTTCAAGGAAGTTGTATTTATTTACCACGTTAAATTTGTTGTTGGTTACTATTTGACCAAATGAGTTTATAATACTCACCTCTAAAAATGTAGCATTATTTAAATTATTAACAGTTAAAAAAGTGGTTTCGTTGCTAACATAGGTGTTCAAGCTAATTGTAGCAGCGCTAAACATTAAATAAATTAAGCACTATCACAATTATCTATTAAGCTAAATTAACAATTTATCATTATTTTATTATAAGCTACAGTCGCTTTTTTAATTCGGTACTGTACAGCCCTTGAATACTGGGCTTGCGTATTGTCTAATACTAATAATAATTCACGAAGTATATCAGGTTCGTACTTACCTATGTTTTCAATTATCGTTATTGCAAATGCACGCGCAGCAATGGTTTCTGAGTTATTTGTAGCTACATTAAATGCAGTATTTAATAAATTTGGGTTAATGTTGGCTTTAACATCTAAATCTTGAAACGCTCTCAACACATTACGAATGTAACCCGTATGCTGTTGTTGGTTAGCAGTAGGAAGTAGTAAATAATCAATTACTTTATCACTAAACAATGTAGGGAAATTAATGCCACAATGGCTCATAACCCACGATACTCGGTAGTTAAGTAATACTGCCTGCTTTGTTACATCAGTACTGCTAATTAATTGAAGCAAGTTGTTAAAACGAGTTTCGTCGTAATTAATATCTGCTACAATAACAATAACCAAAGGCTTGCTAATACTTTGTGTGAGTAAATTGTGATAGTTCATTTTAACTCCTGCTACGAATTAAGAAAATAAATTTATCTTATTTGGTGTTGATAATAGTTGCAATTTTTGCAACTGAAACATTACTCCAGTAATTGCTTCGTGTCTCCACGAACCAATGCGAAAAGAAGTATTTTAAAGCTGGGATTAAATAAAATATAGCTTTGAAAACATTGAGGTGTTTTCAAAGCTATATTTTATTTGATAGACTGTGTAAAGGTTTTATATCCTAAAATGATATAATTGTGTGTGTTGTAAATTATAATTAGTTAAAAGCGTTGAGCCCTGTAATATCCATACCTGTAATTAATAAGTGAATATCGTGTGTACCTTCGTAAGTAACCACTGACTCAAGGTTCATCATGTGGCGCATAATTGGATATTCGCCCGTAATGCCCATTCCGCCATGTATTTGGCGTGCCTCACGTGCTACGTGTAGTGCCATATCTACACTATTGCGTTTGGCCATTGATATTTGTGCTGGTGTAGCACGATGTTCGTTTTTTAATGTACCCAAACGATGGCATAATAACTGAGCTTTAGTAATTTCAGTAATCATTTCGGCTAGTTTCTTTTGTGTTAATTGAAACCCTGCAATTGGTCGTCCAAACTGAATACGCTCTTTAGCATAATTTAATGCCGAATCGTAGCAATCCATAGCAGCGCCTATTGCACCCCAAGCTATTCCGAAACGTGCACTATTTAAGCATCCTAATGGGCCTTTTAATCCTTTTACATTAGGCAATAAATTTTCTTTAGGTACTTTTACGTTATCAAACACTAGTTCGCCAGTAGCGCTTGCGCGTAAGCTCCACTTACCGTGTGTTTCAGGAGTTGTAAAACCTGCCATGCCTCGCTCCAAAATAATTCCTCGTATATCGCCTGCATCGTCTTTGCCCCATACTACTGCTATATCAGCAAATGGCGAATTTGATATCCACATTTTAGCACCATTTACCAAGTAATGATCGCCTGCATCTTTAATAGTAGTAAGCATTCCTGATGGGTTACTACCATGGTCGGGTTCAGTTAAACCAAAGCACCCCATCATTTCGCCAGTGGCTAATTTGGGTAAATATTTTTTGCGTTGCTCCTCGCTACCGTAAGTGTATATAGGATACATTACCAATGAACTTTGTACTGATGCCGTTGAACGCAAGCCGCTATCGCCACGCTCTAATTCTTGCATTAATATTCCGTAGGATATTTGGTCAAGTCCTGCACCACCATATTCAGTAGGAATATATGGGCCAAAAGCACCAATTTCGCCTAATCCTTTAATCCATTGTTTAGGGAATTTAGCATCTTGACACGCTTGCTCAATTATTGGCGACACTTCTTTTTTAACCCAAGCACGTGCAGTATCGCGTATTAGCTTGTGTTCGTCAGTTAGTAAATCGTCAATTAAGTAATAATCGGGGTGTTGATAGTTATCAGTTTTAGCAGCCATTGTAATTATGTTTTTTGAATTAAAATTTTATGGTACAAATATAAATAACAATTCAATTGTAAATTAAGTTTTCTTTGCCAAAATATTTAATAAATTTAGCTATTCAGTTTTGTAGGCAGCTTAGTTATAAATGCTAAAACGTACAGTTTTAATTAGGCGTTAAATTAAATAAGGAAAGAATAGGTACATGAATAATTTAAGTGATATTGCCATACAAATTCAAAATCATATATTTGCAAAACAAAAATTAGTATAAAAATTAAATGTTACTATTCGCACGCAAAATATTAAAATACACCACTTACTTTTTATTAGGTAATGTAGTATTTGTCGGCGGATATTTATTGGTAGCATTTTGTTTCTCGCGTATTGCTGTTAATCAAGACAACGTAAAAATTAAAAAAGAAATTGCCATATACATTAAAACTAATGGCGTACATACTGATATTGTTGTACCCACTAAACATCAAATTATAAATTGGTCTAGCACAATACCTTACAGTAACACAACACTTAACGATACTACAATGGCTTATTTAGCTTTAGGTTGGGGCGATAAAGGTTTTTATTTAGAAACTCCCACTTGGGCCGATTTAAAAGTAAGTACTGCATTTAATGCCGCTTTTGCATTAGGCACTACCGCCTTACACGCTACGTATTATGCACAAATGACCGAAAACGAAAGCTGTAAAAAAATAATAATTAGTAATGTGCAGTACGTAGCATTAACTCAATATATTTTAAACAGTTTACAATTAAAAAACAATAGCGCCATATACATTAAAACCACTGCAAACTATGGTAATACTGATGCATTTTACGAAGCTAACGGAAGCTATAGTATGCTACATACCTGCAATACCTGGGCAAATAATGCACTAAAAGCATGTGGGCAAAAAGCATGTTTGTGGACTCCATTTGATACAGGAATATTTTTAAAATATAATTAATAACAACTAAAAAAAATAAAACACAATGGCAGATTTATTTGAAAAAATTGCAAAAAACAGAGGTCCTTTAGGTATGCACGCCAAAGAAAGTCATGGGTATTTTACGTTTCCTAAGTTAGAGGGCGAAATAGGGCCACACATGACATTTAGAGGGCGTACACGTTTAAATTGGAGTTTGAATAATTACTTAGGTTTAGCTAATCACCCCGAAATACGCAAGGCCGACGCTGATGCCGCTGCCGATTATGGTTTTGCATTGCCAATGGGCGCACGTATGATGAGTGGTAACTCTAACCAACACGAGGCTTTAGAAAAAGGACTGTCAGCCTTAGTAAAAAAAGAAGATACTATATTGTGTAATTTTGGTTATCAAGCAACGGTATCAGCTATTGATTGCTTGGTAGATAGGCACGATGTAATTGTGTACGATAGCGAAAGCCACGCCTGCATACTAGATGGTGTGCGCCTGCACATGGGTAAGCGTTACGTATTTAAACACAACGACTTGCAAGATTGCGAAAAACAATTAGAGCGTGCTACAAAACTAGCCGCCGAAACTGGTGGTGCAATTATGGTAATAACCGAAGGCGTGTTTGGTATGCGTGGCGACCAAGGCAAACTAAAAGAAATTATTGCCTTAAAACAAAAATTTAATTTTCGCTTGTTTGTTGATGATGCTCATGGTATAGGCGCACTTGGCGCTACAGGCGGTGGTACAGGCGAGGAGCAAGGTTGCCAAGACGGTATTGACATTTATTTTGGAACATTTGCTAAATCGTTTGCATTAATAGGAGGTTTTATTAGCAGTACGGCTGATGTAGTAGAGTACTTACGTTATAATATGCGTTCGCAAATATTTGCTAAAGCATTGCCAATGCCATTAGTTGTAGGGTTAATTAAACGTTTAGAATTAATAAATACTAAGCCCGAATTAAAAGATAAATTGTGGGAAATAACTCGTGCATTACAATCGGGCTTAACTAACGCTGGTTTTAATATTGGCGACACTAACTCACCTGTAACGCCAGTGTATATGAATGGTTCAATACCTGAGGCCACTAATTTAATTGTTGATTTACGTGAGAATTTTAACATTTTTTGTTCGATGGTGGTGTACCCAGTAATACCAAAGGGTATGATAATACTACGCTTGATACCTACTGCAGTACACACTTTAGAAGATGTAAATTACACGGTAGAATCATTTAAAAAAATTGAACATAAACTTAAATCAGGGCAATACCAAGCGGAGCGCATAGCAGCGGTGGATAGCTACTAATAAGTTTAAATTTATACAATTAACTAAAAAAGCGTTTAACAACTCGTAGTTGTTAAACGCTTTTTTACTTTAAATACTTTTTATAAAAAAATAAATTAAGTGTGAAGAACAAAATAACTAGTAAAAATCAATACCACTACATTAATTTAATGCCTGCGTGATAAAAATTGTAAATAACTATACTACACTAGTAATTAGGCAATAATTGCTTACATTTACAAGAGTAATTGACATAATTAAATTATAAATGATAACAATGCCAACTAACACATAAAGACTTGTAATGTATTCCAATAACGCAACTCATTAATGATATTCAACTAAACCCTTAAATAAGTATAGGTAAACCAGAGGCTTTAAAATGTAATATTACAGGATGTTAGTCGAAACAAATTAATAATAGACACCGTTTAATATATCAATTACACAACAATCAACTAAATAATATACTCGCCTCTTGGGCATTATTAACCTAATGCTATTTGTTGATTAGTTAAAGTATTAAATATTCACACAATATAATTCAAACACATGCACACAGCACTAATTACAGGGAGTACAAGCGGCATAGGCTTAGGGATAGCCACCGAATTTGCCAAGGCTGGCTACAATATTATATTTAATGGTTTAGAACCTAATGGCGCCGAAATAGCTCAAAACATTGCAACACAGTACAGCGTTAAAACTATGTTTAACGGAGCTAATATGTTGCAACCATTAGAATTACAGGCTATGGTAAAGCAAGGCATTGCCACTTTTGGCACTATCGATATATTGGTGTGCAACGCTGGCATACAACACGTAGCGCCTATTGACGAGTTTCCTGAGGATAAATGGAACGCCATATTAGGTATTAATTTAACTGCAGCATTCCACTTAAGCAAAGCTGTGTGGCCTACCATGAAAGCTAATAAATGGGGGCGCATAATTATGATAGCCAGTGCGCACGGCTTGGTGGCTAGCGAATTTAAAAGTGCTTATGTGGCCGCAAAACACGGTTTAGTAGGCTTAACCAAAACATTAGGCTTAGAAGGAGCGCCGTACGGCATTACGGCCAATGCAATTTGCCCAGGGTATGTAAAAACGCCATTGGTTGAAAAACAAATTGCCGATCAAGCCAAAACCCACGGTATTAGCGAGAAAGAGGTAATTGAAAAGATAATGTTAGCTAAACATGCCATTAAAGATTTTGTAACCGTGGAGGATTTAGGGCAAATGGCCGTGTACTTAGCCAGCAATAATGCCCGCTTAATTACGGGTACAGCCATGCCTATGGACGGAGGCTGGTTGGCTCAATAATTTTAGTATTTTTGCACAAAACAAATCAACTTTAAACTAAACAAATGAATTACGATTTAATAGTAGTAGGTAGCGGCCCAGGCGGATATGTAGCGGCCATTAGAGCATCGCAATTAGGCTTAAAAGTAGCCATAGTTGAAAAAGAAAACCTTGGTGGTGTGTGCCTTAATTGGGGCTGTATACCTACCAAAGCATTAATAAAAAGTGCAAGTGTATTTGAATACATACAACACGCCAAAGACTACGGTATTAATGTAGGTGAGTCGAGCATGGACTTTGGTGCTATGATAAAACGTAGCCGCGATGTAGCCGATGGCATGAGTAAGGGAATTCAATTTTTGATGAAAAAAAATAAAATTGATGTTGTAGAAGGTTTTGGTAAATTAAAAACAGGCAAAAAAGTAGAAGTAACTGCTGCCGACGGTACTAAAAAAGAAATTTCTGCTATTAGCATAATGATAGCTACTGGCGGACGCAGTCGTTCGTTGCCTAACTTACCACAAGATGGCAAAAAAATAATTGGCTATCGCGAAGCTATGACCTTACCCACACAACCTAAATCTATTGTAGTGGTAGGCTCTGGTGCTATAGGAATTGAATTTGCCTACGTGTACAACGCCATTGGCACTAAGGTTACGGTGGTTGAATATTTGCCAACCATAGTTCCGTTAGAAGACGAAGAGGTGTCGAAACAATTAGAGCGTTCGTTTAAAAAATCAGGCGTGGAAATAATGACAGATTCATCGGTAGAGAGTGTGGATACTACTGGAGAACTTTGTAAGGTGAAAATTAAAACTAAAAACGGCGAAAAAATAATTGAAGCCGAAGTAGTATTAAGCGCAGTAGGTGTTATTGCTAACATTGAAAACATTGGGTTAGAGGAGGTAGGAATTGTTACAGATAAAGGTAAAATAGTGGTAGATAAATTTTATCAAACCAACATACCAGGTTACTATGCCATAGGCGATGTGCTTGCCACCCAAGCATTAGCGCACGTTGCAAGTGCTGAGGGCATTATATGTGTAGAGAAAATTGCAGGCCATCACCCCGAACCATTAAATTACAAAAACATACCAGGCTGTACCTACTGCATGCCCGAAGTAGCTAGCGTAGGTTATACTGAGAAAGCAGCTAAAGAAGCAGGCTACGAAATTAAGGTTGGTAAGTTTCCATTTTCAGCAAGCGGTAAAGCAAGTGCAAGCGGCGCTAAAGATGGTTTTGTAAAAGTAATATTTGATGCTAAATATGGTGAGTTCCTTGGGGCACACATGATAGGCGCTAACGTTACCGAAATGATAGCCGAAGTTGTAGTAGCCCGCAAATTGGAAACTACAGGTATGGACATTGTAAAAACCGTACACCCACACCCTACAATGAGCGAAGCCGTAATGGAAGCAGCAGCAGCGGCTTACGGCGAGGTAATACATTTGTAAGCTAAAATATAGTTGTTTAACCCAAAATTTTGCTCGTTGTTTTTTATGTAAAGACAACGAGCATTTTTTTAAATTAAAAGCTAAAACAGATGCCCAAACTTTGGCATTTTTTTTGCTAAATAATTGCCTTAAAAAATAAAACTTCAACCTTAAAATAATACAACAATTTATGGTAACCGACATCAAAGAATTAAACGAACGCATAGTGCGCGAATCAGCATTTTTGGATATGCTATTGTTAGAAATGGATAAGTCCATTGTTGGGCAAAAGCAAATGGTACAAAGCCTATTAATAGGCCTATTAAGCAACGGACATATATTATTAGAAGGCGTACCTGGTTTGGCTAAAACATTGGCCATAAAATCATTGTCGGACGCCATGCAAGGCAAATTTAGTCGTATACAATTTACACCCGACTTACTACCAAGTGATGTAGTGGGTACTGTAATTTACAATCAACAAAAACAAGAATTTAGCGTACGCAAAGGGCCAATATTTGCCAACTTTGTGCTAGCCGACGAAATTAACCGTGCGCCCGCCAAAGTACAAAGCGCATTGTTAGAAGCCATGCAGGAACGCCAAGTTACCATTGGCGATACTACCCACAAACTCGACGATCCGTTCTTGGTACTAGCTACGCAAAACCCTGTGGAGCAAGAGGGTACGTACCCTTTGCCTGAAGCGCAGCTCGACCGCTTTATGCTTAAAATAGTTATTGGTTATCCTACCAAGGAAGATGAACAAAAAATTATTCGCCAAAACTTACAAGCCATTAAACCCACTATTAACGCTATACTTAGTAGTGCCGATATTGTTAAAGCCCGTGAATTAGTGCGAGAAGTGTATATGGACGAAAAAATTGAGCGCTACATTGTGGATATTGTATTTGCTACACGTTACCCAGCACAATATAAGCTAAACAAGCTTACTAACTTAATTAGTTTTGGAGGGTCACCACGTGCTAGTATTAGTTTGGCACTAGCCAGCAAGGCACATGCATTTATTAAACGTAGAGGTTATGTAATACCCGAAGACGTACGTGCGGTGTGTAATGATGTGCTACGCCACCGTATTGGCCTAACCTATGAAGCTGAAGCCGAAGGAGTTACTACCGAACAAATTATACTGGATATACTTAATACGGTTGAAGTACCTTAATAGTAGTTGCTAAGTTTAATTCTTAGTTTACTACTTTAATTTAAAATTTCAAAAATTGGTTTACTTGAAGCAGAACAGTTGAGTACAAGTACCCCCGTTTATTAAACATAATTTATATTGCTTATTATTTAGACCCGTATTTATTGTTCTTCCACTTGTTAGTGCCAATTTCACAGTCAGTAATAATTTTATTCAGTCGCTTTATTTTTGTTATTTCCTGTTTTGCACTCATTATCCAACTTAAGGTTGATTTCCGGTAGGTTGTTGCAAGTGTTTGAAAATAATCCCAAGCAAGTTTATTTTCTTTAAATGTTTTTTCAAATTCAGGTGATAACTTTACTTCTTCATTTTCGAAGGCATATATTTTCGACTTACTTTCTGTTCGGTATTTATAAATATCGAGTCCTGCCTTGGTCATAAGCCCTAACAGTGTAAGGTTTTCCATTTTTGCAATATTAACTGCACTCCATATACTGGTAGTTTTTCGTGGTGTAAAACGGATACAATAGCTTTGGCTGTCAATAGATTTCCGTATTCCATCAATCCAACCAAAACAAAGTGCTTGATCAACTGATTGCGACCAATTCATTGATGGTTTGTTAGTACCTACTTTGTAAAAACCAACAATAAGTTCAGTTTCAACGTTATGGTTTTTTTCTAACCATTTCCTAAATTCTAATTGAGTTTTAAAGAATGTTGGAGTCATATTTTATTATATGTTCAATACTTATGTATGGTGTGTTAAAATAGCAACTAATATTTTAAATCCGTGCACATATTAGTAATTAAAAGTACAACTGCTTAGTTTAGCACAAAGGCACGTTAATTTTTTAAATAAAAAATAGTATTCGAATTTTATTAATACTCATCAACAAATAGTGGTTGAGCATTATTTTTTATCAACTGTAAATCAATGGCTTTTTGTAACAACGTGTTTACTGCTAATTTACCTTGCACACCTAAGTCAATACTAAAATCATTTACATACAAATTAATGTGTTGTTGCGTTACTGTGGCGCTCATTTCTTGAGCATGCTGTTGTATGTAGTTTTTACTAGCTTGAGGATTAGCAAAGGCGTATTGCACACTTTCTTTAATTAATTGTGATACTAGTTGCTGTACCTCTACTGGTAATGCACGGCTTACTACAATTCCACCCAAGGGGATAGGCGCATTAACAAGTTGTTGCCAATAATCGCCAAGGTCTATAATTTTAGTAAAATCTCGTTGGGCGTAGGTAAATCGGTTTTCGTGTATTATTAAGCCTGCATCTATTTTATTAGTAAGCAATGCTTGTTCAATATCACTAAATACAAATTCCGTTTTATGTTGTGCGTGCGGATATGCTATAGAACATAAAAAATTGGCTGTAGTTAATTTACCCGGAATACCAATACGTACTTCGCTATTAGGAGTATCTAATTGTTGCATTAGTTCCATAACATTAGTAGTGTTATTAGTAATTAATAGCGGCCCCACGCCATAGCCTAATGCACTACCACTATTACATAATGCGTAAGTTGCTGTAAGGTAAGCAAACGCATGGTAGCTTAATTTGGTTACTTGCAACACATTGTTGGTAGCCATTACGTTAAGTTGCTCCACATCGGTCATGGTTACTTCAAAGTTAAGCCCTTTGGTATCAATGCGCTTATTTACCAAGGCATCAAATATAAACGTATCGTTGGGGCAAGGCGAAAAACCTAGAGATAGTGTCATAATTAAAATTGATTAAAATTAATAAAATAAAAAACGGATTAAGAAAATATTTTTCTTAATCCGTTTTATGTGATCCAGCTGGGATTCGAACCCAGGACCCCATCATTAAAAGTGATGTGCTCTACCAGCTGAGCTACTAAATCATTAGCTTTAAAGCGACTATTGTTTCTTTATTGCGAGTGCAAAGATATATATCTTTTTATATTTGCAAAATAAATAATCGCTTTTTTTATAATTTATTTTCAATGAACTCAATAATACAAGTAAATATAGGCTTTGGGGAACTATTATTTGGTACAACAATAATGAATGTTGTAGCATTAATTGGCGAACCTACCAAAAAAATAGCCATTAACGACGATCCTTCATTTGACACAACGTTACTAGAATACCCTAACTATCAGTTTAATTTGTTTTTTGAGGTCATTAACGCTCCTCTGCTCACTTCAATTGATATTTATAATGATGAAGCCACACTGTGGGGCCAAAAGGTATTTGAGTTGTCCTATACACAAATAATAGAATTGTTTAAAGCAAATGAATTTACTGAATACGAAGAGGAGGCCCATACATGGGGAGAAAAACGATTATCATTTGATGCTGCTAATATCGACCTCTATTTTGAACAAGAAGTACTTACCTCCGTTTCGATAAGTAAACACATTGATTACGACACACAAGATTTTATGTTTTCACCTAACTAACTTAATTAAATTATGACGCGTATTCCCAAAAAAATTTTCCTGATAGGATTCATGGCAAGTGGCAAAACGGCTGTTGCTAAAGCATTACATGAGTATTTACCTAATTATAAATTAGTAGATGCCGACGACTACATTGAACGTAGATTTAAAACAACTGTACCTAAATTGTTTACCACTAGAGGCGAAGCGTACTTTAGAACTAAAGAAAATCAAGCGTTAAAAATACTTACGGCATCAACTCGTATTATGTTAATAGCCACAGGTGGCGGAATGCCCTGCACTAGTAACGCAATGGATATTATGAACGGCAACGGCATTACTATTTATTTGAAAACTGATGCAATAACACTTACGCAACGCTTAGTTAATGAACAACACAAGCGCCCGTTAATACAAGAGTTAAGCGCCCAAGAATTAAAACAATTTGTAGTACATAAACTTAGCGAGCGTACACCTTATTATGAGCAAGCAAACCATACTATTGATGCTAGCTTGCCCATAACGGAAATTGTGCAACAAATTATAGACTTAAATTTAGCTTAACATTTGTATTGCTTTTTTGAGCGAGATAATAAACACATCAATTTCTTGTGGTGTATTGTACATTGCAAAAGAGGCTCTAATTGTACCAGCCACACCCAAATGATGCATTAGCGGTTGGCAGCAATGATGCCCGGTGCGCACTGCTACGCCTTGCTTGTCAAGCAACGTACCTACATCAAATGGATGATTATTGGCTACATTAAAACTTAGTACACCAGCTTTATCGCTACTGGCAGCGTATAATGTTACTTCAGGTAATTGTAGTAATTGTTGTTGAGCGTAATTAACTAATTCGTACTCGTACTCCTGTATGGCTTCAATACCAATGCTTTGCACATAGTTAATAGCTGCTCCCAATGCTATGTTGCCTGCTATATCAGGTGTGCCTGCTTCAAACTTATGGGGCAGTGTGGCGTAGGTGGTGCCGTTATCAAGGCTTACGGTATGTATCATACCTCCGCCACCTTGATAGGGCGGCATAGCATTTAGCAAGGCCTCTTTGCCGTACAATATACCAACACCTGTAGGGCCATAAAGTTTATGTGCACTAAATACATAAAAATCTACATCTAAAAACTGTATATCAACCACGGTATGTTGTGGTGCTTGGCAACCGTCTACCATTACCAATGCTCCATTTTCACGAGCTTTAGCAATTATTCGAGCAATATTATTAGTTATACCCAACACGTTGGACACATGCGTTACAGAAATCAATTTAACGTTGCCCTCTGCCAGTATTTCATCTAAACTATCAAGATTAAGCGTAAGATCATCGTTTAGAGTAATGTATTTTAAAACTGCACCCGTGGCATTACACGCCATTTGCCAAGGTACAATGTTACTGTGATGTTCCATAGTAGATATCACTACTACATCGCCCTTACGCAAGTTAGCAATACCCCAAGCTGTAGCTACGGTGTTAATACTATCAGTAGCGCCTTTGGTAAAAATAATTTCGTGGGCATACGCCGCATTTATAAATTGCTGTACTGTGGTGCGCGCACTATCAAACGCTGTTGTAGCTTGCTGGCTTAGGCTATGCACTCCACGATGCACATTGCTGTTAAGCGTGCTATAATAGTTAACAATGCTATTAATAACGGCTTGTGGTTTTTGGGTAGTGGCGCCGTTATCCAAGTACACTAATGGTTTGTTATAAACCTGTGTGGCAAGTATAGGAAAGGCGCTGCGAATGGCGGTAATATCGTAGGTAGTTGTAGTCATTATATTTATTTTAAAGAATTTTAAAGTTGTATTGGGCGTTGGTATTCGTGCCAAGGCGTGTCGTATCTTGTTATGTTAGAGGCTAATTTGTATTTACCCTCCTCAGTTTTTTCGAGTACTATTATTTCACAATTTTCGGGGTTGGCCAAGGCTTCAAACTCTTCTACTGTCCAATGAAACCAACGCATTAAAAACAGGCGTATCGACATACCGTGGGTTACAATAACGGTATTTTGAGGAAAATCATCTTTTTCAAAATCGCGTTGCAACGTACCCAAAAAATCGCTTACTCTGTCATATACATCAGCCGCCGATTCGCCATCGGGTATTCTAAAATAAAACGTACCGTAGGCATCGCGTTCGTTGCGAATGTCTTTGTTGACCTCAGCGTTGCGTAAGTGACCCCATTCCTGCTCACGTATGCGTGGGTCTTCTCGGTAGCTAATATTATTTTTGTTAAATACCTTTGACACATTTTCAAACGTGGAGCGAGTGCGCCACATAGGCGATACGTAGAAAAACAAACTTTCATTACCTACAATTTTTTGCAACTGTACTCCTGCATTTTGCGCTTGCGCTATGCCAGCGGCAGTAAGTTCCAAGGTGTAATCGGGCGAGGTTTCGTATTTATGTTTGTTCACGTTACCCTCCGATTCTCCGTGTCTAATAAGTATTATTCTATTGGGTTTCATCGTTTGTATAAATATTTTTTATTTCAAACTATAATTTAAACGCTTAATATACCCTATTCCTTGCAACCATTACTTATCCAACACTGAATAGTTTTAAGTACCTCGTCGTTCAATTTTGGTGCGTGCTCGGGCATAGCATCAAATCCTTTTAAATGATGTAAGCTTCCCATAAAGTGGCTGTACTTGGTATGCTCCTTAGTGCCAGTGTAGGTTGATAAATCAATAACGTGCTCTTTTTGGCGCGGATTATGGCAACTTACACAACTTAATTCCATTATAGGCTTAATGTCTTTAGTGTAAGTAATAGTAGTACTTGTAATGTTAGCGCAATCGTAAGTAGGCGCTACAGTGGGCTTATTACTAACACAGGCTTGAATGGATAATCCAATCAAGCCTGCGGTTAGTAGTAATTTGTAATTTATTTGCATTATACTTTTGCTGTTTCTTTTAGTTTTTCTTTAATCCAATCAGTAGTTACTGAGTTAGGACGCTCAATGGCTGACCCTAATGCTCTGTCCCATATCAAACTTGATAATACTCCTAACGCACGCGACACACCAAATAACACAGTGTAAAAATCGTACTCGTGCATACCAAAGTGCGATAACAATACGCCAGAATGTGCGTCAACGTTAGGCCATGGGTTTTTAATTTTACCAGTACTTTCTAATATTGGTGGAGCAACTTCGTATATCATTTGTACCAGTTCAATTAAATCATCAGTCTTACCTTGCGATTTAATATAACGGTTATAAAAATCTTGTTGTGCCGTAAAACGAGGGTCGGTCTTACGCAACACTGCGTGTCCGTAACCTGGTACAACTTTACCTTCTACTAATGTTTTTTGAATAAAAGCAGCCACCTCTTCTTTAGTAGGTAATTTGTTGCCCAATTCTTTCATCATGTCTTGCAACCAAAACAATACTTCTTGGTTAGCTAAGCCGTGTAATGGGCCAGCTAGGCCATTCATACCCGCTGCAAACGCAAGGTAAGGGTCGCTTAGGGCTGAGCCTACTAAGTGTGTAGTGTGGGCAGATACGTTTCCGCCTTCGTGGTCAGCGTGTATAGTTAAGTACAAGCGTAATAAACGTGTCATATCAAACTCTTCAAAACCAAGCATGTGGGCTAAGTTAGCGGCCCAGTCTAGTTTTGAGTTTGGCTCAATATGCTCATTATTTTTGTATTTTTTGCGGTAGATGAACGCTGCAATACGAGGTAGGCGTGCAATAAGGTTCATTGAATCTTCGTACACATAATCCCAATATTCTTTTTTGTTTACGCCTTTAGCATACGCTTTAGCAAATAATGATTCTGTTTGCATAGCCATAACTGCTGATACAAACAACGTCATTGGATGCGCATGGGCAGGCATTTTTTCTAACACATCAAACACGTGCTTAGGCACATTACTACGACGTGCCCACTCGTTGCTTATGCTATGCACATCGTCATAGTTAGGTAATTCGCCAGTAAGCATTAGGTAAAATATTCCTTCAGGCAATGGTTCAGTGCCACCGGGTGCTTTAGGTAGTTTTTCACGCAATTCAGGAATACTGTATCCTCTAAAACGAATACCTTCGTTAGCATCAAGTTTTGAGGTTTCCGACACCATACCTATCATACCTTTCATACCTTGATATACTTGAGCTACCGTGTATTCGCCTAGTACTACATCACCACTTTCTTTTATAATTTGTTTTACTTCGGCTTGCATAGGTACTGCTACCGAAACGAATTTTTCTTTTAAACGATCCATTTGTTTTTGTTAGTTAAAATTGATGTTTTAATTAGTTAATTTTAATTGGTTAAATGTAGGTATTGTTGCACTATCCAACAACAATAAATTATTATTTTTTCAACCTAATTACTATCCATTTATCCAAACTATTATAGCGCTCTAGGTCTGTTATTGTTTGACTTTTTACGTTTTTTATTTTTGTTTTTACTTGTGCCGTAGCTAGTTGTAGTGGGTACGGTTGTTTTTAAAATATCTTGTGTTAGCAAAAACTTAAATCCATCATCAAGTATTAGCTTACCGTTACTTAATTCAATAATGTGTTTGGCAATAATTTCGTCGGCCACACTATCGCGGTTCCAAGTAAGGTATGATTTTTTCATTAAGTGAGCTAACACCTGCTTAAACTCTTCGCGTTGATTTTCGTCAGTGGTTTCCATGGCTTTTTTAATTAATAATTCCATGTTGTGCCCGTAATGTTTGTACATAATTTTTTTGCGTGGGTACGCCACCGTTTCTGGCTTGGCATTAATTACTTCTTTTTCGGGTACTGGAAATGGCGAGTTTACATCTAATTTATAATCGCTCATAAGGTGCAAATGATCCCACAATTTATTTTTGTAATTGGGCATTTCCTTGGTAGTAGGGTTAAGCACAGCCATTACGTTTATTATGGTTTCGGCGGCAATGGTACGTTCGTCCTTATCAACAATGGTAAAAGCATGTTCTATCATTTTTTTTACACTACGTCCGTATTCGGCCATTAACAGGTGTGATTGTTCGGTATTGTATTCTAAATTTAGCATAGTAGTGTAATGAAAATTGGTGATGTTTTAACAATAACAACTATGTAGTTTGTCGTTATTATGTATGTATAATAAATTCTTGCACTGAATATTATTCACAAGTGTTAATTTTTAAAGTTCAAATTTAATAAAAAAACAATAGCGAATATTGCAATTATTTTGTGACTTTTATTCCATAATATATTTTACTATTTAAAAGTATGAACACACTTACAATTGCACAAGCACAAACCACTGTTGACAACTGGATTAAAACCGTTGGTGTACGGTATTTTAACGAGCTTACTAACACCGCTATGCTAATGGAGGAAGTAGGCGAAGTGGCGCGAATAATGGCTAGGCAGTACGGCGAACAATCGTTTAAAAAACAGGAAAAAGACGCAAACCTAGCCGATGAACTAGCCGATGTGCTGTTTGTATTAATGTGTATTGCCAACCAAACGGGAGTGGATTTAACGCAAGCATTTGAAAACAATATAGACAAAAAAACTAATAGAGATAGCACACGCCACCTCAATAACAAAAAATTAAACCCATAATTATCATGCTACTAAAAGAACGTTACGCCGCTATTTTATCGTACTTTGAAACCAACGTACCTGTGGCCGAAACCGAGTTACATTACACCAATCCGTTTGAACTATTGGTAGCCGTGGCACTATCTGCTCAGTGTACTGATAAGCGAGTAAATATGGTTACACCTGCCTTGTTTAACGCCTACCCAACGGCAGATGCTATGGCAATGGCCTCCGCCGAAGATATATTTGTGTATATACGCAGTATTAATTTCCCGTTAAATAAATCGAAACACTTGGCTACCATGGCACGCCAGCTAGTAAACGATTTTAATAGCACAGTACCCAGTACCATTGATGAGCTAGTAACCCTGCAAGGAGTAGGGCGCAAAACGGCCAACGTAATAGCCTCAGTAATATTTAACCAGCCTACTATGGCCGTAGATACACACGTATTTAGAGTTTCGGCACGATTGGGGCTTACTACTCTAACTGCTAAAACACCCCTTGCCGCCGAATTACAATTAATAAAACACATACCCAAAGCACTTGTACCACGGGCACATCATTGGTTAATATTGCACGGACGTTATACCTGTGTAGCGCGCACGCCTAAGTGCGTAGACTGTGCATTAACACAATGGTGCAAATATTACGCTAAACAAACTAAACTAAACAACGTATAATATGCAGCAAGGTATTGTAACAAAATCGACAGGGAGTAACTACACGGTGCTGCTTAATAGTGGTGTTAGTGTTGATGCTAAAGTAAAAGGTAAAATGCGTATGCTTAACCTCAAAAGTACTAATCCTGTGGCTGTGGGCGACGTAGTAACTATTAACGACGACACGGCAGAGTACATGATTTCGGACTTTGAAAAACGTAAAAATTATATTGTACGGAAGTCAGTTAACTTGAGTAAACAAACACAAATTATTGCTGCGAATATCGACCAACTTATACTAATAAATTCGCTTACAAGCCCTAAAACACAAACGGGGTTTATTGATCGTTTTTTGATAACTGCCGAAGCACAACATATCCCTACAATTATTGTGTTTAATAAATTAGATATAAGCACTGATAAAGATTTGGAGGAGTTTGCCTACTACGAAGACGTATACACTCAAATGGGCTACAGCGTAATAGGCATGAGTAACCACAATGATGATGATATTGAAAACATTAAAACAATAACCAGAGGCAAGCTCTCGCTATTTTCGGGAAATAGTGGTGTGGGAAAATCATCGTTGTTAAACAAGTTAGATAGTAACATTACCGCCAGAGTGGGCGAAGTAAGCAACCACAATGCTAAAGGAAAACACACTACCACCTTTGCCGAATTATTTATAACCAACTACAATGCTCGTATTATTGATACGCCAGGCGTAAAATCGTTTGGTATTGTTGATTTTGAACGCCACGAAGTGGCTGGATATTTTGCTGATTTTAGGCAGTATGCCCCCAATTGTAAATTTAATAATTGCACACACATTAACGAACCACACTGTGCCGTTAAACAAGCGGTAGAAACTGGAGATATAGCACAATTTAGATATGACAATTATCTAAATATTTATGATAGTGAAGAAATGGAAAAGGAGTATTAAAATACTTACACTAATTAAACACTTTCCCTACTTCAATATCCTCTACATGGGTTGATATTACTTCCTCACTCCTACCCTATTAAGCAAAATCATTACACTTACACACGGCGGGGCCGTTTTAACTATTTGTAATTAATGTCCGTTAGCTGACAAATACAAAGTAGCGTTAATTGTTTATTTGTATTAAATAAAAAACAAATGAAAAATTTAACTGCAATCATTTTACTATTTACTTCAATTAATAGCATTGGGCAAAATACATTAAGAGTAGCCACTTTTAATATTGAAAAAGGAATAGCTATTGCGGGATATGATCCTGTAAGTTATTTTACTGAGGGTAAAGCAATATCAGGTAATAAAGCTAATACGTATGCGGTAGAGGGAGTAACTTATTATTTTGCCAATTCAAAAAACAAAGCAATTTTTATAAAAGAGCCTAAAAAATTTGAGCCACAGTACGGTGGTTGGTGTGCCTATGCGATGGGAACTTCTGGCGAAAAAGTAGAAATAGACCCTGAAACATTTAAAGTGAATAACGGCAAATTGTATCTTTTTTATCATTCGTGGACTAATAACACCAAAACAAAATGGGACGCTAATGAATTGCCATTAAAATTGAAAGCGGATAAAAACTGGTCATTAATTTCTAAATAAAATAGCTGTGAAATTTATAAATATTCTATCCTGGTTACTACGTATAATTGTAGCTATAATATTGGTACAAACACTATTTTTTAAATTTACCGCAGCACCTGAATCTGTAGAACTATTTACAAAATTAGGAGTAGAGCCATGGGGTAGAATTGCTACTGGAGTTATGGAATTAATTGCTAGTGTATTGTTACTAATTAATGCTACACTACTTTTTGGAGCTTTATTGTCGTTAGGCTTAATGTTTGGCGCTATACTCTCACACATTACTATAATTGGTATCGAATCAAATGCTGATGGTGGTGTGCTTTTTATGCTTGCAATAATCGTATTTGTAGCTAGTTTAATTATTTTATTCATCCATAGACAACAAGGAGTATTATTTATAAATAAAATCTATAATAAATATAAAAATTAACTTTTTAAAAGCAATAACTATCATGAAAAAATTAATTGGAATTTCGGCACTTGCATTATTTATGCACAATACTACACTAGCTCAAAATAGAGTTGTACTTATTGAGCAGTTTACAAACTCTGGTTGCCCGCCATGCGCAAGCGCTACGCCACCAGTATATAATTACTTAGATACTAACCCAGCTGACGTAGTGGGTATAGCCTACCATGCATCGTTTCCGTACAACGACTCCATGCACTACGAAAATCCTACTGATGCTAACGCTCGTATTAACTATTATAGTGTATCAGGTGTGCCTTATACTATTATTGATGGTAATTATGTAAGCAATTACACCAATAACGTTACGGGCACATTAGCATCTAAAATTAATACCCGCAAAGTAGTGGCTCCGTTGTATGAAATTACAAGTTCGCAACTATCATTAGTGGGTAATACGCTTACGGGTGCTTTTAAATTTAAATCGTTAAGTGCAACCACCGCTAACCTTGTAGCTCACGTAGTAGTTATTGAAAAAGATGTACTTAAAAACTCTTATGCAGCATCGCCAGGTAATAATAGCGAAACGCACTACCCGTATGTTATGCGCAAAATGATTCCTAACGCTAACGGCACAACACTTAATAATACCACGTTTAATGGAGAAGACTCCGTAAATTTTACTTGGAATTTAGCAAATATTAAAAACATAGCGCAATTACGTGTGGTGGCATTTGTACAAAACACCACTACTAAAGAAATATATGAAGCGCAACTATTTACAACACAAACTAGTACAGTAGGCGTTACTGCAATTAGTAACAATGCTAGTACTATAGCATATCCTAACCCATCTAACGGGCTGGTAAAACTAAGTTTACCAATCCAAACTAGTATTAATAACGTAAGTGTAATAAACGAATTAGGGCAAACAGTATATAGTAGCGTAGTTAACGTATTACAAAATGAGCTAACACTTAATTTGAATGTAAATAACGGAATGTATACTGTACGCATAGTAACTAATGAAGGAGTAATAATTAAAAAAATAAACATTATTAATTAAAATGAAAACACAACTAATAATAGCTTCTTTACTAGCTAGTGTAACAACTATGTTAGCACAAGAAGTTAGCACCGAAACCAAAGGATACAAATACAATAATGTTTTTGATGCAGCAGTAGCTAGTGTTAGCAATCAGTCGGCCGTGGCTGCTTCGTGGGTACACTTTCATAACGTTACTAAAAAACAACGTTTTAAAATTGGGTATGGCGTGCGATTTAGCTCACAGTTTGGTAAAAATTTAACTTATACCACTGCGCCTGCTGTCATTACAAGTAAGCAACAAGGTCCACAAGTATTGTTTAGCAAAATATACAACGAAAATATTGATACGGTGTATGTATCTAAAGCACAAAATAATATGCTTAACCTAAGTATTAATTTACAATACACCATTAAAAACAAGTTAGATATTGGATTTAATATTGATGCCATTGGTGTAACATTTGGTAAAGCAATAAAGGGTAATTATCATTCAGCGGCCACTACTTATCCCAACAGTATACAAGCGGGTAAGCCCACTGTGCTTAATGCGTTATTAGTAAGCGATAATGATATAGGATCTTTAAATTCCGAACTTTATGTGCGTTATTGGTTTAACAGTCATTGGGCAGTACGTGCTGGGGCATCATTTATGTTTACTGAATATACTACCAACAACAAGTTACGATTAGATAATAATCGTTTTCGCAACAAATCGTTAATGCCTTTATTAGGAGTAAGTTACACACCATTCAAATAATTAATATAAAAATGAAAGCAATAAGCAAAATACTCGCAACATTATTAACACTAACCACACTAGCAACATCTGCCCAAAATACGGAGTGGGTAATTAGTAAATCAAGTGTTAAGTTTAAAATTAAAAATGCAGGATTCAATGTAGACGGTACGTTAGGAGCGGTAACAGGCAAAATTAATTTTGACGAAACCAAAACAACTGGTAATACTATTGATGTAAGCATTGACACTAAAACGCTAAGTACTGCTAACAAAAAACGCGATGAACATTTGGCAAAGCCCGAATACTTTGATATTGCTAAATACACTGCTATTACTATGAAAGCCGTGCTATTTACCAAAGAAAAAGACGGTACTTACAAAGGTTTTTTTAAACTTACAATGAAGGGGAAAACTAAAGAAATAGCTATACCTTTTGTGTTTACTAATGCTGGAGGCAAGAGCACTATGAAAGGTACGTTTACCATTAATCGTTTAGATTATGGTGTGGGCGAGTCGAGCTTTATACTTAATGATTTTGCTACGGTAACTGTTGAACTTAATTTAATCAAAAAATAATATGATAACTCAAGCTGCTATAACTCAATTACAGAGTTTACAAAACATATTACTACAAATTAATGATACTGATTATTCGTTGCCTATACCCACGCTCAAGGGTGCATCAATAGGCAAGCATACTCGTCATATTGTTGAATTTTATCAATGCTTGTTATTTAACGTAACTGATAATACTGTAAATTATGATAAACGCAACCGTAACTTATTGTTAGAAGAAAATGTAAAATATACCCTTGATTACATAACCGAAATTATTGATAACATTGAACGTATTGATACTAATAAACGTTTATTATTAGCAAGTATATTTGATGATAAAGAATATGTTATGGAAACATCACTCTACCGCGAAATTAATTATAACGTAGAACACACCGTGCATCACCTAGCTATTATTGGTATTGCTATTCCATTGCATTTTAGCTACATTAATACAAGTGCTAATTTTGGCTACGCACAATCTACCATCGATTATATAAAAACACAACAAGCAAGCTAATATGTGCACCGTTACTTACTTGCCCGTAGTGAATAACCAATACATTTTAACCTCTAACCGAGACGAAGATGTAGCACGGCCAGCAGCCATTCCGTTTAAAGAATATAAGGTAAATAACGCTAGTATTTACTACCCGCAAGACCCACAAGCCAACGGCACTTGGATAGCCCACAACCCAAACGGATACACGCTATGCTTACTTAATGGAGGCTACGAAAAACATACACCAAAAAATAATTACCGAAAAAGTAGAGGCTTGGTGCTATTAGATTTTTTTAATTATAATAATCCTAAGGAGTTTGTTAGCAATTATAATTTTGAAGGCATAGAACCCTTTACGTTACTAATGGTGTACGCTTGTACCCAAACACAATTAGTACAATTGTATGAATTAAAATGGGACGAAAAGCAGCCTACGGTCATAGCACACGATGGTACATTGCCGCATATATGGTCGTCGGTAACGCTATACAGTACTGAAATTGTGCAATTGCGCAAACAATGGTTTAACGAATGGTTGCATAAAAATGAAAATTATACCCCCAACGATATTTTATTTTTTCATCATTTTGGTGGCGAAGGCGAGTTAACTAACGACTTAATAATTAATCGTGGAAATAAAAAAACAGTAAGTGTAAGTTGTATACATAAGCAAGTATTAAGTACCGAAATTATTTACGAGGATATTGTAAACCAACAATTGCAACAACTTAAATTAATTAGTTGTTAATCATGCGTCTACCTCTTTTTATACACAAATACACCCAGTACGAATATTGGCCTATGCTATTGTTTTACTTGCCAGTACTGCCTTATTGGTTGTACTTAGCGTTTAAAAACAAATCGTTAGCCTACTTTACGGTAGCTAACCCAGGTATTGAGTTAGGAGGTTTTTTTGGCGAAAGTAAATCGGATATTTTAAGTTTAATTAATCCGCATTATTTACCCCAAAGTATTGAGGTAGAAAACTTAGCGTTAACACAACTGACTAATTTATTAACTACTAAAAACATTACTTACCCGCTAATAGCCAAGCCCGACGTGGGCGAACGAGGTAATGATGTATGCAAAATAAATAACGAAATCGAGCTAAACACTTACAATACCAATTGCACAGGCAAATACATTATACAAGAATTTATAACCTATGATATTGAGTTAGGAGTACTGTACAGCCGCTTGCCCAATGATAGCAAGGGTGTGGTAACATCGGTTACGTTAAAAGAATTTTTAACGGTAGTGGGCAATGGTACTTCTACCATCAAACAATTAATGGAGCAGAGCACACGTGCAAGGTTTCAAATAGAACGATTAAGTAAAACAATAGATTTATCAGTTGTAGTACCCAACCACCAAAAACGTATATTGGAGCCTATTGGCAACCATTGCCGAGGCACACGGTTTATTAACGCTAACTATTTAATAACCGAACAATTACACGCAGTCTTCAATACCATTAGCTTACCTATTACAGGTTTTAACTACGGCAGGTTCGATTTAAAAGTTAAAAGTATCCCTGACCTTTATGAAGGCAACACCATTAAAATAATGGAATTAAACGGAGCAAGCTCCGAGCCAGGGCATATTTACGATGCTAGCACCAATAACTT
>JAYWFU010000036.1:0-29631 GCA_043778625.1 Bacteroidia bacterium | reverse complement strand
GGGGATATAGAAAAACAGAGAACTTTATTAATATGATTTATTTTCTTACCGCTAAACTAAAATTTGATTACCCACACCAAACGTCATAGACCCATAATCGATTGTATTTAGCCGAAGAAAATTATTTGCGAGGCTACGAAAAAGTAGCTCGAGGCAAACGAGTGCAACAAAGCTTAGTAGCCAGCCTTGCAGGGTTAGTAGTAGGTATAGCTACTTCAGTTATCGTAGATAGCGTTAATAAATAAAGGGCTAGCGAAATGAAAAAATATGAAAAAATAATTATTCTGTTTTTAATTGCCTCTTTATTTTTAAAAACTCTTGATATTTCGTGTAAAAATTTATTTTTTCTATTATCATTTTTTTTATTATCAATATCCTATTTGCTAGCAGCTTACTGGCTTTTTAATACTTCAACTACTAAAGAAAAACTAATTCCTATTGTTGCAGGCGTTTGTTTTTTTATTTCATTACATCCATTATTTTTTCAAATATATTTAAACACATCTTTTCTTGAAAAAAATATTGGAGATTATATTTTGTTTACCCCACTTATTACTGGCTTATTCATAATTATTTTTAGTGTTTATTTAATTGCGAATAGTAACAGGGTTGCGTTATCCGAAAATTACAGAAATTTATTAATACGCTCTATTTTAATATTTTTAATAACTAGCTTTTTTACCTATCCACCATTATCTTTCAAGCCATTAAACAAGGTTATATATTTATTAAATAATGGTAATAATAGACTAAAGGCTAATTTATTAATGATTTCTTATAGCAGTGACTTTGAAAACTATGCAGCTAATAATAAATATGATGATGCAATTTGGTTTGCTAAAAAGTCAAATATTGAAGGATTAAAGTGGTTAAGTAAAAGTGCTGATGGAAAAGATGTTTCTCAAAACGAATTATGGAAAATTGACAAAACGTTCTCAAACATTTACGAAGCCTATACGAGCAAAGCAAATTATTACGAAAAGCAAAATAAATTTAATGAACAGTTAAAATTACTTTTATTAGCAAACTCATATTTAATAAAATGTGATTACAAATCCAAAGAGGCTGAATTACAAAAAGTTTGGTCTCTAAACAGTATTGCATATTGTAATCTTAATTTAAAAAACTATAAATCAGCTGACTATTTATATGTAAAGGCAATTCAAACCTATTTAAGTCAAAAAGACACCATTATTGACACTCGAGTAGCCAGAATATATAGTAATTTAGCTAACTCTTATTATATTCAGCAAAATTTTGAAAAATCGAATTTGCTTTTTAAAATAGCAATTAGTTTATTTAAAAAAGACACCGCTTATAAGGAAGAATTAGTTTCAAATTATTTGAGACTTGCCAATAACTATATGATAGAGGATAGCCTTAATCAAGCGTTATTCATTATTAAAAAAGCAGGAACTTTTACCAATAATCAAAACTATTCAGAAACAATTTTTTATGATGGAATTTGTAATTATAGATTGAATAACTTTAAATTATCAGACAAATTATTTTTAAAAACACTTGTTTTATTTAAACAAACAAATAACAATTTTTTATCAAGTTGTTATTTGATGTTGGGATATGTTAATACCGAATTAGCAAATTACAAACAAGCAAAACAGTATTTGGAAATAGGTAAGAAAATAGCTATTAAAAAATTTGGAGAAAAATCAACTAATTATGCTTATTTTTTGGGTGCATTAGCCAATATAAATGATATTGAAGGAAATTACAGGCTTTCACAAACTCAATACAGTTCCGCTATAGAAATAAATAATAATGAATCAGGATTCGTAAATAATCAAGAACTTAATTTAATTGCAAAATTATCTAATGTTGAAATAACACTTTCAAATTTTATTACCGCTAAAATTCATTCAGATACCTGCTTAGCTATTTTAAAAGTTTCTGAAAATAAGAATAGCCCAAGCTTTAATACTGTACTAAATCAAATAGCTTATGTAAATTATTGTGTTGGGAATAATAAATCAGCAGATACTTTGTATCAAAAAATAATAAAAATTAATACTAAATATAAAGTTGAAAAAGAAATTACCACTGCTATTGCGCTTAATGGACTAGCTTTATTAGCCATCGATAACAAGAACTACCTATTGGCAGACACTTTATTGCATCAATCATTAATTTTACATCAAAAAATTTTGGGCAATATGCATCCGTCAAGTGCTATGGTATATTTAAATTTGGGTATTTTAAATACTAAAATGGGTAGGTATTCAGTTGCTCAACAAAATTTTAAAGAAGCCCAAACTATAAACGCTCACTTTTTTGAAAATACCCACATTAATTTCGCTAATATTTTTATTGCTATGGGAGATTTGTATATTGCTAAAAAGGAAAGGCAAATTGCTAAAAATTATTATAAATTAGCATTTGATATTTATAGTGAAAAATTTGCTAAAAATCATAATAAAGTAATTTTATCACAGCAAAAGTATACGCTTTGTTAAACTTAAAACTACACTACTACCTCGTACAGCGTAATGTATTTATAGCTTTGTGTGCATTAGCACAAGCGTTTTTTGTACAAACGTTTCTTGCAACTCAAAAAGTAATTAATATACAGTTGCTTTATGTAGCATTAGCAAGTACCTGGATAGCTTACGAATACTATCGCGCACGCAATAGTTGGGTACATTACATAATTATAGTAAGCGTAGTGGTAGTTACCATTTATTATAGTACATTAACTAACGCTGGGCTATTGGGCTGTGTAGGCGGCATAGCTTGGTTATATAATAATTGGATAATGTTGCGCAACCACATTATTATTAAAAACATAGTAGTTACCACCTGCTGGACAGTGGTTAATGTAGTACTGCAGCAACTAGATTTTAAGTACAACTATATACTAATAGTACAACAATTTTTATTTGTTTTGGCACTCACTTTTATTTACGATAATAAAGATGTTGATGCCGATAATCTTTCCAACACTCCTACATTAGCCACAGTTATTGGGCGTAGATACACTACGTTAATCGCTTTTTTAATACTGCTTGTAAGTTTATGTGCTCTGTTTTTATTTAACATACATTATACAGGTTTTTATATGCTAAGTTGTATTAGTATTATGGTATTTATAGTTGAATATATTACCAATCCTCCTGCCTATTATTATTACTATGTTATTGATGGATTGTTAATTTTACAATTGATACTTTGTTGGCGTTAAATTAATAGGCTAGTTAATTCAATTAATAAAGCCAATAGTTTACAACAAAGTTTGAAAATCAAATTCATTATTTAAAATCTACGCTACATACAATATTACCCCACTTACTAATTAATATGCTGTTTAACTCTTTTCATTTTTTATTTTTCTTTTTGGTAGTTACTCCCGCCTACTTTGTGTTGCCGTGCTCCAGGCGTTGGATATTATTATTGGCGGCTAGCTGCTATTTTTACATGGCGTTTGTACCGCTGTATATTCTTATATTGGGGTTTACTATTGTGGTTGATTATTTTGCAGGCATCTACATACAAAATGCGCAGGGCAGTAGGCGCAAACTGTTTTTAATAATTAGTTTAGTAGCCAATGTGGGGGTGTTGGCAGTATTCAAATACTATAATTTTATTAATGATAATTTATCGTTTTTATTGCATGGTTTTGGGTGGAATAATCCCATACCATATTTATCCATATTACTGCCCATTGGCTTATCGTTTCACACGTTTCAGGCTATGAGCTACACTATTGAGGTGTACAGAGGCAACCAACAAGCCGAGCGTCATTTTGGTATTTATGCCTTGTACGTAATGTTTTACCCGCAGTTGGTGGCTGGGCCTATTGAACGTCCTCAAAATTTGTTGTATCAATTTAGGCAAGAGTATCAGTTTGATTACAACAGAATAGTTAACGGCTTAAAATTAATGCTGTGGGGTTTTGTTAAAAAACTAGTCATTGCCGATAGGCTGGCCATATATGTGGATACTGTGTATAACAACGTGCCCAACCACAATGGCAATACTATGATAGTGGCCACCGTATTTTTTGCAATTCAAATTTATTGTGATTTTTCGGCGTATTCTGATATGGCCATAGGCTCGGCACGTATCATGGGTTTTGAGTTAATGACCAATTTTAATCGTCCATATTTTGCAAGTACAATTTCGGAGTTTTGGCAACGTTGGCACATCTCGCTATCTACGTGGTTTAAGGATTATTTGTACATCACCCTTGGAGGCAATAGAGTATCAGTACCGCGTTGGTATTTTAATTTGTTTATTGTGTTTTTATTAAGTGGATTGTGGCACGGCGCTAATTGGACGTATATTATTTGGGGCGCACTCAATGGATTTTACCTTGTGTTTGCAATAGTAATACAGCCCTTACGCAACAAAATAAATGCTGCATTAAAATTACACTCTGTACCCAAATTACATCATGGCCTGCAAGTGTTAATTACCTTTGTATTGGCATGTTTAGCATGGGTGTTTTTTAGAGCAAATAATGTAACGGATGCTTTTATTATAATTAAAAAAATGACCACTTTAAGCGGAACTGTTTTTACCAAAAATCCATCAATGATGTTGTACTCGTTATTAGCTATTGTGCTACTAATAGTGGTAGAAAGTAAGCAAGAGTTTTATAAAGGCAGTTTTTCATTGTACAACAACTCACATTGGTTAGTACGCAATATGTCGTATGCGGTGTTAGTACTGTTAATACTGCTAATTGGCGTATTTGATGGTGGACAGTTTATTTATTTTCAATTTTAAAACCTTTGATAAATGAGTATAATTAACTTCATAAAAAACAATCTCTATGCATACTTTGTTGCTAAAACACTTGTGTTAGTAGTCCTTGTAGCCGTGCTAGATTTCGGCTTAGGTAATGTATTACGCCATTATTATTTTACACAACAAAGTGGTTTACAATACCGTACTACTTATTCGTTAAATAGTACTACTGCTCAAGTGTTAGTGTTTGGTTCATCGCGGGCTAATCATCATTATTATCCGCAGGAATTTGAAACTCAATTACACCAAACATATTACAACGTAGGCCGCGACGGCAGCTTTATACATTACCATTATGCAGTACTGCAAGCAGTGCTAAAACGTTATACTCCCAAGGTTATTATATTAGATATTACTCGTAATACCTTTGAATACGAACCCTCGCACTATGATAGACTGTCGTCCCTCCTGCCCTATTACCAAAGCCACCCCGAACTCAGAGATATTATTGCGCTTAAAAGTGAGTACGAACAATTAAAATTACAATCCAATATTTATCCTTACAATTCATCGCTATTTACTATAGCCGTAGGTAATACTAATTTTAACAAAAAACGTAAGGAAGACATTAAAGGCTACGTACCATTAACCAAGCAATGGGCAGCCCCATTAAGTATTGATACCGCTACCACTCCTTATGCTATGGATAGTATTAAAATTAAGTTATACAAAGCCTTTATAACCAATTGTACTACCGCAAATGTTAAATTATACGTAGTTTGTTCGCCGTACTTTGTACAGTACAATACCCCTGACTGTTCCATTACATTGGCACAACAAATTGCGCAACAACATAATGTGCCATTTTTTAATTATGCTAATGACACCACATTTACACATCACAATAATTTATTTGCTGACCCTACTCACCTCAACAATGATGGAGCTATTATATTTAGTAAATTATTACTGTTAAAATTAAATGCGCTAAAATAAATTACAACACCATAAAAATGTTTTAAAATAGTTTTGTACTAACTAAATAAAATTGTACTATTGCATTTAAATAAAATTAAATAAAACTACAATAACAATGGAATTAATAAAATTCGTTAACGAACAATTTGGTTTAAAGAAAAATACAGCAGATTTTAAAGCTGGCGACACAATTACTGTACATTACAAAATTATAGAAGGTGCTAAAGAGCGTATTCAGCAATTTACAGGCGTTATTATACAACGTCGTGGTGCTGGAATAGGTGAAACTTTTACTATCCGCAAAATATCTAACGGAGTTGGTGTAGAACGTATTATTCCTATTTGCTCACCAAACATCGACAAAATAGAAGTAAACAAAAAAGGTATAGTACGTCGTGCACGTATATTTTACTTACGTGGCTTAACCGGCAAAAAAGCTCGTATCATTGAAAAGAAAAATTATGCTAAGAAGGTAGTTCCTGCTGAAGTATAATTTTAAAACATAATAAAATACGTAAAATTCCCTCAATTAGCTAGCTAATTGAGGGAATTTTACGTTAACAAATAATTGAAAAATACCAACACAAAATTCTTTTAATTAATGAGATAATTAATGATATTTGTACTGTGAAAAAATTAACGCTAGTGGTTTTATTACTAACTATTGTGTTTCAATCAAGCGTTAAACTAGCTATTTACGTAAGGTTTAAACTCAATCAGCAGTACTATGCTAAAAATGAATGTGTTAAAAAAGCGATTGTAGATAACGACTGTGAAGGTAACTGCTGTTTAAAAAAACAACTAAACGCTGAAGAAAAAAAAGAGCCTACCATTCCTGCTTTACTAAAAAAACATAACGAATTATTGTTTGTACAACCTATACCTAACAACGTAATTAAACCACAGATTAATTATACTTACGTGCAACACAACACGCACTACACTGTTAGTGCAACCTGCGATGTTGCATACCCACTGCTACGCCCGCCTACAATAGCTTAATTTATATTTAAAACATAATTCAATTTATATTTACAATAATAATTTATCATTTTAAAGAAATGAACAAATACATTGTAGCAATATGTTGTATGTTGATAATAATAAATAATAATGTAACAGCGCAATGCACTTGTAGTGCAGGTAGTGGCAGTAGCTCGTTTAATGATAATATGTTACTCGCCAGTTATACACAACAGTATAAGTGGCGAATAACATTGGGTAGTACAACTAATTGGTTTACACCTATTGTTATGGCACATAGTGTTAACGGGCTTACACATCATCATGAAATGGAGGGTATTAACTTGGCCAGTACCCAAAGTTTAGCCATTGCTTATAAAGTAGCACAACTCAACGAATGGAGTATAAACCTACCTTATACCTTAGTAACTACTAATAAAAGTAATAGTTACAATGGGCTTAACGACGTGCAATTGTGGTATAACAGATTAATGCAACTACACAACCTGCAACTAAAATTAGGCCTGGGCGTTGAATTACCTGCAAATTTAACCCCTACCGTGGTAGGGTCGCAGGTAGTGTTGAGTTCAGCATCAACTGATCCTATGGCAAGCATTAGCGCCAGTTACATGAGCAACAAATGGTTAGTGAAATTAAACACAATGGCAAAATATACTACCTATAATACCCAAGACTATAATTTAGGGAGTTATAGCACCCAAAGTATTATGCTAGGTTATAAATTCAATAAAAACACAAACTATAATTTACCAATTGACTCAGTAAAAACTAAAACCAACTGGCTAGCACTAGCAGGTGTAAACAACGATTATTTTAGCAAACAAAAGTTGTTAAATACTACCGTTGCCAATACAGGTGGCAACATGTTATTGGGTAATATAGGAATTTCAATGTTGCGAAATTATTATTCATTATCAATACAAGGCGTATACCCTTTATATCAAAAATGGACGGGCAATCAACAACGTATTGCTAAATCAATTAAATTAACACTATCAATTAACTTTTAAAAATTTAAAATGAAAACAACTAAAATTATTAAAATTATTACCGCAATTGCACTAACTGCAACAGGATTTACTGCCTGCAAAAAAAATTCAGATGGTGGAAAGGCTACAATAGCAGCGTTACCTGCACATCATGGAAAAGAAATATTTGGTGCTACTGCTTATGTAAAATTTGGTGCTACCGAATTACCTAGCGACCCTACCACTAACTATGACTTAAAAATAGTGGGGGAAGCCAAAGAAAATCACGTGCATATTGAAGACCTACGTTACGGCAAATACTATGTGTACATGGTAGGTTACGACAGCACTATCAAACAAGTGGTTAAGGGAGGAGTGCCTGCACATATTAAATACTCCCAACGTGCAAAAGAAATAGATTTAAACGTACCAGTAACTGAATAATTATGTAATTCAATTTCAAAAAAGAAGCCTTAATTCCTAGTAGAATTAAGGCCTCTTTTTGCATAAAAAATTGACTTGCAATATGTATATTTGTTAATAAAACAATATTGCAATTTATAATTATATATGTTATGAAAATTACGCTCATAATTACAGTTAGTTTATTTTTTAATTTAGTAGCCGTAGCACAAAATTATCCAACGTTTAGTAACGAAAAGCAAGTAACAATAACAGGATTAAATTTCGATGCAATGGAGCCATTCATCTCAGCTAATGGCAATACGTTATTTTTTAATTCGTTAAATAATGGCGTAAATACTAATTTATATTATGCTACAAAAATTAATGACACTACGTTTAACTATGTTGGTTTAATTACTGGCACATTAGATAGTGCCAGCAATCACCTCGACGCTGTGGCTTCTATAGACTCGCTTAGTAATTTTTTTTGGACTTCGTTAAGGGGATATCCTTCAGTATTTGAAAACTTACATAAAGGTAAATATACCAATGGTAACGTTAAAAATATAACACGTGTATATGGTAATTTCAATATTTCTAAATTAGGGTGGCTTATCATAGATGCTGCTATTAGTATACAGGGTAATCAATTATATTATTGTAATGCGTATTTCGACTTAATCAACAATAGCTGTGGATCAGGAGTTCCTTGTGAAGGAATGCTTGGCGTTGCGGAGCAAATAAATGATAGTATGTTTAATAAAACATCAAACTCTGATACTTTATTAAATGCTATTAACGATACCAACTATGTAGTATATGCACCACAATTATCCGCTGATGGTTTAGAATTATACTACACCCGATTTCATAAAAACACCATAACAACCGAAATATGTGTAGCGGTTAGAAACAACAGCACAAGTCCATTTAGCGTACCATCAATAATTTATGCTCCTGTATTTACCGCAGCTGAAGCGCCTACAATTACACTAAATAAGCAAAAGCTGTACTATCATCATAAAAATAATTTTAATAGTTATAAAATTTACATGCGTTACCGTAATAATATAACAATTACAAATAGTTTAGATGCCACAAAAATTACTTTTTTCCCCAATCCTGCCACTAACAAAATATGGTTAAATATCCCTTTGAATACAAATTGTAACATTAAAATATATTCAATATTGGGAACAAAAGTTATGGAAGTAAATGAGGTTAACAGCTTTGATATATCTACACTGACAGATGGTATGTATTATGTAACTTTAGAATATGAAAACAGAAGCTCCAATTTTAAATTTATTAAACAATAAATAATATAATTACACAATGAACAAACTACATAACTACGTGCTAGGCAGCTGGACAGCAGGCGAAGGACAAGGACAACCATTACACCATGCCATAACTGGTGCAGTAGTAGCGGAGGCTACCAGCAAAGGAATTAATTTTGCCGAAGTGCTTAACTATGGTCGTACTATTGGCGGACACAAACTGCGTAAAATGACGTTTCAAGAACGTGGCCGTATGCTTAAAGCCCTAGCCCTATATTTACAAGAACGTAAAGAAATTTATTACGCCCTATCCTACGCTACTGGCGCTACTCGTGCTGATAGTTGGATAGATATTGAGGGCGGAATTGGTAACTTATTTAGTTACGCATCGTTGCGCCGTCAGTTTCCTGATTTGCCCTATCATGTTGATGGCGATGCTATAAAAAGCAGTAAAAACGGCACATTCATAGGCCAACATATTTGCACACCTAAACAAGGTGTAGCTATACATATTAACGCATTTAATTTCCCTGTATGGGGTATGTTAGAAAAAATAGCAGTAAACCTATTGGCTGGAATGCCTGCCGTGGTTAAGCCTGCCACACTTACGTGTTTTTTAACAGAGTTAGTTACCAAAGATATTATTGCTAGTGGCATATTGCCCGAAGGTTCGTTACAGCTTATTTGCGGTAGTGCCAATGGAATATTAGACACCGTGTGCAACCAAGACGTAGTAACGTTTACAGGCTCAGCACATACAGGTAAAATGCTTAAAAGCCACTCACAAATATTAGCCGAAAGCGTACCTTTTAATTTAGAAGCCGACTCACTCAACGCTATGGTATTAGGCCTTGATGCCGTACCGGGTACCTTAGAGTTTGATTTATTTATAAAAGAAGCTACCAAAGAAATGACAATTAAAGCAGGTCAAAAATGTACTGCTGTACGTCGTTTAATCGTACCACAAAACTGCATGGAGGACGTACAAATAGCATTGGGTAAGCGTTTGGGTGGCGTAGTAATGGGTAACCCACAAACGGAAGGTGTGCGTATGGGTGCATTAGCTGGTTTTGCACAAGTGGAGGAAGTAAAAGACAAAGTAGCCGAACTTAGTAAAACACAGCAAATAGTATTTGGTAGTCTTGATAAATTTGATGTACTAGGCGCTAACAAAGCCGAGGGAGCTTTCTTTTCGCCTATATTATTTGCTAATAATCAGCCATTTAAAAATACTGATTGCCACAACATTGAAGCCTTTGGTCCTGTAAGTACACTAATGCCTTATACCACTACCGACGAAGCTGCTGAGTTAGTAAAACTAGGCAAAGGCTCGTTAGTAAGCTCTATAACTACAGCAGACGTTAACATAGCGCGTGATTTTGTAATAGAAGCTGCATGTATGAACGGACGTATTTTAGTACTCAATAACGATTGCGCCAAAGAACAAACAGGGGTTGGCTCTCCCCTACCCTTGCTAGTACACGGCGGCCCTGGACGTGCAGGTGGTGGCGAGGAGATGGGCGGAAAGCGTGGCGTAATGCACTACATGCAACGTACCGCATTACAAGGCTCGCCAACAATGATTACCCACATTACACAACAATATCAATACGGTGCTGATGTTATTGAAACAGACGTGCATCCGTTTAAACGTTATTTTGAAGAACTGCAAGTAGGCGAATCGTTGCTAACTGCCAAGCACACTGTAACCGAAAGTGATATTACTAATTTTGCCAACGTAAGTGGCGATAATTTTTATGCCCACATGGATGCAACATCGCTCGAAGGCACTATATTTACTGGGCGTGTAGCGCACGGTTACTTTATATTAAGCAAAGCTGCAGGCTTGTTTGTTGATGCTAAAAAAGGCCCTGTTCTATTAAATTATGGTTTAGATGAATGTAGGTTTGTGAAGCCAGTATATCCCGGAGCTACTATTGGCGTACGTTTTACGTGCAAGGAAAAAGTTGATCAAGAAAAAAAATCAAAAGACGACATCGCCAAAGGTATTGTAAAATGGCTAGTAGATGTGTACGACGAAACTGGCGAAACTGTTGCTATTGCTACTATTTTAACAATGGTTAAAAAGAGTAACCAAGAATAGTACAATAGGTAATATTCTACTTGTAACGGCTAATTAATAAAATTAATTAGCCGTTACACTACTAAAATACAATAGCGTTTTTAATACTAAAGTAAAAGATAAAATTGTTTTGAGCCTAAGAATTTTCAATCACACAAATTGTATGAATATATTTTATTGTTTTGAAATTTTAAATCATAGTTGCGTCCAAATAAACGTGTTTCATTATTTTACTACTAATTAAACACATCTATTTGCTCACCATCATAGCTAGCAAACACCATTGATGGATGCGAATCTTGATGGAAAATAGTACCCTGTGCATCAATGCCTATTGCACCTGCAAAGCCATCGTAAGGGATTAACTCAACAAATGTTTTGGCAAAAGCTTTCGCAATAGTAAAGCCATCGGTAACGCGCGTTACAATTTTGGTGGCTACGGCTCCGCTCACAATATCTTCGCCTACGCCTGTGCACGATATTCCACAATACGCATTAGCGTAATTACCCGCAGCAGTTGCCGAATCGGATATACGCCCTACCATTTCAAATCCTTTACCACCTGTTGATGTTGCTGCTGCAATTTTACCAGTAGCATCTAACGCCACACAACCCACTGTGCCAAGGGCTTTAGCTTTTAATTTCTGTTCGTATTCGCCACGGCGTTGAGGCAACTCCACGTTATAGAAGGGGTGGTTATTTGCGATTGCAAATTGTATTGCGCCTTCACCGCCCAATACACGGTCATCGTAGGTCATTAGTTGTTCGGCTACTCGTATAGGGTTTTGTATGTTTTCAATATTAATAACACCACTAAATTTTTGAGTTGTTCCGTCCATTATTGATGCGCTCATCCGTATTTTTCCATCGCTTTGTATTTGCGAGCCTAACCCTGCGTTAAACAGTGGGTCGTTTTCGAGCAACTCCACTGCATACACTACCGTTTGTAGTGCTGTGTGAGTTTGTAGGTAGTCGTACGCCGTTTTAACAATATGTTGCAAGGCTTGTTGTTTTTGTAATTTAACTTCGGCACTAGTACTCGATTCGCTAAAAAAACCTCCGTGAATTATTAATTTGGTTTGCATTTTATTTTTTTGGTTTAAATTATTTGTTGGATGAAGCTCCGTATTCCATTAAAAACGCTTTAATAAATAAGGTAATATCACCATCTAATACGGCTTGTGCGTTGGTGCTTTCTACACCAGTACGCACATCTTTTACTAATTTGTAGGGGTGTAATACATAATTGCGTATTTGGCTTCCCCACTCTATTTTCTTTTTACCAGCTTCTATTTCGTTAGTAGTTTCGAGGCGTTGGCGCATAATACCTTCGTATAATTGCGATTTTAATAACTGCATTGCATTTTCTTTATTTTGCAACTGCGATCTACTTTCTTGGTTTTTAATAACAATACCCGATGGCTTGTGGTATAGCCGTACAGCGGTTTCTACCTTGTTTACGTTTTGCCCTCCTGCACCGCCTGCTCTAAATGTTTCCCAGGTAATATCGCTGGGGTTAATGTCAATAACAATAGTATCATCAATTAATGGATAGGCGTACACGCTTGCAAACGAGGTGTGTCGCTTGGCGTTAGCGTCAAAAGGCGATATACGCACTAGCCTATGCACGCCATTTTCTCCTTTTAAATATCCGTAAGCAAAGTTCCCTTCAAACTGTAAAGTAATGGATTTAATGCCGGCCACCTCGCCGTCTTGGCGGTCTTGCTCAGTTACTTTCATGCCATTTTTTTCGCCCCACATTATGTACATCCTACATATCATGGCGCACCAATCACAGCTTTCAGTTCCGCCTGCACCTGCGTTAATTTCTACTACACAATTTAATGCGTCTTCTTTACCGCTCAACATATTTTTAAATTCTAACTCCTCTACTAATGCTTCAGTAATGGTGTATTGCTGTTGCAATTCGTCTTCGGTAACTTCGTTTTCTTTGTAAAAATCGTAGGTAGTTTCCAAGTCTTCGCAGGAGGTATTTACTTTAGCAAAACCCTCAGTCCATACTTTTAGTAATTGTATTTCTTTGAGTTGAATTTCGGCTTTTTTAGCATCGTCCCAAAACGTGGGTGCTAATGTACGCTCCTGCATTTCGTCGAGTTCGCGTACTTTTTTATCCAGTCAGAGATATTCGCGCAGTAACTCCTTGCGTGCTACTAATGCTTTAATTTGATCGTATGTAATCATTTAATGTATAATTGAATAAAAGTTACTAGTACTAATTATTAGTAGAGTGCAATTATTTACAAATGTACAGGATTTGAAGTTTTAATTACAACACTTATTTACTCTTTTTTTTGCCTTGTAATATTATCCTGTATCCTCTCAACTTAAAAGCGTTACCTAAATTTAACTTTAGATAACGCTTTTACAAATTTTAATTGTTTAGTTTTTAATCAAGTACAACGGTAACCGAGCCACTTTTTTCTACTATTTCTTCCGAATTTAATTTCTTAATTTTTAGCATGTAATAATAAGTACCTGGCGATACGGTATTGCCCTTGTACTTACCGTCCCAACCTTCGTTACCAGTAAATAGTAGCTGACCCCAACGGTTAAATATTTGTATGTCTATTCCTTTCAAAAATAAATCATTTTTACCATCGTTGTTAGGTGTAAAAGCGTTACTAATAGGCAACACTTTTACTTTTATGGTATTATCTCCCCAATTTTTACAGCCTTTATCAGTAGTAACCAATACTTTTATTGATTGTCCATCTAATAATTCTTGTGTATTAAATAAATGTTCGCCTCCATAAATAGGTGAGTTTTCTACATACCAATTATAAAATTTGTAGGTTTCGGGTTGAGCATCAAATATTATTGTTTGGCCTTCGTACACGGTATTATCAGGTAAGTTAGCCGTAATACTTACATGAGGTAACGGATTTACTATAATAGGCAGTATTGCAAATGCACCATCATTTTTACAACCGTCTTTACTTATACTACCCATATAATAAGTGGTACTTGAGGTAAGATTGGGCGACGTAAAATCAGTACCTCGCTTAATTGTGTCTTTCCAAGCTGTGCCGTTTAACCAAAAAATAGTAGCTGTAGTAGGGTTTACCATTGCTTTCAATACTATTGAATCGCCTTCGCATATTTCTTTTAGTACAGCTGTTAATTTTGGTAAGTCAGGTAATGGTAGCACTATTACTTTAGTTGAATCGCGTTTTTCGTTGGCTTTACAGCCAAATTCATTTTTAACTTCTACATAGTAATATTGCGTGGCTGGTGGGCTAACCTTAACACTATCTTTACCCAAACTAGTATTATCGTTAGGTGTGTTGTACCAATTAATAGTAGTGTTAGTACCTATAACAGTTGCTTTCAGCTTTGTACTGTCGTGCAGGCAAATACTATCGTTAGGAGCTAAAGTTACGGTAGGGTGTGCTGGGCGGGGCAATACTGTAATTTTTAAGCTGTCTCTAATTCGAGCTGATGTACAGCCTGTAGTTGCTATTTTAGTTTCAAAATAATAAGTTATTGTAGCTATTATTGGTGGGGTTATGTAATTAAGTGTACCTAATGATATTCCACCTGTAAGCGATGAGTATACATTGGTAACAACGCCTGTTACTGGCGTTACCTTAATAGTGTCAGTTAAACCAGAGCAAATACTATCATTAGGCGACAATGCTAATATTGGCGGGGCTGGCCTTGGGTTTACCACTATTGTAATACTATCACGGCTAGTTTTGGCTACGCAGCCGGCAGTGCTTTTGGTTTCTATATAATATTTAATAGTGTTGTTAAGCGGAGGAGTATTATAATTCACAGTACCCAATGCTGTGCCTCCTACTATTGTGCTATACACTGTTGATACTATGTTGGGTTGTGGTGTTGTTGATATTATTACACTATCGCCAGCACATATAGTATCGTTGGGCGATAGTGTAGCTACAAATGGTAATGGTAACGGGTTTATGGTTACTGAAATATTATCAGTACCCACACAACCAAAAGAGTTAGTTTCGGTTACGGCAATTGTACCTGTGCCAGCAGCTCCCCAAGTAACCGTTAAACCTGAGGTAGCTTGTCCGCCCGAAATTACACCTCCTGTAACTGTCCAGTTAACAGCATTGGTAGTAGCTGGAATGGTGTAAGTACCAGTGGCATTAGCACACACTGAACTGTTAGTGGTGGTGATTGTGGGTTTAGGAGTAGGATTAACGGTGTAAGTAGCAGTGGCTGTAACTACTGGACAACCTGCAACAGTTACGGTATTAGTCATGGTGTAGGTTCCTGGTAATGTAACTGGAGGAAAGACGGTACCATTGCCTAGAGTATTACCACCTAACAGAGGCGAACTTGACGTAAAATCGCCTTTTGTAGCACCTGCCGCCATAGCGAGAGGAAGTACCAAAACATCATCACAAACTGGGCTGTTGGGATAGCTGAAACCTGCAGTTGGCGCAGCTGTTAGCGTTACATTTATTTGATCAGTACCACTACACGCACCATTGGTTTGAGTTACTTTTACACTACCTGTGGCGCCTGCACCCCAAGTAACTGTTATACTATTAGTAGTGCTAGTGCCTGTACCACCAGCTACTACCCAAGTGTAAGTGCTACCTGCAATAGCTGTTACAGTGTAGGTAGATGTACCTCCCTTGCATGCTGTAGTTGCTGCTGGGCTTATGCTTGGCGTTAAATTACCAACTGTTATAGTAACCGTTGATTGCTTATTATTACAATAGCCTGCCATATCAACGGTGTAGGTAGTAGTAACTGTAGGGCTTACGGTAATAGCATTACTCGTACCTGACGGATTAGGTCCTGGGGTTGCCGTCCAACTATAACTTGTTGCCCCTGTAGGTGCAGTTATAGTAGCTGATTCGCCCACACATATTGATGTTTTGTCAGGAATTGCTTCTCCAAAACTAACACCAGTACTACCCTTCACGTCAAAATCACAAATATTATTTCCGTAAGCATCAATCATTAAATAATACGATTGACCAGGTGTTAATGCGCTAGCTGTAATACTACTCGAAGACACTGTTCCACCTTGAGAGGTTACTGAGTTAGTTTCAGTAAAGCTCGATACTGCTGCGAAATTACAACTACCACTGCATCCTCCTGTATTACTAAAAATTTGAATTTGAACTCCTTTAGCATTGTTATTAGTACAATTTGTTACGTCTAAACTTAATGAAATAGATGTTTGAGATGCAGTGAATTTGACCCATTTATTATGATCAATCGTTACGTCTTGTAAGGGGCTTCCTCCACAAGCGGTACCAAAAAGAGTACCGTCAGGACAGTTACCAAAGATTCCTCCAGTTTTATTTCCTTCCATATTACATGGTTTAGTGGCTACCTGAGTTAGAGAGGTGCGCCCTTGAACTCCATTGAAATCACATACTTCCAAAGCATTTGCGCAACTTGTACCATCGTTAGTACCTGCAAATACTGTTATGGCTCCGTTTCCGCGTGCTTGTGCGTTAGCCCAGTAGCGAACATATATATAGGTATTAGGCGTTAAATTATTTTGTGTTACTGTTGGTAGTATGCCATAGTCATTATCATCAACTGCCTGTTGCAAACTTAACGCACTAGGGTTACCTGTATACACGGCTATTGATGCGTCTTGATTTACTACACCGTATTGTGGAGTAATATTAATAGCACCACTTGCTGGTACTTTAACTTTAAACCAAACGTCGTTAGCTATATTAGTATTGGCATCAGCGCAGTTGCTTGGCACTGCTAGAGTGTTATTATTAGATGCGCCAAGAGTAGAAAAAGCGGTGTAAAGTGTTGCATTTTTAGTCAGTGGCATTGTGGTTTGTAATTCAATAGCTCCGCTAGGTTCATCGTTTACTGGCACTTGTGTAACAACAGTTGGATTAATTGTTATTGAAAACTGACCTGAGTTAGCAGTAGTATAATTATTAACTACCACAAAATACTCGTTGCCTACTGTTAGGTTAGTTAAGTTGAGTTCCTCAAGGTCGTTAGAGTAGGTATTATCTTGCGTTTGTAGGGTGTGCAAGCGTTTACCTTTTTGTTGTGCTATTTGTACATTAGCATCAAAGTTAGCGGCACTTTGTACCAAAACGGTAGTGTTAGTGTTAGTAGCCACAAACTTAAAACAAGCAGGCGTATTACTATTATATGTTGTATTAATGGTTTGAGTTGGAGTAATAACTTGCGCTGCTGTAAAATTAGCACGCTGTGCATTAGCTGTAAAAACTGAAGCTATTGTAATACTTGTGGATATAAATAATTTCATAATAAATAGAGTTTTGTATGTTGAAATATTGTGTTATAAAATTTAATATAATTAATTGCTAGTAGCTAGTGCGCTTGTTTGACGTGGCTGCTGAGGCACATAACCTTTTTTAATTAATAGTTTTTTGAGTAATACTGCAGTAAATAATTCATCGCCCTCGCGTGGGTTACTTGGATAGCTTACCCACACACGCAGTTGACCATTGGTTTTACCCGCTTTATATTCTGTTTTGGAATCAACCACATTTATCAATTGCTTAATTTCGTTATCGAGTAGAGCAACTTCGTTGGTTGATTTAATACCCTCAAACGGATAGTACACTACTATTTTGTTTTCAGTTGTTACTTTGCTTTGCGCTTGCGTTTTTACAGCTAATAAGCTTATGGTTAGTAATACAAATAGTTTTTTCATAATTTGTTTGAATAGATTGATTAATGATTTTAAAAAATTATACAACTGCTAATTTACACTTTAATATGATTTAAACAAATTTATTCCCCTCAAATTTTAATAAGTACATTATTACCAGTAACTGAAAAGGGTACTTAATAATTAAATTAAGTACCCTTTTTAAATTTTATCACTAATTGACGTAGTATACTACTTTTTGCCTTCAATCCAATTTACAATTTTATCGCAGTCGGGGTCGCGTACTGATAGTAAGTAATTTACATAATTACCATTTTCGTCAATCATATATTTTTGAAAATTCCATTTTACTGATGAATTTTCTACTCCGTTTTGTGCTTTTTCGGTAAGCCATTTGTAGATGGGCGAGGTAGTAGGTCCCTTTACCGAAACTTTACTCATTATAGGAAATGTAACTCCAAAATTTTTGGAGCAAAACGATTTTACTTGTGCATCACTGCCTGGCTCTTGTCCGCCAAAATCATTGCAAGGAAAACCTACTATTACAAAGTTTTTGTCTTTGTATTTTTTGTATAGTTTTTCTAATCCTTCGTACTGCTTTGTAAAACCACACTCGGAAGCGGTGTTTACTATTAATATTTTTTTGCCTTTGAGTTTACTAAAGTCAAATTCTTTTCCATCAATATCTTTTACTTTAAACTGATGAATGTTTTTGGGAGCAATGGTAGTGAACGACATAATTGCAGTAGCGGTTAAGGTTAATAAAATACTTTTTTTCATTATTGTTTTGTTTTAAAATTAATGCCTTACAAAGTTGCAAAAAAATAATTACTTATATTATTTATTACAACAAAATTGTGTTGTTTGTTTTAAAACGCAGTAAAGGCATTTGTCTTAAATAACTTAACTGCAATAGCAAGTAGTATTACACCAAATATTTTACGGATAATTTCCACACCGCCATCACCAATAAAAGAGGCTATGCGCCCAGTGTTTTTTAGTACTAAATATACTAACCCCACATTAATTATAATGGCTAGTACAATATTAATATCGTGGTACTGCGCTCGTAACGATAGCAAGGTAGTCATGGTGCCTGCGCCTGCAATAAGCGGAAACGCAATGGGTACAATTGATGCCGTGGTAGACACACTGTCTTTATAAAGCCTGATGCCCAATATCATTTCTAACGCTATAAAAAACAGTACAAACGAACCTGCTATTGCAAACGAACTTATATCGAGCCCTATTAATTGTAAAAAACTATTACCTACAAACAAAAAAATAATCATAATAGCCAATGAAGCCAACGATGCTTTTTCGGCTTTGATTTCGCCAATGCGTTGCTTTAAATCAATAAGTACGGGTATTGAACCTATTACATCAATTACCGCAAACAATATCATTGTTACGGTAGTAATTTCTTTAATATTAAAATAGTTAGTAAACATTGTTTAAAAATGTTTCCAGCCCTGCGCCTCTATTGGCAACACTGCATTGGCGTTAGTAATAAGGTTGGCACTATTGCCTTCGGCCGTCATGTGGCCTATAACCGTAATGCTTTTCTTGTCTTTTATTTTATCAAAATCTTGTTGCTTAATGGTAAATAGTAGTTCGTAATCCTCGCCACCATTCATGGCGCATACTTGTGGTATTATGTTAAAATCTAAGGCCGTTTGAAACGTAGTAGCATCAATAGGTAACTTACTTTCGTATACATTACAGCCTAGTTTTGAGGCTTTGCATAGGTGTAATATTTCTGATGCTAATCCGTCGCTTACATCAATCATGCTGGTAGGTACTACTTGCTCTTTTAACAATTGGGCAATAATATCAATGCGGGCTTCGGGCTTTAGTTGACGCTCTACTATGTAATCGTGTCCATCTATGTCGGGCTGTAGTTCAGGGTTATCAAGGAACACTTGTTTTTCGCGCTCTAATACTTGCAAGCCCATGTAGGCTGCGCCTAAGTCGCCTGTTACACACAGCAAGTCGTTTTCTTGTGCAGTGTGGCGGTAAGTTATGTTGTTAATATTAGTTTCGCCAATGGCAGTAACGCTTATTATTAAGCCACTTTTGCTGGTGGTAGTATCTCCGCCAATTAAATCTACTTTATAAATATTACATGCCGCTAATATGCCACTGTACAGTTCCTCAATGGCTTCTAACGTAAATTTACTTGATACTGCTATGCTTACCGTTATTTGGCGTGGCACGGCATTCATAGCACACACGTCGCTAAGGTTTACCACCACAGCTTTGTAGCCTAGGTGCTTGAGAGGAGTGTACATTAAATCAAAATGTACCCCCTCCACCAACATATCGGTAGTTATTACTTGTAGCGTATCTACGCTTTTAAGTAGTACGGCAGCATCATCGCCAATACCCTTAACAGTGTTGGCGTGCGTAAGTTTTACGTGCTTAGTTATTTGTTCAATTAAGGCAAATTCGCCTATGGTATCTAATGAAGTATGTTGTGGGTTGTCGAACATGCTGTGTTATGGGTTAAATTAATTGAGTAATAGTAATTGAATTTATTATTATAAATATGCGCAAAATGCTCGCACTAGCTTTAACTGCTTGGTTACTGATTGTTGGTATTAGTGGGAATATAAATTATTAAAGTACCGCCATTAACATAGTTGTTAATTGGTTACTATCAATTTCGGGCGCATCAATAACACTAAAGGGAAATAAAATTGTGATAGCACCATTAATTCCTTTTACTTCAAGGGTTTCATGCTCCTCAAAAAAAATTGCAGTATAGTTTTTTCGCCAACTTTCGCAAGCGTCATGTGCTTTTAGTAAATTAATAATTGTGTTTTGAACAAGCGGTGTAAGTTTTAAAATACGGCCTAGTGCAAATTCATTACTAGGTAATACCATTTGTGGTGTACCAACATTTACACTACAGCTTGCTAAAATTTCGGTTTCAAATTTTTCAAATATTCGCAGTACTTCTAATTTGCCAGATGCTTCGTAAGTGTTATTGCTCAATGTTTTGCCAAGTGATAAAATAGCTAAGCTATTTTTAGTGTCAAGTAATTCAATTGATTCAATTTTATTAACAGCTATTTGCAATATATTACCATTTACATCGCCTCTATCATTGGTTAGTTGTACTATTAACATATAGCCATCGTCTTTGGTGTTGCCAATATTTACAGCAGTTCCACAATAATGTGCGTTAGCTATTGTGTTTATTTTTATAAGGCTATTTGGAAAATTTTGAATTATATAAAACAAAAGTTCCTGCTTGTTGATGGCAGGAACTAATTTTAATTTACCGTGTAAGGCTTCAATTATCATCTATTACATTTTTTTTATTAAAAAACTAGCTAAGGCTGTTGAGCGCTCTTCTATATTATCAATATTAGTCATTGGTTTGTGATCAATAGTTAATGTTTTATTTTCGTACGAATAAGCGGCATCACCATAATGAATATCATTTTCATTTTTAATACTAATTTTTAACAATGTATCTTTTAATGCTTGTTTTCCCATATCGTCACTGGTTATTTCTTTAAAAGCATTTAGTATTGGTGTAAAATAAACTTTAGTAAAACCTTCATCGTATAGGTGTGCATACTCTTCTACGGCTAGGGTTTCCCACTTTACATCAAATTCAATATCAAAACCAGCCAAGGTATTAATTTCGGCAGTTAATTTTTTAAAGCTATTGTCCTGAAATTCTTTTATGGCTCTTTTTTCTAATAGTCCCATGATAATGTGTGTATTAAATTATTAATATAATATGTTTTAACAAAGTTATAAAACTTATTTTAATAACAGAGTTGGTGGTTTGTTATTGTTGCCATTACAGGCTTATATGTGAATACGAGCAGAATGCTCGCACTAGCCTAAACTGCATGGCTACTTAAAATATTCAAATTAGCTTAAAGCATTTGAGAAATTTTCAAACAAATATTTTGACTTGACAGAATTGTATTTCCAATTATAAAACTCAACCAACCAATTGTATTTCTCTCTAATATTCTCATTATAACTAGTAACATTTGATTTTGCTATTGCATCGTTAACAATTACCATATTAGAGTCGTGTAAATGCTTATCCATATTTAATAAAATTTCTTTTTGCTCTTCTGAAAATTTGCTCAATCTATCCAATTCTGGATTATCTAAATATGTTTCTTCAAGATCATTAACCAGTTCTTTAAAAGACTTTATTAATGAATCAGCACCTAAAAAGGGAGTTATAAATAATTCATTCTTTCCATCGATATATAGTAAATCGTCAAAATTAAAACGATTATACAGTAGTTTCCCTAAATGGACTAACTGAGCTTTTATTGATTTGTGTAATACTATTCGAGGGTATATGGCTTGAGTATTTTCAATCTCATAAGATTCAACAAGAGCTTGCGAAAAAATTATATTTTCGTCATTATAAAAAGAACCATAAGAAATTCCCCCTCGAATATATATTCCTGCTCTATGCATTGTTTGTTGAAATGAGTGTGCAAAAGAGAGTATTAAGGACAACCGTCCCCAAAAAGACTTATCTGTTTTAGAAAATTTTAGTGTAAAAATTATATTGTCAGAGAACGTCTTAAAATAAAATTCACTTTTTAAAGTCTCAACATCTACATTTTCAATATTGTTAGTTTTTGAATAGTCTTTATTATAAAAACCTATCATTGACAACAATGCTTCATTAAAAGCATCTTGAATATGTTTTATGATTGATATATCTTGACTTTCTTCAAATTGTTTTATTATTTCTTTAAAGCCTAATATATCTATAAAACAAACGATTCGATTTTCAGATTCCATCTAACATTTTCATTTATCTATTTTTTTAAATCCATTCCCCCTACACCGTTCTATATTCCCCAAACACCTCACGCATGGCATCGCATATTTCGCCAAGGGTGGCGTAGCATTCCACAGCATGTATTAAGTGCGGCATTAGGTTTTCAGTAGTTTGTGCAACGGATTTTACTTTGGCTACGGCGTTGGTAACAGCAGCATTATCACGGCGTTGTTTTAGGGCATTAATGCTGTCAATTTGTTGTTTTTGAATACTATCGTCCACGTAAAATATATCTTCAAACGGAGGTTCTTCCATCGTAAATTTATTTACCCCAATAATAGTTTTATCGCCGTTTTGTATGTCGCGCTGGTAGTTGTAGGCCGAGCGTGCAATTTCGTCCTGCATGTAACCTTGCTCTATGGCTTTAACCGAGCCACCCATGGCATCAATTTTATCAATGTAGGCATAGGCCGCAGCTTCAATTTCGTTGGTTAAGTTTTCTACAAAATAACTACCTGCCAAGGGGTCTACGGTTTCTGTTACGCCACTTTCAAAGGCTATAATTTGTTGTGTACGTAGGGCTAGGCGTGCAGCGTCTTCGGTAGGTAAGCTCAAGGCTTCGTCAAAGCCATTGGTGTGCAAGCTTTGTGTACCGCCCAACACGGCCGATAGTGCTTGCATACTCACCCGCACTACGTTACTCAATGGTTGCTGTGCAGTAAGTGTGCTACCACCCGTTTGGGTATGAAACCTAAGTTTCATTGCACTTGCATCAGTAGCGCCCAACTCCTTGGTAATGTTGGCCCACATGCGGCGTGCGGCTCTAAATTTTGCCACCTCTTCAAACAAATTATTATGGGCGTTAAAAAAGAACGATAAGCGTTTTGCAAACACGTTAATATCTAACCCCTTATCAATAGCGGCTTTTACGTAACTTTTGCCATTGGCTAAGGTAAATGCCAACTCCTGCACGGCACTTGCACCCGCCTCACGTATGTGGTAACCGCTGATGGATATAGTGTTCCACTTAGGTACGTGGGTGCTACAGTACTCAAATATATCAGTAATTAAGCGCATACTTTGCGTAGGCGGATAAATGTAAGTGCCACGAGCGGCGTACTCCTTAAGTATATCGTTTTGAATGGTGCCTGATATTTTACTGATGTCAGCGCCTTGTTTTTTGGCCAAGGCAATGTACATCGCCAATAATACTGATGCCGATGCGTTAATGGTCATACTGGTAGTAATATCTTGCAGTTGTATGCCGTTAAATAGTATTTCCATATCGGCTAGGCTATCAATAGCTACGCCGCTTTTGCCTACTTCGCCATCGCTCATGTCGTGGCTGCTGTCGTAGCCTATTTGCGTAGGCAAATCAAATGCTACTGATAAACCTGTGGTGCCGTTTTTTAACAAATAATGATAACGTTTGTTGCTTTCTTCGGCGGTACTAAAACCTGCGTACTGGCGCATGGTCCAAAACTGCGAGCGGTACATACTGCTTTGTACACCACGTGTAAACGGAAACTCGCCAGGCACTTCGGGCGTAGCGTTTACGGGCGGGTAAGTACTGTTGATTTCGATACCTGAGTCGGTTACAAATTTGGGTTTGCGTTCGTTAATTGCCATGGTGTGTAATTTTATAAAATATGAGTGTAATTTTTTAGATAGAATGTTTTTTTAATTCGCACGTAGTGCCATCAAACTCTACGTAGGTGTAGTGGTTTATCCAATCGCCGAGGTTAATGTACGTGCTTTTGTTTCGGATTGTTTTTACTAATGGATAGTGTCGGTGACCAAAAATATAAAAGTCAGTAGCGTTGTGTGGGCTGTGTGCATTACAAAACTGTATTAAAAACTCTTTATCATCGCCTAAATAAATAGCGTCTTTAGTGCGTTTAACTCCTGCGCTTTTGCCACTCCAATAATTGGCAAAGCCAAGGCCAATATCAGGGTGTAACCACTTAAATAACCATTGGCACACAGGGTTAGCAAATACTTTTTTAATAAACTTATAGCCATTATCGCCAGGGCCTATACCATCGCCGTGTGCTATATAAAATTGTTTGTTGTTAATACTTACCTCAATAGGTGCGGTATAGGTTTTAATGCCTAGTTCGGTTTCAAAATAATCAAACAGCCACATATCGTGGTTGCCCGTAAACATATAGATGTTGATGCCTGCATCACTCAGCTCAGCCAACTTACCTAACAAACGCGTGTAGCCCTTAGGTACTACGGTGGCGTAGGTGTACCACATATCAAACACATCGCCCACTATGTATATGGCATCTGCCGTAGGCGCAACACTGGTTAGGAAGTTTACAATATGTTGTTCCCTTACACGGCTTTGCGCAGGGTTGGGTACACCTAGGTGAAAGTCGGACAGGAAATATGTTTTTTTATTAGCGTTCATTTACGTGCGAAAATACGATAATAGTTGCTATAAATAAAGGTAATGTTTTGTGGATTGTTTTATGCTAATTGATTTGTACTGTTATATTTTGTATTAATAATAATACAGTAACCAGCAACAAAAAACACAATACCCGACTGTGTTTCAAGTATCGATTCAGTTAAAAAATTAACAGAAACTATTAATATAAAAAATAAATAAATAACCCTGATTGATTTATTAATTGTTAATAATGGATAAATTAATAGAGATAATAATACAAACAATCCCACAACGCCTAAGGCTAGTGTTGTTTGCAAAAATTGATTGTGTGCGTTAAGTTGTGCGTTAGCCGCTTGGGTATTACCACTTATTTTGTATTGTTGTACTAATGCGTAATTAACATCGCCGGTACTATATCCTAATTTGTTTTGCTTAATAAGTAATAATGCATCATTCCAAATAAATTGGCGCATGGTTGTGGTAGAAAGGTGTTTATTTTTATCTGCAACAGTAGTAGTTGTTAATGCTAAGTATGCCTCTTTAACTCGGTAAGAAAGAGATTCAGAAGTATATAATAACACCAACATTAAGCCAATAAAAAATACGGTTAATGCAATAAGCCTTATTAACGATTGTTTTAAATACACTAAGTAATAGCCACCTATTGGTATTAATAATAAAAGTACTACTATACCCGTTTTGCTGTTAAGTAATAGTAGCATAATAATACACCAAGCAATACCTACCATTTTTAACCAAAATAAATGATTGTAATTACGATGTAGCCTATAACCTATTGCAAATAGTGTAATGCACACATACATTGCATAATAACTAGGGTGATGAAAATAAGACAACTCACTATAAAAAAAACTATCCCAACTTTGTGTTATATTAAATTTAGCTAAGCCATAAGTTACACAAAGTATTGAAGCTATAAAATTACCCAATACAAATGCTTTAGTTAGCGACTTTAATTTTACTTGTTGTATATTTTCGTTTAACAAGTAGCATAGCGGTAAAATTATAAACGAGAGTTTAATTTGTAAATCAAAGGCAGCTTTAGCAGTATTGTGTGATAAAAAATAGCTTACTACGTGTAGTCCGTAGAACAACACCAGCAAATAGGTTGATTTATTTATCCTTTTGTTAAGCGTATATTTATTTTTTATAAATGTACGAAACGATACTATTACTAACAAAATTAAAAGGGGTGAAATAATAACTTTACTCAACGGGATACACAAAGCAATACCTATAAATAAAAAGTAGGTAAGCTTAAAATTAGAGGATAATATGGTGTCGTTTTTATTCAAAAATTGTATAGTATTAGTAATTGATAAAGTAACGAATAAAGTTTTTTTAATTGAGGTAATTATTTGTTTCTTTACCAAAATAAACATTATTTAACTAACTATTTTACTAAATCAAATGCCAACTAGTCGCTTATTTTCATTTTTCACGAAAGAAAGATTAGTTAATTATAGCATTGCCTTTGGAGCCGAATTTTTAATAATGTTTACGGGCATTGTACTATTTAAAATTATAGGGGTAAAATTTGGAGCAATTGGTTTTTCGGAATATACTTTGGGCAAACGATTACTAGGTTTTTTAATTCCATTTTTAATGATAGGCTTAGGGGTATCATTGCCCAAGTTTTTGGCTATTGAAAAACCTCAACAACAACTTGAAATAATTTATACAGCACTAATTATAGTTGCTTTTTTTAGTTGTGTTTCATTACTCGCATTTGTAAGTTTTAGTTCGTTTTTTTCGCAAATTGTATTTGGCGATATTCATCATAAGAAACTATTTGGTATGCTGTTAATTTACATTTTTGTTTTGATGCTACATGCCTGTATTTACAACTATTTTAGAGGGAAGTTTAATTTTAAAATGTCAGGTGTATTGCAACTGTTAAACTTGGGCATACTACCGTTGTTAGTTTATTTTGCAGCTAATAGCATGTTAAGCTACTTTTTTATTCTTAGCGGTTTAATTTTTTTTGTGTTACTAATTGTTACCATTTTTTATATCCCTAAAATTAAACTTACAACAACATTAATTATTAAATGCTCCAAAAAATTAATGTCATATGGTGTACAGCGGATGCCTGGCGATGTTGTTTTGGGGTTGTTTTTTGCCATTCCTACATTTATTATTTCTAATTATTATTCACTTATAATTGCGGGTAATATTGCTTTTTGTTTAAGTTTATTTAATATTATAATAGCAGTTATGTCTCCTATTAATATTATTTTATTACCCGAGGCTTCCCGTATTGTTAGCGAAAAAAAAATAGAACTACTAAAAACAATTAGCTACAAATTACTTGCATTGTCATTAATTGTTGGAGTAACTGCTTTACTATTTGTTTATTTGTTTGGTGAGCATTTGTTGCTATTGTTTAACATTAATGATGTTGCTCAAAACAATACTTTTTTGTTTATTATTTTTAGTAGCGTTGTCGGATATAGTGTTTTTAGTATTATTAGGAGTATTATAGATGCTTATTATGCAACCGCTAGGGTTAGTGTTATTATAATTAGTGCGTTTATATTATTTTTATTTATTATCTTAATTTTAAAATTCCTCCACTTACTCTCAATTACAAGTATTTTAATAGCGTTTTCGCTTACCATAAATTTATTGGGAGCTTTAACTTACCTTTCATTAATTAATATTTATAAACAAAAAGAATGACTTTAATTCTATACTATGTTTTTTTATTCGGCTTCAGTAGTTTAATTTTTAAAAATGCCTATGATGGTTGGAAACTAAAAGGCGATTTTGTATTACCTATTTGTACTTTAATTTTGTATTATTTTACACTTGGTGGCGCACTTATATTCCCTATCGATTGGTACTCAAATTATAAGGGTATTGATTTAGGATTACATTATTTACCAATATTTGACCGATTATTTGAAGTTGAGTTTAATACAGATTACATATTGGCTACACTATATTATATTGTATTTATTTTAGTTTTTCAATACACTTATTTATATATTATAAAAAAAATAATTAGCCGTGCCGCTATAGTTAAAGATGATAGTTCAATATCATTTAACTTAATTATTAACCCTTACTTAGTTTTGACTTTAGTAACTAGTTTAATCGGTATTAGTGCCTATTTATTTAGTGCCGAAATATATTATGCTATTGCTCACGAAAAATCAATTTATTTAATAACCCGTGCTAATACCAATAAATACTACACTATTCATCAATTAGCCAACGAATTTTGTGTACTAATTCCGTTTATAGCATACACATTTACAATTATTAGTAGTACTAAAATAAAAGTTAGCGCACAGCGTTTTGCGGTTCCTATTTTATTAGTTGCTTGTTTTATAGCAGCACTTTACATTACATTGTTAGGTAATCGCCGCGAAATACTATCAGGTATTGTGTTGTGTGTACTCATTTGTTTAAATCAGTTTAAGTACATTAACACTAAACGTTTTGGATACATTGTATTAATATCGTTAGTATTATTTTTGTTTAATGATTTTTTTCGCTCCACGGTTATTCCTCGTAATTTGAATAAAGTATTTCATTTAACTGAGCGAGATGATTTAAAACTAAAAGAGGAAGAGAATTTTTTTACCTCAAATAAATATTCAAAATTTGAAAAAAGCAAACAAGTAGTAGGCTCACTAGTATTTAGTAACGAATTATTTTACGCACATTTTTCGATGTACGGAGTATTACACAAACACATACCACTAACCTACGGCACTAGCTTTATTAATTTGGCAGTGTCAGTAATTCCTAGAGCTATTTATCCCAACAGACCGCAAGATATTTACAGCTACTACGCCACATCAGTAAAGGCAACACCAGGACAAAACTACACATTGCACCACGCAACAGCTTGGTACCTTAATTTTGGTGTTGTGGGTATAGTTATAGGTGCTATTTTGTTAGCCCTGCTGTTTAGCTTTGCCTTTTATATAAACAACTATCCTTTACTAACCTTAACGAGCACAGTGGTTGTATTTACTAGTTATTTACTTCCTTTTTTATTATGTGCGCAACTTGTTACGTTTATTACAGCAGGGCCCGAAGCCTACAAATCAATGCTAATAGAGGGTGTTGTGTTACCTATTTTTTTATTACTACTTTGCTCTAAAAAAGTGAGCGAAGCTTAAAAAATTATATGAATGAAATTAATTATTTTGGGAGAAAATGGAAGTGTACATGTTCAAAAATGGATTAAAGCCATTAGTAATGTTAGCGAAATTGAATTATATGTAATTTCATTTAATAGAGGTTTGCAACTAAGCAATGTAAAATACTTATACCTCAAACAAATAACTGGAACAAAGCTGGATTATTTTTTAAATGTTTTTGTTGTAAAAAAATACATCAAACAAGTAAAGCCTGATTTAATACATGCCCACTATGCCACTAGTCATGGTTTTTT
>JAYWFU010000035.1:0-29742 GCA_043778625.1 Bacteroidia bacterium | reverse complement strand
GAAACAATAGTGTATTAATTGTTTCGTGGGGACACGAACCAAGGCGTAGCTACAAGCTAGCGCCAGTAAAAGCATTCTTTATTTTTTAAAGTAGTATCAAAGTATAATAAATAATTAAACTAAATGCCTACCACAACCAATAATCCGTTACACGGCAAAAGATTGCAAATACTACTTGGCGAATTGTTAGCTAAGTATAGTTGGGAGGAACTGGGTGGTTTTGTAGCTATTAATTGTTTTAAAGATAATCCAAGCATCTCTTCGAGTTTAAAATTTTTGCGCAAAACACCTTGGGCTCGCACCAAAGTAGAGGAGTTGTACATAGCTACTTTTTGTTAGCGCAAGTATAATTAATTATGGTAATCTGCCTTGTTTCGTGTCCTCACGAAACAATATTGTATTAATTGTTTCGTGAGGACACGAAACAAGGCGCAAGCGGAATATTGAATATACCCGTCCCTTCGATAAACTCAGGGAACTATATACAAGACAAGGCTTAGACAAGCCGTAAATACATTGTGGAGATATATTAAATTTAAAGTTAATGTACATTTTAAACACTAGCAATTGCTAATTAGTTAATTATGCTAACTTCGCACTATGGTGTTACGAGCTGAAAATTTGGTTAAAAAATACAAGAATCGTTACGTGGTTAACAACGTATCGGTTAATGTGCAGCAGGGCGAAGTAGTAGGTTTACTTGGCCCTAATGGTGCGGGCAAAACCACTACTTTTTATATGACGGTAGGGTTGGTTACCCCTAACGAAGGCAAAGTTTTTTTGGACGATAAAGACATTACACACATGGCTATGTACAAGCGTGCAAAGCTCGGTGTGGGTTATTTGGCGCAGGAAGCAAGCGTGTTTCGTAAGCTAAGTGTGGAAGATAATATTATGTCGGCCTTAGAGTTTACTGAACTAAATAAGCAACAACGTAACGAAAAACTGGAGCAACTCCTTAACGAATTTAGCCTGCAACACATACGCACCAATAGGGGCGATTTTTTGAGCGGAGGCGAACGTCGTCGTACCGAAATTGCACGTGCCTTAGCCGTTGATCCCAAATTTATATTATTAGACGAACCCTTTGCAGGCGTTGACCCTATTGCAGTAGAGGATATTCAAATAATTGTGAGTAAACTTAAAGACCGTAACATAGGTATATTAATTACTGACCACAACGTACACGAAACCCTAGCCTTAGTAGATAGAGCTTACTTACTATTTGAAGGCAAAATATTAAAACACGGCACACCCGCCGAACTAGCTGCCGATGAGCAAGTACGCAAGGTGTATCTTGGGCAAAATTTTAAATTACATAACGCATAACTTACCCTAAACCATGAGTGAAAAAATACTAAAAGCCTTAATGCAATTGTTTGCAATTATTGCACGTAGCGACGAAGAAGGAACGTTTGTAGAAGGACGTAAATTAGTGGAATTATTCCTGCGTCAACAACTCAACTCGGAGCTTGTGTTGGAGTATTTACAGCTATTTGACGAGCAGTTAGAAAAATTTCAAGGCGGAGGCGATGGCGAAAAAAAACGCAAGCGCACCTCGTCGAGTTCAGTTAAGGTATTAAAAATATGTACTGATATAAATGCGGAGTTAGAACAACGTCAAAAATTTGTAGTGGTAATACGCCTACTCGAATTTATATATGTAAATGATACCGCCACCGAACAAGAACTAGAGTTTGTTGAAACCGTTGCGCTTACCTTTAACATTGACGAAGAGGAGTACAAACGCTTGAACAAATTTAGTAACCCTACCAATGTTGATGTACAAGATATTGAGCAACAGCTTATCATTAACAGTAATAAAACTAACGAACAACAATTAAGTAAACACTTGTGTGTGGACGGATTACAGGGCAACGTACGCATACTTAATCTTGCAAGTATTGGAATGTATGTGTTGCGTTTGTTTGGTAGCGCCGAGTTGTTTTTAAACGGCACTAACGTACTGCCTAACCGTGTATACGTGCTTACGCATGGGTCGTCGTTACGCAGTAGCAAAACACAACCCATTTATTATAGCGATATTATTTCACGCTATTTAAAAGATAATTCAACGGCTGGTATATCATTTGTGGCCGATGAGTTGCAGTTTAAATTTAAGAGCGGAAAAACAGGATTGCACACCTTAAACTTTGCTGAAGAAAGTGGTAAACTCATTGGCATAATGGGAGGTTCGGGCGCAGGTAAATCTACATTGCTCAACGTGCTCAACGGTAACGAATTCCCATCGGGCGGAGCGGTATTAATTAACAACATTAACTTACATACCCAAAAAGAAAAGCTGGAGGGAGTAATAGGTTTTGTGTCGCAAGACGATTTGTTAATTGAAGAACTTACGGTATTTGAAAACTTGTTTTTTAACGCCAAGTTGTGTTTTGATGGTTATACCGATGCCCAAATAACCGAAATAGTACACGGCACACTTAACGATTTGGGGCTGTACGAAACTCGTGGATTAAAAGTAGGGAGCCCGCTGGAAAAAACAATTTCGGGAGGGCAACGCAAACGTTTGAACATAGCGCTGGAACTAATACGTGAGCCTGCGGTAATGTTTGTGGACGAACCCACATCGGGGCTATCGTCGCGCGATTCCGAAAATATTATGGACTTGCTCAAAGAACTTGCACTTAAAGGAAAATTAATATTTGTGGTAATACATCAGCCTTCGTCCGACATATTTAAAATGTTTGACAAGCTAATGATACTCGACGTGGGCGGTTTCCCTATTTACTATGCTAACCCTGTGGAGGCAGTAAGTTATTTTAAACGATTAGCCAACCAAGTTAATGCTGATGAAAGCGAATGTAACACCTGCGGTAACGTTAATCCTGAGCAAATATTTAACATTATTGAAACTAAAGTAGTAGATGAATATGGCAACCCTACTCGCAAGCGCAAGTACAAGCCTAGCGAGTGGAACGAACATTACCTTACACGCCCCGATTTTACTACCAAAAATATTAAAGTGGAAACCGATGCGCCACAAAGCACGTTTAAGATTCCTAACTTTTTTAATCAGTTAAAAGTTTTTATTACTCGTGATGTTAAATCTAAATTAACCAACACACAGTACATAGCCATTAACCTACTGGAAGCCCCAGTACTGGCTATTTTGCTAGGGTTTATCGTTAGATATTATGATGTAGACGTAAACAATAAGGTAGGTTACATATTTCGTGAAAACGAAAATATGCCTGTGTACTTATTTATGGCAGTGGTAGTTGCGCTGTTCATAGGGCTTACCGTTAGTGCTGAGGAAATTATTAGAGACCGTAAAATACTCAAACGCGAATCGTTTTTAAATTTAAGTAAGGGTAGTTATTTGTTATCTAAAATAATGATAATGTTTGCCCTGTCGGCTATTCAAACTTGTACATTTATACTTATAGGCAATGCTATATTAGGCGTGCACGGTATGTTTTGGGATTATTTTCTAATACTCTTCACTGCCTCGTGTTGGGCTAATTTGTTGGGGTTAAATATATCAGCCACATTTAATTCGGCGGTTACTATTTATATTTTAATTCCGTTTTTAATTATTCCTCAAATATTATTAAGTGGTATTGTAGTTAAGTTCGAAAAACTAAATCCATTAATTACCTCGCAAACTAATGTGCCGTTTGTAGGCGATATTATTACCTCACGTTGGGCGTTTGAAGCCTTGGCGGTAAACCAGTTTGCGAATAATAAATTTGAAAAAGAATTTTACAACTACGACAAACAAACCAGCGAAGCACAGTTTAAAAAAGACTATTGGATTAAAGAAATAAATAAAAAAATAGATAAGTGCGAAAACTATGTAAACATGCACAACGTACCTGCGGAAGAGTTTGCGCAAGATGTACAATTGCTTAAAAACGAACTTACCTACGAAATAGAAGGTAACAAAGGCGTGGCTTTTGCTCGACTAAACGACATAACTGTGGCTAAGTTTGACAAAGAGCTAATTAAACAATTACATGATTTATCAGCGCAATTAACTAAGTATTATATGCGCCAATACAATACCGCTACTGATAATAAAGACGGAGTAGTGTACAAGTTGCAAAAAGAAGTAGGAGGGGCAGAGGCGTTTCAAAAAATGCAAGACGAATACACTAACGAAAGCATAAGTAACATGGTTAAAAACAGCAACGACCTTAACAAAGTTACTGAAGTGGAGGGCATGTTAATTCAAAAATCGGACCCTGTGTTTAAATCGCCATTGCGCCACTCGTTTATACGCACCCATTTTTATGCGCCGCAAAAACGCATATTTGGTATAGCTATTAGTACCTATTGGGCAAATATTATGGTAATATGGCTTACGAGTTTTATGCTTATAATAATGCTTTATTTTGATGCCCTAAAACGCTTACTAGACGGTGCTACTAATTTAGTAGCACGCTTTAGTAAAACAACGCCTACCGATTTTTAAATTAGGTTTTTAAAATAAAAGTTATAATTTAGCATAACCATGGAAAATTTAATTAATCAACTATCTATTGAAGCAACTGAGCATACTCCTGCTATTTTGTTTGATGTTGAAAATAATACGTATAGTATTGTAGGCATTAGCGTACCCGAAAATAGCCACAAAGTATACGAACCCGTTATTAGCTGGATTAACGACGTGCTGGGTAACAACCGCCCTAGTAGCGATGTTATGATGGTAGATGTTAACCTTAAATATTTTAGCACCACTAGTGCTAAGTATTTATTAAAAATAATTAATGCGTTTTCGACCATGTGTTTATACCACAAAATAAAATTAACGGTACAGTGGTACTATCACGAGGAAGATGAAGACATGCACGATGCTGGCGATTTATTGCATAAATTAAGTGGTATTGATTTTAAGTTTAAACATTATACCGAAGATTAATTTTAGGTACACAAATAGCATCTTTACTAAGATTCTCTTTTTTGTTAAATTAAATATCGTTCGTAAAAGCCTCCAATTTGCTGGGCTTCATCTACAAAATGAATCTCGTATATCCAGTGGCGTGTATTGCCTTGTGCATCAGGTGCGCTCATTAGAGTAGTGTTATTTGCCATTAAATAATTAGCAGCAATTTCAGTAGTAATGTTTTCGTGCGGAAAGTTGCCAATTAAATGTCCGCAGTGTTCGTTAGTATATTTCCAGCCATATTTAGCCGCAAGTGTTTGCGAGTATTGGTACATTTGCCCACAGGTAATGTGTTGTTGGTGTTGTAGGTAATAACTGCGCCCTTCGTGCCATGCTAGTTCCACATCGTGTTGTAGTTTTAATTTGTGAGCATCGTTACCTATTACATAAGTTTGTCCAATATCGGCTTCCCAGTTTTCAAACACAGGGCCAAAATCAATAAAAAATATATCGTTAGCTTGTATGGTTAAGTTAGACGGATTGTGCTTGTAAGGTAACAACGTGTTAGCACCGCTACGTACAATACGTTTGTGCCAATATTTTTTAATGCCAAATAATTCGTAGGCTAAATTATATAGTTTTTGGTTGAGCTGTTTTTCAGTTTGATGCGCTACAAAGTAGCCACGTGCTTGGGCTTCGGTTAATAATTGCGTGGCAAGTGTTTCGGCTTCAATAAGTTGTTGGCTAATGCTCATGTAGGTTAGTGTATTATATTAATATTAGGCAATAGTTGGTTAATAATAAGCAGCTTAACAAATTGTGGCTGTTGGCTAGTAATAAAATGGGTAAAGTTAGGTTCGTAAACAAATTGTGCGTTAGTACCCGTTAGTTTACGTTTAGCGTACTCTAAATTTTTAGGGTTTACAATATTATCGTTGCCACCTTGTACCACTATTGTGGGTATTGTTATTTTATTCCATAGGCTATCCATAGCACGTAGTTGTGCTACGTGTGCAAATTTTTCGTCAGTAGCTTTGTTTAATAATTTAGGTAAAAGCAAACGTACCACTTTCCATTTCCCTAGGTTTGAAAACCACCAAAATTTTTCTAAATCGGGATCAATGGCCGATGCTATTAGTAGCATACCATCTACCAATTGTGGGTTATCCATAGCTATGCGTGCGCATATTGGGCTACCGTACGACCGCCCTACTAACACTACTTTACGCCCTTGTTTAATGTTAGCTATGAGCCCAGCTATTAAAGTGGCTTGTTTTTGTATACTTACCTCCACCTTAGTACCGCTTTTGCCATAGCCGGGCCTATCTATCGAAATTAGGGTGGCTTTAGTAGCCAATAACGAATCTTCTAAATAATCTAAATAACCGTACCATGCACCTGGTGCACCATGTACAAATAGTATTAATGGTTGTGTTGTATTATTGCTGTTGTTATGTGTTAATTGCACGTAGTGCATAGTACCTATATTGGTAGTTAGTGTATTGTACTGTGGCTGTGCAACGGTTGTTTTAAAATGCTTGGCAAGTTCTTTATCAGTAAGCACATACTTGCTAATACAGCTAGTAAGTGAACATGCTAATAGTAGTAGTAAACAAATGTGTTTGGAGGGCATAGGTAAGTACCATTTAGTGTGTGTGAAAATTACCATGTAAGTAGTGTATGCTTTAGTATGGCTAATGTACGGCGTGTAGTTAATTCAGCGGGGTGTTGCCCAATTGCTTTTAACCAATAACTAATAGTTTTTAATTTGTGGGCGCGTACTGCAAAATTTAGTGCTATTAAAGTATTCATGTGGGCTTGCACTACATTTATTTTTGAGCCATAGTGTTGTTGCACAATACTATCAGCGTTGAGGCTTTGTACTAATGCGTTACGGCGTGTTACCCACTGGTGTTCGTTAAAACTACGCATACTACGTTCATCGTGGTCTACTAAATAAGTAGTGGTTTCATCAACTAACTGTATTGGGTAGCGTGTGGCTAGTTTTATAAAAAAATCCCAATCCTCGGCAAACATTAATGCTCGGCTTTCGTTAAATAAATTTTTTTGGGCTATTGTATGTTGAATGAATGTACAATTAACGTGCAGCGAACAACTGTTAAATATAGCAGCTGGTAATGTACTGGGCAATTTATTTTTTGTAGCATTTGATTTATCAGCATAGCCAAACAAAAAATTAAGGTGCATAACTGGCGGTTGATTGTAGTGCTGTATGTTATCATAAGCAGTGTGCAAATGATGAGTTTCCATACTATCGTCGGAATCCAAGAAACCTATGTACTGCCCCTTAGCAGCCTTAATACCAGTGTTGCGGGCATGTGCTACGCCATAATTTTCAGTTTTAATATAATTTATTTTAGGACTATTTAATGTAGTAATAATTGCTGTAGTATTATCGGTACTACCATCGTCTATAATCAGTAATTCATAATCAGTAAAGGTTTGGGCAAGCACCGTATTAATGGTAGCCACAATTAAATGCGCACGATTGTAGGTAGGAATTATTATAGAAAAAAACATACGTAATTAGATATAAAGTTGGGTGAGTTGCGCTATATAATTTGGTAAATTAAATTGCTTGGCAACATCTTGCTTGCCTTGTGTAGTAAGGTTGCTAACCAAGGTAGGGTTAGTAAGTAGTGTAGTTATTGCGTTGTAAATTGCCGTACTGTTTTGGTAAGGTACTACTAGCGCATTTTTTTTATCCACAACAAAATCATTAGCAATGCCTGATAGTGTGAACACTGCTGGTGTGCCAGCCGCCAAGGCCTCTACGTACGTTTGTCCAAATGCTTCGCTATGCCCATTGATAGGAGTGTGTACGTACACGTCAAATAATTTATATAGTGCATTAATATCATTTTCAAACGGTATCTCTATAACATTATGTGGTGGTAATTGTTGTACGAGTTGTTGTAGTTGTGTTTTATAATCGCCGTTAGCATTGGCTAATAGCAACTTGGCGTTGGGGTAGGTGGCTAATAATTGTTTAAAAGCAGGTAGTATGTATTGTATGCCCTTCCACTCAGTGTAGCGTGCTATTACACCTATTACAGGGCTTTGGTGAGCGGGGTTATACTTTGTTTTTAATAAATTTATGGTGTGGTTATTAACGTTAGTAAACAAAGCTAAATCAAAACCGTGGTGTATAATTTTAATTTTACTTGTGGATACTTGTTCTTGCTCAACTAACACATTGCGCACAACACTCGTTATTGCTACAATATCAGTAGCTAAATAATTACATAGTTTATCGTACTTAACCACTGACGGAAAATACGTGTGATGATAAGTACTGTGGTGGCGTGTGTAAATACGTTTTTTAATGCCACACAATTTAGCCGCTATTAAGCCTATAATAGAGGCATCAAACAAATGGCAATGTACTATAGTAATTTTATTTTTAATTAAAAAAATAATGGTGCGCACTAGCGCCAAGGGCATACTACTTTTGCCAGTGTAGGTTATGCGTTTTACGTTAAAATTATGAGTAAGTAAATAATCTTCTAACGCTGATGTAGTAGGGTTAAGCAACACAAAACTCAACTCAACATCTTGCTTATTAATGTGTGTAGCAATCCATTCAAAAGCTAGTGCTTTGTTAATATTAGAGAGTATGTAGGTGAGTTTGAGAGGCAAAATATTATAATTTAATAGTGGAGTTACTTATTATTATAAACTTATATTTTAATTTTAAGAATAAATTTTGAAATAATATAACAAGAAATACCACATTACTATTGTAATAATAACTCCACTTATACTTACGTGTGCATAGTTGTTCTATAGTATTATCGAACTTAAAATATATAGAAACTTTATACATTAGTTATGTTTAAAATTATAGCCCTCGTAAATAGCTGTGCCCAATAAAATGTTTATTATTTTAAAATAAATAATATCAATTATTTTAAAATTAGGAATTAAAGTAAGCATCCTTATTAACAAGGGCTTTATTAGTATTAGTAATGTGTAGGAGCAGCGTTTTAGTATGGAGTAATGTATAACTAATTCAGTGTGCCCTAAATTAACAGCAACACGCTGTGTTTTAGCACCTCTTAATTTACGTTGTAACCATTCATTTGGTGTTGTTCTGTCAATTTCGTTATGGTAAATCATTACCGTAGTATCAATATAATTAACAATATTGTGAGTAATAAATTGTTTAGAAAACTCATAATCCTCAAAACCTGCAAACGGAAATTTTTCGTTATAGCCTCCCAATTTTTCAAAATCAGTTTTGTGTAGTGCTAAAAACTGGCTTGTAATTCCGTTCGATTTTATTAATTGATTTTCAACCCAGTTTACATTATTTTTATTCCAGCCTTGTAGCGAATGAAAATTATTTGCAAGTAAGAATCGTCCAAATTGTGTTGTATGTAATTGTTTAATTAACATTGGTTCGTACACCCAATTAGCGTTATAGGAAGCTTGCTTATGATTAGTTAAAAATCTTATTGCTTTGTGTATAGCCTCGCTATTAATTAACATATCGTCATCCACAAAAATAAGTAGTGGCGCTACCGCTATTGATGCCCCTAAATTGCGAGCTGATGCTACGCCTTGTTTAGGATTATTAATTAATTTAACATTACTATATTCATCAAAATTTATAGTAACGTTTTCATGCTTGTAGTCGTTTACTACTATAATTTCGGCTGCAATAGTTGCGGTAGCTTCATGCACAGCATGTAGTGTTTTGCTAAACACGGCAGCACGGTTGAATGTAGGTATTATTATAGCTACCTCTACCATAGCTTTAACAAGGTTGAAAGTTCTTCAATATTCACTTCAATATCTCTATAACCAGGTAGTAAATCTGGCTTATTATTACTTCCATTACAACGCAAAATATGGTAGGATAAATTCATGGTTAGGGCAAGTTTTAAAAAACATAACTGATTAAAATCTTGATGCATTAAATCAATAATTTTAGTATTAGGTTTACAAAAACAACTATTAGTAAGCGCTGCACCATGTACCGCAATTATTTGCTCAGCATTATTAAACAATTTTACTTGTTGTTCAACACTAAAATCTTCCATTTCTAGATAAACAAAACCATACTCACTTAAAAAGAGCTTAACTGCTTCGTTATTAATTAATATGCGATGTTTGGGGTATTTCCTACCAATAAAAATTTTGGGGTAACTAAGGCTTGTTATATTAATAATAAAAGAAATAACCCATTTGCTAAAGGCAGGAGTTATTAAATTATGATGATTTAAATCGCGTGCAATAAAATTAGTAGTAATTATTAACGGCGTTTTTACTACTTCATTATTACTAACTAATTGAATGTTATTTACCTGTAATAGCTTAAACCACTGCTTATGAAAATCTTTAATATCATTAGGAACAACAACAGTTGAAGTGGGAATGCTCTCTTTTAACAAAAACAATTTTGGTAAACACTCCAATGTAAAATGGTAGTAGCTATCGCACCAGCCATTTGTAATACTTAGGCAAGGAGTTTTAACAATTATTTTTTTTTTAAAAAAAGTAAATACAAATATATTTTTGATTGAAATACTTGCTCTATGCCTAATAGAAATAGCAGGAGTTAAGAGCTGGAATTTTTCAATTACATATCCATAAGAGGTTACTAATCCGTTGTAAACTTTATATAAATTAATAGTTTCGGGTACTGGGATGTCATTATCAGCTAACCCATTAATATCAGGTAATGTAGAGGGAGGGTATAACACTACTTGCTCCATAGTAAGTGTTTTTTTAATTTATAAACTAACATTTGAAAACGTGTTGTTTTATGAATATTAGGTAATAAATTATATGCGCAATTTATGTTGCGCAACTCAGTATGATTGTTATTCTGCAGCCCTACAATGTATTTGTTAAGTAGTTCAGTTATATGCGTATTATAACTGGTGGTTAGATGATTATAACTAGATATTAAATTGCGCTTGGTATCATTAATAATTCCGCTATAATGATAAAATATTAATGGAGAGTTGTTTACGTAAAATATATTATCCTGCTTTGTAATAGTTCGTTCGTGGATATTCCAGCCCGCTACATTATATCCTGCATTTTTTTCAATAAGTAGGTTGTTAGAAAAAATAGGCAATAGATTCATTATTTTTTGATCGTAAAATTCGCCAATGTTTGTGTTGCAATGTCCATGGTTACGCATGTGTGTAGCCCACCAGTCAATTATTGGAGTAGTAGTTTGATTGTAATTTATGCCAATAAACCCTAAGTTAAACACACCGGTGTTAATAGCACTTTGTTGTTGCGCATAAAATTCGATGGATATTATAGGTTGCAAGATATGTGGTGTTACTATAAAGTCATACTTATTAAGTTGTTCAAATACGGCGCTTAAACTATTAAAGACAATAATGTCAGGGTCTAAATAAATTATTTTTGTAGCAGTATATTTTTCATTCAAATACTTTATTGCAAAAGGTTTAATGGCGGTATTAAACTCAATGATGTTATAGGTTTCAACCAGTTCGTTTAAATTAGCTATACCTAAATTTTCCACCTCAATAAATTCGTCTTGCTCAAAATAATTAAGTGGTAAGCGCCCATCAATTTTATCAGCAATAACATATACAAAGGTAATATTTGGATTAGTGGCACGCACGCTTTGTGCCAAAGTTTTAGCACTAGCCAAATAATTAATAGAACAAATAGTAAAAACTAAATTCATTTTACTTTAAATTTTAATGCAAAAGACTCTATCAAATGCCAAGAGAGTATTGCAAACACTAATGTAACAACAATACTCACTAATGAAAACAAATAAATATTTTGCGTAATAATTGACCCTTGGTATAAACTTGCTAATGCTTGTTGTACTGGGTATCCCCATAGATATATACCGTAAGAAAAATCGCCGTACTTAGAGGTATTATTTAAGTAAGGAATTTTTAAACAACAAAACAACAAAGTCAAAAAAGGAAGTAGTATATCAAGTACAAAAAAACGTAATAATGATACTGGTAATAAAAAACGCACTAAAAAGTAACTGATTAATACTGCTATAAACACACGAGTAATAGTGTGGGTAATTAACGGACGAATAAAATAAAATACTACTCCACAAAAAAACATGGTGCCAAATTCTATTAAGGGGAGTAAATGAATATTAACTAATAACTCCATGTTATTAATAAGAGAAAAATCTATTAATAAGCGTAATAACAGTAATAATGCTAATATTAAATAGGCTAATTTGTTTTTTAATACTGATAATTGCCCTAATAACAACACAATTAAATACATCACAAACTCATATTTTAATGTCCATAAACTTCTATTTACATAGTTGGCATCGCTATTGGTTGTAAATATGTTTTGCATTTTATAATGCTCTGGAAACAACACTACATTAAACAGATATTTATAATTTGAATAACAATAGGTAGTAAAATTCACATCGCTAAAAAATATCCCCAGTAGTATAAATGATACGACACATAAAAACACTAACCCGGGTATAATACGCAATAACCTATTTTTTAAATAACTATACGTTGCAGGATTTTGCAAATAACTTTTAGTAATTAAGTAACCAGATATTGCAAAAAATATTGATACAGCTGATGCATGTATTGCTTTAACTCCTAGTATTAACCCTAGATATTCGTGTTGAGTACTTGCTAAAATAAATACGCTATGCCCAAGTATTACAAGCATTGAGGCCAGTAATCGTGTGAAGTCAAATAAATTAGTGTGCGTATTGTTTAGCATTATAGTTTTAAGCTTTGTGCAATTTCAGTTAATTGGTGATCAAATTTTTCGGATTGATTTTCAATAGAATATTGTTGTCCATTTGTTTTAATTTTTTCAATATTCCATTCGTTATTTTTATGTTTTACATACAACTGTTCTAGCGCAAGATCAATCGTATTTTCCGAAAAATCACTCATAATATGTCCGGTATTTTCATTCAAAAACTCTTCGCTTCCTCCTGATTTAAAAGCTAATATGGGTTTCCCTAAACAAGCTGCTTCAATCATTACTAACGGAAACGGATCTTCTATTGAGCTTAAAAAACACACATCTGCACAATTAAAATAATCATAATAATCCGCATGACTCGGTGTAGCTAATGTTAAATTAGTGAGCTGATGTATGTTTATTTTTTGCTCCAAAAAATATTCATACCCTGTTTCAAAACTTTTCCCTAGCCACACAAAGTGATAGGGCTTATCTTTCAATCGTAGTGCAGTATCTATAAATATATCAAACCCTTTTCGTTTAGTACGTTGCCCCGACATTAGTACAACAAAACTTGTTAAGGGTACATTAATTTTGTTTTTTATTAATTCTCCATTAGTTAACTTTATTTTGTTTACATCTACGCACCCATTTAACGTAAAAGTAGTATGACTTCCTAATATTTTTAAATTTTTGCTAACTCCGTTGGAGCAACCAATACTAAATGCTGCATTAGTAATCATTGATTGCAGATTTTTTTTTGAGACCTCTGCATACAATGACAATAACTCATGAATATAAATGGTATATTTTATATTGTGTTTAATAGCTATATCTGTAACGTTACTCATTAACAGCGTATTTACAAACCAATAATCTGGCTGAATTTTATTATGCAATTGCATAATTTGACGCTCTTCAATTGAAGTTAAATTAAAACGCATTAAAATTTTATTTGCCCAATGCCAAACCTTGGAGCTGTTTAAGCGTGAGCGTTCAATACGTATGTGGTTGGGGAACATGTTAAGTAACTCTCCATTATAATTAGAGTACACTATAATTTCATATTTTGTTTTATCCAAGTTGCGCAATAAATACCACAACAACATTTCGGAGCCTGAAAAGCTTGCGAACGGGGTAAAAAATAAAATTTTTAGTTTTTTAGTCATCCTTGTTTTTTGTAATTTAGGCTTAGCCATTCAACAAAAATCGCATTAATATTATTTAATACTAATTTTTCATTTTTTCGTAAACGGCTAATATTGTGTGTCCGTCAATTTTATTACGTTTCATATAAAGCAGTTTATTATACACTTTACTTAACAAATTATTATTTAATAATTTGTTTAAAATCAAAGATTGTTTTTTCAATCTGTTTTTTTGAATATCAGTGTAAAAACCTAAATAATTTCCAATGGGTTGTGTTTTTATATCAATTGTTTTTAAACTAAAAAAATGTGCCATATTATTTAATGAAGTTCTATTCCATAATCCTTGATGGTGCGGTGGCATATTAAGAGCGTTCAACATATCGTTTTTATATAAATAAGGATTACAGTTAGGAACAGCTATAATTAACTTTCCGTTTGGTTTTAACATTTTTTGGCATGTTTCTAAAAATATTTTTACATCTTGAATGTGTTCCAAAATTTGAAAACAAGTAATTACATCAAATGTATTTTCGTTAGTAGTTGAAAATTTTTCAATTGTGTTATTGTTAAAAAAAATGTTATTTTCTGTAAATATTTTCTCGTCTAAAATACCATTATCTAATCCGTTCAAATTTTGAAATCCCCTAGCTTTGAGTTCTAACAAAAATAACCCACTACCACACCCTACATCTAATATTTTATCTTGTTTGTTAATATACTTTAAGCTTTGTTCGTTTTCCCATTTCCATTTCACATAGTACCAATCATAATTGTATAAAAACGTATAAAATTCAGGTTTACCTACAATGGCTGGATAATAAAAACGATATAATGTTTGTGGGCACTCGCAAATAAAAACGTTAGTAATATCTGCTGTAAAATATTCTGTTACGTCCACATTAAATTCGCTCAAATAAATATCTTTTATTTTTTCGGAATCAATTTTCGCCACAATCTTACATGGCATATTAGTTATTGGCGATAAAATAGCGTCCATGTTTATTCGTTTTTTTTTAGTAATTTCTTGTTATTATGTCAAGTTATAAATGATTGGATGTACCTATTTAATTTATGAGCGAGTGGTGTAGGATATCTGTTATGGTTTAACGATATAATGAATATATCCGTTTCTAAATTGTTTAATGCGTGCTGATGATTCGTTTTGCGACAAGTAATCATGTACTGCTTTAGAACATCCGTCCCATATGTAATAATCGTCAATAACAATTATTCCACCTGATGCAACTTTAGGATATAAATGCACCAAACAATCCATAGTGGAATCGTACCAATCGCCATCAAGACGTAATACTGCTATTGGCTCAGTAGCGCTGTAATTAGGTAATGTGTTAGTAAACCACCCTCTGTTAATACTCACGTTAGTAGCTCCACTTTTTTGCATGGCTTCTTGCGCCCATTTTATTTCAGCAGTACAATTATCAAAGTATATCAATGACGTAGTATCTTGCTGCCATTCAATAGCCAATTTACCATCAATTGCTTTGGCTTGTGGTAAGCCTTCAAAACTATCAAACAGAACATAATTACGGTCTTTACCAAACGCTTGCGCTATTGCAGCTATCATTCCTCCACGCCACACTCCGCACTCCACAACACTACCTGATATTTTTTTGTGATGAGCTATCAAACTCAAATTTTGAATAAATACCGCACGAGGTACCATTGTATAATTTTTGTATTTATAATACAAAAAACTAAACCAGCTATAGTGGTATAATTGGCGAATAAAACGTATTAATAATTGCATAATTACAGGAGTTGTTTTATAGTTGATGAAGGAACAATTGCTCCACAATCTGCACGATGTGGATAAGTACGACTTAGTTGAGGACTTTCAATTATTTGAAACGATATTATTTCTTTTTGCCAATCGTAAGTGTTAGCATAATGGCTTCCTATCCAAGCACTTACGTAGTAAGTATCGGGTACAAATCCGTTAATATTAATTGTACATTCAAATTGTTGTGCTGTAGCACTATACATTATAAATGGAGTAGTGTTAGGTATTGCTTGCCCTATGGTTTGCCCTAGCTGATTAAGTATATTAAATGCTACAAATGCTGGTTTTACAGCAGCTGTAGTGTGTAGTTCAAACTTAATAGTAATACTTAAATTAGGTTGTGTGCCATTAAGCTGTGTACTTACTTTGGTAAAATAGGTTTCAGTAGTAAGTGCTTTTGTTTGTTGCCAAACATTGCTTTGTTGTTGCCCATGCAAATAATTAGCTATAACATCAGTTGTTTTACCTTGTGTTACTATTTGTCCTTGCTGTAATAATAATGCTTTGTTACATATTTTACTCAGTGAATTTAAGTCGTGGCTTACAAATAAGAGTGTGCGCCCGGTACTGGTTACACTTTCCATTTTGCTAATACATTTTTTTTGAAACTCGGCATCGCCTACGGCTAATACTTCATCAATTATAAGTATTTCGTTTTCTAAAAATGCAGCTACTGCAAATGCTAATCTAAGCTGCATTCCGCTACTGTAGTGCTTTAGTGGGGTATCAATAAATTTTTCAACTCCTGCAAAATCTACAATAGCATCAAAATTACGTAGTATCTCGGCACGTTTCATTCCAAGTATGGAGCCATTCATAAATACGTTTTCGCGCCCTGATAATTCGGGGTGAAACCCTGTACCTACTTCTAATAAACTAGCTATTCGCCCTCGCCCTATAATGCGCCCACTTGTGGGGGGTGTTATTTTGCTAAGTATTTTAAGTAAAGTTGATTTTCCAGCACCATTTTTACCAATAATACCTACTGCATCGCCTTCATTCACATCAAAACTAATATTTTTCAATGCCCAAAAATCTTCAGTACTTGATGTTTTTTTAAATACATTAGCAATGCTATCGCGCAAGCTCAGATATGGCTGTTGCTCATGGTTTATAGCAAATCGCTTACTTATGTTTTGTATTTGTAATATTGGCGCCATAGGTTATGCTAAATCGGCAAAGTAGCCTTCAGTTTTTCTAAAATAAAGTATGCCAATAATAAATAATAGCAACGAACTAATTAAGCTCATAACAACAGTTTGGTAATTAATTGCATAGCCACTAAATAAACCTCGCATAAGCTCTAATGCTCCAGTTAATGGGTTTAATTTAAGTACGAATTGTGCTACTTTATTATTCGAAATAGTTGTAGGATAAAGTATAGGCGTTAAAAATAACAGCCCTTGTATTAAAAACGGTAATACATAACGCACATCTCTATATTTGATATTTAATGCCGCTAACAATGTACCACATCCCATAGCCGATAAGCAAGTGATAATAATACTTAGTGGTAAAAAAAATAGTGCGCTATAATTAACATCAACTTTATAAATAAATAAAGCGATTATAAATAATACAAACGCAATTAAAAAATCAATTAAGGCTACAAGTATCGCCGATATTGGGATGATAAGTCTAGGGAAATATATTTTTTTTATAATATTAGCATTACTCACCATACTATTAGCGGCGTTAGTCATACCCCCACTAAATATTCCCCACAATAACATTCCGCTTAGTGCAAATACAGGGTAAGGTATGGGTAAATGTGTTTTTTGCACTATTGAATCGCTTACAAACACGGTAAATACTATGGTCATAAACAACGGCTGTACAATAGCCCACAAAAAACCAAGTGCAGTTTGTTTGTACTTAATTTTAACATCGCGCCACGTAAAAAAATAAAATAACTCGCGGTATTCCCACAGTTCTTTTACTCCTAAACTTAGCTTGCCTTGTGGTTTAATTTCAAATGTTGTTGCCATATATTGTGCAAAATAACTAATTTTAATCATTATTAAAAATCTTATGAAACTATTCTACTACATAATTATTGGGTTTACTATAAACACCTATTTTGCAACGTTAAGTAACGGGCAAGTAAATACAATAAGTGGCCTAGCGCTTTGGATTAATGCGGATAGTGTGCAACTTAGTACGGGAGCTCAAATAAGCAAATGTTACGATTTATCAGGCAATGCTAACGATGCTATACAATCTATTGCAGCACAACAACCTATACTAACTAATTCAACTCTAAATGGGCATAAAACCATGCTATTTGACGGCATTGATGATGTTATAAAGTTTAATAGCATAGCTACAATTCGAACTGTTTTTTGGGTAGTAAAACGAAACTTGCCTAGTTATTATTGTACATTATTGGGTGCGGGTGCTTCCTTAGATTTTGTTGGGGGTGCTAACAATCAAATTTGGGATCAAACATATACAAGTCCGTTTATTTTAAATGGACAAACAAATCGTAATTTTAACACTATTAACGGAGTTATTACAAGCTACCCACAACAATATGGTGTATTATCTTTAGTAACGACTGACAATGTATTGGCCGAAAATTTTGGTTCAGAAAGAGGTATATCAGGTAGATTTTGGGACGGAGAATTAGCTGAATTAATAATTTATAATCAGGCACTTACAACTACTCAAGTTAATACTATTGAAAATTATTTAAACAATAAGTACGCACCTCCCGTAAAGTTACCTAATGATATTACTATCTTTAATTCTTTTTGTGATACTGTTATAAGTCCAATATCAAATTATAGTAAATATCTTTGGTCAACAGGAGATACAACCTCGTTTATTAAGGTAAGTAGTAGTGGTAAATACTGGCTAACAGGAACTAATCAATTTGACATTATTTCATCTGACACTATTAATGTAACTATTAATCGTCCAATGATAAACGTTATTAGCAGAAATAAAGTTTGCCCAAATAGTACACTCCTTTACAACACTCAACTCTCGCATAACAATTATACTTTTATATGGCAAGATAATTCTACCGACTCGTTATTTACCATAACACAAGCGGGTAATTACTATGTGAACGTAACTGATAATTACGGCTGTAAGTACAAATCCGACACGGTAAATGTTGTGGTAGATAATTTTCCTATTTATGCATCGTTAGGTGTTGATACCGCATTATGCGTAGGCAATAGTATTTATTTAAAAACAGGGGCAGCACAAGCAGTGAGTTATGTGTGGAATACTACAGCCACTACACCAAGCATTGCAATAACTACTGCTGGGCAATACGCCGTGCAAGCTACTAATACTAATGGTTGCGTGGCTAATGATACTATTAACGTATCGTTGTTAGGTACTGCTCCAGTGGTTAATTTTACATACAGTAATAATTGTAAAGGTAATGCCGTTAACTTTATTAATACCTCTGTACCGCCTACAGGGGCAAGTATTACAAGTAATCAATGGAGTATTAATTACAATGCTACTACTGCAACTACACCAAATTTTAACCCAATAGTTAATGATACTCTTACTTATCTTGTTACACTAAGTGCCACTGCTAGTAATGGGTGCGCTAATTTTACACAAAAAAGTGTAAAGGTGTATAATCAACCTCAAATAAATTTTACTACACTAAATAGTTGTAGTAACGCACCAACTTTATTTAAAGCTTTGCCCACATTGCGTGGTAATACGTTTATTAATTACACTTGGAATAGTCCATTTACTGGTAATTTTGTTAGTACAAGCACTACCATTAACGAAACTATTGTTACAAGTGGCAACAATACGTACTCGCTTACACTTAACACTACCAACGGTTGTAGTGCAACGGTTAGCAAAAACGTGTATACCTACAAAGCACCTGAGGTTGATTTTGAAATAACCAATAATTGCGAAAATACTACTACGAGATTTAAAGATATTACTAATTATTATGGCCCTTATACTGTACTTAATGGTAAGTGGAGTATTAATGGTGTTGATTCTTCAGCACAGTATTTAACTAATTATGAGAGTGTTTTGCCAAAGGGTAACTACACGGCAACATTAACCGTGCAGGCAAGTAATGGCTGTATAGCTAATAAAACAATACCTTTTGAGGTATATGACGTAACTATGTCTAGTTATACATTTACTAATAATTGTACGGATGAATTTTTAGTACTAAATGCAGCCAACACTACTGTTACTAGCACGCAGTGGAATATTAATAACACATTTTATAATGGTAAAACAATACGCTATAATTTAAACAATAGTGTTATTGACAGCTTAGCCATTAGCCTTACCACCATCGACAGCAATCATTGCACCACAACATTAGCTAATAAAATATACATACAGCCTCATCCTCAAGCTATGTTAACTTACACCATGCCTGAGCAGTATAGTTTGCCTTATACGTTTAAAATTAATAATACATCAAGCAATGCTAATAGCTACCAATGGTTTGTAAACAATGATTTGGTAGCCGTTGCAGGTGATAGTGTATTGTCAATAACTATTAATAATGATCAAACATCATACATTAAATTAATTGCCAGCACTAATAATCAATGTGTTGATATGAACGAAATTAATGTATCATTTACTAAAAATATACAAGATGTAATGATAGACGATGTGTCGTATACTACGAGTACTGACAACTATATTAAACCAACTTGTAGATTAACCAACTTAGGTACACGCACACTTAATAAATTAATGCTTACGGCGCAAATAGCAGGTAATAGCCCTATTAAAGAAACTTGGGTGGGCACATTAAAAACAGGCGAGTACACTACTTATAATTTTAATGCGTTGTTAGAGGTAAATAACTTAAAACACTACAATAACGCACTTTGTGCTAAGGTTGTATTACCAGTTGAAATTATTGACGCTAATTTATACAACAACAGCAGTTGTATTGCATTAGATTCAGTTGCTAGTATTGCATTGTCAGCGGTACAGTATAGCCCAAGTCAAGCAATAATTACAGTAATAAGCCACGAAAATAAAACAGTAAATTATACTTTGCTCGATAACGGAGGTAAAGTAGTAGCAACGAATAATAGCGTTGCATTGCAACAAGGCTACAACACAATAACACAGCCGCTAGCAGGGCTTGCACAAGGTGCGTACACTTACGTTATAATAGCTGAGGGTATTAAGTTAGCAGGGAAATTAATGTTATTGCGTTAATTTAATATTCAAATTATGTAGTGCTTAATTACTTCGATAAACTCAGTAAACACAATAAAATTTATTTTAGTAACCTGTAGTTAGTGGGGTAATAGTTATTTAATCGATTGCCTAAATTTTTAACCCAACCTAACGCAATACTTTGGTAGGTAAGTAATACCCAACCTTTGGAAGCATTGGGTAATGTAAAATTATTTTTACGGAGATAGATTAATGCGGTTTCTAAATCCAAATCAGCGGTAGCAAATGTTGTGGGTGGTATTATACTCATAGCCCATTCGTGGTGCGGTAATAAATCGTTACCTACAAATTCTCCAATGCACAACCCAGCTTTTTTAATGTACAATTGTGTAGTTAGTTTATGTAGTAACGATAGGTGTTGCATAGGAAATTGTTGTAACGATTTGTTGTAATTAAATATACTCGTAACATCAGCGGTGTAATTATTAAGTAACGCAGTAGTTTTTTTGTCTACCGTTTCAAATACCTGTTTACCTTTGTGTTTATAGTTAATTACTTCGGTATAGGCTTCATCATTTTTGCGAAAGCAAGCCATATAAAATCCTTCGCCCTTTGTTAAATGAGGCATGCAGCGGTAACCGTGTGCTTGATGCGTACTTGATTGTGTGGCGGTAACACCCCAACTTGTATCAATAGCTAATGCAATACTGCGGCACCCCATGCCAATAATTTCGTCGGCAATGGTTTCGTTTTCGGCAGTGGAGTAGGAGCAGGTACTGTAAATAATAATTCCGTTAGGTTTTAAACTTGGTAGCAAGTCGTGTAGTATGCGCTGTTGACGTTGGTTACACAGGTTTACGTTGTCGTCGCTCCATTCGTTTACTGCCAAAGCATCTTTCCTAAACAAGCCACTACCACTGCAGGGCGCATCTATTACTAGTACATCAAACGTATTTGTTAATGATGTAAAATGGCTCGTGTCGTTGTTAGTTATAACGTGGTTACTATGTCCCCATTTACTGGTGTTTTCAATTAATACTGATACCCGCGTTTTAATAACTTCGTTAGATACAAGTAATGAATTATCATTTAATACACTTAGCAAGTGAGTTGATTTACCGCCAGGTGCAGCACACGCATCTAATACTACTAAGCTATCATTATTAGAGTTAAGTTGCTGTAATGCCCAGCCCACAAGCATTGAACTAGCCTCTTGCACATAATATGCACCTGCGTGCCATAGTGGGTCGTGTGCAAAAAACGGACGCTCCGCCAAGTAATTACCTTGCGCACACCACCCAATTGGGTTAGTAATTGTGGGCGAAGCTACCTTGTTAGTATTGTAACGAATGCTAGTAAGTGCAGGCGTATTGTGGGCTTGCTCTAATGCAACAGCATCAATACCAAGTTTGGTTAAATCATTACTAATAGACTGAGGTAAATTCACTCGTGCAGTTATTTTAAGGTAGTAAACACCTCGTTAAATTGCATTCCAAAATCATTTTCTAACTCGTTTAAAATTGGATTGTAAAACACTGGTAAGATTGGCATGTGCACACCTGTAGTTTTTTTAAATACTCCTTGCAAACATAATTTAGTAGCTATAGCCAACGGAAGCCCTACGGTTTCGGCCATTGCGGTATGTGTTTGATTTGTACCAATACGTGCTAACGACGATTGCAAATTGTATTTTACACCTTTAAGCATGTATTCAAAATCATGATGCATTACAATACGGTCCAAATCGTTTTTCTTCAATTTCCATTTTTCTTCTAACAACGATTGTAGTAATTGTGCGGGCGAGCCACTTTCAATTTTCAGTTTTTTGGTACTTTCTAAGTCTAGCCAATTAATCATTTTGCTTACTTCGGAAGTTGTGCTATGCCCACATTTTTTAATAAATTGTGCTAGTGTTATACCTCTCAAAAACGATTGTGTAAAATCCACCACACGCATTTTATTAGTGTGTTCAATTACAAAGCTATCATCAGTCAATCCCAATTGCACCAGTACGTTCCACGCTTTACAATAGTTTTTTTCACGCATAGTACCACGTATCACTGTTTGCGCTTTGTTTAGCCCATAAGGTGTTATGTAACTTAACGAATCTCTGTTGGCATACACATCAAATACACCTATTTTTTTAATGCTTAATTGTTCGGCTTCGCCAAATAAATTAGTATAATTAATATATTTAACTTTTCCATTTAATAAATACTTAGCAGTGGCTTGCCCCGCTAATATTACGTTGCGTGGGTTCCACGAAAACTTATACCCCCACGGGTTGTCGTTACTTTGTGGAGCTACTAAGCCACCGCAATACGATTTAAAACTTGTTATCACGGCTTTTTTAGCGTGCAGGTGGTCAATAATTTTCATGGCACTCATGTGGTCAATACCTGGGTCGAGCCCGCATTCATTCATAAACAAGAGTCCTGCTTTTTTAACCGCAGGGTCTAAAGCTTTCATCTCAGGTGAAATGTACGATGCTGTTATTAAATTCTTTTTGTATTGCAAGCAATCTAATGCTACGTTCATGTGCATGTGTGCAGGTAGCATTGATACCACTATGGTACTGGCTTTAATAGCTGCGGCACGTTGGGTAGCATCAGTAATATCAAGCTTTAGTGCCTTACCTGCTTTGTGTTTATTTATTTTTTGTTGTGCTAAGGCTAAGTCAGTATCTGCTAAGGTAATTGTTGCGTTAAGCGCTTGCGCATTAGTGAGTAGGTAGTTAATAAGCACGCTAGATGAGCGTCCTGCGCCAATAATAAGTATGTTGTTGGGTTGCATTTATTTTAAATAAAAGTAATATAGTATTATTTGTTTAAAAATAAAAAGCGGTTGTTTATACTTAATAAACAACCGCTCAATTAGTGTAGTATTAGCTCCAAGCAAAGGCGGGCTTACGCTTTTCAATAAACGCAGTTACTCCCTCTTTAAAATCAGGCTGACCAAAGCAGTTACCAAATGTTTCTACTTCGTAATCAAATCCATCAACATTTTCAGCATAGTAGGCATTTACACAAGCTATAACTCCCTTAACTGCAGTTGGCGATTTGGTCATTATTTTTGTTAAAATTTCTTTTGATTTTGTAATCACTTCCGATGCTGGCACTACATGGTTTATCAAGCCCAAGACTAATGCTTCGGGGGCAGTTATCATATCAGCAGTCATTAATAGTTCTAACGATTTGCCTTTGCCTATTAGTTGTGTAAGACGCTGTGTGCCACTGTAACCTGGTGTTAAACCTAGGTTTACTTCGGGCTGTCCAAAACGTGCTGTTTCGCTTGCTATACGCAGGTGGCAAGCCATTGCTAACTCTAACCCTCCGCCTAATGCAAAACCATTAATGGCTGCTATAAATGGTTTTGGAGAGTTTTCAATCATCGTAAAAATATCACAGCCAAATTTGGAAGTAGTTTTACCTTGAGCAACACTTAGGTGTGCGAGTTCGGCAATATCAGCCCCAGCTACAAAAGCTTTTTCGCCAGCTCCCGTTATTATTACGGAGCGTATCTCGGGGTGGTCGGCGAGGTCGTCAATTAAGGTTTTTAAGTCTTGTAACGTTTGATGGTTTAGTGCATTAAGCTTATCGGGTCTGTTGAGAGTAATGGTAAATATTCCTTCTTCCAATACCGCTTTAATGGTAGTAAGAGTTATTAGTTCGTTGTTAGCTATGTAATGATTAATCATAAGTGGGAAAAATGAATAGTGTGTTATTATCTAATTTAAAAATTGCGGTGTTCAGTAACGTATTGTGTAATGTAGTTTACAATGGTTGAGGTGTCAGTACCTGGCGGAAACAACTCTCCAACACCTATGGCACGTAAAGCTTGGGCGTCTTTATCAGGGATAATTCCACCGCCTGTTAGTAGTACATCGGTGATGCCTTTTTCAATCATTAAATTCATGATTTTAGGAAACACTGTGTTGTGTGCCCCTGACAGTATGCTAACTCCTATTACATCTACATCTTCCTGTAGGGCAGCATTCACAACCATTTCGGGAGTTTGGCGCAGGCCAGTATAAATAACTTCCATGCCAGCATCGCGCAAAAAAGCGGCAATTACTTTGGCACCTCTATCGTGTCCGTCGAGCCCTACTTTGGCTACAAGTACACGTATGGGTCTGTTTAAGCTCATGTATATTTTATTTACTATTGAGTAGCAAATGTAGTATTATCATTTACTAACTAGCTAGGCTACTAAGTGGAGTTATTAACGCCATTTGTTGATAGAATTTGTAGTTAAGCGCGTACAATTTTTAATGCATTGGGTACTACTTTGCACGTTATGTTTGTGGCGTTGTGTAAGGGTTCACCGTCGGCGTGGGCTATGTTCGTACTTTGTGTTAGTGTTAGTGTTTTTGACTCCAGCATTGTAATATATTTATTAGGTGTTAATTTACGGGTAAATAGTTGTGTAATAAATATAGGTATTTGCCACCAAGGTATAGGTTTTACTAGTGTTATGCCCATTGTACCGTTGGTTAATTTTCCGTTAGGGTATATAGTTGCATTGTTGCCGTATTGGCTAGCATTAGCTATGGCTACAATAAAGTAAGTAGCGGTAGTAGTGTCATTGTTGGGAGTAGTTAATGTAATAGTTACAGGAGTATAGTTGCTAATACAACGCATACACAATTTAATATATGTACTTAGCCCACGTTTGCTAGCGTTAGCAAAGGCGTGTGCCACATAGGCATCAAACCCTATACCTGCCACGTTTACAAAATAGATATTGTTAAACTGTATACAATCAATACTTGTAATGTGGTAATTATTTAATTGCTGTAATGCTTGTTTTAAATTTAAAGAAATACCTAAGTGCCGTGCTAAGCCATTACCCGATCCTGTGGGTACAATGCACAATGCCGTATTACTATTTATTAAACCATTAGCAGCCTCGTGCATAGTGCCATCGCCGCCTACGGCGCACACAACATCATAATTTTGGTCAGCGTACTGTCTGCATAATTCCGTTAAATGTCCTGCATACTGTGTGTATACTATTTTATAATCAATAGCAGAGGTGTCAATGTAAGTGGTTGCTAACTGCTCTACTACACGTTGCCTGCCTACGCCCGATATTGGGTTAATTATTAACGCTATTTTTTTTTTCATGTGCTAAATTCCAATTTTATAAGGTAGCATTAATAACGGTTTAAACTTGCATTAAACTATCAATGTGTTTAAATTTATCCTTATTCAATTTGAGCCATTGCAAGTCTTTATTCCACCATTTTAATGCTAATAAATAATTTATTTGAGATTGTTCAAAACGATATTTAATTAGTTTAGCAGGCACTCCTCCAACGATACTGTAAGGTAGCACATCTTTAGTAACTACTGCTCCTGAGTCAATAATTGCGCCGTCTCCAATAGTTACACCATATTTAATAGTTACATTATTCCCTATCCATACATCGTTGCCAATGGCGGTGGTAGGAAACTCGTTAAACAAATTTTCAGCTACTATAACTAACCCTCCTGCTTGGCCAAGAGTGGAGTAGAATAAAGGATGTGTAGACACAAAATTTGAGGAGGGATGTGCGCCCATACCTATACTTACATTAGGTCTTATGCAGGTAAAATTACCTACCGTAGCATTGTATAGTTGTGTGTTGCGCGCTACATAAGTAAAATCACCAAGTGTTGCATTTAATAACCGCGCATGCTTGTACACTGTGTTATAATTACCAAATTTACAATTAGTTATCTCCGCCATATACTCAATGTGCAAATGCTGTGTACGGTACTTAAATTCTAAATACCATTTTTTTATTAGCCAAGCTAACCAGTAAGTTATGGGGTTTTGTAATAATGCTTTCATTACTTAATTTCAGTATGTGTAAACGCATCAATAAAACTTATTTCACTTGCATTATAAATAGTTGTGTCCCTACTATCAGCATAGTGTTTAATTGTTTCGTAACCATAAAAAGCTTTGCTTAAGGTAGCTAATATTTCATGCATTTTAAAAGTACTAGTGTGGCTAGCATCTTTGTAAAAAAGACGGTAGTTGGTATGTTCTACATCATCATAAAAATGAACGTCTTTTAAACACAAATCGTTATTTTGATTAATGTGTAAGTTTTGATGCCATGTATGATCAGCCCCCAGTAAATAGATGTTTTTAAACCCAATATTTATCCCTAAAAACAAACAAGCCACTAATATATTTTGGCATTGCGGAGTTGCTAAATTACGTTTAAATAAAAAATGGGCCATTGAATCAAACCCTTTAAACACTACGTAATTAAAATAATGAACCGATATGTTTTTATTACTTGAAATAATATTAATAAAGTGCGCTGATTTTTTTGCTTGAGCAGGCACTAATAAATGTACTTCCCAACTAGTTTTATTAGATAAATCTTTAAAACAATTAGCTACCTCTTTTGTAGGATTGACTGCCCAATACGAAGGGTCGAGCATTACGTAATAACTGGGTTTTAATTGTTCGAACTGCGGAGTACTCGCAAAATTATTTACACATATTAACGAGTAATTATGCAGCGTATTTTCATATTTGGTTAACGAAGTAGTGAGTGACGGGCCATTACCTAATAGTATACAGGATACACTATTAGCACTAGGGAGCTTATTCACTTTAAAGTCAGTACTAATAATTATTTTAATTAACGACAATAACGTGTTTGAAAATTGCACCAAAAAAGTAACGCTTGCTTTATAGCTATTTAAAATATTCATACTGCGAATATACTACAAAACAATAGTTTGCCATTAGGTAATTTCCATCGCAAAACTCACAACAAAATTACATACATTTGCACCTATGACACGCGAAGAAGAAATTGCACGCCGCCGCACATTCGGCATTATATCTCACCCCGATGCGGGTAAAACAACGCTCACCGAAAAACTATTATTATTTGGTGGAGCTATACAAACTGCAGGCGCAGTAAAATCAAACAAAATAAAAAAAGGAGCTACTTCCGATTTTATGGAAATTGAGCGCCAACGTGGTATATCGGTGGCTACATCGGTAATGGGATTTGAGTACAAAAACAAAAAAATTAACTTGTTAGATACTCCTGGGCACGAAGATTTTGCCGAAGACACCTACCGCACGCTTACTGCCGTAGATAGTGTAATAATGGTAATAGATTGTGTGAAAGGTGTAGAACCTCAAACCCGCAAACTGCTAGAGGTGTGTCGTATGCGTCAAACGCCTGTAATGGTGTTTATCAATAAATTAGACCGTGAAGGGCAGGATCCATTTGATTTGCTGGACGAAATTGAAAAAGAATTACGCATACGTGTGCGCCCACTTACTTGGCCAATTGGTATTGGCAAAACGTTTAAAGGCGTGTACAACTTGCAGAGTAAAGATATTATATTATTTGCGGCAAGCTCAAGTAATTTGCCCAATGCAGCCATTACAATTAGCGATATTAACGACCCCGAACTAGTGCGATTAGTAGGAGAGGGGCATGCCAAAAAATTACGTGAAGACGTTGATTTAATTAACGGTGTGTACGACGATTTTGATGTAAAGGAATACCTCGATGCTAACATTTCGCCTGTGTTGTTTGGGAGTGCTGTAAATAATTTTGGAGTACGCGAATTACTCGATTGCTTTGTAAACATTGCGCCAGAGCCTAGCGGACGAGAAACTGAAGAGCGTGCCGTAGTACCTAGCGATAAAAAATTTACAGGTTTTGTGTTTAAAATACACGCCAATATCGACCCTAATCACCGCGACCGCATTGCTTTCCTACGTATTTGTAGTGGCACGTTTGAACGTAACAAAAAATACCATCACGTTAGGCAAGATAAAGACCTACGTTTTAATAATCCAACGGCATTTATGGCGCAGGAAAAAAACATCATTGACGAGGCTTTTCCTGGCGATATTATTGGCCTATACGATAGTGGTAATTTTAAAATTGGCGATACTTTAACTGAGGGCGAAACACTTACCTTTAAAGGTATACCACGTTTTAGTCCCGAATTATTTAGATACGTAGTAAATGCCGACCCTATGAAAAGTAAGCAATTACAAAAAGGATTGGAACAATTAACTGACGAAGGTGTGGCGCAGTTGTTTACTAAACTTACCAATAACCAAAAAATATTAGGTACTGTTGGTGCTTTACAATTTGAAGTAATACAATACCGCCTCAAGGGTGAGTATAGTGCTAGTTGCAACTTTGAGCATATTAGCCTATACAAAGCGTTGTGGGTAACTTGCCCCGATGCTAAAAAACTAGCCGCATTTGTACAAGACAAATACAACCATATGGCTAAGGATAAGGACGGCAGACCCGTGTTTTTAGCCGAGAGTTCGTGGGCATTACAAATGGCACAAGAAAAAAATCCTGACATTACCTTCCACGAAAAAAGCGAATTTTAAACACCCAATATCTTTTACAATGACTTGGTTTAACCGATTAATAATAAGCGCCCTATCTATATTTGCTACGCCTTACATATTGCATGGCGTACACGTGCAAAATATTGTAGTAGCAATAACGGTAGCTATAGTATTAGCAATACTTAATACTGTTGTAAAACCCATATTAGTATTATTTACAATACCTATAACCATATTTAGTTTAGGATTGTTTTTACTAGTAATTAATGGAGGCATAATAATGCTTGCTTCGTATTTAGTTAAAGACTTAACTATTGGAGGTGTAAACCTTAGTGGCTTTAGCGTGGATAGTTTTGGTACGGCAGTGTTGTTTAGCATTGTTACATGGTTTATTAACATGGTGCTTAACGCTTTTGCTGGTGGTAAAAGCAAGAGTTAACTACTATTTATAAACGGCAAAAACGCCCTGTTTTTAATTAACACACGTGAAAACAAGTGGTTAGAATCGGAATTAAAATTAATTGAATATCAGCAAAAATATACAAAACATATTTTTAGTTTAATTTACTTAAAAGGTAATTTGAATTACGAATTATAATGGTGTAGTGCTGTTATTCATTTTTTAATTTTAGTATTATTTTCATGTAATACCAATTTGAAGTAATATATAGTCCAAATTTTGTTTTGTAATATTTTTTAGTATATTTGGACTATATAACAATTCATTTATGGCACGACCTAAA
>JAYWFU010000034.1:0-29893 GCA_043778625.1 Bacteroidia bacterium | reverse complement strand
CCTGGGGCTACATTTTATTTGCAAATAGGGCCTACCTACTATTCGCCGTGGGGGTTTCATTTTTATCATATTTTGCGCATACCTTACATTCATATATTATTTCCTGAGGCATACTTGGAGGCGTATGCACAACAAGAAAATAAACAGTTCCCGTGGACTAACCGAGTGCCGGCATCAACCTACCTAACCTATTTAAATAACCTACCTGCCGATGTGCAATTGGTAAGCCTGCGCTACGATTACATGTGGTTTTTTACCCGCTTGTTAGCTAAATACGCCGATGTATTTAAGGCTAAGCAAGGTGTTAAGTTTGACGATTACTTTGTGGGAGCAATATTTGCAGTACTCAAAAAATCAGAAACATCAGAGTATTTGCGCTAAGCCATGGTTAAACAATTAATTACACAACACATAGCCAAGCATACTTACCCGCAAACAGTATTTGCCAAAGCTATTAGCGCACAGTTAACTACTACCAATAATATAGTTTTGTTAGACGCCCCCTGCGGCAATGGCGAAACTACGTGGCACTTAGCCCAACACGCCTCCAACTTAGTGGTGTATGGGTATGATTTAGATGGTGCATCAATAGCACGTGCCAACAGTAATTTTAAGGCAACTAATTTAACTTACGCCGTTAATGATGTACACCAAGCCATAGCGCAACACAACCCAATTTATTATATCTGTATAATAAATAGTATTTTCTTGCTACCTAACCCTGAAGCATTGCTTACCACTGCTTATCAAAAATTAAGCAGTGGCGGTAAATTATTTGTGCTAATACCCAATACCGCAGGGCGCAATTACCAATACTTTGAGCAATCAGGTCAAGCGCACGTTAATAATTTAGTAATTCATCAACCGCACATCACTACGTGGTTTGCTAGTATTGGCTTAGCTGTAAGTAGTGTTACGCCTATTGCGTATGCACACCATTATAACCGCACCGACACCAAATTTATGAGTGTACTAGCGCATTATTATTTGAATGTGCTTAACAGTATTCAAACTGCGTTAAAAATAGGTACGCCCAATTATTTGTTAATTACAGTTAATAAAGCATAACTATGTTACAGCCCTTGGTATCGGTAGTGTTGCCTGTGTATAACGCAGAGTTATTTTTAGCTAAAGCTATTAACAGTATCTTACAACAAACGTATATCACCTTTGAATTTATTATTATTAACGATGGTTCAACCGATGGTAGCGAGCGTATTATTTTATCATTTAACGATAGCAGAATACGTTACATAAAAAACGAAACTAACTTAAAGCTAATAGCCACGCTTAACAAAGGCATAACTCTTGCGCAAGGCGCATACATAGCCCGCATGGACGCTGACGACGAAGCCCACCCCAACAGGCTACACCAACAAGTAGCATACATGCAGACTAACCCTAACGTAGGCGCATTAGGTACGTACGCCAAACGGATTGATGTACGTACGGGCAAGGTTACTAATTGGAAATTTCCGACCACACACCAAGCCATGGTGTGCCGTATGTTTTGGGGTAGTACTATTATTCATCCTACAGCTATTATTCGTGCCGAGGCACTAGCTCACCTCAATTTTAAGGAAGATTACCTACACGCCGAAGATTATAAACTGTGGAAAGATATTGCACAAAGCTACCAATTGGCCAACCTGCCCGAGTTTTTGCTTAATTATACACAGCACGCTGGGCAAATAACCACTACACAACAGCAGGGTATGAATGCTACTTGTTTTAAAATAAATGAGGAATGGCTAACACAGCTCAATGCCCCGTTACCAAAGGAATTAGTGCATTTGTATCAAAAATTTTTAACCTACGATTTTAGTAATTGGAACAATAATGATATTGTACAGTTAATTAATTTTGCAGCTACAATTCATCAGCAAAACAATTTGTTACACGTATTTGATACTGACCTATTTGCCCAACAATTAGCGGAGCGTGTTTATTTTTTGGTATTTAATACAGCTAGTAGTTCCAACAAAGGTTTAGCCTATTACAAAGCATCTGTTTTTAATAAAATACTACCTTTGAAATTAAACGATAGTATTAAATACTATTATAAACGTTTATTATAGGTAATAATGCACATACTTTTTTTTTCGCACTACTTAGGTACTCCCACCACTACATTTATTCATAATGATTTTGTAAACATAGGTAGTACACCTAACTTTAAAGCGAGCTATTTGTGCTTTAACTACCAAAACAAAGGGCAAAATAAGTTTACTAACGTAATAGAGATACCTCTACAACGTTCTAATTTTGAAACTAAATTACGCTGGAAACTAGAGCTATACCAACTTTACTTAGACTTTAAAAACAAAGCATTTGGGAAGCGTGCCACTAAAGCAATACAAGCCATACAGCCTGATATTATACATTGCCACTTTGGCTACGAAGCACTTTCGTTGCTTGAAAATTGTTATAATGTAAATCAACAATATATAGTGCAGTTTCATGGGTATGATGCCTCGCAAAAATTAAAATGCGGAAGTTATTTGCGCAAGCTAAAAAAATATAGCGTGTGCAACAATGTACATTTCATAACTGTTTCGGAGTATATGAAAAACGAATTATTGCAAGCGGGCATAACTCCTGTTAATACTATTAAAGTGCTGTATTGTGGCGTGGATACCGATTTTTTTACAGCCGTTGCTACCCCTAAAACCACTCTTTTGCCTTATACGTTTTTGCAAGTAAGTGGTATCACTCTCAAAAAAGGACATATATACACGTTGCAGGCATTTAAGCTATTTCAAGAGCAGAATATAACTATACCCGCAAAATTAATATTGGCCGGAAAAGATTTTATGCACCGCCAAATACACAACTATGCTACCCAGCATAACTTATTGCACAATGTGGAGTTTGTTGACGAAGTAAACCCAGCGCAAGTAAAAGAGTTAATGCAACAGGCCAATTGCTTTGTGCACCACAGTGTTACGTCAGCCCAAAATGATAAAGAAGGAATACCCACCGTACTAATGGAAGCCATGGCTATGAATTTGCCCGTAATAAGCACCTTGCACGCAGGTATACCCGAATTAATAACTGATAAAGTAAACGGATTACTAGTACCCGAAAAAAACATTGACAACTACGCTAAAGCGATGCAAGCCATGGTAGTTGGGCAATATAATTTTGCACCACGGGAGAGTATATTGCCCAAGTTTTCATCAGCGTATCATACGCAAGCACTTATTAAATTATACAGCCGTATAAGCAATAGCTGAGTTTTTAACATCAAAAAATTACTAATTGTACAACTGCGCTTTAAAATCTATATTTGCAACAAATAGTAAAAATATAATTAAAAAAAACTACCATTAAACACATGAGTACTAAAGGACCCGTTTCAACATTTATCGAACAACATTACAAACATTTTAATTCGGCTGCATTAATTGATGCCGCCAAAGGCTACGAAACCCACATTAACGAAGGCGGTAAGATGATGATTACCCTTGCAGGTGCAATGAGTACCGCAGAGTTGGGCAAATCGTTAGCTGAGATAATTCGCCAAGGCAAAGTAGATATTATATCGTGTACAGGCGCTAACTTAGAGGAAGATATAATGAACCTTGTGGCGCACTCGCACTACAAACGCGTGCCTAACTACCGCGACCTAAGCCCGCAGGACGAGTGGGATTTGCTAGAGCAAGGCTATAACCGTGTTACTGATACCTGCATACCTGAGGAGGAAGCATTTCGTAGATTACAAAAACATATTGTAGAGCTGTGGAAAGATGCCGAAAGCAAAGGCGAAAGCTACCTGCCACACGAATATATGTACAAAATGATTAACAGTGGCGTACTAGAACAATACTACGAAATTGACCCAAAAGACTCGTGGATGGTGGCTGCTGCCAAGGTTAATTTACCTATTATTTGCCCAGGTTGGGAAGATAGCACCATGGGTAATATTTTTGCTTCGTACTGCATTAAAGGCGAAATGAAAAGCACTACCATGAAATCGGGCATTGATTACATGATATGGTTAAGCAGCTGGTACCGAGCTAACTCAGGCGGAAAGGGCGTAGGCTTTTTCCAGATAGGAGGGGGGATTGCAGGCGATTTTCCGATATGTGTAGTGCCTATGATGTATCAAGACTTAGAGTGGACTGATGTGCCTTTTTGGGGGTATTTTTGCCAAATATCCGACAGCACTACTTCGTACGGAAGTTACTCAGGCGCAGTACCTAACGAAAAAATTACATGGGGTAAGTTAGATAAAACCACGCCTAAATTTATAGTAGAAAGTGATGCCACCATAGTTGCACCTTTAATGTTTGCTTGGATATTAGGTTGGTAAACATGGAAAACACACCAGTAGCCGAAATTGCAATAATTGAATTAAAGTGGAAAGCCCTGTTAGCAGAGCTATCAGCTGACTTAGGCGACGAGCTGGACATACAGGCAGTACTATTTATTATAGGCTTGCAGGAACTAGGTTTTAACCACCGAAAATTTACCAAAGACCAAAAAGTAGATGTGATGCACATAGCCATTTGCACATTATTAAAACCCTATGGTTACTACAACTATGTAGGCCGAGACAGCGACCAATGGCCACACTACGAAGCCACCGAAAAACTACCTAGCCTTAAACCAGGGCAACAATTACACTTAATGAAAGAAAGTATAATTACCTATTTTGGAAAAATAATTGAATAAAAACACATAACCAATGAACAACGAAGAATACAACGAATTAACTAAAAAATTAGATTTACGTTACAAAGTACACCCTTGGCACGGAATAGAAATGGGCAGCGAAGCACCTGAAGTAATTACAGCATTTATTGAAGTAGTGCCTACTGATACCGTAAAATACGAAATTGACAAAAAAACAGGATACTTAAAAGTGGACAGACCACAAAAGTTTTCAAACATTATGCCTGCCCTTTATGGCTTTGTGCCACAAACCTACTGCGATACCTTAGTGGCTGAGTACTGTATGGAAAAAACAGGACGTACAGGTCTACTAGGCGACTGCGATCCACTAGATATATGCGTATTAAGCGAGCGTAATATTACTCATGGCGATTTATTACTAAAAGCAATACCAATTGGTGGTTTTAGAATGTTAGATAAAGGCGAAGTGGACGATAAAATTATTGCCGTAATGAAAACCGACGAGGTTTACACCCAGTGGAAAGACATAACAGATGTACCGCCTGCTATTATTGCTCGCTTGAAACATTATTTTTTAACCTACAAAAACATACCTGGGGTTGAACAAGTAGCCTGCGAAATAACGCATACCTATAATAAAGTAGAGGCTTTGCGCATTATTGAATTAGCTAACCAAGATTATAAAAATAAATTTTGCAAATAAAATAGTGTAATTCAAAAAAACAATATATATTTGTACTATTAAAAATAACCAAAAGCATTTTGCCAACAAACATATAATTAACAACGGCAAGATTTTATCAATAAAACAAAAAGTAAAATGAAAACAGGAGTAGTAAAATTCTTTAACGAAACCAAAGGTTTCGGATTTATTAAAGTTGAAGAAACACAAGAAGAAGTATTTGTTCACGTGTCAGGTTTAAAAGAAGAAATTCGTCAAGACGATAAAGTAGTATTCGAAATTCAAGAAGGTAAAAAAGGTTTAAATGCAGTTGACGTTCGTTTAGCTTAATTTTAATTCTTAATTAAGAGTTTCAATATTCTTAATAACTTAAAATCCGTTTCAATTAATTTTGAAACGGATTTTTTTATGCGTTTCAAAAATCCACTTAATTCTAGTATATTTACCCTATCTATTTAATACATTAGCCCTATGCTCAACTTCGATACTATTATACAAAAAGCACGTACCTCGGCATTTTACCTAGCGTTGCTTAATATTGTTAGCGCACGTACTATACCGTTTAACAAGCCGCATCGCTTACGTATTACTGAGCTTACACAACACCGCATTGCAGTTAAAGCCAAGTACACTCGGTTTAACAAAAATCACTTAAACGGAATACATGCCTGCTTGCTTGCTACGTTGTGTGAGTATTGCACGGGTTTTTTGTTAATTACTAATTTAGATTCTCGCCAATATCGCTTAATACTCAAAACATTAAAAGTAGATTATGTGTACCAAGCTAAAACCAATGTGTATGCGCAGTTTGAAATAACTGAAGATTATTTAGCTACTTTAAAACAAACATTAAGTACCACAGGCGTAACCGAAACTACGTGCGAAGTAAAAATAGTGGACGAAGCTCAAAATCATATTTGCACTGGCTACATAACTTGGCAAATAAAAGAGTGGAGTAAAGTAAAAACTAAGGTATAACCTAGCCATGCAAGCTCTAATAACTATTACCAATATAAGTAAACGCTATACCATTGGCGACGAAATTATTGACGCCCTTAAAACTATAAGTATAACCATAGCCAAGGGCGAATACGTGGCGTTGATGGGGCCATCAGGGTCAGGGAAATCTACGTTAATGAATATATTGGGTTGCTTGGACTCACCCACCAATGGCGAATATTGGTTGAATGGTAAAGAGGTAAGTAAAATGACCGATAACCAATTGGCCGAAGTGCGCAATAAGGAAATTGGCTTTGTGTTTCAAACATTTAACCTATTGCCCCGTGCCACCACACTCGAAAATGTAATGCTACCGCTAATTTACGCAGGTTACAAAAAAGAAGCTCGTATACAAATGGCGCAACTAGCCTTAACTAACGTAAACCTTGCTAACCGTATGCAGCACAAGCCCAACGAACTTAGCGGAGGGCAACGCCAACGTGTAGCCATAGCACGTGCATTGGTTAATAACCCAAGTATAATATTGGCCGACGAACCTACTGGGAATTTGGATACCAAAACCAGCATTGAAATTATGGCACTGTTACAAAACATACACGCCAAAGGCAATACCATAATAGTAGTAACCCACGAGGAAGACATAGCCCTACACGCCCATCGTATTATACGCCTGCGTGATGGTGTGGTAGAAACCGACGTAGCCAATACTAAAATAACTACAGTAGAAGATAGGGTCTAAATTAAAATACAGCTATTTCAACAAGGTCATTGTACCTACTTAACTACCATCATTAATAATTAATCATTAACCAATGCCCATTTATCACACACTAGGCAGTATTCCTGCCAAACGCCACACACAGTTTCGTAAGCCTGATAATAATTTGTACTACGAACAATTGTTTGGTACTGAAGGGTTTCACGGCTTTTCGTCGTTGTTATACCACACGCATCGGCCTACTATTGTTAAGCAAATTAACCAAAGTATTGATGTGAACCCTAAAATTGCGGTGGCTAAAAACATGAAGTCGCTGCGGTTAAAAGGTTTTGATGTGCCACCCGAAAAAGATTTTTTACACAGCCGCAAAACCTTATTAGTTAACGCTGACTTGCACATAGGCGTAGCCGCTCCGCAAGAATCACTAACCAGTTATTATTATAAAAATGCTGATGCCGACGAGATGTTATTTGTACACCGAGGCACAGGTACACTACGCACAATGATGGGGAATATCCCTTTTGAGTACGGCGATTATTTAATAATACCGCGAGGAATTATTTATCAAATTACGTTTGATACGGGGGATAATAAATTGTTTTATGTAGAATCGTTTTCGCCCATATACACGCCTAAACGCTACCGCAACGAGTTTGGGCAATTGCTAGAGCATTCGCCGTTTTGCGAACGAGATATTAAACGCCCATCAGCCTTGGAAACCCACGACGAGAAAGGCGATTTTACTATAAAAATAAAAAAACAAGGCATATTACACGAATATGTGTATGGTTCGCATCCGTTTGATGTAGTGGGCTGGGACGGTTTTAACTATCCTTGGGCATTTAGTATTCATAACTTTGAACCTATAACGGGGCGTGTGCATCAACCGCCACCAGTGCACCAAACTTTTGAGGCGCATAACTTTGTTATTTGCTCGTTTTGCCCCCGTGTGTATGATTATCATCCGTTGAGTATACCTGCACCGTATAACCACAGTAATATTGATAGCGAAGAGTTGTTGTATTATGTTGATGGCGATTTTATGAGCCGCAACGATATTGAAGCAGGGCAAATGACCTTGCACCCAGGTGGTATACCGCACGGCCCACACCCTGGTGCTTACGAGCGTAGTATAGGCAAAAAAGATACGCAGGAACTAGCCGTAATGGTAGATACTTTTAAACCACTAATGATAACCGAAGAAGCCATGAAAATAGACGATGGCAAGTATTGGAGAAGCTGGGCGGAGGACTAAAATAGTTGTGGTTATTGGTGTTGTGGAGTTAAATGTAATTATGAAAAATACTAGGCAATGAAAAATTTGAAACCAATTAGTAAAATTTTTTTGGGAATTTTAATTGTACTTTGTATATTGTATACAGTAGGGCTTTTAAATTTTGCAGATGGGTTAAAAAGTACTAGGTATATAATCTTGGCAAAAGACGATAGTCTGAATACAATGATACCTTGTAATTTTGACAAATTTTTAAATAACGAAAAAACACCTAAGCTAGCTATTGAACTTTATAATAATAAAGCTAAACTCTCAGAAGAACCACTTTCATATTTTGGTAATCTAAAAAGTACAGATTTTCAAAAGAGGGCGTTTTATTTTAGAGTTATCACAAACTCATACAAAGGTGCCGACGGATCATATTCAGAGGGACTTGCCAATTTTGGCAAAGAATTTATAGAAAACAATACTGAAAATTTTGTTTCTTATTTTGATAAGAAACAATGTTTTAACGACTATGATTTATATATTTGGGCAGACATAGTAATTTCTGAGTTTTTGATTATTAGAGAGGTAGAATATGACAAACTAATAATTAATGATTACACTAAAAAACTGAAAACAAATTGTAAAAGTTGTTCAAAAACACAACAAAACACAATTGATAAGTTTGAAAAAATTATAAAACGGAAATGGAGTGATTATTTAAATAAAACAGAAAAGTAAAACAGACAGGAACTGTAAATGTAGCGTATTGCTGGGCAAAACTTAAAAATACTAGGGCTATAATGCTAGTATTTGCTACTTTTATGTGTTATCTTATTACTTTAATCCACGTTGCATAACTCATGAAAATTCCTGAGCAAGAATTATTTTTTAACGAACTTAATCAATTTAGTCAATTGCACCGTGAGGTATGCTTACATCACTCCACACACGTGGTAGCAGTGGGTACACAGTACGCACAACTTGTGCGCGACTATAAGCAAAACATTAAACCGTTTGTAGCCACCATGGATGACGAAGCTTTTAAGGAACATTGCTTGTTTTATTTGCAACAACTGCAAGGGGCTAATGCGGTGTTTCAGCAGCAAATAACTACTACCAATGCTATATTAGGTGCGCATAGTAACCATTGGGGGAGCCATGTGGAACAGCTGGGAGTTAATTACTTAGTACAGTTTTTAAAAACTACGTATGGTGTAACTACTTTTGTGCAAAAATTTAAACGCTATTGGGACAAAAACCGAAGTTTAGAAATTGACCTAATTGGCTACAACGCCACCACTGCCTATGTAGTAGAAGTTAAAAATCAACTAAAAATAGAAGATTACGACCAAATTGAAAAAATAAAAATAAGGCTCGAAGAGCAAGCACCAGAATACGGACATTTAACTAAACAATTTATAGTACTGTGTTTGAGTTGTACTAAAGAAGTGATAGAACAAGCCCCGCAAGCCCTTTGGATAATGCAATACAAAGGTGTGGAGCAAGTTAAAGGCGGTGTTAAAACGGAGTGGGCGAGTATGAAATTTTAACTAAATGAATACTCCTAACCACACCACTATTGTAGTACTGTACACTGAGCTTGCGGGCTATACGCTTACGTGCTTGCAAACGCTTATTGCTACACACAATGTAACGGTGCATGTGTTTAGGTTAGACGTTAATAACGAGGCTCCATTTGAATTTAATACAGTCAATACGCCACAACTGCACTTGTATAACGAGAGCGATTACAGTGCCGACGAATTATTGCAAGCCGTTAGTACGCTAAACCCACAGCTTATTTATTGTGCAGGTTGGAGCAACAAAAAATATTTGCACGTAGTGCGAAAGTTAGCGCATATTAATTCAGTATTATGTTTTGATAATAAATGGACAGGAACAATTAAGCAACGCCTAGGCAGTGTATACGCTCAATTGCACATTACGCCCTACTTTAATTATGCTTTTGTAGCAGGGCAGCAACAACAGTTATTAGCACTAAAAATGGGGTTTGCCACACCACAAATACAACTAGGAGTATATGCCGCCGATGTTACTTATTTTAATAACCTATACCAACAACAACAGGAGTATAAACGTAGCAAAACCGTTAAACGCTTTGTGTATTCGGGCAGGTACGTAGGCTATAAGGGTATTGAACAATTGTGGCAAGCCTTTGCGCAATTGTGCGCTGAGCACCCAAGCATTAACTGGGAACTTTGGTGTGTAGGCACTGGCCCTATTGCGCCTTACGCCCATCCACGTATTAAACATTTTGGTTTTGTACAACCACACCAACTTCAAACCATACTTAATGATGCTGATGTGTTTGTACTACCTAGCCTTGTAGAGCCTTGGGGCGTAGTGGTGCATGAGTTTGCGGCTGCTGGATTTCCGTTATTACTTAGTACCGAAGTTGGTGCTAACGAACTATTTTTAACCACCACTAATGGTGTTGAGGTAGCGGCAAATAATGTGCTTGCGCTTAAAACTATGCTGTACAATTTTACCCAACTTTCTAACGAGCAACTACAATTAATGGGGGCGAAAAGCAATGTATTAGCTAATAATTACACGCCCACACATTGGGCCAATAAAGTAATGCACATGCTACAACCTTTAACTAACTAACTAAGCACCTAGCGTACTATGATTACTATAACACTTACTAACGCAGGGCGCAAGTTTAATAACGATTGGATATTTAACCACATTAATCAAACCTTTGAACAAGGCAAAGCCTATGGTATAATTGGTAATAATGGTAGCGGAAAATCTACCTTATTGCAGGTACTTACTTCGCAATTATTATTGAGCCAAGGCGAGTGCCTATTTACGCAACACAACCAAGTGTGCAATGCTAACGCTTGGCATAGTTACTATTCGTTTGCATCGCCCTATTTGCAGCTGTTTGAGGAGTATTCGGTTACTGAATTATTACAGTTTCACGCTACTATTAAACCTTTTTATAGTGGCTTAACTACTGACGTAATTATTGATAAATTAAATTTAAAAAAACAACAACACAAAGCCATACGTTATTACAGTAGCGGAATGAAACAACGTGTAAAACTTGCTCTAGCTTTATATAGTAACATGCCAGTGTTGTTGTTAGATGAACCTACGTCCAATCTCGATGCTCAAAATACCGCTTGGTTTCAAGAGCAATTGCAGCACTACGCCACTAACCGATTAGTAGTAGTGGCAAGTAACTCCGTACCTAGCGAGTTATTTATGTGTGAGCAAATAATTAATATTAACGATTATAAAAAATAGTATTTGCCCCTTTTGTATGAAAACACAACTACACTATTATTTTAATTATATTGATAATTGCACGATGTGTAACGCTAATAATAAAGCGCACACAATAATGGGCAAGCGGCTTAATCAACCACAGGGTTTTAATCCCAAAAACAAAATAGGAATTACCACTACAGTAGTGCAATGTACTAATTGTGGGCTTATATTTAGTAATCCGCAACCTGTACCGTTTAATATACAACAACATTATGGCGTACCTCCCGAAGACTATTGGAAAGAAAATTACTTTGTACCTTCCGAAAATGATTTTAAAACTGAAATAAATACACTAAAAAAAATATTGGAAATAAAGCAGGGTATGAAATCGTTAGACGTAGGTGCAGGATTAGGCAAAGCCATGTTAGCCTTAACTAGTGCGGGGTTTGACGCCTATGGTTTTGAACCCTCGTTACCGTTTTATGAAAGGGCTATTTCAAAAATGAAATTATCGCCTGATAAATTAAAACTAGGAATGCTTGAAGAAGTAAATTATCCGTTCAATGAATTTGACTTTATAACATTTGGCGCAGTGCTAGAGCATTTGTACAATCCTTCGGAAGCAATAACAAAGGCACTTACGTGGTTAAAGCCTAATGGAATTATACACATTGAAGTACCGTCGAGTAATTGGCTTACTAATAAATTGATAAATTTAATTTACAAACTGCGCCTTACTGATTACGTAGGGAATTTAAGCCCAATGCACTCCCCGTTCCATTTATACGAATTTGGAACTCAATCATTCATAGCTCATGCTCAATTGCACAATTATAAAGTAGTGTTAATTGAGCATCATGTATGCGAAACATTTATGCCACGCATTTTTGATTTTATTATTAAACCCATAATGAAATATACTAACACGGGCTTGCAAATGACGGTATGGCTACAAAAAAACTAAACCGTTTTTTAACCATTAATTAACAGCCTTACACCGCATTAATATTGCCTGTGTAGCGGCTTACATCAATACCAAACTTTAGCAAAAAATCAACTCCCTCATCGGCTTTCAACCCTTTGTAATCAGCATAGGATTTTAAATAAATAACACGTTTAATACCTGTGGTAAATATTACTCGGGCACACGATATGCAAGGCGATAGTGTTACGTAAAGCGTTGAGCCACTAATTTCCACATTGTTTTTGGCGGCATATAATATAGCGTTTTGCTCAGCATGCAACGCCAATGAGCAACTCCCCTTACTATCACGTGGGCAACCTTCGGTAGGCCACTGTTCGTCGCAGTTGTGGGTACCAGCTGGTGGGCCATTGTAGCCTAATGATACCACACGAGAATCTTTAGTGAGTACTGCGCCTACTTGGGCTTTAACACAGTGCGAACGCAAAGCAAGGCTTTGCGCTAGATTCATGTATATATCGTCGAATGATGGCTTCATGTATTAATTATTTGGTTAATTAGGAGGATTTACAATTACTTAGTTAGTCTCATCCCTTCTTGCGCTGAGGCATCTTTAGGATTGAATAATAATGTTTTGCTAAATAATATACGGGCTTCATTTTTGTTCCCTAAAAAATAATTATTCCACCCACTCATTAACATATTGTTGTAATCGAACGGATAGAGATTAATCGATATATCAAAATATTTTTTAGCTTTTACATAATCTTTTCGGTAGTAGTACACTAATCCTAATAGGTAGTTAGCTACAGAGTTATTGGCATCAAATTTTAAAATTGCTAAATAGTGTTGTTCCACTTCTACCCAGTTTTCAAGTCCCGCAAGCGGCATAATAATAGCCCACAGGGGTTCAGTAGCATTAGGCATTAAGGATATTGCTTTTTTATAGTAGGGTAAAGCCTCTTTACTTTTAGCACTTAAATGATATAACCATCCCAGACGCATATTTGTTTCGTACGATGTGGCATCATATACCTTTAGCAAACTTGCTGCTGCTGCATCATACTTACCTGCTGCCTCTTGCGTGTACGATTGGCTAAAAGCATCAAGCATGGCTTTGTCTTGCGCCTGTGCTGTAAATGTTAGTGCTGTAAATGCAACAGCAATTGTTGTTTTTAAAAAATTCATGTGAATGATAATGTTGGTAGTTAATTAAAATAATTAGTGAAATACTACGGGTTGATTATTTAAAAATTACGTTTTTTTTTGATTGTGTACTGCTATAAATATGGAATGAAATTATTTAACCGTTACTTGGTTAATCCCATTCCTTCCTGTGCTGAGGTATCGTTAGGACTGTATAATAGGGTTTTGCTAAATAATATACGGGCTGCATTTTTATTACCTAAAAAATAATTAGTCCAAGCACTCATTAGCATATTGTTGTAATTAAACGGATAAAGATTAAGCGACACATCAAAATATTTTTTGGCTTTTACATAATCTTTTCGGTAGTAATACAATAGCCCCAAACGGTAGTTAGCTACCGAATTTTTGGCATCTAATTTCAAAATAGCTAAATAATTTTGTTCTACTTCTACCCAATTTTCAAGTGTCGAAAGCGGTGTAATAATAGCCCACATAGGCTCGGTAGCGGCAGGCATTAAGGCCATTGCTTTTTTGTAGTACGCTAGGGCATCTTTACTTTTAGCCCCAGCATAGTACAACCAACCTAAGCGCATATTAGTTTCGTACGATGTAGCATTGTATACTTTTAACAAGCTAGCCGCAGCTACATCGTACTTGCCCGCGGCCTCTTGTAGGTACGATTGGCTAAATGCATCAAGCGTGGCTTTGTCTTGCGCTTGCGCTGTAAATGTTAGTGTTGTAAATGCAATGGCAACTGTTGTTTTTAAAAATTCCATGTGAGTGATGTGGTTAGTAATTGGTTAAAATAATTGTTAGTAATAGTGTTGTAATTGTTGTAAGTAGTATAGTAAATATGGTTACGTTGTACTTGTTGCAGTTTATAACCTGGCGAAAATTGTAAATGTTTACCAAAATATATTTTTAAATCCATACCTGCAATTAATTGTAGTGCATCAGCCGTATTATAGGTTAAAAATCCTCCTTGCGAAATATAATTACTATGGTTGCCATACGATGCCTTTGCTTCTATCCATAACCATTTAAAGAGTTTTCCTCCTGCTTTTTGACTTATAATAAATTGGTTACTTTCAGTTTTATAAGTAATTGCCGAAATTTCGTACAAATTATTATTCCCTAAAGGATAATACACCAAAGTACCCTCTAATTGTAATTGATTAGTACTTACAAAATTACCCATGGCCACGCCTAATAACCCATGCAGGTATCGCCCTTGCTTACCAATAGTAGCAGTGCCTGCCCACGAATTTTGGTGTGTAGTAGTAGTTTTAAAATCATAACTATTAAGCGTTGCGTTAAATTCTCCGCTATAATTAGAAAAATTTTGCGGGTAAACTCCTGCGCCAACACTAGCATTAAAGCCATGGCGTAGTTGATAGTTAGCTCCTAAGTTGTACTGATAGTTAGTGTTGTTAAACGCTATTGTTTTAAAATCGTTAGGCGTGTTTACTACGCCCAAGCTAGCTATGTTAAACCCCGAAAAGCCATACATTAATTGTAAACGGTTAGCTAATGTGTGGGTTACCAATGCACTATAAAACGCTGTATTACCTTGGTACAATGCACTACCATAAATATTTTCGGCACCAATAATAGTGGTGCTTTTGCCTGTAGCTACATTGTTATTAAACCCTGTGCCTACACCTAAGGTTACGGCATCAATTATTGTTTTATGATAATTAATACGTGTTTGCATTTCGTTGGATAGTGTGCTAGCGAGGGCGTTAGCATCTTGGGTACGCCCCACCAATAAGTACGAATAATACAAATACTCTTGGCAGGTTACCTCGGCAGGATTCATTTTATTAGCGGCCTCAAACTGTGGTAAGGCAAGCCTATACTGTTGTTGGTTATAGTACCCAATGCCCAATCGCATACGTAAATAGTAAAAATCAATATGTTGTGCTAGTGCTTGCTTACCCGTAATTATTAACGCTTTATAACGCTTACTAATAAGTTGTTGGTAGGTAGAGTCGTCTGCCGAGGCGTAAGTAAGCTCTTGCGCTTGTGCCTTATTCAACCATGCTAATGTACACAGTATTACAATAGTTAAACGCATGTGTAGGTTTGGGTATTGGTTTTGTTATACACCGTAAAGCGGGCTATTTTGTAATCCTTGAGTTCAATTTCAAAATTTACTTTTTTAATTGTTCTATTTATAAATTGAGTAGTTACCGATGTATTAATAATAATGTTTTGCGGAGCATACTTATCGTCAGCGTGCGTAAATGTAGTACTGTAATTAGCTTTAGTAAACAAGTAAAAAGGTGCTAATACATCTTGCAAAGGTTGTAATATTTTAGTGTTAAAATGGGTGAGGGGCACACTATCAGTAATGTGTATGTTGTTGTAATAGCCCAGTAATTGGCGGTAAGCGGCTAAGTAAAAATTAAATAATAACGAGTTTTTATCGCCCTCAAAATCAGTAAAATAAAACATAGTGCCATCGTTTACAAAGTAGGCGTATGAATTACTGTGTACGCAATACAAATATGTGCGGTTAAAAGCATCAGTAAAAACTTCCCATGTTATTTGTTGTGTTTGGCTAATTTCTTGAAACGTTATTTTAACACCTGGATAAAAATTAAAACTATTAACCAAGACTTGATTAACCTGCACATTGCTAATAAAATCGCCCTCGTTGGGCACTGCTGAATACTGTAAATATTTCTCAGTAGTAGTACGCAAAATATAATAGCCTATTGGGTATGCTATTGGTTTTGCACCAATAGTTGGTGTTGTTTGTAATTGAAAATGAATGTGTGGTTCGGGCGATCGTCCACTATTACCACAGGTGGCAAGCAATGTGCCTTTGGTAACATACTGCCCAATAAACACTTGCAATGAGTTTGATTTAACATGGCTAATTTGCGAAAACAAACCGTTTAAATGATTCATAATAATAGTATTGCCCCAGTTACGTTCAGTATCCACAGTACCAATATCGTTGTCGGGTACTGTATCTATTATGTCGTAAATATAGCCATCGTAAGGGGCAATAATTTCGCGGTTATAACAGTAAAAATGCGCTAGTTCGGTGCCTGGTTCTTTGTAGGTATTTTGTTTTGAATCTTGTATTACAAAATCAAGTGCTTTGCTCCATTCGCCTAGGTGAGTAATACTTCCGTCGTAGCCTTGGCTTACCGTCCATTCGCCTACAAAGGGCAACGATATTTTAGCATAGTGTTCGTTTTTAAAACGTTGTAATGAATTTAGATATTTATAAATAGTTTTTTCGGGCGAAAAATACTGAATAGTAGTAAGTTGAAAATAATTATGAAACCAACGTTGATTTAAGGCAAATAAAAATGCAGTAGTTAATGCACTAAACCCAAGTGTGTATGCCTTGAGGTTAAACACCATTACTATTTTGCCAAACGACATTAGTAATAGCATTAAAATAGGGGTAAGCACCACTACTGCAAGGTAACTATGCACGTTAGGCAACAGAAAAAAACAACCTATGGCTATGGCAAAAAATATAAAATTAGACCCCAATAAAAAATAGTTGAGGTCGTTAACATCGGCACCAAAAATAGAGTAACACAAGTACGCACAACCAAAACCAATGCCACTTAGTGTAAATGCAATACGCGAATGTACTACCAAGCCTACTGTAATTAATACGCCTGCCAACACACTGTTTTGAAAAAATGTGCCCGCAAGTGTTTTAAAATAAATAATGATAATAGGCAGTAGGTTAATGTCATCTAAGGAATGTACAAATTGGTAATAAACTGATGATTCGTTACGCACAATTTCGTTAGTAATGTACAAGTGGTTTTGATCCAAAACAATAGCACTTAAATTAGCCGATGCCAACGAAATAATCCAATAGGTAATTAAAAAAGGAAACGATAAAAACGGAAGGTTATGTTTGGCAAATATACCTTTGAGCCAAGCAGTAAGCATTAACAATAGCACAATGGCCGAAAAAAATAATGCTCCAAAAGCGGGAGTAGGCGTGTACTCGTAACCCAATGCCAAACCTAATAATAGGGCATTAAAGCCAAATGAACCTACTTTTATTTCATCGCGATTAAAACCTAGTAGGGTGGCAAAAAAATTAGTTGCCACTACTGCCACTAAACCAGTGAACCCTACATAAGGCGAGAAAAAACTTACAAATAAAATAAGTAGTGCAAAAACAGGATTTAACGAAAAGAAAATAAGACTATAACTATTTAAAGTACTTGCGAGCCAATAATTTGTTAAACTATTTTTGAGATTAAGTGATACTGTCAAAATAAATTACAGGTTATTAAGCAAAATTTAAACGCTCGTTGCGCCCCAATAGTTTAAGCATACGATAGTGCGATTGTATGGCTTGCCACATGGTTTTGTAATCGTTGTAAGGTATGTCAAATTCTTGCGAAGTAGCTTTTACTATTTCCGAAATTTTACGATAATGAACATGGCATACACGTGGAAACAAATGGTGCTCTACTTGATAATTTAACCCACCAAAAAAGAAAGTAGCTAACCAGCTTTTGCGTGCAAAGTTAGCTGTAGTATATAATTGATGTACTGCCCAGTTGTTTTCCACCGTACCATCGGCGTTGGGTATAGGAAAGTGTGTAGCCTCTACCACATGCGCCAACTGAAACACTATGGCTATTGTAAACCCCTCAGCAAAATGTAATACTAAAAAACCTATAACTACTTGCCACCACGCATACCCTAACAACATAGGTAGTACCAAAAACATAAAGTAATATACGCATTTGCAAGCTATTAGTATAGCTGCATCTTTTAGGGCTATTTTTTTAATACTATGATTTAAAATAGCGGGAGCAAACATTTTAGTATAATCTTTAAGTAATACCCAATTTAATGAGGCTATACAATAAAAAAACGTGGCGTAATAGTGTTGAAAACGGTGTATCCAATACAACTTTTTTTCTTCGTGCAGTCGCACCAAAAATATAGGTTCTAGGTCGTCGTCGTGGTCAGGTATGTTGGTGTAGGTATGGTGTACTTGGTTGTGCGCAATATTCCACATATAAGAGCTTGCTCCAAACATATCAAATGTGTAACTTAATAATTTATTTATTTTACTATTGCTCGAATACGAACCATGCGTAGCATCGTGGCTAACGTTAAACCCTACAAATGCCGTAAATAAGCCTAATAATGCGCAAAGTAATAATAGTAACCAAGCGTTAATGGTAGCAAATAGTATGGTGGCATATATGCTATAAAAACTTACTAGCAATAGTATAGTTTTAAACACCATAAAGCCATTGGCGTTAGGGCTTATGTTTTGTTCTTTAAAATACGCATCAACACGTTGGCGTAGCGTAACAAAAAATTGTGCGTTGTTTTGGTGCGAAAATTTTATTTGCATTTTTTATTTATTTTTAATTAATACTCAACATCTACACTAAGCCCTATACCTGCCACAGGTATGTGGTGCCAGTCGTCTTGGCTGGCGTACCTTGCGTAACTAGGGCTGTTGTTTATCATTTTCATCGAAAACATTAAGTCATTAACATCTCCCAAGTCTTTAATCCACTCTAAGGCTATAAACACATCTTTGTTAGTGTATATTTTGTAAGGTGTTAAGTCTAACTCAACCAATCCATTGCCCATTATTTTTGGGGTTAGTATAAGTTGTTTTAATATAGATGCATCTGGCTTTCCATTAGGGGCTACAGTGTATAAGTTAACTCTAAATTGTAAATCGTTAATTGGATTTTTAACCAAGTAAAATTGTAGTTTTTTAAGTTGAGTATACTGGTGTTTTACATTTATTTTAACTGCTATTTCGGCTCCTAATCCATTTGATTTAAAGCCCCCACTAACATTTTTTGAGGTAGTGTTATTACCTAATGTTTTATACTTGGTAGCTTTTGATGGACGTACTACTACTTCATTTAATTTTACAGCTGATGATGTTAATAGTAGTGTGTTTTTGCCAAGTGCTTGGGTAACAGTTATAGTTTTTGATGCGTAGCCAATACATGATATTTTAATACTATTGGTTAACAAACTGTCGCCCACAGTTAGTTTAACTTTTCCGTTATCATCGCTTACTGTACCTACACCTTTATTGGGTACCCCAACGTTGGCATACGCTACAGGCTGTTTGGTTAAGCTATCTAATAGTTGTAGCGTTACTATTGATTGCCCAACAGCAAATGTGGGTAATGTAAATAGGAATAGCCACAGTAATTTTTTCATTGTTATTTTTAATAATTTAAAACAAATTTACGCATAAAAATAAGATATTTACACAATAAATACTTTAACCTATACACAATATGTACACCGCAACTATAAACAACACTACCTACAAAGTAGCAACCACTAACGGAATTAATGGCACTATTAACGATGCGCAATTTAACTTAGATATAGTAACCAATAAACATGGGCAAATAAGTAGTATTAAAGATAATGTGGTGTATAATGTGGAGATAGTAAAAACTAATGCCGAAGAAAAAACAGTTGTTTTAAAAGTAAACAATAGTACTTACACAGTTAGCGTTAAAGACCAATACGACGAGTTATTGAAATCGTTAGGTATGGAAAATTTAGGCGTTAAAAAAATTAACGAACTTAAAGCACCTATGCCCGGTTTGGTATTAAACATTGTGGTTACCGAAGGGCAAGTAGTAAAAAAAGGAGATGCACTAATTGTGTTGGAAGCCATGAAAATGGAAAACAGTTTGAAATCGCCTACCGATGGTGTTATTAAAAAAGTAGCAGTAACCAAAGGCGATGCCGTTGAAAAAAACCAATTGTTGCTATCGTTTGAATAAATAGAGGTGTACCACCCAACTATTTAAGGCTATACTTAAAATTTATTATTTATTAAATAAAATATATTATTATGAAACACGGCATAACGCTTTTACTAATTATTTACACTACTATTTGCGCAGCGCAAAACAAACTACTAACTATTGAAGATGCTGTGCTTAAAGGGCGCACAAGCCTTGCGCCTTCAAAATTAGCTAACTTACAGTGGTTGCCCAGTAGTACTAACTATAGTTACACAACCGCTAAAAACGAATTAATAATTGTAAACGCTGCTACTAACAAAACGGTGCATACCGTAACGCTTAGTACGCTTAACAAGCAGCTAAAACCGATTACGCAAGATACGCTAAGTAGCTTACCCACCGCAGATTGGACAGATGCCACCTCGTTTACATTTAACCACAACAAATTTTTATTAGCCTATAACATTGCCACCAAGGCAGTTACTGCTACAGGTTATTTTTATAATATTACTGAATTAGAAAACGTAGATAAGTCAGCCGTGCAACACCGTGTAGCATTTACCGAGGGCGATAATTTATACATACAAGATGGACGCAATAAAATAGCTGTAACTATTGATGGTTCGCACAACGTAGTGTACGGGCAGGCAGCAAGCCGTAGCGAATTTGGTATAACTAAAGGTACGTTTTGGAGTGGCAAAGGTAACATGCTTGCATTTTATAAAATTGACCAAACACAAGTAACTGATTACCCTATTATTGATTGGACAAAAACGCCTGCCGTGGCTAATAATATAAAGTATCCATTTGCGGGTAACCCAAGCCAAATGGTAAGCGTGGGTGTGTATGATGTTAAAAATAACACCACTATTTATTTAAAAACTGGCGAACCCACTGATAAATATTTAACTAATATTAGCTGGAGTCCTGATGAAAAAACAATATACATAGCCGAAGTTAATCGTGCACAAAATCACATGAAACTGAATACTTACAATGCTTCTACTGGCGAGTATTTAAAAACATTGCTGGAAGAGCATGATGATAAATACACTGAGCCACAGCACACGTTATATTTTAATCCTAACAATGCGGAGCAATTTATTTGGCAAACTAACAAAGATGGTTTTAATCATTTGTACCTGTACAACACTAGCGGAACGCTTGTAAAACAGCTTACCTCAGGCAAGTACGAGGTATTGGCATTGCATGGTATTGACGCTAAAAACAATGTATATTACACAAGTAACGAAACTGGTTTTATTAACACGGAGACTCACAAATTAAATATAGGTACTGGTGCTAAAACACTATTAACCAATGGTGTGGGACAGAATACGACTTCATTTAATTACGATTTTAGTAGTGCTATTAATAATTATCAAAGTACTACCACGCCACGTACTGTAAGCATATTAACAACGGCCAACAATAAAGCTACAATTATCCACGAAGCCCCAAACCCAATAGCTGACTATGCTTTGGGCGCAATGAAATTATTTACCCTCAACAACGCTGATGGTATACCATTGCAATGCCGTATGTTTTTACCCACTAATTTTGATAGTACCAAAAAATATCCCGTGCTAGTGTATTTGTACAATGGTTCGCATGTTCAATTAATTAAAAACACTTGGTTGGCAGGTGGCGAACTTTGGTACCACTACATGGCGCAAAAAGGGTTTATAGTATTTACGTTAGATGGTAGGGGGAGTGATAACCGAGGCAAAGCCTTTGAACAAGCTACGCATCGCCGCTTAGGTACTGCCGAAATGGAAGACCAACTGGTGGGCGTAAATTATTTGAAATCGTTACGTTATGTTGATGCTGCGCGCTTAGGCATACATGGCTGGAGCTTTGGTGGATTTATGACTACTTCGTTCATGACACGCAACGCAGGAGTATTTAAAGTAGGTGTGGCGGGTGGCCCAGTAATAGATTGGAAACAATACGAAATAATGTATACTGAGCGTTATATGGATACGCCGCAAGAAAACGAAGAGGGCTACAAAGCAAATTCGTTGTTAAACAATGCTGATAAACTACAGGGCAAATTATTAATGATACACGGTTGCGATGATGATGTAGTGGTGTGGCAGCAATCAATGCAGTTTGTACACAAGTGCAATACATTGGGCAAACAATTAGACTACTACGCTTATCCTGCTCAAAAACACAATGTTACAGGCAAGCAGCGCGCACACTTAATGAAAAAAGTAACTGATTATTTTATTGATAATTTGTAGTACGCTACGCTCAACACAATATAAAATACCTTTAATTACTCAAAAAAAATAGTATGAATCGCGCACAACTCGTACAAAATATTACCACCAAAAAATCGATGCTTTGTGTAGGATTAGATGTGGATATGGAAAAAATCCCTACACATTTATTAACCACCACCGACCCTATCTTTGAGTTTAACAAGGCTATAATTGATGCTACACATCAGTATTGTGTAGCCTACAAACCTAATACCGCTTTTTACGAATGCTATGGTAGTAAGGGGTTTGCAAGCCTCGAAAAAACAGTGCACTACATTAAGCAACACTACCCTGAGCAATTTGTAATAATTGATGCCAAGCGTGGCGACATTGGTAATACTGCTACTATGTACGCCAAAGCATTTTTGCAAAACATGCCAGGCGATGCCATTACGGTGGCACCTTACATGGGCGAAGATTCAGTAAAACCATTTATGCAATTACCTAACAAGTGGGCGGTAGTATTGGGTTTAACGTCTAATAGTGGAGCGCAAGATTTTCAAAAACTACCACTCCCAAAATTTAATGCCCAAGGCAAAATTGAAGTAGAATTATTATGCGAAGTCCTTATGCGCAAAGTAGCACAGTGGGGTACGGTTGATAATACCATGTTTGTAGTAGGTGCTACACAGGCCGTGCTAATTAAAGCTATACGCCAAACTATACCTAATCATTTTTTGTTAATACCAGGTGTGGGTGCGCAAGGCGGAAATTTAGAAGAAACTATTAAAAACGGAATTATACCTAACGAGTACGGTATGTTAATTAACTCGTCGCGCGGAATTATTTATGCTAGTAGCGGCCTTGATTTTGCTACCGTTGCAGGCCTCGAAGCTCAAAAATTACAACAACAAATGAGCGTATTTATTTAATGCGGAGGTTATGTGCTTGTGTTCTTTTGTTATTGGCTTGTATACAAGTTAAAAGCCAAAATGGGGCAATAAAAATTAATGCTACACAGCTTAATCAGGAGTTGATACATACATTATTTTTACAGCTTTTAAATCATCACCGTGATAGTTTACACTTAGCCACACTTAGCGTTAACGGCGTATTAAATTTGGCCGCTCAATGCCAAGGTAATTACATGGCTAGCAACGCATTGCTAACGCACAGCCAGCCTGATAAAACAAAGGCTACACCTAGCAAAAGAGTAGAATTATTTAACGGTAGTTTTGCTACCATTGGCGAAAATTGTTTGTTTGTGCCGTTGGCAGCACCATTTAAAATTAAAACAAAAACGTTTACCATTATTACCTATAACGATTTGGCGTATGCTATGTTTCTGAGCTGGAAATATTCGGCTCCACATTACAAAAACATGATTAATAAGGATTTTACGTTAAGTGGTTTTAATATAAGTTATAGTGCTAAAAACAACAGTGTGTTTGCCGCACAAGTGTTTGCTGGTAAGGAGTACGTGGCACCTAAAAAATTTCCGAGAAAAAGAATATTTAACTACACTAATAATTAATTAATAATACACCTCACACATGAACCTCGAAGAACTAATAAACGCATCGGAAACTCGCATATTTAAAGCTGTTTTCCCTAATACTACCAACCACTACGACACCTTGTTTGGAGGCACGGCAATGCACCTTATGGACGAAGTAGCTTTTATTACCGCTACACGTTTTACTCGTAAAATGTGTGTAACGGTTTCGTCGGACAGGATAGATTTTAAACAGCCGATACCTGCCGGAACTATTATTGAACTTATAGGGCGTGTATCTAAAATTGGTAATACAAGCCTTGATGTGAGGGTAGAAATTTATATTGAAGAAATGTACACCAATACTCGTAAAAAAGCCATTACAGGAAATTTTACTTTTGTAGCATTAGATAAGGATAAAAAACCAACTAAAGTGGTAGATTTGAAGCAATAAAATAATAAGTTAAAAACGATATAATACAATGGTAAAAGATATTACACTAAAACACGTACATGAAGCACTAGGTGCTAAAATAGTACCCTTTGCAGGCTTTAATATGCCAGTGCAATACACAGGCGTTAACGATGAACACTTGGCTGTGCGCAACGCAGTAGGCGTGTTTGACGTTAGCCACATGGGCGAGTTTTTTTTGAGTGGTGATAAAGCACTTGATTTAATACAGTTAGTAACCAGCAACGATGCGTCAAAGCTTGCTGATGGTCAAATACAGTACAGCTGCCTACCTAATAATGAGGGCGGAATTGTTGATGATTTGCTAGTGTATCGTATTAATGCTACCCACTATTTATTAGTAGTAAATGCAGGTAATATTGATAAAGATTGGGCTTGGATAAGCCAGCACAATACCTTTGGTGTTACCATGATTAATAGTAGTGCAAATTATAACTTGTTAGCCGTGCAAGGGCCTAAAGCCACAGCAGTACTACAAAAATTAACTACCGTAAATTTATCAGCCATTAATTATTACAACTTTTGTATTGATACTATGGCAGGCATTAACGATGTAATAATTAGTAACACTGGTTACACAGGTGCAGGCGGGTTTGAAATATATGTTAAAAACGCCGATGCCGAAAAAATGTGGAACGCCATATTTGAAGCGGGTGCTGATGCAGGTATCAAACCAATAGGCTTAGCAGCACGCGATACGTTGCGCTTAGAGATGGGTTTTTGCTTATACGGAAACGATATTAACGACACCACATCGCCCATTGAGGCTGGGTTAGGTTGGATAACAAAGTTTACCAAAACATTTGTAAACGATGCCCACCACAAAGCCATTAAAGAAAAAGGGGCTACAAAAAAACTAGTAGGTTTTGAAATGATTGACCGTGGTATACCCCGCCACGACTACGAAATTGTAGATGCTAACAATAATAAAATAGGCATAGTAACGTCAGGTACACAAGCACCATCGTTGCAAAAAGCAATAGGTATGGGGTATGTAGCTGCTGAGTTTGCTAAAGAAAACACCGAAATATACATTAGCATACGCAATACACCCATTAAAGCCAAGGTGGTTAAATTTCCATTTTATAAAGAAAGCCCAAATAAATAATTAAAATAATTACTCACCAAAAAACCAAAAACAAATGAAAAAATTAGTACTATCAGTTGCAGTTATTGCAGCAGTATTGGCAACTCAAAGTTGCAAAAAGAAAAAAGCGGATGCAGCTACCACAGCAGTAGCACCAACAGCAACTATTAGTGGTACGGTGTATGCCGAAACCGATTTCACTAACGCTAAAATTGAAAAAGCTACAGGTGCTACCGTATATTTGTTAGTAGACACTAAGGATTTAGCGCTTAATCCATCAACCACTACCAGTTATGCTACTAAAGTATATAAAACTACTGTGGATGGTAGTGGCAAATATACATTTACTAACTTTCCTGTAGGGCCTAAAGCAATGAATGTAACTGTAAAATTAGGCGATTGGGAAACTACTCGTACGCTTTCGGCTACATCAACCGATGTACATGTGTTTATAGGTGCACAAGCCATTATTATTAATGCGTTTGAAAACGGTGCTTTTATTCAAGATTTTACTTATTAAGTTACTATAAATCTTATATTTTATTAATTTAATAACTAAACATACTATGACTATAAAAACACACTTAGTACTGTGTACATCATTGTTGTGCGCAAGCGTAACATTTGCTCAAACTACCACCACACCAGTATCCGACGGGGTATTAAAATCGAAAAAAGGTACTCCAATATTGCCCGAAGTAGGGGAGTATGGGCTAGGAGTAGCGGCTAATCCTTTTTTGGGTTATTTAGGTAATATGTTTCATGGCACTTCTACTAGCGGTTCGCCCGTGTTTACCACACCCGGTAATCCATTAAATACTGTGGCATTATTTGGTAAAAAAATAATGTCGCAAGATTTTACACAAACGGCTTACCGTGGTCGTGTGTTAGTAAACTTAGGTACTGTAACCAATAGAGCTACCATAGCGCAAGACACCGCCTTTGCATCAGCCCTCGACCCCAAATTTGTTACCGACGCACAAACCACCAAACGCAATGATATTGCACTAGCCTTTGGTAAAGAATGGCGCAGAGGTAAGGGCAGAGTTCAAGGCGTGTACGGGTTTGAGGGAATTGTAAATGTTTCGACCTTAAATTTTAAATACACTTACGGCAACGCCATTGATTCTATTAACAACGCACCACTTACCACTAACTTAGGTAATAATAACGTGGTGGCTGGTGTAGCACCAAGAGCTGATGTACGCAAAGTAGCTGAAAAAGTAGGTACTGCATTTGGTATTGGCGCACGTGGTTTTGTGGGAGTTGAATACTTTTTTGCTCCCAAAATTAGTATTGGTGGCGAGTTTGGCTACACGTTAGGTATAACACGCCAAGCGCAGGGCACGGTAACTACCGAGCAGTGGGAAAGTGCCACCAACAAAGTGGTGCAGGTAACTAGTAAAGTATATAATAACGCAGGTATTAAAAGCTTTATTTTTGGTTTAGATAACTTAGGCGGAAGCGTTAATTTGTTATTTTATTTTTAATAATGGAACAAACACTTATTACAACAGTACTGTTACCTTTAGCACTAGGCATAATAATGTTAGGCTTGGGGTTGTCGCTCACCATTGATGATTTTAAACGCACACTTGTGTACCCTAAAGCCATACTTATAGGGTTGCTTATTCAAGTGGTATTGTTGCCCGTATTGTGCTATTTTATAGCCATAGGCTTTGGTTTAACATCGGCTATTGCGGTAGGGTTAATGCTATTAGCGGCTTCTCCAGGTGGCGCTACCGCTAATTTGTATAGCCATTTGGCTAATGGCGATGTGGCTTTAAACATTACACTTACTGCAATTAATAGTGTAATAAGTTTAATAACACTACCCATAATTGTAAACTTTGCGCTACAACATTTTATGCTTACCGAAAGTTATATTGCGCCACAGTTTAAAAAAATTATAGAAGTGGCCACAATAATTTTGATACCAGTAATTATAGGTATGCTTATTAAAAGTAAAAAACCTAATTGGGAACAGGCTATGAACAAGCCTTTGCGTATTTTTTCTATTATTGTATTGGTGGTATTAATTGCAATTACCTTGCTCAAAGAAAAAGATAAAGTGGCTGATTATTTTGCAACCGTTGGCTTAGCCGCATTAGCATTTAACTTAATAAGCATGACTATTGGCTATTTAATTCCTCAATTATTTAAAATCAACCGAAAGCAATCAATTGCTATTGGTATGGAAATAGGAATACACAACGGAACTTTAGCCATATTTATTGCACAAACTGTATTAAGTAATACTGATATGGCAATAGCGCCAGCCATTTACAGCTTAATTATGTTTTTTACGGCAGGGGCTTTTGGCTGGTGGATAAGTCAAAAACGATTTCAATAAATTAAGCCAGTTATAGGCACAGTATATTTTTAAAAAGTGCAGTAAAAATAATTTTTACTGCACTTTTTTGTTGCTGTAATAGGTAATAACAATTAATTTAGCAAAAAATATTAATTTAATAAAACTATACACTCTATGGGACGCGTATTTGAAAAACGTAAACACAAAATTTTTGCTCGTAACGACCGTAATGCCAAATTATTTTCGCGTGTGGGCAAAGATATTGCAATAGCAGTAAAATCAGGCGGTGCCGATATTGACTCCAACCCTCGTTTGCGTCAAATAATACAAAATGCCAAAGGATACAATATACCCAAAGAACGTATTGATGCCGCTATTAAACGTGCCAGTACCGATAAAGATACCAGTACATTTGCCGAAGTATCCTACGAAGGTTATGGGCCACACAAAGTGGCTATTTATGTAGAAACCTCTACCGATAACACAACACGAACTGTAGCTAATATTCGTATGTATTTTAATAAGGCAGGCGGAATAATGGGTACACAAGGTTCGTTAGATTTTATTTTTGATAGAAAATCAGTATTCAAAATTGAAAAAGGAACAATTGATATTGATGAATTAGAACTAGAAACAATTGACTTAGGCTGTGAGGGTATAGAAGAAGACGAAGAGGATAACACACTTACGTTATATGCTGGTTATACTGATTTTGGGGCTATGTACAAGTATTTAGAAAGCAAAAACTATGCAATTGTAAATAGCGATTTAAAACGTTTTCCAAACTCGTACAAAGAAGGCTTAACCGAAGAGCAAATAGAAGAGGTAGGAAAACTTATTGCAAAAATAGAAGAGGACGAAGACGTAAATGTGGTATACCATAACATGGATTGCTAATTTGAAATTTTGAGTTAGTATCTAATTATGATTTATGTGCACGGAAAAATAAGGTGTAACTAAAGGAATTGTAAAATATTAAGTAGATGTTTACGACTAAACTGACGAAATTGTTGCCATTGTTACCATTTTAACAATGGCAACAATTTGGTCAGTAGTAAGTAATTATATTTTAATTATTTATAAAATAACCACAAATGGACATAAGTGAATTTGTTAAAACCATAAGCGCAGAAAATAGCTCTCCTGGTTTAGGTACTGAATATTATTATAGAGGCCACTCTAATAAAGATTATAAATTAACGCCAAGTATATATCGTAATGAGGAGTTAATTAATAATGAACACAATATTTTTAGGCAAGCAATAGTTAATAATCCACATGATTTTTCAAATTGTAAAACAACAATTGAAAACTTAGTTAAGATGCAACATTATGATATACCTACTCGCCTTTTAGATGTTACATCTAATGCGCTAGTGGCTTTATATTTTGCTTGTGATAAATGTCCAAAACAAAATGGCGAAGTAATTACATTTAAAATATATGATAATAACATCAAATATTATGATAGTGATACTATCAGTATTTTAGCAAATGTATCTAAAATCCGTCCCGACTATGTATTTGAACAAGAAATAACCTCGAAATCTGAATTTAGCGGAACACAAGGGGTAGGTTTTTTATTGCATGAAATTAAAAAAGAAATTCCTCATTTTCAAAATGAGATAAATCCCAATGATACAAAATCTGTTTTTTTAGTTAAAACAAAATTAGACAATCAACGAATACAAAAACAATCTGGAGCATTCTTAATTTTTGGTTTTATAGACGATAAAACTAACTCAGCAACAATTCCTAAAAGTTGGATTTTAAACCGAATATTAATACCTGCTGAAGATAAGCGTAAAATTATAGAAGAATTAAATAATTTTGGTATTAATGAAAATACTCTTTTCCCTGAAATTACATCACAAGGTGATTTTTTAAGGAAACGGTATGAACGTCCTATATTAAATTAATAAGTACTAAGTTTTATCCCTTTGCCTTGGTTCGTTTCCCCACGAAACAATACAACTAAAATATTTATAAGCACTAACACTTACTACTATTTAATGAACCCTAACACCACCAAGCCAGTAAC
>JAYWFU010000033.1:0-30057 GCA_043778625.1 Bacteroidia bacterium | reverse complement strand
GATACGAATTAAATTGATTTTCCATTATTTTTTATTTTTAGTTTGTTAATTTAAATTTTATTTTGATACTATAAATGTAGTGCAAAATTTACTCCAGTTGCACAAAAACTGTTGGGTTAAGTAATTATGTCAGTATTACTTAATTACGCCTAACTCCTTACCCACTTTAGTAAATGCAGCTATTGCTTTATCAATATGCTCGTTAGTGTGTGCCGCACTTAATTGCACACGTATGCGAGCTTGCTCCTTAGGCACTACCGGAAAAAAGAACCCTATTACATATATACCTTCGGCTAATAATTTATCAGCAAATTGTTGTGCTATTTTGGCATCGTATAACATTACGGGTACTATGGGGTGTATGCCCTCTTTAATATCAAAGCCTGCATCAGTCATACCTTTACGAAACCGTAGTGCGTTTTGCATTACGCTATCTCTTAATTCGGTGGTATTACTCAACATGTCAAACACAGCTATTGATGCGCCTACAATACTTGGAGCAAGCGAGTTGCTAAATAAATAGGGGCGGGAGCGTTGGCGCAACATTTCAATAATTTCTTTGCGCCCAGTAGTAAACCCTCCCATTGCACCTCCTAAGGCTTTGCCTAACGTGCCTGTAACTATATCTATTTTGCCGTGTACTCCGCAATGCTCGGGTGTGCCACGTCCTGTAGCTCCTATAAACCCTGCGCTGTGGCATTCGTCTGTCATTATCATTGCATTGTACTTTTGTGCCAAGGCGTATATTTTATCCATTTGCGCAATGTATCCGTCCATACTAAATACTCCATCGGTTACTATTATACGGTGGCGTTGTGCTTGCGCTTCAATAAGGCGTGCTTCTAAGTCAGCCATATCATTGTTGTTGTAACGGTAACGTACGGCTTTGCACAAGCGTACACCATCAATAATTGAAGCATGATTTAGCGAGTCGCTAATAATTGCGTCTTCCTCACTAAACAATGGCTCAAATACGCCGCCATTAGCATCAAAGGCAGCGGCGTAAAGTATGGTATCTTCGGTACCAAAATAATCAGCAATTTTTTGTTCCAGTTGTTTATGAATATCTTGCGTACCGCATATAAAACGTACGCTACTCATACCAAACCCGTGGGTATCAAGCGCCTCATGTGCTGCAGCTAATACTTTAGGGTGCGACGATAACCCTAAATAATTATTGGCACAAAAATTTAATACCTCCTGCCCCGTGCTTACTTTAATAGCTGCGGCTTGTGGCGTAGTTATTACACGTTCGTGTTTGTATAATCCAGCTTGCTCAATAGTGGCAAGTTCGGTGGTTAATTGTTGTTTTAACGAATAGCTCATTTTATATGTAGGTTAATTTAATTGTAAATGTTTATTTTGTACAAAAATATAAATATTACTAATTACTATGGCTATTAAAATACGGAAAGCAACTATTAAAGATGTGCAACAAATAACGGCTATTTACAACTGGGCTATCGAAAACACTACAGGTACATTTGATACTGAAAATAAAACTTACGAAAACCGTGTGTCGTGGTTTACACAACGCGACCCGCAGTTTGCAGTGTATGTGGCCGAGTACGAAAAAGATTTAACCCTACCAGGCATTACCACTACCAATAATAAGGAAGTAGCAGGCTTTATATCGTTAAACAAATGGAGCGAACGTGCGGCTTACGACATAACGCCTGAGGTAAGCATGTATGTGCAACCCGAATACCAAGGGCAAGGTATAGGCCAGCTATTGTTGGCACATATTATTGAAGATGCCAAAGCAAGCAAAAAAATAGTATCGATACTAGCACGTATAACCCAAGGTAACAAAGCTAGTACAGTAATACATACCAAATTCGGATTTAAAAAAACAGGTGTACTCGAAAAAGCAGGAATTAAATTTGATAAATATTTAGATGTAATATTTATGCAATTAATGTTGTAAATAAATAGTTTTACTAATAACAACACTGCTAATTTACCTACATTTACACCATGCAATTAACCCTTACTAATATACGCCATTTATCATTAACTGATATTAAAGATCAACTTACCACACACGGACAGCAAGGCTTTAGAGCCAAACAAGTGTACGAATGGTTATGGCAAAAATCGGCACGCTCGTTTGACGATATGACGAACCTCAGCAAAGAACTACGGGAGTGGCTTAAACAACACTACGTAATAACCGCTGTAACAGTGGCTAGTGAGCAAGTAAGCGAAGACCGTACTATTAAAAGTGGATTTAAACTACACGATGGTAACATAGTAGAAGGGGTGTTAATACCATCAACCACACGTATTACGGCATGTATATCGTCGCAGGTGGGTTGTAGTTTAACCTGTAAGTTTTGTGCTACTGGGCGTATGGAACGCCTACGTAATATTGAGTTTGACGAAATATACGATCAAGTAGCCATCATCAAACAACAAGCCGAACAACGCTACCAACAACCACTTACTAACATTGTGTACATGGGTATGGGTGAACCGTTGCTTAATTATACCAATGTATTAAAATCAATTGAACGCATTACCTCGCCTGATGGCTTGGGTATGAGCCCACAACGTATTACGGTAAGTACTGCGGGTGTTGCCAAAATGATTAAAAAACTAGGTGACGATGGAGTTAAATTTAACTTAGCACTATCGTTACACGCCGCTAACGACGAAAAACGCAATAAAATAATGCCTATTAACGAAACTAATTCGTTAGAAGCATTGGCGGAGGCCCTAAAATATTTTTACGAAAAAACTGAAACTCGCCCTACCTACGAGTTTATTGTGTTTAAAGATTTTAACGACTCCTTGCACGATGCCGAAGAGCTATACCAGTTTACCAAGCACGTACCCTGTAAGGTAAATATTATTGAGTACAATCCTATTGACGATGGCGAGTACGAACAAACATTACCCGCACGCCTCGATCGTTTTAGCCGCTACCTCGAAGGCAAAGGCGTAATTGTGAATGTGCGCCGTAGTCGTGGTAAGGATATTGACGCTGCCTGCGGACAGTTGGCTAATAAGAGTAAGTAGTTTGAACCAATAATTATTTTATAGTTAGTAATTTATGCCTGATTATTTTCCGCTTCATTTACAACAAAAAATAAATACACGTATAGCTAATTATACCTTACGTAGCTTGCAACCACCGCTTACAGGGGTTGATTTTAGTAGTAACGATTATTTGGGCTTAAATAGTAATGAGTACTATCAACAAGCGCTTAATGCGCATGGTGCGCATGGCAGTGGAGGCTCAAGGCTATTAGCAGGGAATACCGCAGCTGCTGAACAAACTGAAAAACATTTGGCTAAATTACATAATACCGAAGCCGCATTAATATATAACTGCGGTTATACTGCCAACATAGGGCTACTACAAAGCGTAGCAAGTAGGCACGATACTATTTTGTACGACGAACTATGCCACGCATCAATAATTGATGGTACACGATTGGCATTGGCAAAATCGTTTTCGTGGGAGCATAATAATGTACGTAAACTCGAACAAAAGTTAAAAACAGCCACAGGCGAAGTATACGTAGTTGTAGAAAGTGTGTATAGCATGGACGGTGATTGCGCACCATTGCAAGAAATAATAGAACTAAAACGCAAGTATAATTTTAATTTAATTGTAGATGAAGCCCACGCCACCTGTACTAATCCCGATTACCCTTGGGGTATGTGGCAACAGGTGGATGACCGCAAAATATTTGCTCGCATACATACCTTTAGCAAAGCAATAGCCCTACATGGTGCAGTAGTGGTAGGGTCGCAGGCGTTAATTAATTATTTAATTAATTATTCGCGGGCATTTATTTACACCACAGCCATGCCTGCTTCCTATTACACCAACGTGCTGCACGCCCATCAATACATTACCAACCACGGTATGCCACTTATGCAACAGCTACAAAAAAACATAAAACTGTACCGTTCGTTGTTTGATTTAGAAAGTACATCAACACCCATACAAGTACTACAAAACCTACCTATTGAGGCATTACGAAACATTTGTACCGAATTACATAAAAACAATATTCACCTCAAGCCCATACTCCCGCCTACCGTACCGCAGGGCAAAGAACGCTTACGTATAACGCTACATGCGCACAATACACCCTCACAATTATTGCAATTGCAGGCCTTAATTCAACCTATTATTTAGCGTAAATTATAACTAAATATAGGTTTGCTACACGCTAAAATAAATGTACTTTCGTAGTAGTAAACTTTAACTATAAATAGTCATGATTTTAAAAGGAAAAAGAGGAATTATATCAGGTGCTTTAAACAGCGAATCAATAGCTTGGAAAGTAGCCGTAGAATGTGTAAAACAAGGTGCTACCATAACACTAACCAATGCGCCAATAGCTATGCGTATGGGCGAAATTAATGGGCTTGCCGAAATTTGCAACGCACAAATTATTCCTGCTGATGCTAGTTCAGTAACCGATTTAGAAAACTTGTTTACTAAAAGCCAAGAAATATTAGGTGGCAAAATTGATTTTGTATTACACTCTATTGGTATGAGTCCTAATATTCGTAAAAATATTCCATACACAGAACTTAACTATGATTTTTACAATAAATCAATTGATATATCAGCGCTAAGTTTACACAAAATGTTGAGCGTAGCTTACAAGCAAGACGCCATAAGCGAGTGGGGTTCAGTAGTAGCATTATCGTATATTGCTGCACAACGTGTATATCCGTTTTATACTGATATGGCTGATGCTAAAGCAATGCTAGAATCTATAGCACGTACATTTGGCTACCATTATGGCAAACATCGTAAGGTGCGTGTAAATACCATATCACAATCGCCCACCAAAACCACGGCAGGTAGCGGAGTTAAAGGTATGAGCGAGTTTTTTGATTTTGCTGAATCGCTATCACCACTTGGTAATGCTAGCGCCGAAGATTGCGCCAACTATTGCGTTAGTATGTTTAGCGATTTTACTAAAATGGTAACTATGCAAAACCTCTATCACGATGGTGGTTACAGTTCTACAGGTATTAGCAACGAAATAATGGACACCTTAATTAAATAATTTTTTTTTCTTAGTACATCATTCTCATGTTTAATAACTTAAACGACAAACTCGAGCGAGCTTTTAAAGTATTAAAAGGTCACGGGCAAATTACTGAAATAAACGTAGCCGAAACGGTTAAAGAAATTCGCAAGGCATTGTTAGATGCCGATGTAAATTACAAAACAGCTAAGGAATTTACTGACACCGTAAAACAAAAAGCACTAGGTGCGAATGTACTTACGAGTATCAAGCCTGGGCAATTGCTTACCAAAATTGTACACGACGAACTAGCCCTGTTAATGGGTGGTACGCAAGAAGATATAAAATTGGGTGGTAATCCAACTATCATTCTTATGGCAGGCTTACAAGGGTCGGGTAAAACTACGCACTCGGGTAAGTTGGCATTGCACTTAAAATCGAAACGTGGCAAAAAACCATTGTTAGTAGCGGCAGATGTGTACCGCCCTGCGGCAATGGATCAGTTACAAGTATTAGCCACGCAAATAGGGGTAGATTGCTATATTGACAAGGAAAACAAAAACCCAATTGACATTGCTCAAAAAGCATTAGCACATGCTAAGTTAAATGGTAATAGCGTGGTAATTATTGATACCGCAGGTCGTTTGGCAGTTGATGAGCAAATGATGAACGAAATAGCCGAACTCAAACGATTAATTCAACCCCAAGAAATATTATTTGTGGTAGATGCTATGACGGGGCAAGATGCCGTAAATACCGCTAAAGCATTTAATGATAGGTTAGATTTTGATGGTGTTATACTTACCAAGTTAGATGGCGACACACGTGGCGGGGCAGCATTATCAATACGATCAGTGGTTACTAAGCCTATTAAATTTATAGGTACTGGCGAAAAAATGGAAGCTCTTGATGTATTTTATCCTGAACGTATGGCGGATAGAATATTAGGCATGGGCGACGTAATATCATTAGTTGAGCGAGCACAGGATCAATTTAATGCCGAAGACAACAAAAAATTACAACAAAAAATAGCGCAAAATAAATTTGATTTTGATGATTTTTTAAATCAGTTAAATCAAATTAAACGCATGGGTAACGTAAAGGATTTAATGGGTATGATACCTGGTATGGGCAAACTTAAAGAAGCCGATATTGACGAAAATGCGTTAGTAGGAGTAGAGGCAATTATACAAAGCATGACTCCAAAAGAACGCAAAAACCCAGATATACTTAACGGTAATCGCCGCAAACGCATTGCCGATGGTAGTGGAACAACTGTACAGGAAGTAAATAAATTATTAAAACAATTTGAAGATATGCGTAAAATGATGCGCATGATGAATGAAAAAGGAGGTATGGCCAAAATGATGCGCGCAATGCCAAATATGCCTAAGCTTCCGTTTTAACAATACTCATATTTAAAACAAAAGCTCCCACAATTACATAATGTAATTGTGGGAGCTTTTGTTTTAAATATGAGTAATTTAGCTTTTACTCTGCTAATACTATTGCTTTGTTATTGTTTACTTCAACAACACCACCCTTAATTACAAAAGTTTGTTGTGCGCTAGTTGTTAGGTCTTCAATTTTAATTGTGCCTGCTTTAAGCGTTGCTATTAGTGGTGCGTGGTTGTTTAATAGTTCAAAACTACCATTACTACCAGGTAATTGCACTAACTTTACTTCGCCACTATATAGGCTTTTGTCGGGTGTTATTATTTCTAAAGTCATAGTAATACTGTTAATTATTTAACGTCAGCTAACATTTTTTTACCTTTTTCAATCGCTTCCTCAATGTTACCTACTAAGTTAAACGAAGCTTCAGGATATTCATCTACCTTACCGTCCATAATCATATTAAAGCCTTTAATAGTTTCGTTAATATCCACTAATACACCTTTTAAGCCTGTAAATTGTTCAGCTACGTGAAACGGTTGGGATAAAAAACGCTGTACACGACGTGCACGATGTACTACTAATTTATCTTCCTCGCTTAACTCGTCCATACCTAATATGGCAATGATGTCTTGCAATTCTTTGTAACGTTGTAATAATTCTTTTACACGTTGTGCACAACCATAATGCTCAGCACCAATTACTTTAGGGTCAAGGATACGTGAAGTAGAATCCAAAGGATCTACAGCAGGATAAATACCTAACTCCGCAATTTTACGGCTTAATACCGTAGTAGCATCTAAGTGACTAAATGTAGTAGCTGGAGCTGGATCGGTTAAATCATCGGCAGGTACATACACCGCTTGCACTGATGTAATTGAACCACGCTTAGTTGATGTAATACGCTCTTGCATTAATCCCATTTCTGTTGATAGTGTAGGTTGATAACCCACCGCCGATGGCATACGACCTAATAAAGCTGATACCTCTGACCCTGCTTGTGTAAAACGAAAAATGTTATCAACGAAAAATAATATGTCACGTCCGCCTGATTGTTCATCACCATCGCGGAAATATTCCGCCATAGTTAAGCCTGATAATGCTACACGTGCACGTGCTCCAGGTGGCTCGTTCATTTGTCCAAACACCAATGTTGCCTGCGATTTGGCTAATTCTTTAATATCTACTTTTGATAAATCCCAACCACCTTGTTCCATGCTGTGTTGAAATGCTTCGCCATATTTAATAACGCCTGATTCAATCATTTCACGCAATAAGTCGTTACCTTCGCGAGTACGCTCACCTACACCAGCAAATACTGATAAACCTTCGTAGCCTTTAGCAATATTATTAATTAGTTCCATGATAAGTACGGTTTTACCCACACCTGCACCACCAAACAAACCAATTTTGCCTCCCTTAGCGTACGGTTCTAGTAAATCTATTACTTTAATACCTGTAAATAATACTTCGGTGGCAGTTGATAAATCAGCGTATTTAGGCGGGTCGCGGTGTATTGATGCTGAACCAAAATTATAATCAATTTGCCCAATACCATCAATAGCATCACCAACTACGTTAAACAAACGTCCTTTAACCTGTTCGCCTACTGGCATTGATATTGGCGAACCTTTAGCTAGTACATCCATACCACGATACAAGCCCTCTGACGAGTCCATAGCAATAGCGCGTACAGTGTTTTCGCCAATGTGTTGCTGACACTCTAAGATAATTTTAGTTCCGTTTTCGCGAGAAATTTCTAGTGCATCTAATATTTTAGGTAATTCAGCTCCCTCTTTATCAAAACGAATGTCGATAACGGGACCAATAACTTGTACAATTTTGCCTATGCTTTTTGACATAATAGTTTGGGTTTATTTAGTTGGATTGTTTTTATTTTAATTGATGCAAAACTAATAATTATTATGAGCTTTAATTAAAATAAATGGAGTAAAATTAGTAGTTTTTAACACCACTTTAGTTAATAAATTTGAGCATCATCAATACAACTACATAAGATTTATTAAATAACGTAAATTACAATTACATTTGTATTTGTTATGATATTAGATGCACCAATAGTTAATTACACGTTTAGCAAGTGCGAGCGCTTGTGTAGCGCAACCGCTATTGAGGAATTGTTTACTGCGGGCAAGTCAAAAAACAATGCACCTTTGAAATTAGTTTATACTCCCAATACTATTAATTTACATCAAGTTGTTATAGTAGTACCCAAACGAAATTTTAAGCGCGCTAATGCACGTAATTTGCTCAAACGCCGTATGCGCGAGGCGTATAGATTACACAAGCACGAACTGAATTTTTTGACACAAAAGTATAATTTAGCATTATTGTTCACAGGCCGTGAGGCTAAGGATTACGCTACCATTGAAACCAGTGTTGTGTTTTTAATTAAACATTTAATAACATTAAGTACCAAAGGGGAGGAGTAATATAATGAAGTGGATAGCCATACTAATTATAAAATTTTATCAGCGGAGTATTTCGCCGTTATTTCCGGCTGTGTGTCGTTATACGCCCACGTGCAGCGTCTACGCTATTGAGGCGTTACAAAAACACGGCGCATTTAAGGGTGGTTGGCTTGCTTTAAAGCGTATTGGCAGTTGCCATCCTTGGGGCGGACATGGGCATAATCCTGTGCCTTAATATGTGAAAAAGGTTACAATCATTTTGATTGTTTTAAAGATTAAATTATTATCACTTAAAAAAAATCAAACACTATTGTCAATCTTTTAATAAAAAAAGGCTAATGTTATTATTAACATTAGCCTTTTTAAAGTTTGAAAAAAAAAAAATTAATTTTCTTCGTTTCTACTTAGTGTATAAATTACTAAACCAAATCCAATTTTATTGATTGCATCTGCAATATTGTAAACAATGTCCATTGCGTGTGCTGCAACAGAAGCATCTGAAACTATTTGTATTCCAAATAATCCACCTGGGGTACCCAAAATATAGCCTAATGGATATACAGCCCAACCCACTAAAACAAACCAACCCAACGCACGAGTAGCCTTAGCAACTTGAACTCCAGCTGTGTTTGCTAGTTTTGCAACTTCTCCTAACCAAACCAAATAAACTATATAAAAATAAGCGGCACCTGATAATACGCCCCAAATAACGCTGTTATCTCTGTCTATTGTTTCTCCAAAGTATCCAGTAATTAACATTACGAGCGATGCAAATATTAATTTCCATAATAAACCTATTTTAGCTCCTGCTTTCTTGGTAATCAAGTAAAATTCTACACACATTAGTGGAACTGTAAGTATCCAGTCAACGTACCTAAAGAATGTGGGTGAATCTCCAGTTTCTAAATTATAGCCTCGCATGTAATAATAATGTACAGCTGCAATAAAAGTTATTAATCCTGATACTAAAATTGACGTTCGCCATTTTTGAGCCGTATTATTTAGTTCAAAAAAGAAAAATACTGATGCGGCCATCATAGCCATTGTTCCAATAAAAAACGTAAATGCTACGTAATTATCGCTTGCGATTTTTAAATGTTCCATTTGTTTAGTTTTTAAATTTTGCCTACTCTTAAGGATTTTTGGTTACTCCACGTTTTTTTAATTGATGTCTGTCTTCAATTTTCATAAATATTATTTTAATTTGTTTAAAACAATATTGTTTTAATTATTTAAATAATACAACAATGCAAATGTAATTTTATTTTTTAGATTGGACTCATAATTTAATTTTTAATGTAAATAATTATTTCAAATAGGTATCAAACCATTTTGTATCAGCTTTACTATTGTTTATTAAAGTTACTTCACCTTGCTCACTGATTCTTTCCACAATTAAAATTTATTTTAATACCAAGCCTTTTTAATTTTCATACAATATATCCGATTGTTGTGTAGGAATAAAAGAATCATAATCACTATAAAAAGTAGGTTAAGTAATGTAAATATCGTTAACCATATTAACGTAAATAACACTGTTATGAAGTCATTATTTAGTTTACACTATTTTAAAAATTAAACTAAAGAAATTTAATACCCTAATTAAACTTGGCAATTATTAAATTGTACATTTGTACAAGTAATAATTAATATTAAAACAAAGATATACATGAGTCATATTGACATAGCCCCAGTGCTTGCTGCACTAGGTATTAAAGAACACAACAATGGTGCATCAACAGGCTTGGAATGGACTGCTACCACGGGTAAAATTATTGAATCGTATAGCCCCGCCGATGGCAAATTAATAGGTAAGATAGCCACAGCTACTAATGAGGATTATGAGCGTACGATACTAAAAGCACAAGAGGCATTTAAAACCTGGCGTATGGTACCTGCCCCTAAGCGTGGCGATATGGTGCGTCAAATGGGAGATGCATTTAGAGCCAATAAAGAAAATTTAGGTAAATTAGTAAGTTATGAAATGGGTAAAAGCCTTCAAGAAGGCTTGGGAGAGGTACAAGAAATAATTGATATTTGCGATTTTGCAGTAGGTTTGTCGCGCCAATTGTATGGGTTAACAATGCACAGCGAGCGCCCGTTGCATCGTATGTACGAGCAATATCACCCAATAGGTATTGTGGGTGTAATATCAGCCTTTAATTTTCCAGTAGCGGTGTGGAGTTGGAACACAATGCTAGCCTGGATTTGTGGCGATGTATGTGTGTGGAAACCATCGTCAAAAACACCATTGTGTGCCGTAGCTTGCCAAAATATTATTGCAGATGTATTACGTAACAACAATATACCCGAAGGAGTAAGTTGTTTGCTAATAGGCAATCCTATTGGCGATTTGTTAAATAACGATAAACGTGTACCATTAATTTCATGCACAGGTTCAACTCGTGTTGGGCGTATTGTGGGTGAGGCAGTTGCACGACGTTTTGGTTCTACAATATTGGAATTAGGAGGTAATAACGCTATTATTTTAACTCCAAACGCTGACTTGAGTATAGCCATGGTAGGCACAGTGTTTGGCGCAGTGGGTACAGCAGGGCAACGTTGCACTACCACTCGCCGTTTAATTGTACACGATTCGATATACGATACCGTTAAAACAAAGTTAGCTACAGCATACGGGCAATTAAAAATTGGTAATCCGCTTGACCAAGCCAATCACGTAGGCCCTCTTATTGATAAAGGTGCAGTAAATGATTATCTTAATGCGATTGAAAAAGTAAAAGCCGAAGGTGGTACAATGGTAGTAGAAGGTGGTGTACTGGCAGGCGAAGGCTACGAAAGCGGCTGCTACGTGCGCCCAGCTATTGTAGAAGCAAAAAATCATTACCACATGGTACAGGAAGAAACTTTTGCACCCATATTATATTTAATTAAATACTCGGAGCTAGAGGAAGCTATTGGTTACCAAAATGATGTACCTCAAGGATTATCCTCATCAATATTTACTACGAATATGCGTGAGATGGAATTGTTTCTATCGCAAGCAGGTAGCGATTGTGGTATTGCCAATGTAAACATAGGTACAAGTGGTGCTGAAATTGGTGGTGCATTTGGTGGCGAAAAAGAAACAGGAGGAGGACGCGAAAGTGGCTCAGATGCTTGGAAAGCCTATATGCGCCGTCAAACTAATACCATAAATTACAGCACTAGTTTGCCGTTGGCACAAGGTATTAAATTTGACTTTTAAATAAGATTATAATTTTTTAATGAAAGGAGCTAGAATGTTAAATTCTAGCTCCTTTTTTGTTGAGACATTTAATTAAATAGAGTACTACTTTTCAAGCTGTAATTAAAACACTTTGACTAGGGGTTTTAAATCCATATTTTTTCTCAGTCTGTTGTTTAATTTGTTTGCTTGTATATTCCTATTATTAACAAAAGTCACTAATTATTAAAATTAGTGACTTTTGTTAATAGTGCAATGGGTTATAAAATTGTTAATTAGCTACCACCATTTTACGAATATCGCTAGTACCATTAATCGTTATTTTGTAAAAATAAATTCCGCTTTGTATTGAGCTTGATTCAAACTCAGTTTGATAATCGCCACCTGTTACATTATCATCAAATATAGTCGCTACTTTACGTCCTGTAACATCTATTAATTCGATAGTTGCACGACCAGCTTTACCTATATGAAAAGGAATTGTGGTGCTACCCGTAAATGGATTTGGATAGTTTTGTTTTAACTCAAATCCATATTTGAATGGTGCTATTTTTTGATAGAAGGTAACTACGTTAGTTGTAGTAGGCTCAGGCACGTCAGTTAATGCAAATGATGTACCGTTGCGTTCTACTCTAAATGCACGCAATACTAGGTTTAAGTTAGGTTGCCCAAACACCTCGCCATGCGTAGGGTTAGTGTTACCTTGCTTATCAATTTCTTGTGTAAATAAATACAATATATTACCTGCATTGTTGGCGTCCATAAACCCAAATTTAGAAGATACGTCCCATGAATACATATTTGTATCTTGCAATACATCTAGTACTGTTGGGTTAGTTACACTTAAATCTTCCCATGGTGTTGAGTTATCATAAATATCTTTTAACCAAAATGCAGTATGCCCATAATCTAAGGTATCAAACACATTGTTTTGTTTCATAGTTAATGAGCCTAAACCATTAATGTTAACTGCTGCACGTGGTTGTGTGTAAGTGTAGGTTGAGCTGGTATCAAAGTTAGAGTAAAAGCTAGTACCAAAAGGGTCGCCGTCTGTCCAAGTACCAATAACTACCCCGTTAAAATGCAAAGTATCATCAACCATTAAAGTATCTAAATTTCGGTACGAGTAAGTAACGGCTTCTACACCATTAGTACCCTCTACGGCTAACGAAAAATCTTTAATTACGAAATTAGAATCAGTGCCGTAACGAGTAAATGCTTGCGTCCATGCGTTGCCGTCCCAGGTTGACATCATTACATTGGTTGAATAGTTAGTAGAGTCATTTGACGCATCGTTATCGTTCATCCATTCAGCAATAGCATTGTTACCATTGGTGTAGGCTATTTCAACTTTGTAGTTGTTACCTGGTAAATCAGCTAAGATAGATGCAGGTGCTAAACTATAATTTGATGAATTGTACTGAATTTCCGAATAGTAAATATCGCTACCAAAACCACTAGTAGCATCGTTTGCCTGCCAAGTAATCATTCCTTTATTGCCAGCACCCCAGTGTATTTTAGGTTCGCCATCGGCTCTGTTGCCTGTAGCATCGTTTAATTTACCTTTGTAAATTATAGTTTGCGTTAGCGGATTAATAATGGCAATCCATATTTCTTGCTTACGAATAATATCATCAGTGCTCATAGTGTTTTGATTAATAGCTGAGGTAGGCATTGATAACTGTGCCCATGTAACCAATACATCTTTATTAGGCAATAATTTACACGATGGCATTAATATAGCACTATCATTTAATGCTACAATTGTAGGGGTTGAAAACGTGTGTATTTGAGGATCGTAGTGCGTAGCTAATAATGCTTTTTGTGTACCAAAATTAATATCATCTAACCACACGGCAGCAAGTACTGAATCTTGTGTTGATATAACACCTGACGGCCAAGCATTAGGGGTTACGCCTGCTACACGTTGTGTTGTACGAGCAGTATAATTTATAGCATTATCAAATTCAGCACCTGTACCCACTGTTGTTTTAAATGGATCGCCCCATGCTTTACTGTAAAACGTATTGCTGTACACACGGCTACCTAATACATCAATTGTACCTGTTAAAGTAGCTTTAGCACCTTTACTAATTGCTAAGTTACGTGTGGGTACTGTAGTACCAGTAATGCCCGCCATAAGTGCCACTTTTGCCTCAGCTCTAACCCTAGCTAAAGTACCGTATCCTCCACCTTTACCCATAAAACTTGCACAAGCCAAGTACAAAGTTCCTTGCAGTGCCGCAGTAGCTTCAGCACTAAATAGTAACGATGTTTTATCGCTACCTAAGGTGCTTAATCCCCAGCTTGAACCTACTTTACCATATACAATTTGTGCTTTTATAGATGGTGCTACCGAAAATTCAGCCGCTGCACCTAAGCACAATCCTCCTACTGTTAAGCCAGGGCCGTTAACGCCTGCAAGCGTGTAAAAAACTTCTTTGTTCCATAACTCATATTTTCTTAATCCTCCGTATTTAGGTCCAAATGTTGCATTTACTAATACTGTTGGATTAAAAGCGTTATCAAAAGATAATGTTCCGTTAAATCCGTTAAACATACCATACTTTTTTTCTTGCCCCTCTTTAAATGATAGGCCTGAAGATAACTTTGTAGGTGATGCGCTTGTAGCACTTGTTTTAGTGTTGTACTCTCCTCCAAACTCTAAATCTACACTATTAAGTTTAAACTTAGTGTTTTTTAAAGTACCTTCCCCCACAACTAATTTTTGAAAAAACAAATCGGTAAGTGCCATTTTGCCCTCAAAAGCTATCTCGCCAGAAGTTCTATTAACACTAGCAACCACAGCTCTAAATCCTTGTTTTGTCATCCAAGTTGGTTTGGGTTTTATGGTTGGGAAATATGCTTTTGATACATTTAAAAACTGTGTGTTTGACGAGCTTAAAGGACCATTAAAAAATGCAAAATACACATAACCACCAGCGGGTATTGTGTTGGCATCGATGCTGGTACAAGTCCACTTACCGCCACTAAGCGTGGTTGAGTAAGCTGAGCCTATAACATTTGCTGAAGAATTAGCTATGTAAGCCGCCACTGCAGCTGTGCCAGCAGGTGCATTAGCATTACTATATGTAAAGTGCGGATATACTGATATACCATCAATAAAATACGGACCCAAGTCGGACGTAGGTTTAATACCTGTATTTAAAGTAGTATTACCACCGTTATTATTTTGTAATATGCGTTGCTGCACTTTGTTAGTTAATAATGTTGTTTGTGCTAATGTACTGTTAACTATTAGTGCTGATGCTAATAAGCTTGAGAGTAATTTTACGTTCATTGTTTTTAGTTGTTTAAGGGTTTTAATTTATATACGTTTTATAAAGCTTAGTTAGCTTTTACTATTCAATGTAATTATTTTTTGTAAGTATCGTTTAAGCCCATTATTACTTGTGCAGTAATATCTAAACTTTTATTAGCGTGTAATATACCCCCACCTTGTGCGTAGCCTAGTATAAATGTGTACTTGCCTTCAGCGTTAAGTGTGGCTAAGTAGTCGCTTATTTTTTTCATCATTTCAGCATTTTTTGCTTGCTCTTTTGTGGTAAGTTCAGTCATTAGCGCTTCTCGGTACTCTCCTAATTTTTGTTCTTTGAGCATAAGTTCTTGTTGCTGGCGTTGTCCTTCTTCAGGAGATAAACGTGGTGCAATTTCTTTAAAATCGGCTACTTGTTTTTCTAACGCTGCCATTTTATTTTGAAAAGCATTTTCTTTCACTGAGCGTTCCCGCTCCATTTCTTGTTTGAAATCCTTAACCAATTTATAGTTATTCATTAATGAATCAGTATTAACGTACACAATACTACCGCTTGGCAGGTTAGCAATAGCAAGGTTTGTAGCAGTTTGTGTTTTTTCAGTAGTTAATTTATTATCGGTTTTGCGCGTCAACAAAAAAGCCACCAATAATGTAAGCACCATGTTCCAGCCAAATAATAATTTATTCATTTTATTAATTAAGATTTAAGTTGTAAAAATTTCGTTCTGTACAAATATATTATTTATTCGTAATCTTTTGCACTAAAGCAATTAAAATGTTTACACCTAAAATTGTGATTAATAATTCACATTAAGCGTAATTCTATTATTCATCGTATAGTTTGATAGTAGTAAAGTATGTAGCCCATTATTAGTAAAGCGTGTAGCTTAATTACACAATTTTTATTTTTAAGTACTATATTTAATTACAAGCTAATGACATTACCATGTAGTATTAATTAACTAGCCGCTATTTATTAATAAATAGCGGCTAGTTTTAGTACGTAACGTAAGTTACCCCAATATTTTGATATGTAATTGTTTTTTTCGTTTATAACTCTTCCATCATTACTTTAAATAGCTGGGTCATTTTCTTTTCGGCTATTTGTGCTACGTGTTGTACTTCTTCGTGGGTTACTTGTACTATTTTTCCTTCCACGCCAAGGTCCGTTATTATGGATATACAAAAACAATCAATACCCATGTGGCGTGCCGCTATTACTTCGGGTACAGTACTCATGCCCACTGCATCGGCACCTATGCGGTACACATAGCGGTACTCGGCAGGAGTTTCAAACGTAGGACCACTAAGCCCAGCATAAATACCCTCTTGTACTTTAAACCCTAGCTTATGTGCTATGCCTTTGGCTTTGCTTATTAAGTGGGTGTTGTAAGCATCGCTCATGTCAGGGAAACGTGGACCTAGCTCCTCCATGTTAGGTCCTGTAAGAGGGTGTGCAGGAAACAAGTTAATGTGGTCGTTTAGTATCATTAAATCGCCTACTTCAAATGCAGGATTAACCCCACCGCTAGCATTGCTCAAAAATAAAGTTTTAATACCTAAATATTTCATTACACGCACCGGGAACACTACCGTTTGCATATCATACCCCTCATAAAAATGAAAACGCCCTTGCATGGCTATAACTTTTTTGCCACCTAGTGTACCAAATATCAAACGCCCACTATGCCCCTTAACTGTTGATACTGGAAAATTAGGTATATCCCCATAATTAATGGCTTGCTCAATGGTTATTTCGTCTACCAAGCCACCTAAACCAGTGCCTAGTATTATACCATATTCAGGGTTAAAATTATTAGTAACCGCTTGTAAGTGTGCCGCTGTGGCTTTAATTGTTGTTAGCATTGTTGTAATATAAGTTTGTTAAATTGTTGTTGTTCGTTGGGGCTAAAATACATTTTTGTAGGCAAATAATACAATTGAATTTTAGTAATAAAATCGGCTTGGAGTTGCAATAACCGCATGCCATCTTTATGCGTAGTTATTATAACGGGGTTATGAATATTATTTTGAGCAATTATAGTTATAATTTTATCAATATCAATAGTGGTAAAATTATGGTGGTCGGCAAACGAAATATGCTGTAATAAATTTGCTTTTTCTTGCAAGTAATTAACAAACGGCGTGTCGTTAGCAATGCCCGAAAAGCTAATGATAGCTGTGGTTTTAGTTAATTCAATAGTATTGTTAGCGTCAGTTACACTTACTAAATTAGCATAGAGTATACTACTAAAAAATATAGACTGGTGCGGTAACAATTGTATACGTTTACTAATAATGTTTTTATCAATAGCGGTAATGTTAGCAGGGCATTTGGTTACTACAATAATATTGGCACGTTCGTAACCGTTTTTGTTTTCGCGGAGGTTGCCCACAGGTAGCATAGCATCATTCACAAACAAATCGTTATAAGCTGTGAGTAATATATTAGTAGAACCCTTTACTGACCTATGTTGTAGAGCATCGTCGAGTACATACACCGTTGCTTTAGTTTCAGTAGATTGTAGTTGTTGTAATGCGTGGGCACGTTTTTCGTCCACAATAACGGTACATTGTTTGTTAAATAGGTGTTTAAATTGCAAGGGTTCGTCGCCTACATTAGTGGCAGTGTCAGTTAGTTGTACCTCTCTAAACCCCTTGGTAACACGCCCATAGCCACGACTTATGGCAGTAACTTGTTTGTGGTGTGTTAGTAATAATTCAATTAAATATTCTACCATTGGGCTTTTGCCTGTGCCCCCCGTATTAAGGTTGCCTACTACAATGCAGGGTGGGGTGGGGGAGTAGCTTTTAATAATTCCCCAATCGTATAATTTATTACGCACTGTGGTAATAGCTCCGTATAACAGGGCTATTGGGCTTAGTAGCACATTAATTATTTTAGAATGGTAGTTCATTAAATTAACAATTATAAAGCTATTGTTACGTTACCATCTCCTACATCGGTAGTGTCTATTTTTTTGAGTGGTTTTTTGTCGGTTACTTTACGTAGGTTATCATCTATGGTGCGGTCAATTAGTTTGTTGTAAGGGTCAATACCAGCTTGGTAAGGGGCTTTATCCACCACAATTTCAAAGGTGTTAATCCCTGATTTTATTTTACGTTTTACATTGTACAATTCAACAGGTTCGGCATCGGTTTTACCTTTAGCAAATATTCCAATATCAATATAATCGTTCATTACGGCTATTGTTTTTTTGCCTTTACCATTGGCATACATTTTTAAGGCATCAACCACTACCGTTACTTTGTATTTGCCATTAGCGAGTTTGATATAACTCACATCTTTAGTACGGTTTTCGTATAGCGTAATTTTTTCAAACCCATCTACAATAGCATATTTAAGGCTGTCGGGTGTGGCTGCTTTTAGTAACTGTTCAAACTCAATGGCGGTGGTATACGGTGGCTCTTGAAACGCCACCTTAGCCACATAATTTTTAAGCACGTTATCTAAGTTTTGCTCACCTATTAAATCGCTTATGCCAAACATTATCATTGCACCTTTTTGGTAATGAATATGGGTTTGCCCTTGGCTATATAGCAAGGCATCTTCGTTTCGGCTATCTTTAGCACGCCCTTGTAAATACTGTTTTAGCTCATAACTCAAGAATTTTCGCATTGCTTTTTTGCCATATTCTTTTTCCATTACTCGCAAGGCACTGTACTCGGCAAAGCTCTCCATTATTACGGTACAGCCTTTAACGCTAGCTCCAATAACTTGGTGTCCCCACCATTGATGCGCTATTTCGTGGGCGGTTACAAAGTAAGTATAGTCTACGGCATCGGGCTTGCTAAAGTCGGGGTTGGCTATAAAGCCTATTCCCTCGCTAAACGGAATGGTGTTAGCAAACGATTGTGCAAAAGTTTGGTAACGAGGAAACTCCTGTATGCGCAATTGTTTAAACTGATACGGCCCGTATTGTTGGGTATAATACGCCAATGATTTTTGTGCCGAGGTAATCATTTTATCCACGTTATAGGCGTGATGCTTATCATAATATATTTCAATAGTTACATCATTCCATTTAGCAGTTTTAACTTCGTAACGGGCTGATTGAAACGACATAAAATCCAGTATTTTTTTATCCATTTTGTAATGGAAATAATTACGATTATCAGCAGTCCATTTTTTAACTAAATATCCTGGAGATATTGCCGTTTGGTCGCTACTGGTGCTAATAGTACACTCGTAGGTAACCCAGTCGGCATCGTGGTTAATGCAGTTAGTTTGCAGGTAAGCAACGTCAGTGGCAGGGTGCATACGCTCTTTAGGTTTTAAGTTATATTTAGCACGTTTTACGTTATCATCAAGTTCGCCATCTTCGTTATAACTAATGTTAGGATATAGGTCGCCACTATTTAAAAAGGTACCGTTAGCCACAATTTTAGTGGAAGCCTCTACGTTTTTAAATCCTTTGGGCACTAGGGCACTTGCAAAATTCATTTGTACTGAATCGCCCACCGCTATTGGTGTAGCAAACTTTAACAATTTTACTCCGTTAATAGTATCGGCAAATAATTCGGTAAAACTATTACCGTTGCTTAACGTTAATGTAGGGTTACGCTGCTCAGCATTATAATCAATATACAAGGTATCAACGGCGTGTGTACCTTTGTTTTTGAGCCAGTAGCTTCCGTTAATAGTAGCAGAGCGGCTTTGTGGGTATATGGCTAAATCTATTTTTATGTCCGTAATTTTTAGCTTAGGTAATGTGTTATATTTCTTAAACTTTTGTTCGTACTGCGCTTGCAATTCGTCTTGCTGGTCGTGGGTATAGTACTTGTTTAACACTTTAGTAGTGTAGTGTATGTAAGCACCAAGCCCAATCATAGTAAGCAATGCAATGGCATAGCCCAAGTAATGTGTTTTGGTTACTATGTTTTTGGCAAAGGTAATGCGGCTAATTAGTCCTTTTTCTTTACCTCTGTTCCACAATAAATTAGCACTAATTAATAATAGTACTATAAACGCTAACCAGTACGTTTTGTATATTATAAACGGAAATAGTTGATGCCCAAAGCCGTTCATATCCGAGTAAGGCATACGTGGTCCTGAGGAATTAAATTTAATTAAATCGTTACTTACATCGGTTTGCCTAAGTACTAGAGGTACTATTATTAATAGTAAAATACATGTAAAATAACCTATGTAACGGTTGCTAACAAAGGCTTGCACCGCTACACATAGGCACACAATAAACACTATGCCTACCATGTTGTAGCCAAACAACGATTGAATATATACCATAAATTGAATATCGGTAAAGCCTGCAACAAGCTGTATTAGCACGCTAATTACAATAGCTACTACAATAATAGCGGCATACATAAGCGTTAGCGATACTATTTTAGACCCTAACAATACCCAGTTTTTAATAGGCGTGGCCGATATTATTTCGTCCATCTTAGCATCGCGTTCGCGCCACACTAACACGCCTGCGTAAAACACAATAATCATAATACCAAACAAACTGGTTATACTCGTAATGCCATCAATCATGCTATAGGTTACGGGTAGTAAACGTGTACCATAAAAATCGTTGCCGTACACAAAATTAAATATAAGGCTTATGGCACTAAGCAAGGATATTACTATAAAAAATGGGCTTTTAATTAAATTTTTGGTTTCGAGTTTGGTAAGTGATGTAAACAATCGCCACGATAAATTAGTGTCGTACACCGATGCTACCTTAGGTAACTTAAACCCCTGTGTTAGGCTATCAGCCACTAGTACAACTTGCTGTTGTTTGCGTTTAAACCATGTAAACGATGGTGCGCTTTGCACAAAACTAAAACGTAAGTAAGTAGCCACAAATAGTAGTAATGATACTCCTAGCCACAACAAACGATTGTATAATAGCACGCCTGAAAATGGAATAGATAGTGTGTTTTTTTCGGCAGCTGACCAATATTGCGTAAGTTGTTCTAATGCAGTGTCGCCGTAAGGGTCAATTAATGCAGGTACTAATGTGTTGTCAATATCTTTTACTAAATCGCTGGCAACACTTGTTAATACTAGCAATACAATAGCACCTATATAACCTGCAAGCATATTGCGTGTAAATGTTACCACACTAAAAAACAATGCACCAATAAATAGTACGTTAGGTACAACTAAATACACAAAACCTTGCAAATAATTCCAAAGCCCATAATGCCCCGCTTTACCTACATCAAATAGTGGTAAGTTACACATAATTAAAAACGCTAATACACACGCCGTTAGTACTATTAATGCAGTACTAATACCTGATAGAAAACGCCCAAACACATAGCCAAACTTACTAATAGGCTTGGTAAAATAAATACTATGCGAGTTGTACTGAAAATCTTTTTGAATGGCAGGTGCAATAATAGCAACCAAAATAATAGTACCCACTAACGAGTTATTTACTATACCATTTAATAATTGAGCACAGGCTAGTGCGGAGTTAAATAGTTCGTTGTTCTCGCCCTGCGAGCTACCAATTAAACCGCCTGCTGCGGCTATTATTAAACAAGATAATGCAAAAAATACGGCAAAGAATATCCAGGTGCTTGTTCGTTTTAAATTTGCTTTTAAATCAAACCAAAAATTTGCTGAAAACATGTATGTAAAAATTGATAATTAGATAATGGACAATTGATAATTACTTAAAAGTATTAAGCTGTAACGTTAGTAAAATATACGTCCTCCAAGTTAGGTTCGGCAGCTTTAAACTGCGGAGCTGGTTGGCTAGTAGCATGTACGTTTATTTGTAGTTTACCCTCTACCAATCGGTTGGAGATAACGTTATACTCTTTCTTGTAATTTTCTAATTCAGCTTTATCAATAAACGATTGCCATATTTTACCATTCAGTTTTTCAATAGCGGCTAAGGGTTTATCTACTAGTTTTACCTCGCCTTTGCTCATTACAGCCATGTTGGGGCATAGGTTGTAAATATCCTCCACTATGTGTGTACTTAGTATAACAATTTTGTCTTGTCCAATTTCGCTCAGTAGGTTATGAAAACGGTTACGCTCCGTAGGGTCGAGCCCTGCGGTGGGTTCATCTACAATAATAATTTTAGGGTTGCCTATTAATGCCTGTGCTATACCAAAACGTTGGCGCATACCGCCCGAATACTCGCTAACGGAGCGTTTGCGGGCATCCCATAAGTTGGTTTGTTGCAATAAATATTCTACTGATTCTTTACGTTCTTTGCTGTCTTTAATACCCTTGAGCAATGCAAAATGGTTTAATAACTCTACAGCATTTACCCCTGGGTAAAAACCAAAATCTTGAGGCAAATACCCTACTATTTTGCGTACTTCGTCTTTGTTGGCCAGCATATCCAAATCGTCTAGCATAATAGTACCCGTGTCAGCATCTTGTAGGGTGCATATTGTACGCATAAGGCTCGATTTTCCTGCGCCGTTAGGGCCTAACAAGCCAAACATACCGGTGGGTATAGTTAGGCTTACGCCGTTAAGTGCTTTTACGCCGTTGTCGTAAGTTTTGGTAAGGTTGCTAATTGTTAGTGTCATGTTTTTTTATTTTAGAATTTAGACGTTAGATATTAGATTTGAGATGTTGGATATTAGAATTTAGATTATAGATGTTAATTGGTGCAAAGCTACCAGAATTTATAAAATGGTTTTGCTTTTTTTTGAGTGATGGAGGCACTTACCAGCGTTAAATCTACTAGCGGTATGTCCACCCATTTCTTGCTGGGGCTTGGTCTAAATAAAAAATCAGTACTGCCAAATACGTTGAGTTTACTTCCTATATTTATTTTGTAATTGGAGCTATATATGCATTCAATACCAATAATAAAATCATCATCTACCTCAATGTTTTGGTTAGTTATATTTAAGTTGTTCACTTCTGTTTTACCTATCGTTTTAATTATAATGGGTTGCTTTAGTAGGTTAGTTAATGCTACTACTCTTACATTGCCTATTACTGTAAATTTTCGTTTGATGGTGGTTTCGTTACCGTACACATTTATGCGGTATATGGCTGTATCTTTAGCTCCTAAGCAAGTTTTAAACTGTATGTTATCTACAAAAGTTTGCATGCCTTTTTTTATTTTTATTTTATTGCCCAATTCAAATCCAAAAGCCTTGGGGTTCATACCTCGTTTAACACACTCTTGCTTGTATTTGCGTTGGTCGGAGGTATCCATGTTTTTAGCCATTAGTTCATCAATCTGCGAGCAGTTTAATTTATCTACATTACCATTGCCTACAGCCTTGGTTTCGTAATCGTTAGGCTTAATTGTTACTGCCGCTAATTGATATACGTTTATAGTTAGGTAAATGGGAGTATTACTAGCGCAACGCTCCTGCAATTGGGCTAGTGTAAACAGTTGTGTTTGATATCCAATAACTGATATTTGTACGGTATCAGTGCTTTTTTCGGTAGTTATGTTAAAACTAAACATCCCGTTTTCGTTACTAATTACGCCCAAGTTCCGTTTGGCAATACCAATATTTACATAAGGTATTGCGGTTCCATTTTTATCCTTTACTACGCCTAGTATTTGTTGCGCAAATGCGTTAGCAATAAATAATAGTAATGCGCTTAGCGTAATAAATTGTTTCATTTAATTGGTTATTTTGGCCTAAGACGCTAAAAGAGGTTGTAAAAGTTACAGCACAAGTCAATAAAATTACACTGATTTATAATTTTATTGTTGCAATGTTAGTACATTATTTTTTAAAGACAATTGGTATTAATTATTAGTTTTGTAGTAATTAATACTACTATGATAAAAACACGCTATTTATTAATTATATTACTTACCCTATTAATTAGTGCCTGTAGTAAATATAACAAAATACTTAAAAGTACTAATTACGAGCTCAAATACAAGTATGCCACTGAGTATTACGAAAAACAGAGTTATAGTAAGGCATTGCCTTTGTTGGAAGAGCTGCTAACAATATATAAAGGAACCGAAAAAGGCGAAAAAATATATTATTACTACTGCAAAACTAACTACGAGTTAGCAGATTATATATTGGCGGGTTACCATTGTAAAGTATTTGCACGAAATTATCCTAACAACGAGCATGCAGAGGAATGCGCTTACTTACATGCGTATTGTTTTTATTTAGATTCGCCCAAGTATTCGTTAGATCAAAGTAGTACGCAAGCCGCTATTAATGAAATGCAGTTATTTATTAACGACCATCCCAACAGTACTCGTATAGTGCAAGCTAACGAAATAATAGATAAACTACATTACAAACTAGCTACTAAAGAATACGAAGCAGCACGGCACTATTATTTTGTTGAAAACTACAAGGCATCAATTGTAGCGTTTGAAAACATACTCAAAGATAATCCATCAAGCCCTTACCGCGAAAAAGTAATGTTTAGTATCATTAAATCGTATTACTTATTGGCTGAACAAAGTATTGATAATAAAAAAACTGAACGATATCAGCTATCTATTGATAATTATTATAAATTTGTAGATGCTTTTGCTAAAAGCGAATTGCTAAAGGAAACAGAAAGTATTTACAATAAGTGTGTTAAACAAATTCAAAAAAACAAACAAATATGAGCCACAACAGAACCAACGCCGAAAGCAGTACAATTACCCGCGATTTAAAAGACTTTGACCAAGAAACGGGCAATGTGTACGAGTCTATTTCAATAATGTCGAAACGTGCTAACCAAATTTCTACTGAATTAAAAGAAGAAATAAACGGAAAACTTGCCGACTTTGCCTCAACTACTGATAACTTAGATGAGATATTTGAAAATCGTGAGCAAATTGAAATTTCTAAGTATTACGAAAAAATGCCTAAAGCTACTCTTATTGCTATTAGCGAGTTTCAAAACGATGAGGTATATTTTAAAAATCCTACTAAAGACGAAACTACTATTTAATTAGTACAAGTTATATAACTTAAATACCCCTTGTAAATTATTAATTTACAAGGGGTATTTTGGTTAATTTAGGTAGCAATTATTATATTAAATCAAATTCAACTCCATCGCTCTTCATTAATTCTCGCAAATGTTTTAATGTGTAGCGCATGCGCCCAAGTGCAGTATTAATTGTTATGTTGTTTTGTACCGCTATTTCTTTAAAACTCATGTTTAGTGTAAAACGCATTAACATCATTTCGCGTTGCCACTTGGGTAGCATAGTTATGTAGCGTTTTACGTCTTTTACTAATTCATTATGTTCTAATTGTAAGTCGTGCCCATCTTCAGCAATATCTAGGTGTTCAAACGCATCGTATTGGTTGGCATCATCGTCGTGCATTACAAATGTAGGGTCGTATTTGGGTAGCTTATTAGTTTCGTTAAAATAATCCATACATAAGTTGTGTGCAATACGTAAAGTCCAGGCCATAAATTTACCTTCCTCGGTGTATTTGCCTAGCTTAATATTTTGTATTACTTTAAAATAAGTATCCTGAAACAAATCGTTAGCAACATCAACATCGTTTACTTTATTTTTAATAAAAGTAAACACACGTGTTTGCGTTTTTTCTAACAAATAGGGGAATGCTTTTTCATTACCAGCTACGTACAACTGCGCTAACGCAGTTACATCTAATTTACTCAATACCATACCTTTGGTGGTTTTTTAATGGTTACTATTAACTTAGTTTATTGAGTAGATGTATTTTTATATAGAGCTTGTTTTATTGGATTAATTTTTACAAAAATAGAAATAGAAATCAATAAACCAAATTTATTTTCATGCAGTTAGGGTTTTCTTATGAAAATTTGTACTTGTGTAATATGAAAGGTTTTCGTAACCTTGTTTTGTAGGGACACGAAACAAGGAAAAAGAGGTTGTTTTGAATGAAAATTAGTTTTATAAAAAAGCCCTTTTCGTTCAGTACAGCTTTGTTTTCATCCTAATACTTACTATTAAAATTAAAGATGGATTAAAGCTCAAAATAAACTTTACCTTTTTCTGTATCTTTTTTACATCTTTTGTATTATGATGCTAAACACTAAATAAATACCCTATGACAACCGCTGCTAATCATCATTTATCTGCCGAGCAGTTACTTGCCGAAGCCGATGAAATAAAGCGAGCTCAACAACAGCCCGCAAAATTTGATGTACTATACAACAGGTACTACGAACCTATTTTAAAGTTTGTGTACAAGCGTGTAGATACCAAGGAACTTGCCTTTGATGTTACGCAACAAGTATTTTGCAACGCTATGGTAAGCCTACATAAATACGAATATAAAGGCGTGCCGTTTTCGGCATGGTTATACCGAATAGCTATTAACGAACTAAACCAATTGTTTCGTAGCCAAAAAGCACAACAAACGCTAAACATTAACACGGAAGATATCACTTTTGTGTTACACGAAATAAATACAGAGGGAGAAGAAAAATACGAACCCTTGCTTAACGCACTAGCCGAATTACCTCCTGATGATTTGCAATTAATTGAAATGCGTTTTTTTGAAAAACGCTCTTTTAAAGAAATTGCTGAAATAGTAGAAATTACTGAAATAAACGCTAAAACTAAAACCTACCGAGTAATAGATAAATTAAAACAACTTATTACTAAAAAATAATACCGCCATGAAACCTAATAAAATTAAAATAAACTTAAACCGTACCGAACTTAGCGCTGACGAAATTAATACTAATAAGCGTTTTAAGCCCGTGTATGATGCTGTGCGCCAACGATCCAATTACAAGCTCTTTACCACACCTAAGTACTTTGCGGGGCTACTATTAATACTTGGTGTAACAGTATTAGTGTACATGGATTGGGAGGGACAACCCGTTAAACCCACTAATAGCGGTAATGATAGCACAAATGTGGTAAAACCCACTCCGACAACTGTTACACCTGTTGATACTTTTACGCCCAATACCTCACCTACACAAGGTGTAATGCCCAAGCCACACACTAATGGCATTGACGACAGTATAGAAACAAGTTATGCATACTCTAATTTTTTTGACGAAAATAAAAAATCGCCACAAACTTATTATTTGAATAACGCCTCTGACACCACAATACACTGTACACAAGGCACTGACCTTTATTTTGACAAACAATGTTTCATTAACCCTAGCACACAACTTCCTGCCAAAAAAATAAAATTAGTAGTACAAGAGTTTTATACCTTACAGGATATTATTGTAAATAAATTATCTACAATGTGTAATGATAAGTTGCTCGAAACCGCAGGGATGATAAACGTTACGGCATTTGAAAACAAGATACCTCTGACTGTTAATAACCAAAAGCCCTATGGAATATCATTTGCTGATAAAAAAATGGATTACAGTAAATATAAATTGTTTAGTGGGGCTATTACTAATGGCGTTACCGAATGGGACGAGATAAAAAATAATGTAAAAGCCAACGATACAAAAACCGATAATGTAAATGATGATTTTAGTAAAATTAAAGTTACGCTAACATTTGACCCAACTACTGAATATTTTACCATAAAACAATGGGACGAGGCTACCAAAAAAATAAAAGAAATACCAAGTAGTAGATACACAACTACCGAAAATGGTGATAGTGTAAAGATTAAATACCAAAACAAAGTAATTACACTTAACGAATATGCTACTCAAGAGTATATTAATTTTTTGCGTAAAAATGCAACCACTAATGATTGGTGGAATAGAATTGTAAAAAAAAGAGCCAATAATTTATCAGGAGTACAGCACGAATTTGGAGTTAAGTACACAACTATTCAACAACAACTCAGCTTTGTTAAAACTAACGAAATAGATAACAGTGCTATAAAAGATAAAATAGTGTTGGAAAAAGAATTTTGGAACGAATTACTTACCAAAAAAATTAGTGTTAATAATAGCACTAATTTGAGTAAAGCCAAACGTGTGGTAGTATCAATGATATATGACGACTATGCTAAAATTAGAGCCGAAAGACAAGTAATGAATTATTCCGCTGTAACTTCTGATGGTCCTCCTAAAGAGCTTTATAAAAGCGTAAGTATATTTAGTACCTCAAAGTTTGGTTTTATTAATTGCGATAGGTTTACAGGCTACCCATTAGTTAATTTTGAATTGCCGCAATTAAAACCTAAAACTATATATGCAATTATTTACAACAACATTAAATCGGTGTATTTAACTTCACTCACCACTAACCGACTGCCAGCACGTAAAGACATAACCGTTGTACGATTAGGCGAAGACGAATTTGCTTACGCTAAAACATTTACCAACAATGAACGTATTAGCGAAAATAATTTTACCCCCTGTACCAAAACAGAATTTAAAAAATTACTTGCCGATATTAGTAGCCAGCAAAACCAAACACGCAATTAATAGCAATTCTTTAGCCTTATTGTACTAAGCTAAACAACTCAGCTTAGTAACAATAATCTTCCCTAGTAATCACACCTTCATGATTGCCTTGGCATTACTTTGCCTAAATTTTACTAACCCCTTAAAACCCAACAGTTATGAAAACACTACACGTAATTGTGCTTATGGTATGCGTTACCATCAGCAATGCTCAAAATACTGCCGACACATCGTTTATGCCTACTAAACTTAAACGCATTAGCACCCCTAAAGCCGTGATAAACCCTAATGATGAACGTACGGTGCTACTGTCCATGGAGTTTAATGGTGCTATTCCTACCGAAAAACTACATAGTATAAATACGAACAACATTGTAAGTATTTCATTGGTATATACCCGTTATAAATTTAACGAGTTATTTAACCAAATGAATTTGAATGCCGAGCGTATGCTCAAACTACATGCGCTTGCACCTGCGCTCAACACTAACAAAAACATACAATGGTATTGGGTGGAACAAACAGGCTGCGATAGCCCTGAGGGGTGTAACGATTATTTTCATGGGTTTATTATTACGTTAAAATCAGAAAAAGAAGAATTAAAACGAGAAACCGAAATTGATTTACTAAGCTATTACATGAATATGCTTGAGGGAAAAACAGATGATAAAAAAATGGACTCAATAATAACTGCTCGCAAACTAAATTTAGTAAAAGTGTGTGATACTATTGTAACCAGAACCAAAAACAGCAAAAACAAAATGGCAATGATTGGAGGATGGAGTACAAAAAACAGAACAAAATTAGCTAGATATCTACATAGAGAATTGCGTAATACAGGAATATACAATTTACAATTAATACTTAACCAATATGGAAAACTATCATTAGTTGACGAGGAAAATCAACCTAACAAAGCAACCGAAATTGTACAGTTGCTAAATGATAAACTCCCCAAAACACCCGCTAAGTATAATAAAAAACGTATTAGTAGCAAGCTAGTAATAACTATTGATGCTACGAGCAGCGATGTTACAATTGGAATATTTCAACAACCAATTTTACCTAACGGGCTCCTATTTAATTTAGATAGTTTTTTGTACACTACCACTAAAACAGTGCACTGTGAGTATATAGACACTGCAATTGAACGTATAAATAAAATTAATTATAGGAAGTATACTAAAGACGCATCAGAATTAATACTTACTGTTTTTGATAGAAACAGCCAATGGGAAAATTGTCTTATAGCTACCGATGTTACTGGAAGTATGTATCCTTATTTAGCGCAATTTCAATTATGGCATAAGTTAAATCTTGACGCAAATTCGGGTAATCATGATTTTGTTTTTTTTAATGACGGAAATCTCACCCCTGATCATGCTAAAGTAATACCAATTTGAAGTAATATATAGTCCAAATTTTGTTTTGTAATATTTTTTAGTATATTTGGACTATATAACAATTCATTTATGGCACGACCTAAA
>JAYWFU010000032.1:0-3076 GCA_043778625.1 Bacteroidia bacterium | reverse complement strand
CACCCGCAACCCATTGATGGTATTGAGTTAAATTACCTGTAAATGATAGTCCTCCGCCTTTGCTCCAAGCAGAGTCAAGCTCTAATGCCATTACCTGTATTGATAAGCCTGTGGCTAATACTGCAATTGTAAAAATTTTATTCATCAATTTATTTATTTGTATTTATTTTTCTATTATTGATAAAAAACTGCATAACACCTTTTGAGAGCGCTATGCAGTTTTTTTTAATTAAATTGTATAATTTGAATATTGATTAACGCTTAGCTAATAAATCACGAATTTCTCCTAACAATACTTCTTCTTTAGTTGGAGCTGCTGGTGCAGCAGGAGCTTCAACTTCTGCTTTTTTAGTAGCATTCATTCCTTTGATAATCATAAATAAAACTATAGCAACGATTACAAAAGAGATTACTGACGATAAAAAGCTACCGTATTTAACAGCCCCCATTTTTAATTCGGCAATATCTTTTAAATTTGCAGCTTCTAGTGCAGGAGATAATAATAGTGGCGTAATAACATCATCAATTAATGAACCGATAATTTTTTGAAACGCACCTCCTATAACAACACCCACTGCTAAATCCACAACGTTACCTTTCATTGCAAAATCTTTGAACTCTTGAATCATTCCCATTTTTTCTTTGTTTTTTTTTAAGTTTTAATAATTAATTTGATTGTGGTGCAAATATGTTTTATTAAACTTAATTATGCAAACTAAATAAAACTTGAGTTGGATAAAATACCCTTATTTATCGACTGGGTACACTAATTATTTTGCAGGAGTAGCTGCGGGCGCACTAATTGGCGCAGCTGCTGGTGCAGTAGTTGTGGTAGCCGCTTTTTCTTTGAGTTCGGAGTCAGTTTCAACGGTTGCTTGACCATAAAACATACGCGACGCTACAGCTAATACTACTAAAGTACCTGCAAAGCCCCAAGTAAGTTTTTCTAAAAACTCAGTAGTTTGCTTAACCCCCATTACCTGATTGGCTGAGCTACCTGCTGCTAATCCTCCTCCTTTAGAGTTTTGTACTAATACTGTTAAAATTAATAAAATTGCTACGATTACTGCTAATACGATAATGATTGTTGACATGTTGTTTGGTTTTTTGTTTTTGGGTTAATTGTTTGGATTAATACTTAATGTTGTTAGTTGCTAAATACTCTTTAATTTTTGTTATTTGGTTTGCAAAATAAACACTTTTTTCGGGATATTTTTCAGATAATTTATCTAATGCTCTAATTGCTTTGCGATACATGGCTTGTTGCACGTATATTTTAACTAAAGTTTCGGATACTAGGTCGTCGTTTTCAATTACGCTTTCCTTCGCTTTTTCAGCTGGGCTGTACATCTTAGCCTTTGCGGGGGTTATGCGAGGTTCGTCAATAATAAATTTTTCAATTAGCGATTTTTTACGCTTTTTAATTTCTATTGTTTTTTGCGCCTCCGACTTTGGTACTTCTGTTGGAGTAGAATTAACGTTTACTGGTGTAACAATTGGAGGTGCGTTGTGTTCAATTACAGAGGTATTACCTACGTTTAACCATTCAAAAAACGAAACTGTATCATTAGGGTGTATTACCTTATATTGCTTGCTATTATTGGTTTGTACTGGTGTATTAGGGGCTACCTCTAGTGTTATTTCAGTAGGTTGTAGTGGTGTTTCATTTATAACCTCCTCACTACTATTAATTTCGTTAGTATCAATAATTGCAGTGGCACTTAGAGGTGTAACTATTCCAGTTTCAAGTTTAGGTGTGGTATCTTCTATGGGTATATTTTGCTGAGGTATGAGCGTTTGTTCCTCCGTTAATTTATCAAGAGCATTTATCTCAATGTTTTGAGTAATGGTAATGCTTTCGTTAGTTATAGCTGCGTTATTAGTATCATTTAATAATACATCGTTTACTAATTGTGCCAACGCATCATTGGTAGTTGGGGGAGGGGAGGGGGGAGTTGTGTCGTTGTTAATTACCGCTTGCACCAAGGCCTGCATTGCGCTATTATCAATAGGTATAGGCGATTCATTTATAGCTAGCGTTTCTTGCATAGCGGGTACTACTTCTACCTCAATACTAGCTAAAGTAGTTTCTTTAATAATAGGCTGATGAATAAACGAATACAATAATTTACGGTCGTTACTATATAAGCTGGCAAGTTTTAATTGTTCATTAAAAGCAATGTTTTTTTCGTCGTAATATTTTTTTGCCAACACTATGTGTGCCATTCCAAAGTAGGGGGTAGCTTTTAGTAAGCCTTCCAAATCCTTGGTAGCGTAGGTGTTATACAGTTGTGTGTAGTGGTGTAGTTGCATTGTTAGCATTACCAATTAGTGGCTGATTTAGCAAAAACATCTTGCACTAATTGGTCGTTTATTTCTTTAATTAATTGGTCTTGCACGTCTATTAATGTTTTGCCTGCGGCAAAATCGGCATAGCGGGTAAACGATTGTTCAAAGTTTTGTTTGTCGTTGGTTACGTTAGTAAATTTAACAAATACCGTAATTGTTAAACGGTTATTTGCCGTGGTTTGGTTAGCCTGTGGGGCTTGTGCCTGCACGTAGTAATTAACTATGTTACCCTCAAAATTCAAATCGCCATTTTTGGGTATTGATTTTAAGCTCGTTTGCGAAGTCATAATTCCACGCAAGGCATCAGTAAATTTTTGGCTTACGGTAGGCGGTGCTAGGCTGGCATTGTTTACAAAAAAAAGAACACTTACCGTTTTGGCATTAGGGCTAATTGAAGCACCCGTCATTGAATAATTAACCTTGCATGCCGTGGCACACAGGAGCATTATTACAACTAATACTTGAGATAAATTACGCATTACCAAATTTATATTTTGCACGAATTTATAAATTAATCTCGTATTCGTTAATTTTACGATACAATGTGCGTTCGCTTATGCCTAACTCCTTGGCGGCTCCCTTACGCTTACTTTTGTGGCGTTCGAGCGCTTTTATAATCATTTCTTTTTCTTTGTCGTATAACGATAACGATTCCTCCACCATAACCACAGGTGTGTGGTAGTGTGCAGGCTCTGTGGTGTAACTATTAGGCGTGTTAATAATTGGG
>JAYWFU010000031.1:0-92075 GCA_043778625.1 Bacteroidia bacterium | reverse complement strand
GTGAGGCTTTATCTACATTGGCGTACATGGCTTCTACATCGCCGTTACGGCGTGGTGCGTACTGGTAATTAAGCGTTTGCCCTGTTACTTTTTCAAAGGCTTGTACAGCCTGTAGTACACTACTACCAACACCTGTACCTATATTTATTATTTCGTAATAATGCGTTTGCGTAGTAGTTAATAATAGCTGTACTGCTTTAAGGTGGGCTTGAGCCAAATCCATTACATGAATATAATCGCGTACGCAAGTACCATCAATAGTGTTGTAATCGTTGCCAAATATACTTAGTTGGGCACGCTTGCCTATGGCAGTTTGTGTAATAAATGGCACTAAATTATTAGGCACACCCAGCGGCAATTCGCCCATTAATGCGCTAGGGTGTGCGCCAATAGGGTTAAAATAACGTAACGACACACACTGCAACGCTGTAGCTTGCACGGTGTCGTACAATATATCTTCGCACATTTGTTTGGTATTACCATACGGCGATTCGGCCGCAAGCCTTGGTGTTAGCTCAGTTACAGGTAATGCGGTACTTTGCCCATATACCGTACACGACGATGAAAACACTACGTTAGTAATATCGTGTGCTAACGCATTTTGCAACAAATTAATAATACTCACCACATTATTGTGGTAATAAAGTAAAGGCTCTTGCACACTTTCTCCTACGGCTTTGTAAGCTGCAAAATGTATAATTGCATCAAATGAATTGTTGGTATCAAAAAATAATTTAACAGCCGTAGCATCGCACAAATCCAACTGTACAAAATGAGGTGTTTTACCAGTAATTGTGTGAATACTCGTGAGTACATTGGCACTGGAGCGCGACAAATTATCAACGATGGTAACGGTGTAATTAGCTGTTAATAATTCAACTACAGTGTGGCTACCAATATAGCCCGTACCGCCTGTTACAAGTATGTGTGGCATTTAATGTATTGGGTTAAATAGTGGCTATTACTTTTAGTTCAATAGCAATAGGTGTGGGTAAGCTATTAATTTCGCAGGTGGTACGGCAAGGCAAATTATCTTTAAAATACTCGGCATACAGTTCGTTATACGTTTTAAAATCGGCTTTCATATTGGTTAAAAACACGGTAACATCTACAATATTATCCCAGCTACTACCTGCCTCCTCCAGTATATAGCGCACGTTATTAAACACATTGTGGCATTGTGTGGCTATGTCGTAGTTAATTATGTTGCCGTTGGCATCAAGCGTTACTCCAGGTATATCCTTACTGCCACGCACTCTTGGGCCTACACCACTTAAAAATAGTAAGTTGCCCACTTTGCGTGCATGGGGGTACAAGCCTACGGGTTCGGGCGCTTTTGATGAATTTATTTTACCGTTCATTATAGTATGTAATAGCGTTTAATTTTGATAGTCAAATCTATTAAACATTATTGTAGTTTATGCTAAATACTAAAAACAATTATTATCTTGCAACATCATTTTAGTTCACTACAATTACATTCAAAAATATTAATGAGTATGATAAAAAATCACATAACTTTATTTGTTTCAGCAGCACTACTATCTATTAATGCTAATGCGCAAACAGGTATATTAAAGGGTACAATTAGCGATTCAAAAAATAAAGAAACTCTTATTGGAGTAACAATATTTGCTAATGATTCGGCAGTAACTACTACTAACATTAATGGACAGTATCAAGTTAATTTAGTTCCCAAAAAATATGTAATAAAGTACAAATATGTAGGTTACGAATTATTAAATAAAGATGCTGAAATTAAGCCTAATGAAACTACAACCCTTGATGTTTTAATGGCTGAAAGTAGTACTCAGCTTAACGAAGTGGTAGTATCTGCGGGTAAATTTGAACAAAAATTAAGCGAAATTACTGTGTCAATGGAGGTTATAAAGCCTGAACTTATTGCTAATAAAGCCACTGCCAATATCGAAAAAATTATACAACAAACACCAGGTGTACAAGTTATTGATGGGCAAGCCAACATACGTGGTGGTGCAGGGTATAGCTATGGTGCAGGTAGTAGAGTAGCAATACTTGTAGACGATATGCCCGCCATGGCGGCCGATGCTGGCGATGCCCGTTGGAGTAGTTTACCTGTTGAAAACGTAGCGCAAATTGAGGTAATAAAGGGGGCAGCTAGTGCTTTGTATGGCTCGTCGGCACTCAACGGAATTATAAATATTAGAACCGCTTACCCAAAAGACAAACCCGAAACCAAAATAAATGTAATGAACGGTGTGTACGATAGGTTTAACCAAGATAGTGCTAACTGGGGTAATGGTAAAGCAAAAGGGTATTATGGAGCTGATTTTTATCATAGCCAAAAACGTGGTAATTGGGACTTAGGTGTAGGTGGGCAGTATTTTGTTGAAAATGATTTTAAACAAAATGCTGATCAAAGACGAGGACGCTTTAATTTTAATACACGTTATCGTTTTCAAAAAATTAAAGGATTATCAGTAAGTTTAAATGGTAATTTTTCGGCACGTAAGTATGGGTATTACTTACTTTGGCGTGATGGTTTAACGGGGCCTGCACTTACCTCTGATACAGGAGTAAATAATAAACCTTCAGTATTTATATCAACAGTTCATTATATTGACCCTTCAATTACTTATTTTACACCAAGAGGAGGCAAGTTTGTATTACGTAACCGTACGCTTTTATCAAGCAATGTTAGTAACACCAATCAAGGTTCGCAAGGTGTATTAAGTTATACTGAATTACAATATCAAAAACGTTTTGAGGATATTAAACTAAATATTGTAACAGGTTTTGTACAAACATTTTCGGACGTAAAATCGCAGTTATACAAAAATCATAATGGTAGCAATAGCGCAGGATACATACAGGCTGATAAAAAGTTTTGGGATAGATTAAATGTATCATTAGGACTTAGAGGAGAATATTTTAGAATAGATGACCAAAAAACTTCAACTGATATATTTATACCAAAAAACCTATCGTTCAAAAAACAAACAATAACCTACAACGATACCACGTATAAGCAAGATATTAATACTGGATTTTACGATACTACAATAACTCAAAAAACGGTAAGTGGCCTAGCACGTACCTCTTACGACTCCACCATATTAATTAAAAAATCAAAGGTTAAGCCTGTAATTCGTTTAGGGTTAAATTATGAAATAGCCAAAGCTACATTTATTAGAGCCAGCTTTGGGCAAGGCTACCGTTTCCCTAGTATTGCCGAAACCTACGCACGTACAGTAGCAAGTGGCTTAACTATATTGCCTAACCCTGAGTTAAAAGCCGAAACGGGCTGGAGTGCCGAGTTAGGATTGAAACAAGGTTTTAAAGTTAAGGATTGGAAAGGATTTATAGATGTAGCTTATTTTTGGACAGAATACCAAAACATGATGCAATTTACATTTAATAACTGGGAGGACAGCGTATCGTACAAGCAAACAGGTAAGCTTAATGTACTTGGCTTTAAAGCAATAAACGTGGGGCAGGCACGTATATCAGGGGTAGATATTACCCTAGTGGGTAAAGGTAAAATAAGCAAGAACATTGATATAACAATACTATCTGGCTACACTTACATGAACCCATTGAACTTAAATTACTTAGACTTTAAAAAATACAGTAAACAGTTTAACCAATTTAACGAGGATACAATTATTAAAAACAACATACTAAAGTATCGTTACAAGCACACGTTTAAAGCTGATGTACAGGCTGATTACAAAAAAATAAGCACTGGTGTTAGTGTACGTTACAATAGTTTTATGCAAAACATTGACCCTTTATTTGAATCTAACTTATTTGCTGCCGTTAGTGGTGCAGGCGGTATACGCGAGTTTCGTCAAACGCACAATAAAGGCGATTACGTGTTAGATTTTCGTTTATCATATAAGGTTAACGAACATAACAAAATAGCAGGACTAGTATATAATGTTCAAAACCGTTTGTACTCGTTGCGCCCAGGTGTTTTAGAGCCGCCTCGTACATTTGCAATACAGTATACACTTTCGTTTTAATATAACTTAACCGTTTTAACACAATGCCTTACAGCAACGCTTTATTAAATAGTTTATTTAATAATAGTAACCAGTTTTTTTTTATTATTGATGATAACCTAACCATCATTAGTTGTAACGATAAAATGAAATTAACTTTAGGTTTTGATAATAACACACCTAATTGCTCGTTAAGTACTATTTTAGAACCCGTAGCCTATAACCAAGTTGTTGTTAACATTACTAATAAGCTGCTAAGTTTCAACTTAGCTGCTTATTTATTTTCTGCTGAACCTAAGCGTAAAATTATGGTAGATTTAGGAGCCAGTTTTGCTGAAGATAAAGAGCAAGGCTTTGCAGGATATGTGTTTAGAGCTCGTGATATATCCAACGAAAATAAAACGGTGGAAACAATAACGCATCAAAATAATAAGTTAAATGAAATATTTGAAAGCGGAACTCAACACGTGTTTACGTTTAATACCCAACATGTAATAACTCATTTTAATAAAAATATACATGCTGATATTTTATTGCATTTTAATTATGATTTACAAGAGGGCGTTAGTAATTTAAAAACATGGTTAAATGTAATTGCCAACGACGATTATGAGTATATAATTGAAAAAGTATGCTTAGTTTTTTTGGGTACACCACAACAATTTGATATGTCGTTTAAAATTAATGACAATATTGTGTGGCGCGAAGTGTTTTTATATCCAATAAAAAACAATCAAAATAGTATAGCTGAAGTAGTAGGCATTAGCCACAATATAACTGAACGTAAACGAGCCGAAAAACAATTAAAATTACAGGAGTCAAAACTTTCAGCCTTGTTAGATAGTGGTACCCACCACATTTACTCTATTGCTAAAAACGCGTTAATACACGCTTTTAACACTAACTTTCAGGAGTTTTGCCGTAGGTTTTTTAATATTGAATTGGAAGACCACAACATAAGTATTTACAGTATTTACAACAGCAACGAAACCAAATTACGGGAACACGTGCGTTTGGCATTTAAGGGTATTCCTCAGTTTTTTGAAATGAGTGTACGCCAAAAAACTGGCGAAGTAAAATACTACGAAATGTATTTTACCCCAATAGTAGAGGCCGAACCTGATATTGAAGAGGTATCGGTACTGGCCATTAATATTACCGAAAATCATAATAATAATATTAAGTTATTTAATCAAGGGGCTAAATTAAATACCGTTATAGAAACCTCTAGCCTAGTTTTTTTTACCATAAGCAACGAGCTTTCGCTAACATCGTTCAACTCAAGGTTTGAAGAAATGTACGTGAAATTTTTTAACGAAAAACCTTTTGTTGGGCTTTCGCAAACTTCGTTTATCACAAACTATTCAACTGAACCCAAAGAGCGCTTAAAGCAATTTGTTAATTTTTGGCTCACTAATTTTGGCGAAGTTTTTAAGGGTAAAAGTAACTCGTTTGAGCACGAATTAGTTTCGCCAACAGGTGAGATATTTTGGTTTGATATTATATTAGCACCAATATTTGATAGCAATAATAAAGTAACCGAAATATCAGTAATAGGACAATTAGCCAACGAACGTAAACAAGCTGAATTAAAATTGCTACAATCGTTGCAAGAAAAAGAAGTATTGTTAAAAGAAGTACACCATAGAGTAAAAAATAATTTACAAGTAATATCAAGCTTGTTAAACTTACAATCAGATTTTGTGGAGGATAAAAAGGCATTAAAAATACTCCGAGAGAGCCAAAATAGAGTAAAATCGATGTCGTATATCCACGAAATATTGTATCAAACCAATGAGTTTGGTAAAATTCCGTTTGAAAATTATCTCAAAAGTATTTTGTACAACTTGGTAGACTCTTACAGTAAAGTAGGTGTAAATATAAGTGTTGAAGTGAAATTTGAAGACGTTAGTGTAGATTTGGACACAAGTATCCCATGTGGATTAATAGTAAATGAATTAATATCTAACTCATTAAAATATGCTTTTGAAGGTCAAAATGATGGTAGTATATTAATGACTTGTAAGACTGTAAACAATAAAATTGAGCTTTCGATAAAAGATAATGGTAAGGGATTTCCCGAAAATTTTGATGTAGAAACTTCAAAATCGCTCGGAATGCAATTGGTATACGCCTTAGTTGAACAAATTGATGGGACAATTAGTATTATAAATAATTTTGGGACTGAATTTTTAATTACTTTCGCACCTCGTAAACAACATTAAACAACAAAAGATATGGCAAAAATAAACATAGTAGTCGTAGAAGACGAAAGTATAGTTTCAAAAGATATTCAAAACAGCTTAAAAAAAATAGGCTACAATGTAGTAGGCGCAGCAGCAACTGCTGACACGGCTATTAAACTTATTGAAGAATTTAAACCCGATGTAGTGTTAATGGACATTATGATTAAAGGTGATAAAAGTGGTATTGATGTAGCGGAGCACATACGTAAACACCATAGTATACCTGTAATATTTTTAACTGCCTATGCAGATAATGCAACATTTAATAAAGCCAAAAACACTGAGCCGTATGGTTACATAATTAAGCCATTTAAAGAAATTGATTTACAAACATCAATTGAAATGGCATTATTCAACCACGAAAAAAATAGTGCTGTTATTCGCGAGCGCGACATGCTTAGTCAGATGGTAGGAGGTAAAGAAAAAAATATTTTTTACATAAGAGCCAATTCAAGTTTAAACAAGGTATATAGTAAAGATATTATGTATGTAGAAGCTTTAAAAGATTATGTAATGGTACATACTCTTACACAAGGGCGTTACACGATACATAACACAATGAAAGATGTGTTGGCTAAACTATCGCCTAACGAGTTTGTACGTGTGCATCGCTCGTTTATTGTGCGCTTAGAAAACGTAGTATCAGTTGATTATTTTAACTTAACTATTGATTTTGAAAATAAAGTATTACCAATTGGCGCATCATACAGAGATGATTTTTACAGTAAAATAAATTTATTGTAAAATATTTAATTACAATAAACATTAAAAAAGGAGCTACTACAATGTATATTGTAGTAGCTCCTTTTTTAAGCTCAAATTTAATCTCTTGGAACAAGAGTTAATCCATAAAATTTGCAATAGAAATATTACAACACTATTTTATCAATACTAAATGCAAATGCTAACGATGCCAGCAAATTACTAAATCTATCTACTTTGCTACTTACCAATAGTTACCACATTGCCTTGGCTGTGTGTTGTAAATTCTGGGGCGTATAAACACTGCATAGTTGTAATACCATTATTAAATGTACCTGCGTGGGTGGCATACACACTGTATTCAAACACGTGGGTGCCTTTGCCCAAGTAATTAAAAAAGAAATGTGTGGCAGCATCGCCCGTGCTTTCGTAGTAGCCAAGCCCATCTTGATACTTGTAAGTGCTTAATACATTTACTGGCTCAAAACCTGCGGCACGCATATCTTTGAGGTGTAGGTAGCTAAAACTACGGTCGGCTCTAATCTCCACACGTACTTTAATTTTATCGCCAATTTTAATGGGTTGTTTATCAATTGGTTTTATTACTGGCCCTGAGGGTGTGTTTATTTCTACAAACAAATCTTTTTTAATACTTAACCCAGTGCTGTGTTGCGTAATTTTATCTAATCGTTCAAAGTACTGCCAATAGGCTGCTCCCCAGCTCACTCCCTCGTTATTTTTAGTAACGGTTACATTACCCATAGCAGGTTGTATTTCGGCTTGCGTAAACGATTTTTTAAAATAACCAGTACCACTTTCCGTCTTCAACGTTTTATCGTTAGCGGGGTCTAATAGTTTATCTCCAGCTTTTATTACAATGCTATTGCTGGTACTTAGCCATGTTTGCATACTGTTAGGGTCAGTGAGCAATAACGAATACACGGCCTCCACAGTAGCGGCTGAACTTGGCCACTGTTGGGTTTGCTTGCTTTTTAATAACCATGTTTTCATAGCATCAATAAACGGTTTGTCGTTAGTTATTTCGGCCACTGCATTAATAGTTACGGCTTGTGCTTCAATAGGTTGTTGGTACCAATCAAAGTACTCGTAAGTATCTTTCCAGTATGCACCCATTTCGTCGTTAGTAATGGCCGTGTTTTTAAGCGATGTTATTATTGCAACAGCTGTTGCTTTTTGATTGTTATAATTTAACACCATAGCCGCTATTGCTTTAGTGTAGCGGGTGTGGCCTAGCCAATGTTTTTGGGTTTGTACTAAGTGATAATTAAACATCTCCGAATAATTACTTGCTAGTTTAAAATCATTACGCAACAGGCTACGCAAGTACAAATACTCAATGGCTTGTGGCGATGTATTGTTGAACTTTTCCCAACCGCTTATCTTTTTTAATCGCACATATTCTTTTTGCATTTCAAAGTCCATATAGGCCAATGCTTTGTCAATCATTTGGGCTTCGCCCTCGTAAGTGTCTTTAGTAATAACTTTAGTGTGTATTAGTTTGGCAAACACATTCATTACTCGACTTGTTAAGAAAAAATTATCGTACCTATCGCCTTTCCACCAGCGGAATGCGCCACTTGCGGCTTGTAGCTCGTGTAGCTTATCGTACGTGGTTTTTAGTTCGTTGGTTAAATTATTTTTATCAAAAAACTTAGCCACGTCTTTGCGTTGTTGCGTTTCGTTTTGTGATGCCACTACCCAAGGAGTTTCTTGCAACAATGCCGATTTAAGTTCCTGATTTTTTTCCAGCGGAGATAACAATGCTTCGGGGTCTTGTTGCCATTGCTTAAACACTTGTTCAATAGCAGGCGAAGAATTTACAATATAGCTCGATAAACTATTGGCAAATAGTTTATTAGCCAAGCCATCAGCACAATCGTATTGGCTTTGCGCTAGGTACGGCAAGGCTTTAATAGCAAGCCACGCAGGGTTTTGTGTAAACTCTATAGCGTAGTTGTAATGCGATAATGTAGTGCTATTTACGTTTAACAATTTAGTAAAACTAAATGTTTTGGTTTGGTTACTACGTATGGGCATAGGCATGCTCTCGGTTACTAACATGCGATTAGACAACACGGGCAGCGTAGTTTGCTCAGCATCGCTATGTGTGCTTGTTGTGGCATAAATGGTAGCTTGTAGTACATTTTTAAGTGCATTAATATGCAATGTAAACGACACTGTGGTAGTAAGCGCACTACCTACGTCAAACAAGTGCATGGTGCTACCCTGCATATAATTAATTTTTTCGTTAGTAATAGGGTTTACCAATTCAATATACGCCTTGCCTTTAAGTGCAGTGTTAGTAAGGTTTACAATTTTAGCAGTAATGGTTATGCTATCGTCCTCGCGCACAAAACGTGGCCAGTTGGGCACTACCATTAATTCTTTTTGGGTAACTACATTATGTTGTAACTGCGCTTGCATTAAATCCTTGGTGTGTGCGTAGGTAAGCATGCGCCACTTGGTAAGGGCTTCGGGCATTGTAAAATCTAATGTAAACTCCCCTTGTGCATTGCTTACCAACTGCGGATAAAAAAACGCAGTTTCGTTTTTGTTTTTACGAATACTTACTTCTTCTTTGGGTTTTTCAGTTGGCTCTTGCTTTTCCGACGATTTTTTAGGGCTTGGTTTAGCTAGTGATTCATTATCTTTTTTATCCATAGATTTACTCTCCTTTTGCATGTCATCGCTTTCCGTTGCCATAGTAGTAACTGGCGCCATAGCTGACGAAGACTCTACATTTAAACTTTTACTAGCCATGCTTCTAAAACCGTCTATCCTAATATCGTCTCTACTATAATAATGTCTTTGAAATCTATACCAATTTAATTCAAACATATTTAATTGGTCGTATTGTACAGCTGTATAATTTTTGTACGCTCCAAATTTTGAAACACTTGTCGTTGCAACATTCTCTCCATCAGTATTCCAAGAGTAGTAAGGGTTCTCCACTCCTTTTTTATAATCGGAGGCATGTTGTACATTAGCATAGCCAAAATAATTTGTGGCAAAAGCATCTAAGCTCGCATCGTACATGGTGGCTACCATTTCGGCTAATGGTGTGGTTTTATCAGTAGCCGTTACTTTTATTTTCCATTGTTCTGTTGCACCAGGCAATAATTTATCACGCTTAGTAAGTAGCGTTAATGCTATGCTGTTACGTGCTTCGTATTTTATAGTAGGTGTAAATGTTTGTGAGGCACTATAAAATCTGTTATTATGATAATAACTAAATAACTCCAAACGATTGGTGGTAGCACTATTAGTAACATAGCTTGTAATACTCGTTAATTGTTGGGTGTAGGTAGTGGCATCAATTGCGGTAGTTTTAATACAGTTAGTAATATGTGGGCTGAGTAGCGCATAACTATTGGCATCGGCGGTACTCGTATTAATTATTGTTAAATTAGTTTGTAGTGTTTTATTATCGTTTAAGTTAGTTACATCTAAGTACGAAACTTCTTTTACTTCGTTGTTTTTTTTGTCGTGCGTTATGGCTTCAACTTTGTATTTACCATTTAACCATTCGTGGCAAGACAGGTTTAAACTATGATTAAGCGCAAGAGTGTTAATAGTGTTGGTATAAATTACGTCCGCCTCTTGCCAAGTTAAGTAATCATTTTCGTTGCGGTATTCATCTTCAGGAAACCATTGTTGCCATTGGGTTGCGGAGTACAAGTATTTATTGCATTTTTCGTGCAATACACTACTTCTAAAAAACTGTGTGGGTGCTTTTAGTTTTGTAATTTTTAATTTAACACTACTTGGCACATGCTGTCCATTAAGGTTATCAGTACTAATTATAAAACGTAGCGTGTCAGTACTTGTTTTGGTTTTAATTAATACTTCGTCTTGATGATCAATACCTAACCCCACACCCACATATCCGACAGTTACAGCTTGCTGCGCGGTGTGGGTTTCGCCATTAACATCGATTATGGTAGTATAAATAGTGTATTGGAACGATGCCGCCGAAGCCTTGCTAAAACTAGCATCAGCCACGGCTTTAAATTTAATAGTATAGCCACCAGTGTCGTTAGTAGTTTGTGTACCACTTAGCATTTCGGTAACACCACTATTCACATACCATGGGTTGTAACAGCGCCACCAGTAAGGCGTGCGTGTTTGGCGTGTAATACGATACGCCACCTTAGCCCCATTAATTGGTGCACCACTAAAAGCTTTGGCAATGCCTTCTACCGTTACTTCATCGTTTAAATTATAGTTATCAGCTAATGATTTGGGAGTAATTTCAAACAACGGGCGTTTGTATTCTTCTACTCTAATACTATGGCTACCGTAGTTATCCTGTATAGTCATAGCACCTAACAAACCTCCGCTAGGGGCGGTAAATGTGGTATAATAGGTGCCAAATTCGTTAGTAGTAACTTCACGGCTTTGCACTTTTTGGTGGTTAGCATCGTATAGGGTTACGGTTACTTTTTGGTTAGATACTATTTTGGTATCGTGGTTGTGCGTTACTGTTACTAAGCCTTTGGCATGTATGGTTTGTGTGGGGCGGTATATGGCTCTATCCGTAAAAAACAAGGTGGTGTATTGCGTGTAATCACGCTCTTGATTATTACTAACTTCATACATGTAAAAATTTAAGTCGGAATAAAACTCGTCGTTGCTAGTTTTTATGTGATACGTATAATTAATACCATTTGCAATATTTTTAACATCAAAAGCACCGTCTTTATTAGTAGTTGAGCTATATGCCACACGATAAGTAGTTACATAATTACGGCCTTTATAATCATTATGTGCCTCTATTAATTCCACCTTAGCATTGGCTATACTTTCGTTAGTATTACGGTTTACAATAAATCCTGATGTTACATGTGCTTTATTATCAGTGTTGCTTAATATACCCAAGTTAGTTATTTGTGTAAGCGTGTAACTACATAGGTTGCTATTGTAATCAATTGTATTTTCGTTACTGCTTATAATTATTGCATACAAGCCATTGTTAGTAATAGCTGGCATTTTGTACAATAAAGTATTGGTTAAAAATAGTTTATCGTCAGGCAAAGCTTCGCTCCATTGGTTTACGGTAGCTTGGCTGTATACATATTTTTTGCTTGCGTTAGGGTATTGTTGCACGCCTTGGTCGTTATACATATTTTCTTTTTCTAACGCCTCACGATATTGCTTCATGTTTAGTTTTACTACTCTAAAATATACTTTAGGCGTATTGCTATAACTGAGTTGAGCTATAAACGGAGCGTTGGATAAGTTTACATTTTCTAAATTAATACTTACGTTACCACCTTCAATAGTGCGCTGCAAATTGTAAAACTGTGCTTTTATATTTTCATCAGTGCTATTTTGTATGGCTTTAGTAGCCATGTCATACGCTGTTTTTTTGTACGTTTTATTTTGGGCATCGTTGTGGTGACTAACGTACCATTGCGCTAAATTATAGTTGGCCATTTGTGCGTATGGCTCACTGCTATGTGCGGTTACTATGTTTTGCAATGCTTTAGTATAAAGGCTGTCTTTATTGGCATTATTAGTTTTGTTGTATACCGTTGCAATACGTTTTAAGTCAGCATCAATAAGTGGTACAACATTATTTTTAGCAGTATGAAACGCTATTAAACTATGTAGTGTTTGTATTAGATGATAATCAAAACTAAGAGTGTCAGTGCTCGTAATTTTTTGGTTTAAAAACGTAGTAGCATCTGCTAAATATTCATCTGCATTTATGCTAAATGTTTCCAATGGTTTTATAACACGGGCTTCGCCGTTATCATAAAAATCAATAGCACGGTAGGCTAATAAATCGTATACCGTTGGGCGATATTTTTCGGATTCTTTTTCTTTGTCTATTACTATTTTAAAATCGTTAATAGGCGTAGCTTGCAGTGTTTTAGCATCGCTCAACGATAGTTGATAATGGTGCACACTTTCGGTAATAATTTTGGTTAAGTCCCACGTGGCAATATCATCGTTTTTAAAATCAACGGTTTGTGTACGGTTAGTAAACTGGTACCTATTGTTTTGATAGTAACTCCAATATCCATCGGCTATTATGCTGTGTATAATTTGTTTGGCGGGAGCTTTGGTTTTATTGGCTAAATCGCTTAATTCGTGTAAGCCTTTAATGAGTGATTGCTCGTCCGTCTGTTGGCTAAACCTAACCTTATGCACTACAGCTTTTACAATTTCGGGTTGATTGTTTTCGGTCAATGCTTTTTTAAGCACCTCGTTGCTTGCGTCCATCGCATCTTTGTACAGTCCTTTATTTTCAAGGGTTGCAATGGCTTTGTAATTCCCCTCATAAGTGGGTAATAGTGTAAATTTATCCTTATCCAATTTATATTTTTTTATAATTGTTATACCTGCATAAGAAATTATAGCAGTGCTTAATAGCAGTGCTAGTACTGTAATGTATCTGTTCATGTGGCGGTGTTGTTGCTAAAGTATTCATTTTTATAACTAACGACTAAAGTAACTTAATTACAGTAAGTTATACGTTTTAAAGAATGCAATTATTCCTCTTTTTAATTGGTATGATTTCCTTGTAAATAATTATAGCATTTTAGCTGAAATAGCTCAGCTAACAATCAATTACAAACACATACCGCTAAATCTTTGCTTTTTAGTTAAACTCTACTAACTTTGAACATTATAATATTTATTACGCTACCTTACACAATGCTAGATTTAAACGGAAAATCAATTTTAATAACTGGAGGCACAGGTTCTTTGGGCAAACATTTAACACAAAATATATTATCTAAATTTCCAGACGTAAGACGTTTAGTAATTTTTTCGCGCGACGAACAAAAATAGTTCGAGATGGCGCAAGATTATCCACAGAGCAAATATCCTGCAATACGGTTTTTTATTGGCGATGTGAGAGATTTTGATCGACTTAAAAAAGCATTTAAAGACATTGACTACGTAATACATGCCGCGGCTGTGAAACACGTGCCAATAGCGGAGTACAACCCAATGTAGTGTGTAAAAACTAATGTGCTTGGTGCCGAAAATGTAATTAATGCTGCATTAGAATCGAAAGTTAAAGGAGTAGTAGCATTATCTACTGACAAAGCAGCAGCGCCAATTAATTTATATGGAGCAACTAAATTGTGTTCCGACAAACTATTTGTAGCCGCTAACAACGTAAAAGGCAAGCGCGACATTAAATTTTCGGTGGTGCGCTATGGCAACGTAATGGGGAGTAATGGCTCAGTAATTCCGTTTTTTATGAAAAAGAAAAAAGAAGGTGTATTGCCCATAACCGACCCTAATATGACACGCTTTAACATATCCTTACAAGGTGGTGTTGACATGGTGCTACACGCACTGGAAACCGCTTGGGGCGGCGAAATATTTGTACCTAAAATACCCTCGTACAAAATAACTGATGTGGCCACAGCCGTTGGTCCTGCGTGCACACAGCAAATTGTAGGCATACGCCCTGGCGAAAAAGTGCACGAAGAAATGATAACCTCATCGGATTCGTTTACCACTTACGATTTAGGTAAGTACTATGCAATATTACCACAAGTACCTAAGTTTAACTTAACCGATTATATTAAACACTTTAACGCAAGCCTTGTGCCACAAGGGTTTCAGTACAACTCAGGCGATAATACTGAATGGGTAGGCGTTAACGAATTGCGTCAGTTAATAGTAGAACATGTAGACGCTTCGTTTACGGCATAATTACTTTATCTTAAACAATATTACAATGAGCGTAACTACTTTACCTACAAACATAATTCCTTATGGTCGTCAAACGATTACAGATGCTGATATTGAAGCAGTAGTTAAGGTATTAAAATTAGACTACTTAACACAAGGTCCAAGCGTTGCCGAATTTGAAACTGCTTTTGCCAACTACGTGGGCGCTAAGTATGTAATAGCCTTAGCCAACGGTACTGCTGCCTTACACTTATGTGCAATGGCGTTAGAAGTAAACACTACAACACGTGTAATAACTAGCCCAATTACCTTTGCAGCATCAGCCAATTGTGTGCGCTATTGTGGTGGCGAGGTACACTTTGCTGATATTGACCCCGCCACATTTTTGTTAGATATTAATAAAGTACGTGCCCTTTTAGAATCAAAACCTAAAGGATATTACAGCGGAATTATTCCTGTAGATTTTGCAGGAAACACTGTAGATTTACAAGTATTTAGACAACTAGCTAACGAATACGGTTGCTGGATTATTGAAGATGCTTGCCATGCACCAGGTGGATATTTTGTAGATACTAATAACAAACAACAACACTGTGGGAATGGCAACTTTGCCGACTTAGCCATATTTTCGTTTCATCCTGTGAAGCACATTGCCACAGGCGAAGGCGGAATGATAACTACGAACAATAAAGTACTGTACGATAAAATAAATATACTTCGTACGCACGGTATAACCAAAGATGCAAGCAAGTTTACCAACTTAACTACCGATGTAGCGCAAGGTGGTTGGTATTACGAAATACAAACCTTAGGTTACAATTATCGCCTGACTGATTTTCAGGCAGCGTTGGGTACATCACAATTACAACGTGCTGCCGAAAACTTACTACACCGCAAAGCCTTAGCAGCACGCTATGATAAAGCTTTTGCTAACACGCCTATTACTACTCCATTAGCAGCAGCGGGTAATGCGTATCATTTGTATGTGATACAAACTACTAACCGTTTAGGGTTGTACAATTATTTAAAAACGAATAATATATTTGCACAAGTACACTATGTACCAGTGCATTTAATGCCTTATTACCAAGCCTTTGGGCACAAAAAAGGCGACTACCCCAATGCTGAATTATATTATGATAATTGCTTGAGCATACCTATGTATCATTCGTTAAGCTACGAAGAGCAAGACTATGTAATTGAAACAATTTTAAATTTTAAATAAAAAGTATGCGCTCGTTATATAGCCATTTACAAGCCGTTAAAAGTGTAGGCGAAGAAGTTTTGCTTACACAAAAACCTATATTTCGTTCGTCGGCAATATTCCCTGTGCTACATAATAAAGATTATTCGAGCAAAATAATTTTTATGGGCTATTGGTTACTCAAGCGTAAAATAAAAGAAATTGGCTTATTGTACACCTTGCGTGCAGCTACTGGGCAAATACTAGCACGAAAGTATTTATTGGTAAATTCAGCCAAAGCATTTTCAATACAATTAAATGAATTTACTGACGTTATAGGCGCTGATTTTATAGGTTCGTTAGAGCTTGAAATATTTTCAACACAAGATTTAGTGTATCCTTACTCTGCATTTGTGCTAGTGTATTATGGCGATGAATTTAGCACTGCAGTACACTCCATAGGGCGTATTTACAACGATATTGAAGACCTTACCCTTAACCAAGAATACAAGGTGCGTGAGTCAGGGTTTGATATTTACGGTAGTGCTACGCTATCACCGTTTGTAGCGTTTACCAACGGAGCGTTGCCTAATAGTAATCCTACATTTACCTACATTATTGATAACGCACAGCAACAATCGTTTAAGGGGCAGTTTAGCATAGTGCCACTACAACCTTACCAAACGGTATTTTTAAAACTGAAAGACCATATTAATTTAGTGGAGATGTTGGGTAACGAAGCAGGGTCAATAAAACTAGGACATAATTTAGAAGGAATATTTCCACGTTTTGCAGTAGGTAATTTCGAAACCGAAAACAAAACAATAAGCATTACACATACCTATTACGATTGCTCGGAGCTAAACGATGAAAAAAGTTTTTGGAACAGAAAAGATGAATTATTTAACGACAGCTCGGTAGCCATTCCGCTATATATTACTAATAATTACTATACACGTATAGCAATTTATCCTATATTTTCGCCATCAGATTTTCAATTGTCATTAGCATTTTATGATGCTGAAGGCGTATTAATAAAGCTACTGAACAACTATGTACTTATTAAAAGTAGCGACAATAAATACGAGCAAATTGATTTTGGAAAAATAGCTATTGACGAAAATATTGATGTAGCTAAAGCTAAAGCAGTAAACTTAATTTGCAATTGGGAAAACAAACAACGCATACCCACGCGTGTTAAGTTTGGTTTAAATGTTGGTATTAACAATAGTGCAGTAATGCTACCAAGTAATATTTGTTTTGCGCCACAATTGGGCAATCCTAATGTGTTAAAAAAAACAAGTACTTTTCGCTGGGCGCCGTTTGTAAACGTGGGCAATTCAGAAATTGTACTTACTAATTCAGCTTCGCTAAAGCACTATGCACAATCGGCCAATGTTACGCTTAACTTTCATTGCGAGGATAACGATGCTGTACTTACACGTGTAATTAGCCTACCGCCTAACGGAACCAAAACAATAAGCGTAACGGAGGATACTGAGCTAGCAACATTTTTTAACAATAAAAGTGGTTGGCTTACTGCGCAAGCCGATACGCTGTTTTTGAACGGATATTATTTTGATTTTTTTAACAACGGTGCAGTAGCTGCCGACCACGTATTTTAACTATTTTATAAATTAATAACACACTACATATAAATGAAAACAACAGCGCAACAAGATTTTTGGAAAGGTGATTTTGGTAAAGAATATACCGACCGCAACCCACATTCAATGGAAGAATGGGATGCTTTTTACAAACAATGTTGGGGTAAAACCAAAATAGAAATGAACCAAGAGTTTTTGGGGCAGCTACCTAAAGCTACTAAACTATTGGAGGTAGGCTGTAACTTAGGTTTACAACTCAACGGCCTGCAACGTATGGGTTTTGAGAATATTTATGGTGTTGAGTTACAGCAGTATGCGGTAGAAGAAGCAAAAAAACTCACTAAAAACATTAACATAATTACAGGCTCAGGTTTCGATTTACCGTTTAAGGATAATTTTTTTGACCTTGTGTGTACCAATGGTGTGCTAATACATATTTCGCCAACCGATTTGCCTAAAATAATGGCCGAAATGTACCGCTGCACCAATAAATACATTTGGGGTTTTGAATATTATGCGGATACGGTAACCGAAATAAATTATCGTGGGCATACTAATTATTTATGGAAAGCTGATTATGCGCAACTGTTCATGAATCAATTTCCTGATTTAAAATTGGTAAAAAAAGAAATGTACCCTTACGTTGAAAACCCTAGTAATGTGGACTATATGTATTTACTAGAAAAACAATAATACACTATGCAACAAATATCCATAAACGAATACCTTAACACTAGCAACCCGTGGGCAAAACGCTTATTAGGTATGGTTGATTTTAAGAAAACACGTGACGTACAACAAATAGAAAACGAATATAATTTAGATAAATATGCTAAACTATTACAGGTAGATTTAGCTACGATGGAGGAGTATAAAGCATTGGAATTTGAGCAAGCGGGCTTACACCCTATAACTGGCCAAATAACAATATCTAAAGGCGACGATGTGTTTACGGCCACGGTAGCTGAGGCTCGCAAGGAGTTTTACGATATTATAAAAGAAAAAATAAGCAACTATACTTCGGAGCATATTTGTGAATTAGGTTGTGGCTATGGTTACAACTTATCGTACTTGGGTGCTAATGCTTACGGAGGCGAGTACTCTAAAAATGCAGTAACCTTAGGGCAAAAACTAGGGTATGATGTACGTGAGTTTAACTACTACACCGATGCTGATTACGATTTTATAAAACCTAATACTACTATATTTACCACGCATAGTATTGAGCAAATACCTGATGCTACCATAATTATAGAAAATCTTGCACAGCAAAAACACAAGATAAACTATGTAGTGCATTTTGAACCCACCGTTATAAACGAGCGGACAAGCCTGCTAGGATTAATGCGTAATAAATACATGGAACTTAACGATTATAACCGTAACCTATTGTATGTATTACAACAACGTAACGATGTAGAAATAGTGGAGTTAAAAACGGATATATTAGGCTTAGTACCCTTAAACACTACTAACTTAATAGTTTGGAAATTTAAACAATAAACAATGTTTCCGCACACTCCTAAAGTTGGCATTATTACACAAGCACGCATGACGAGTACGCGCTTGCTGGGTAAGATATTGAAAACGGTAAATAACAAAACACTATTACAGTACCATATTGAACGCTTACAACACACAGGAGCTTCTATTGTAATAGCTACCACCATTAACGCTACCGATGATTGCGTGTGCCAATATGCACTAGATAATAATATTAATTATTATAGAGGTAGCGAACATAATGTATTAAGTAGATTTTACGAAACGGCACTAAAATTTAATTACGATATTATAGTACGAGTAACGTCGGACTGCCCACTAATTGACGGTAATTTAATACAACAAAGCATTGCGCATTACCTGCAACTCAACAACCCTAACCTATACATGGGTAACGGCGTGGAGCGCACCTATGCACGTGGTTTCGATTTTGAACTATTTTCGTTTCAATTATTAAAAGAGGCGTATAACAATGCCACCGAAATGGCTGATTTGGAACACGTAACCCCTTATATTTGGCAAAACAAATCAGGCCAAGTACAACTACACCACATTACGCAAGCCACTAACAACAGCCATTTGCGTATAACGGTAGATACCGCCGAAGACTTTGAATTAATACAGGAACTAATACAAAATTATGGAGCTGATAAATTAACCTATACTGAAATAGAACAACTATTAGTTACACACCCTAATCTAGTGGCTATTAACGAACACATTGAACAAAAAAAACTGTAATGAATACCGTAAGTGAATTCAGGTAAAATAATTTATATTACCTTACCTGAACACTGTGTTAAGCTTTGGTAGTTAATTGCATTACACTATTTTTATTTTAAGACTATTTATTCCACGCATCAGTATCCAAGCTGCGGTATTGTATGGCTTCGGCCAAATGTTGTATTTCAATATTGGGGCTTGCCTCAAGGTCGGCTATGGTGCGTGCTACCTTTAGTATTCGGTCGTAGGCACGTGCGCTAAGCCCTATGCGTTGCACAGCGGTTTTAAGTAGTTGTGTACTACCTTCGTTAATAACACAATACGTGCGCTGTTGCTTGCTGCTTAACATAGCGTTGCAATACAAGCCCTTAATTTTAGCATAGCGTGCGTGTTGTAGCTCTCTAGCGGCTATTACTCTATCACGGATAACAGTACTTTTTTCCGACGGCATCTCCCGTGTTAAATCGTTAAACGGTACAGGAGTAACCTCTACATGTATGTCGATACGGTCTAACAATGGGCCCGATATTTTGTTCAAATACTTAGTAACCGAGCCTGGTGGGCATACGCATTGTTTTTCGGGGTGATTGTAATATCCGCAAGGGCAGGGGTTCATGCTGGCTACCAACATAAAACTTGCTGGAAACTCCACACTAAACCGTGCGCGCGATATTGTTACACAGCGTTCCTCCAGCGGTTGGCGCATTACTTCTAATACGGTGCGTTTAAACTCAGGTAATTCGTCCAGGAATAGTACGCCGTTGTGCGCTAATGATATTTCGCCAGGTTGCGGATTAACACCCCCACCCACCAATGCCACATCGCTAATAGTGTGGTGTGGTGCACGAAACGGGCGGAGCGATGTAATGCGAGTATCCTTGCCCAAACGCCCTGCTACACTGTGTATTTTGGTGCTTTCAATGGCTTCGTCCAGCGTAAGTGGGGGCAGTATGGTGGGTAAGCGTTTGGCAAGCATTGTTTTGCCTGCACCCGGTGGCCCTATTAGTAGTAGGTTGTGGCCGCCTGCGGCGGCTATTTCCAAGGCACGCTTAATGTTTTCTTGCCCTTTTACGTCCGAAAAATCGTGCTCCAGCTGGTGCAACTGATTATTAAATACTTCGGCATGGTTAATAATGTGTTGTTGTAATGAATCCTTGCCCTCAAAAAACTGTATTACCTCGCCAATAGTGTTGGCACCATACACCTCCAAGTCGTTTACTATGGCGGCTTCCTGCACGTTGTGCATAGGTAGTATTATGCCCTTGAAACCTTGTTTTTTGGCTTCTAAAGCTATGGGTAATGCGCCTCTAATATTTTGCAGGGTACCGTCTAACGATAGTTCGCCCATTATTACATAATCGTGCAGGGGGCGTGTGGGTAGTATTTGGTCGCTGGAAGCTAGTATGCCTATGGCTATGGTAAGGTCGTAGGCGCTGCCTTCTTTTTTAATATCGGCGGGAGCCATGTTTATTACTATTTTTTTGCCTGGCATTTTGTAGCCACTTTGTTTAAGAGCGGTTTCAATGCGTTGTTGGCTTTCTTTTACGGCATTATCGGGTAGGCCCACGTGGTAAAATTTAAACCCTACATCAGTGCTTACCTCCACGGTTATACTAGTTGCATTAATACCATATACGGCACTTCCAAAGGTTTTTACGAGCATTGTGTGTGGTTAGTTTTTGTGTGAGGGTAATGGTTGTTTTTTTTGAAATTGATAATTACAATTTCTTCGCCTTGGTTCGTGTTTTTCACCTTGTTTCGTGGGGACACGAACCAAGGCGATTTTGTTGTTGAAACTGATAATTATAATTTTTTCAAAATATCGTGGGCTGGCGTTCCTTTTGCTTTACCTTGTATAATTAACTCCACTTCCTCCATACCTTTTTTAATCCTTTTTAAAATTTTACTCTTCACTTTAGTTTTCTCTAACGATTTTAGTTCTTTCTTCGTTAGTTTAGTTTTCTTTTTATCTTTTTTATCTTGGTCGCTTTGTCTTATGGTCGCTACTAATTCTTCGTTATTGGGTTTGTTTTTTGTAGGGGTAATAACTTCATATTTAATTTTTAAAACATTGGCTAGCAATATCAATAAAGTTAATTGTTCGGTCGTGGTAGGGTGTATTATAAGGGTTTTATTTGTAGTTGTTTTCATTAGATGTAAGTGTTAGGTAATTTTTTAAGTTTGTAGTTATTGTAAATGTAAGCAATTATTTAATTCTTCGCCTTGGTTCGTGGGGACACGAACCAAGGCGAAGCATATTTTTAAATTTGTTTATTTAAGCGTTGTTGCCAATCGTTTCTGCCTTCAATAATATTTTGTTGCATTGCTTGTGCTGTTTGGTTTGAAAGTTTACCCGCAAGCGAAGATAGTTTTAATTGCTTTTGAGTTTTTTTTGATATTACAATTATATAGTTAGGCATTTTTTTTCGCTCTACTTTTTAGGTATTCCGAAAACAAAATACGTTCGCCACTATCTTTTTGTTTAGCATCGTCGTATAGTTTTACGTCTTCTATATCTTCTAGTTCTTCAATAAGGGTGTCAAATTCAGTTTGAGGTAGCACTACCAATTTTTTTCCTGCAGTATCTTTTATGTATTGTGGGTGTAAGGTTAGCATGGCGTTGGGGTGGTTATGTAGTTAGTTGCGTAGTTATTGTAAATATAATCAATTATTGCCACGCGTTAGCGGGCTTGGGCTTGGCTTTTTAGGGTGGCTAGCTCTTGCTCTAGTAATACTACATACTTCTCGCGGTACTCGTCGCCCTTAATGTTAAAGGTGTTGTCTTTAGCGCCAATACCATTTACGTGGTTTACGTTATTGTTATGTGTAACGTTAAAAATTTGAGTAGCATCAAAGTTTAATATCTGTGAGGCTTCTACGCCCAATACTTCGGCTATTTTGTATATTTTGGTTATGGTAAGGTCTATTTCGCCACGTTCTATTTTGCTGTAGCCACTAAGGCTCATGCCTAGCTCCACGGCCATGTGCTCGCGGGTAATGTTTTTGAGCTCTCTAAACTTTTTAATATTGTCGGATATTTTTTTAATCATAACAAAAGTGTGTTGCATTGGGTTAATAACCGCTAAAGTAGCAAATTAACCTTACAATTACTTAATTACTACTAAAAATTGATTTAAAAGGGAGGGAATGGGGTAAGTTTGTTGTAGAAATATAAATCAATTATAAAAATGCCTGATAAAAATTCACAATCTGTTAAGCCTATTAAAAAAGTAAAACAAATTTCAGATGAAACTTTAAGACTTTTAGAAGCTGCCAATGACCCTAAAAGACAAGCTGAATATGAAAAGTCTCAAGAGGGTTTACATGATTATACGGGTTTACAAAATGGTGATAAATACAGAACTGCTGCACCTATACCTGAAAGATACCAAAAAATTGCATCTCAAGAAAATTGGGACCCTTTTGCTATAGAGGGGGATGATGCTGCAACTTTAGAAAGAAGTGCTGCTTTGCATCAAAGTACTGGAGACTTAGGTGTTAACATGATTAAAAACGTAGGTATGTATGGCGGACTTATAATTTTAGTACTCATAATTATAGCTGTAATATTTCGCACTCAAAAACAAAAGAAATAAAAATGGAAAAATATTTTATTGCAAAAGGAAATGATAAAAAAGGACCTTACTCATTTGAGGACTTGTTAAAAATTGAATTAACTGACGATTACTTAATTTGGAAAGACGGTTTTGATAATTGGAAACCCATCTCTGAAATTGAAGAGTTAAAAAGTCATATATCAATTAGACCTCCAGCAACACCAATTCAATTACAAAAATTAAAACAAAAAACAGTAATTATTAACTCTGTAAAATCGGCAGCGATATGGCTTCCTGTATCATGGTTATTAATTTTTATGATTATGCAGGGATTTGCAGGAGATTATGCTCTAAAAAATTGCTATGACTCTGACGAGTATCCTGTATTTGCTGAACCATTCGTTATAAGAAGGATGGTTGCTATTATTGCCTTGATAATTTCTACAATAATTTCAATTGTTATAACCTACTTTATTTATGAGCGAGATATTAAAGTAAATAAAAGTACGGCGATAAACACAAATGATGATTTAGAAAAAGTAAGGGATAAGAATTAACTATGAAAGACATTACAGTTAGCGAAATTAAAGAAATTACAAGAGCGGCTAACAATGCTATTGAATTTGTTAAATCAAGATTTCCATATATTGATAGTTATCAAACTTTAAACGCCTTAATATTGGAAGCCGCAGAAAAAGGAGACTGTTCAATAAGCTTTGATTACATAGATGGTGGGTTGAATAAAACGGAAACTCTAGCTAAAATTGAGAAAGATAACAATAGGATTTACGAAAGCGTAAAGGGTGGTTATGCAATACATGGTGTTTACGACTACCCTAATTATTTATATGCTAGAGGCTTCAATGTTGAGATAAGAAAAACTTTAAAGCAACACGGATATATTTCAAAATCGTATTATATTTCGTGGTAATATAACTTTACCACCGCCGTCTATACTTATTATTAAGTGTGGGCGGTAGTGTTTTAGGGGGAGTATACAACATTTTAAAAAAAAACATTTTTTTGCAATCTCACGTTTTTTAACGTTTTATAAGTGCATGTAGCACTACCGCTAGTTCCCTGAGTTTTCATCGAAGGGACGGTTACTAATAAAGAGTTTTTGTATACGTCCCTTCGATGAAAACTCAGGGAACTACGCAAGAACCAAGCGGTAATTCCGTGGTGTAAATAGTAATAACGGTTACGTACAGTTAGCCATTAGTTCCCACGCTGGCGCAAGCATTTTGCTCGTGTCCGTTACCATTAAGCCCAAGCATTGTTATTTATTACCGAAAAATAACTCTGAACCTCGGCTAAAGTTCTTTTTTAAACTATCCTATTTTTTTAATGTGTTAAGTGATCTCGGCGGGAATCGAACCCACATCTAAAGAGTCGGAGTCTTTTATACTATCCGTTGTACTACGAAACCATTGTTTTATACCGTACTCTATAATTTATACCTCTTCGGCTCTAACGCTTTCTACTTCAGGTATTAAGCGTTTTAACAAGCCTTCAATGCCCGCTTTTAAAGTCATTTGCGACGACGGACATCCGCTACACGACCCCTGCAAAGCTACGGTAACCACGCCATCTTTAAATCCTTTAAATGTAATAGCGCCACCATCTTGCTCCACAGCGGGTTTAATATATTCGTTAAGTACATCTACAATGCGCAGGTCTATTTCCTCTACCGTAATAGATTTAACGATGCTTTGATGCAACGTGGCTGGGTTGTCAGTTATTTTTGGCAACTCGTTTAACACCACACCGTTGTTGGTAAAATAGTTCTTCAAAAAATCACGTAACTCATTCATCACGTCTGACCATTCTATCTCATTAATCTTTGTAATAGAAACGTAATTACTTGATATAAATATGTTTTTCACAAACGGAAATTCAAATAGTTTTTGTGCCAACGGGGCACCTTTACAGTACTCTGGGCTAGGGAATTCTAGCTGTACTCCACCCTCTAATAAGGGCTTATTTACTACAAATTTTAATGCTGCTGGGTTAGGCGTTTGCTCCGCATAAACTACAATAGGGGTAAGTGTGGTTTCCATTATTTTAATTAAAAATTATGTGCAAATATACACCTATCATTTAACATATAATTGTATATATTTGCAATGCTTTAAAGTTAAAGCTATCGGTAATCAAATTTAGCACCGATATAAAACATAAATCCGTTGTTGTAAGCGTTTGAAATTTGATTACTTACACAGCATTAACAATACAAGACAACAATGTCTGAATTAAAAAAAATTGTTCCAATAGCCGATTTCGACTGGAACACAATTGGAAAGAAAGCCGAATTATATTCAGCTGACGAACACACTCGCTTAGAAGGTTTACTTTCTAACTCACTTACACAAGTACAACAAAACACTGTTGCCGAAGGTACTGTAGTTGCTATTACCGAAAAAGATGTAATAGTAAATATTGGTTTTAAATCGGACGGAGTTATTTCTCGTGGAGAACTACGTTACAACGAAGACTTAAAAGTTGGAGATGTAATTGAAGTGTATATCGAAAACCAAGAAAACAAATTAGGACAATTAGTATTATCGCACAAGCATGCACGTAGTTTACGTTCATGGGAGCGTATTACTACTGCTTTAGAAACGCAAGAAATTATTAAGGGTTACGTTAAATGCCGTACTAAAGGTGGTTTAATTGCTGATGTGTTTGGCATCGAAGCATTTTTACCAGGTTCGCAAATTGACGTTAAGCCTATCCGCGATTACGATATATACGTAGGTAAAACTATGGAGTTTAAGGTTGTGAAAATTAACAACGAATTTAAAAACGTAGTAGTATCGCACAAAGCATTAATTGAAGCAGAAATTGAATTACAAAAAGCTGAAATTATATCTAAATTAGAAAAAGGACAAGTATTAGAAGGTGTGGTTAAAAACATTACTTCGTACGGTGTGTTTATTGATTTAGGTGGAGTTGACGGTTTAATACACATTACTGATTTATCGTGGGGTCGTATTAATCATCCTGAAGAAATAGTACAGTTAGATCAAAAAATTAACGTAGTAATACTTGATTTTGATGATGCTAAAAAACGTATTGCTTTAGGTTTAAAACAATTAAGCGCTCACCCTTGGGATGCTTTAAATACTGAACTTAAAATTGGAGATAAAATTAATGGTAAGGTAGTAGTAATAGCTGACTATGGCGCATTTGTTGAGGTTATACCAGGTGTAGAAGGTTTGGTTCACGTAAGTGAAATGAGCTGGAGCCAGCACTTACGTAGTGCGCAAGACTTTATGAAAGTAGGCGACACTATTGAGGCACAAGTATTAACACTTGACCGCGAAGAACGCAAAATGAGCTTAGGTGTAAAACAACTTACTCCTGATCCATGGGCTATAGTTGCTTCTAAGTACACTGTTGATTCGCAACACAAAGGTACAGTACGTAACTTTACTAACTTTGGTGTATTTGTTGAGTTAGAAGAAGGTATTGATGGCCTTGTACATATTAGCGATTTATCGTGGAGCAAAAAAATTAAGCATCCATCAGAGTTTACTAAAGTAGGCGATATATTAGATGTGAAAGTATTAGAAATTGATGGCGAAAATCGTCGTATTAGTTTAGGACACAAACAATTAGAAGAAAACCCTTGGGAAGTATTTGAAACTGTATTTGCACTAGATTCAGTACACGAAGGAACTATTATGAGCGCCAACGATAAAGGTGCATTAGTAATGATGCCTTACGGTGTTGAGGCTTTTGCTCCTAACAAACACTTAACTAAAGTAGATGGTACTACTGCAGGTGTTGATGCTACAATTGAATTTAAAGTAATTGAATTTAGCAAAGAAAACAAAAAAATAATTGTATCGCACTCACGCATACACGAAGATGCAGCCAATGTTGAACGTGTAGAAGAAAAAGAACGCAAAACAGCTGACCGTGACGAACAAAAGAAAGCAGTAAAAAAATTGAAAGACAATGTTGAAAAAACAACATTAGGAGACATTTCTGCTCTTTCTGATTTACGTAGCAAAATGGATAACTAATTAAGCAATTAATTAATACGCCCAATACCAATAAAGCCCGCTATTAGCGGGCTTTATTGGTTTATATATCTGCCTAGTTTCAAGTACTATTTAACAATTATAATTGGTAGAATGTACCCGCCCAATAACGATAATCTTAATTAATTAGTTGTTGTTCCACAAACAAGTTCAGTTGTGTTTATGCTAAAGCATAATTGAGTATCACATTTTGTTTTTTTCTAATAAAGTTGTCTTGCGTAGTTTTATATTTCCGTTTTTATCAATTGACGATGAAAAACAAACACGATAATAATCAGTAGAAGAAGTAGTGATATTTAATAATAATATTAAATATTCTTTTTGCTTGAATAATTGTCTCGATTTTTTATAATATTTCCATATTCCAGTTTCGTAAGGTGCATCACTCCAAATAATAGAGTTGTTACAATTATTAACAGTATCTATGCCGTATATTTCAGTTTTTTTTATTTTACCACTTTTATAATAAAAGATTACTGTTCCACTAAAATAACCATTATCAAGAGGTCCTTCATACATTTTTCTTTTTCTTCGATCGTAAAAAATACAGTAGCTACTTTCACGTTTTCGGCTCGTAACAATTGTGTCTTGTATAGTTCGAGTATTGTAACCATACTCCTTAGGAGCTTTACAATAAAAAAGTGACCATTTATAAACGTTATAGCGCATGCCGCATTTATTTCGATACAATTTTAAGGTATCCAAATTTTGAGCAGAAACATTTAGTTCAAAAAAGAAGCTAAAAATTATCAATAGTAATGTTGTTTTTTTAGTCATATAATAATTCAGTATTATATACAATACTACTATTTTTACTATTATAATCCTATATAATTCAATACATATTCACATATCGTAAATGTACGGTTTTACAAACTAAGCGTAACTAATAACCTTATTAATATTTTTTTATAATAATAATATTCAAGAGTAGAAGTACAATAAATACAAGAAGTAATAAAAGACTAAATTACATAACAAAGCCCTAATAGTGTAAGGTAACATTGCTGTTTAGATTAGTGCGAGCTTATAGTGCGCATTCATTCAAAAAAAACATTATACTTGTTAAAGTAATTTAGTATTAAAAATGCTAATAAAAAATACCATAACAATGAATACTAGTTATACGTTTGCAATAGCGAGATTTAAGTTTGTACGTTGGTTTTTCTTAAATTCTAACCATTTTATTAAAAACACAAAAAATATTCGCATTAAAAAATAGCGGTACATTTAGTATAAAAAAACAATCAAATATGAAAACAATCCTACTAGCCTTACTAACAGCAGCAGCTCTTACTGCTTGTAAAAAAAATGAACCTATAGCCGCCGCGCCAGCGCCAGCAAGACCAGTGGCTACTACCACTACAAATAATAATAATCCACCAAAGCCTATAGCCTCATTTGTGTGGGCTGTTAATGGTACAAGTAGCTTGTATGTAGCTACCACAATGAGCTTTTCTAAAGACAATAAAGCTGTAACTGCTGGTAATAACACTACTACGTTTGATATTGGTTTTTTGGCAGATAGTGTGGGTACTTACAAAATTACTAATGGCAACGTATTTACGCTAAATAATGGCGCTGATAATAGTGCCGTTACTGGCGATTTAAAAATAACAGATAAATCCACCACTACAATAAGTGGCTCGTTTGACGTGGTAATGAACACAGGAGGCTTAACCAGCGTAAAAGGTACGTTTACTAATATTGCTATTAAATAGTTTTTTATATCTTTGATTAAACATTCAACTAAAAAAACAATCCAATTCTATGAAAAAAATTTACTTAACATTGGCAGGTATAGCTTTAACCGCAGTAAGCTATGCACAATATGGCACAGGGCGTTATGCAAGCAAAGTTTTTGCCAATAATATTGACTCTACTATTGATGTAGTATATGGTAGTTCTAAAACCTATACCAATAGTACTCAATCGTTAAAAATGGATGTGCTACAACCACATGGGGATAGCTTAGCGTCACGTCCTTTAATTATATGGGTGCACGGAGGAAGTTTTGTAGGAGGGAGCAAAACCGATGAAGCACCTATTACTAGAGATTTTGCACAAAAAGGGTATGTAACAGCTAATATTAATTACCGTTTGGGTTTCTTTCCTATTGATTCAATTAACGCATTTAAAGCAGCTATTAGAGCCACGCAAGATTTACGCGCAGCTATTCGTTTCTTTTACAAAGATGCACGTACTACTAACTTGTACAAGATAGATACCAATAACATTTTTATTGGAGGTTCATCGGCAGGAGCAATTACGGCAATGCACGTAGCTTATTTAAAACAAGCCTGCACTATTGAACCATTTGTGGGTGGAGCTACGGTATTAGCATCGTTAGGTGGCATAGAGGGTACTAGTGGTAATGCGGGCTATCCTACTAAAGTAAAGGGGGTGTTAAATTTATGTGGAGCATTAGTGCGTTACACTTTAATACAAGCTAACGATGTACCTTTGTGTAGTATGCACGGTAATGCCGATGGTACAGTTAAATACGGAAGAGATGCCGTAAATCCAGGAGTTAAATTATTATACCTTGATGGTTCGCGCATGATAAAAGAGCATACTGATGCTATAGGGCACAACCACGATATGTTTACTTGGTACGGAGCTGATCACGTACCGTATTCCAACGGAGGCGCCTACTTTGATACAACTATGAATTTTATGACAGGTTTTTTACTAAAGCACTTAGGTAATACACCTGTTGCTGTAACACTAGTACCTGATACAAATAAATATGTAGGGTATCAAACATTATATACTGTTACAAGCTGTGTTAACGGATTGTTCAGCATAAACGAAAGTAGCTTAGAGCTATATCCTAACCCAGCTACCACGTCAGTTACGGTAGCATTACCCGCTAATGAAATAATAAACGAACTGGTGTTATACACTATTACGGGTGAGGTAGTTAAAACTCAAAAAGTTAATGCTACTAAAGCAATTATTAACCGCGACAACTTAGCCGCAGGAATTTACCTGATTAAAATAATAAAAGGTAATGAAGTAATTACTAAAAAACTAAGTTTCAATTAATTTTAAATACTATATTTACTGAATTGTAAAATATAAATGAACAAAGCTGAAGCATTAATCTATTTGAATACATGATTACTATTGATTATAAAACAAATTATGCTGTTGTTAGTATTGCCGCCGAAAAATTAGATGGAACAATTTCGCAAGAGCTAAAATCAGAATTCATTAAAATTAATTCGCGCGACATAAATACAATATTGGTAGATTTATCACACAACAAATATTGCGACTCGTCAGGATTAAGCGCGTTGCTTGTAGGTAATAGATTGTGCAAAAATTCAGGGGGTAAATTTTTTATTACCTCCTTACAAGAAAATGTAGCCAAACTAATTCAAATATCGCAACTGGATACCGTGCTACTAATTAGCCCAACCGTAGCCGATGCTGAAGCAAAAATTTAAACAAAAAACAAATAATTATAAACAAATAAAAACCTCAACATCATGAAAAAATCTTTACTATCAGTAGGCTTATCTATAGCTACTATGTCAGTTATGGCACAAGCAACATGCACGCCAGACGTGTCGTGTATTCCACCAAGCACTACAGGTGGTGTATGTCCTGATTCAACATCGGCCATTCCTTTATTAACAGGTACTGTAGGTACCGCAATGAATGTTGTATTTAGTATAAAAATACCCGCTTCAACCACTTACCAAGGACAAACGGTACAACTTACGCAGTTCTTAGTAGAAGATATTCAAGCCAAAGTGAATGGTACTTTCGGTCCGTTAACTGCAGTAGGTATGAATTATGATGGAGCTGGTAGCAATACTGCAAATCCAGGCTCAGGTCCATCTGGTTTTACAACCACACACCATACTTTTTTTCCAGCACCTGCACAAGCTGGTAAATGTGTAGTAGTATCAGGCACGCCAACTGTGGCAGGAGTATTTCCTATCAAAATTAAATCGCAAGCTAGAGGTAGTATTTTTGGATCAACTATTTGGGCGGCTGCTCCTGAAGATAATAGTTACTACTTAACTATTAATGCTAATAGTGTAGGCTTATATAGTGCATTGGTTAATAGCACTAAATTTAGTGTAATAGCAGCTAATCCTAACCCATTTGCTGATAATACAACTATACTATACAATTCGCCTGAAGTTGCAAAAACTACACTTACAGTATATAACCTATTAGGTAAGCAAGTGTATAGCAATACCTATGCTGCACAAGCTGGGCAAAATTCTATTGAATTTAAGGCTAACAATTTAACCAGTGGTATGTACATCTACACATTAACTAACGGTGTAGAAACTACTACACAACGTATGGTTATTGAAAAATAGTAATATTTTAACCACTACATTTTTAAAACAATTTAATGAGTTTTGAAATAACAATTTTAGGTTGCGGCTCGGCCACGCCAACAGCGCAACGTAACCCAACCGCCCAAGTAGTACAACTACATGGGCGGTTTTTTTTAATTGATTGTGCTGAGGGCACGCAAATGCAATTGCGAAGAAACAAGATTAATTTTCAGCATATTGATCATATTTTTATATCGCACCTGCACGGCGATCATTTTTTTGGCTTAATAGGCTTTATTAGTAGTATGCACCTTTGGGGGCGTACTAAGCCCTTAGCTATTTATGCCAACGAAAGTTTACGTGCTATAATTGAATTGCAACTTAATTCGTCGGACTCCGTGTTGCGCTATGAAATAACTTGGCACAACCTAAAGTATGATGGTAAGTATTTGTTGTTTGAAGACAAGGTGGTAGAAATATTTTCATTTCCATTAAACCATCGTATACCTACGTGTGGTTTTTTAATACAAGAAAAAATAAAGGAACGTAACCTTATACGCGCTAAAGTAATGGAGTACGATATTCCTTTAGACCAAATTACTGCCATAAAACAAGGTGCTGATTTATTGTTAGAAGATGGTACTACAGTACCCAATAATGAAATTACCATAGCACCACCATCTACTAGAGATTACGCCTATTGTAGCGACACCATATACGACGAAAATGTAGTACCCTACATAACCAATGCCACGCTACTGTACCACGAGGCTACATTTATGCACAACTTACTGCCTCGTGCTAAAGAAACTTACCACAGCACCACTATTGAAGCCGCTACCATAGCCAAACTAGCCAATGTGGAGCAGTTAGTTATTGGGCATTACTCCGCACGCTATGCTGATGCGTTACCCTTGTTAGAGGAGGCACGCACGGTGTTTGCCAATACTCAAATGGCAATGGATGGGCGTGTGTTTAAAATTTAAGTACGAGTAATGAATAAGCGTTATACACATATATTACTCGACCTTGACCGCACCTTGTGGGATATGGATAAAAATAGCCATGAAACCATGGAAGAATTATTTGTAAAGTATATTAGCACTAATGCTGAGGTTAAATGCACTTTTGACGAGTTTTGGGAAGCCTACACACCCATTAACGATGCATTGTGGGAACGTATGCGCCAAGGCACTGTTGATAAACAACAATTGCGCTATGAACGTATTAAACAAACGATGACTGCTGTAGGCATTGCACAACTGTTTACCCCAAATACGATAAATAAAATAGGAGTAGAGTACACAAATACTGCTCCTCTTAAAACTAATTTAGTACCCAACGCTATTGCAACGCTTAACTATTTAACAGCTCGTAATTATCAATTACACATAATTACTAACGGTTTTAAGGAAGCGCAGTTGTTAAAGTTAAAGCAATGCAATATTGCACACTATTTTAAGCATATAATAATTTCGGAAGATGTAGGGGTAGCAAAACCGAATGCTCGTTTTTTTAATGCGGCACTATCCATAATTAAAGCTACTGCTAACCAATGTTTAGTAGTGGGTGATGATTGGGCGGTAGATTGCCAAGGGGCAACTAATGCTGGAATTGATGCCGTGTGGTATAACCCATATAACGTAATTAATACAACTAATAACTCAGCTATTATTCAAATAAAAAACCTAAACGAGTTGCAACAACTGATTTAGGTTTTTAGTGTTAAAAATATATTGATACTATACTAATGGTATTAAAAAAGGGTAAGCTACTTACATCACATCGCTACGACCATTTACCCTTGCTACCTTCCGATCCTGGGGGATTCAACAGGAGCTGATTGTGTAAGACTTACCCACTGCAAATGTAGTTAAAAATTGGAGTTGTCAAAATGTGGGTTACTATTTTTTGTGCAAATAATACAATAGTTACACAATCCAAAAATATATTACTTTAGGGCAACTAATTAAAACTTAAAAAAATGCGTAATCTTATACTAACCCTATGTGTGTTAACACTTGCTATTACTGCCTGCAAAAAGAAAACTCCAGTGAGTAATGTGCCGGTTATTGAATTTAAAAGTTTAAATAAATATCAAATTAAAGAATATACTGATTCGTTACAAATAACTATTGCTTACAGTGATGCTGATGGCGACTTAGGCGAAAACGACCCCAACAAAAAGAATTTGTTTTTAACTGATAGTAGAACTAACACCGTGCTAGAGTATCGCATAAAAGAAATTGTACCCAATAATAAAACGGCTAGTATTAAAGGCACGCTTAACGTAGTTATTGATAAACTATATATTAATAATGCTTCTGCCACTACTGAAGTGGTAATTTTTAATGCCTACATAACCGACCGTGCAGGTAACAAAAGTAACGAAGTGCAAACGGGCGTTGTAACACTTACGAGATAGGGTAGAAGTAAAAAATAAAATTGAGCAAATTCACACCTTTAATTTGATTATTAAAAGCGTAACAACTATTAATAGTTTAGTTATTTTTTATCTAATGTGCGCCATAATTCCTCAAAGGTACGTGGGCTTGCTAAGGTATCGGTAGTTGTTTTTAGGTAACGTTTGGCAACACCTGTAATTGCTACATTGGCACGCACATCGTTTAATTCGTTTTCGGTAATGTAGCCTTTGTAGTGTAGTATACGTGCTATGAACTGAAAGTGAGGTTCTAAATAAGCATTTAGTTTACCCTGCGCATCAAAATAATACATAAACGCTTTGGGCTTAGGTACTATACAACTTAAAAATATGCCCTCGTTTAACGTAATTTCGTTAGGTTTTTTGGCAAAATAAAATTGACTTGCTTCGCCTATGCCATACACATTAGGGCCAAACTCAATACTGTTTAAATACACCTCGTACATACGTTGTTTATTACTAAGGTGCAAATGCTCTATAAACCATACTATTAGTGCCTCTTCGGCCTTGCGGCTCACGGTTTTGTTACGACTCAAAAACACATTTTTAACTAACTGCATACTTATAGTGCTACCACCACGAGCAAACCTTCGCTCTTTGTAGTTTTGCGCAATAGATTTACGAAACGCTCCCTCGTTAAACCCTTTGTGCCACATAAAACTACCGTCTTCACTGGTAAGTATGGCTTGTTGTACATACGGCGAAATACTTGCTATTGGGTAAAAGTTAGGGTTGCTTGTACCTATAATTATACTACGAATAAAATTATCTTTTTCGTATATTTTGTGGGCAAATGCGCCGTTAATCATACTAAAATCGGTTACGCCCATTTTGGTAATTTTAACCTCTTGGTCGAGCATTGTGCTTGTAAACACGCAGCTATCGGGCAAAGCATCATTTAATTTAAAACGCATTACATACCCTAGTTTACCACTACATTGTAACCCTACAAAATTGCTAAACATACCCTTGGGCAATGCGTTAATAAAAGTGTTGGCATTAGTTAAAGGTACGTTAATGCTAACCTCATATTGTTTAACAGGGCGCAAGGCTACACGTGCGTAGGGGTGCATAGCAAGCCCGTTTAACAACGCTGTGCTGGTGCTATCAAGCATTATGTAATTACTACCTACAGTTAGTTGGGCGTTAATGCTGGCTTGTGCTACATCAATGGGGGCGGTGCTTAATCGGCGGTGTTCGAGGCATAAGTTTTTACTACTTAATTGCATGGCTAACGTGGTAGTGGTGCTTTGTTGTTGCATACCATTAAATGCAAAATTTAATTGTTTGAAATTACATTTTACATGTGTTAAGCGTTCCACAGCATATACGTTAGTGTTATTGGCGTGGCTTGTTAATAGCAGGTTGGCATGTTTATTAGTTTTGTTTATTGTGCCTGCTACACCCCAAGTATTGCCACTAAAATCTTCGTTGAGCACGCCTGCTAACTTTCCGTTAATTATACTTAGGGTGTCCATGGTGTACCCTAACTTTAATGTAGGGCTACTGTACGTTACCTGCAAATGTTGTGCTTGCATATTGTTAGGCAACACATTAAACAATTGGGTTACAAGGCTTGTTAGTTGTGCATTGTAGGGTTTTGCTACGGCAGAAGTATCTTTGTTTTTATGCTGTGATAAAAACGAATAATTAGTAGTAGTGCCATTATTAATTAAGTTAATGGCTAGTTGCGACAATACTATGTTTTTAACCGACAATTGCTGCGCAGCAATTATAGTGGGGATATCCACAGTTATACCTAGATTGGCGGCACTTAGTAGGGTATCGGTAGCGGTGGGTATAATATACAAATAACTGAGTACTGCGCTCGACAGGCTAGAGAGGTGTATGCTGTCAGTAATTATACGAATACCGTACTGTTGTTGTACGCTATTTATTTTGGTAAAATAATAATAATTAACTACCCGCTCACGCACTAAGTATAACGTGCTAACACCCGCTAATAGTGCAATTGCAAGGGCTATACTTATTTTTTTGAACATTGCTACAACGTGTTTAATTTACTGCGCAACATCTGCCACTGGTAATTGTGGTTGGTGAGTTAGTAGTTTTTTAAATACGAATAGTACCACACCAGTTAGCACAATAGACACCACACCTAGTATATAATCGTTTTGGGTAGCGCCCAGTTGCTCGGCACCGCTATCTAACACGCCACGTTGTGTGGCATAGCTCATAATAACTGCGGCTGCATTGTTGGTAAAATGTGCAATAATTGGTACCCATAAATTATTAGTCCAAACAAACAAAAATCCCAATAACGCACCAATAAACATACGCGGAAAAAACCCAAAAAACTGCATGTGTATAGCACTAAACACAATGGCGGTAATCCATACGGCTACGGCTGGTTTGGCGTATTTGTTAGTAAGTAGGCGTTGTAGTATTCCTCTAAAAAATAATTCTTCGCCAAAGGCAGCCATAAATGCTACAATAAAAATATTAAGTAATAAACCCAACATGGAGTTAGTGTGTAAGAATAGTTTGGTAAGTTGTTCGGCTTCAGTTTCTTTGGCGTGCATCCACGTTTCAATGCTTTGCATAAAACCAGGTAAATGCATCTCGCTATTTAAATACCCCATTAAGTTAATACCTGGCAATGCCAATAGCATTAACGCAATAGTGGCAAATACTACTGTTGCACGTGGTAGTTTATTTAATTTTAAATACGGCAACACACTACCACCAAATAATTTAGCGGCAATAAATGCAGGCACTACAAACAAACCAATTTGGTTACAGAGTTGCATTATTTTATAAGCATCTATTACCTTGGCATCGTGTGTATTAGCCAATGCCAAAGGGTCAGTAAGTATGTTAATACCAGTAAACGGTATCATTAACAGCACTGCAACAAACATAAACAAGCAAACGCCTGCCACTGCCAAAGCAATAAACAACGCTAACTTAAACGAGGTACTCTTACGCTCAAATACGCCTACTGGCGTGTTGTTGAGGATTTTATCAATATCGGAAAATTCCATGGGGTTAAAATTTATCTTTTGAGGTTTGATATTTCTTTTTCATTTCGTACAATTCTCCTATAAGCCATTTGCGTTCTTCTTCATTTAACTTAGTCCCAAATCTAATCGTTGAATTATCACAAAAATTAAGTGATATAGCATATACAGCTCTTTCTTGTCGACTTCCTGTCCTATAAGCTATCTCTTCAGTTATACTTTCTAACCATTTACTACTTTTCTTTTTTTTATAATTTAAGCCTAAAAAAATTCGTGATACTGAAATAATATCTCTATTAAAGTCAGCTTCTATTTTAGCTAAAAGGGTAAATAAAAAAAATAAAAAAGTGAAGACTCCTATAATTAGAAAAATAAAAGTCATAATGTCAATCTTGTTTTTTTGGTACGCCTCAAAAAAGTTTGCAAAAGAAATAGAATTCCAAAAACAAGCAAATATAAGGGAGTAAATACTATTACTATTCCAGCCAATGGTTGGAATAGTGATAGTATGTGAATCAAAATTATCTTCAATGTTTACTTTTGTAAAAGTAGGCTTGGGTATTCTTTCTACCTCCTCATCTTTATTTAAATAATCAGCTATTTTAAATACTTCGTTACAAGCATTACACTGGGCTATTGCTTCAGTTATATTAATGCTACTATTTAAAATTTCGGTTTTGCAATTAGGGCAAATTAATTTCATGTTAATGCAGTTGATATTTTTCCTTTAGTTCATTCAACTCCCCAATAAGCCATTTGCGTTCTTCTTGTTGCAAATAGTACCCAAATTTAATTCGTTCACTTTTTTTAAAACAAAATTCTACACCGCGTTTTTGTCCATTATAAATAGGGACTTCAGTTATTGTTGTTAGGTCAATTGTATTTTTCTGTTGAGTATAACACAGTTTTAAACAACTCCATTTAACTGATACAAACTCTGTATTAAAATTAATTTGTATTTGACCCAAAACTCTATACCAAAAATTAAAAAAAGAAAGTGTCGTTATTAATATAAAAAAGCCAAGAATAATAGTGGGAAAAATTAAAGCAAAATCTTTACTGTTTTTAGAATTCAATATCAGTAAATAATACATGAACCAAACAAAAAAATTACTGAAAATAATTATTAGCAAGTCTTTTTTATGATTATCCCAATCAGCAATTTTCATTTTAATCGTGTGTGAGCCTAAGTTATCCTCAATTTGTATTTTAGAATAAAACGGTTTTTGTATTCGTATTATTTGTTCATTGTTAGTTAACTCAGCTATTTTAAACGACTTGCTACAACTAACGCAACTAGCAACGGCTTCAGCTATGCTAACATTGCTATTTAAAATTTCGGTTTTACAATTAGGGCAAATTAATTCCATATTACTTCTTACTCAACTCCGCAAAATGCTTGTAAAACAACGGAATAGTTTCGATGCCTTTGTAGTAGTTTACTAAGCCGTAGTGTTCGTTAGGGCTGTGTAGTGCATCACTATCTAAGCCAAAGCCCATTAATATACTATCTAAACCAAGCGTGGCTTTAAACAAGGCTACAATAGGTATAGAACCACCGCCACGTGTAGGGATAGGTTTTTTGCCATAGGTTTCGGTCATGGCTAGTTCAGCAGCTTTGTAGCCAATGCTAGTAGTTTGGGTAACTACAGGCTCACCGCCGTGGTGTGGTGTTACTTTAACTTTAATCGATGCAGGCGCAATGGCCATAAAATGATCAGTAAACAACTTAGATACTTTATCAGAATTTTGGTTAGGAACTAAGCGCATACTTATTTTAGCATAGGCCTTGCTAGGTAGCACTGTTTTAGCACCTTCGCCTGTGTAGCCTCCCCATATACCGTTAACATCAAGTGTTGGGCGTATGCCTGTGCGTTCCAACGTTGTATAGCCTTTTTCGCCTTGTATGGTGGCTATGTCTAAGTCTTTTTGGTAGGCTTCTACTTCAAATGGTGCTTTGTTTAATTCGGCACGTTCTTCGGCAGAAAGTTCCACTACATCATCATAAAAGTTTTTAATAGTTACGTGTCCATTATCGTCGTGTAACGATGCTATCATTTTAGCCAATACATTGGCAGGGTTAGCTACCGCACCACCATATACACCACTGTGTAAGTCGCGGTTAGGGCCCGTTACTTCTACCTCCATATACGCCAAGCCACGCAAGCCACAATCAATGCTTGGGGTATCGTTAGCTATAATTGATGTGTCGGATATTAGTATAATATCGCCTTTGTATTTTTCTTTATGTTGTTGTAAAAACGGACCAAGGTTAGCACTACCTACTTCCTCCTCGCCTTCAATCATAAACTTAACATTGCATGGTAGAGTATTGGTTTGCATCATGGTTTCAAATGCTTTAACATGCATGTACATTTGCCCTTTATCATCGCATGCACCACGTGCAAATATTGCGCCTTCGGGGTGAGTTTCGGTTTTTTTAATGGTAGGTTCAAATGGTGGCGTATGCCACAGGGCAATAGGGTCGGCGGGTTGCACGTCGTAGTGGCCATACACAATTACGGTGGGTAACGTGGCGTCAATAATTTTATCGGCATACACAATTGGGTAACCACCTGTGGACATTATTTCTACATTGTCAGCCCCTGCTTTGCGTAGACTATCAGCCACCATATCGGCCGTTTTTAGCACATCGTCTTTGTACTTAATATCGGCGCTAACGCTTGGTAGGCGGAGGAGTGCAAATAATTCATCAACAAATTTTTGTTTGTTGGCATCTAAATATTGTTTTTGTGTGCTCATGGTATAAGGTTGTTTTAAAGTTTAAATTTTCAAGTGGTAAATATAGCTAACTTAATGTGGCAACACTACTGGCGTAATTAATTTTGCTAATGAATAGTTATGGGCTAATAAACTTACGTACTGCTACGCCACAGCGCACATAATACACTCCGCTGGGTAGTTGTGCCAATGGTATAGTAGTATTGTGCATGGCCTGTGCTTGCAATACCACACTGCCAGTATTGGTTATAATATCAATGTTACTAGCGTTAGGTGCGCCGTTAAAACTTACGTACAGCTCGTTAGTAGCTAAGTTGGTGTAACAACTAAAGTTTAGGTTAGCTGCATTAGTACTATTATTAATGCCTAATGTAGCTACTGGAGTTATGTAAAAAGCAACATCAAGTATGCCATCAATATCAATGCCGTAGCGGGTACTGGTGTGGTTTTGCACTACGTATTTTAATATACAGTGTGTGTCGTTATAATAGTAATTAATGGTATCGATACCCACACCTGCAAACTTACGCAACACCATAATTCCGCTCACATTATTATATTTAATAAGCACGGCATCAATATAAATAGTATCGCCAATGTTGGCCGCTACGCTTTTACTATCGTTATAATTAGCATAGTGTTTATTGGTATCTAACGACGACCAAATAACTACTACCCCATGTGCCTTAGCCAGAGTAGCGTATGCTGTTAAAATAATAAGTAGATAAAGGTGTTTCATGTAATTATTTACGGCTTTGACGCTCTTGTTCATAATCAAAGAAATTTGTAATGCCTTTGATTTTTTTTATTCTACTGATTAATGTATCATCGTTCGAGATATGCCAAATGTTTTCTGATATTGTATTATTAGAATCTAAATAAGAATGTATTTTTAAGGTACCCGAATAATTATACTTACCAACACTATCTATACTTACGTGGCATTCGGCTATATTATACCACTGATTTTGTTGCGTGTAATACAGTTGTTTTTGCTTTAAAATAAAAATAGGGCGTGTATTTAAATACTTGGGTATTGTGTCATTTAAAAGGTTGTAAATGATTGCTAAAGCCATCAAAAAAACGTACAAAAAAAGCCATATATTTTCAAAAAAAGGAAATACACAAAGCGAACCCAAGCCCAAAAATAATTGAAATACAATGCTACAACCCAAGGTTATTTTAGAATAATAAAAAGCCTCTCCCTCAATATCTATTACTGTTTTATTTAGTAATAATGTTTTTTTAATTTCAGTAAGTGTTATGGTGTCTTTAATATATTCAAACATAATCTAATAGTTAATATATCTTCAAATATAACTATTTACGGGTTAGGCAAAATCATTTATCAAAACAAAAAAATGATTGTACATTTGAGTTAGTTACATCAACCAAAAACTATGTACCCAACACGTATTGCATACCGTAACTTAATTACACTATTGCTTGTACTTAGCGTACAGCAACTATTGGCGCAGGTAAAGCAAAGTAATTTTAAGGATAAAAAATATTTTACCCGCGAGCTAATGCGTGCCAAGCGTAATAATAAGTGGGGCTTAATTGATCGCAAGGGTAACGAGGTGGTAGCACCCAAATACGACTTTATAGCTGGCATAACCGATGGCGTAGCCATTGTGCAAGTAGATAAAAAAACAGGACTACTAAACCCCAAGGGCGAGGAATTAATAGCCCCTAACTACGATGAGGTAGCCAACTTTAAACAAGGCGTGGCACGTGTGCAACTTAACGAAAAATATGGGTTTGTAGGAGCTAAAGCCGTGGAAATTGTCCCCCCTAAATACGACAAAGCCTACGACTTTAACAACAGCATTGCTTACGTTCGTTTAGGGTTTAAATGGGGGTTAATAGATCTAAAAGGTACTGAAATAACCGTACCTACCTATGATACCATTGAGGCATTTAGCCAAGACTTAGCCCCTGTGTGGTTAGATAATAAATGGGGCTTTATTAACTCCAAAGGCAAAGAGGTGCTAAAACCCACCTACGACCGTGTAACTAAGTTTACCAACGGTTTTGCTAGTGTTAAGCTTGCAGGCAAGTGGGGTTTTGTAAACCAAAAAGGCAAAGAAATTACTAAGCCTGCCTACGACTCGGCAGCAGTGTTTAACAACAAATTAGCTAAAGTTACTATTGACAAAAAGTACGGCTTTGTAAACGAAAAAGGTAAGGAAATAACCAAGCCCGAATACGATGCAATAACCGATTTTAGCAAGGGTATTATGCTGGGCAAACTCAACGGAAAATATTGTTTTATAAACTACAAAGGCAAAGAAATTATTGCCCCTAAGTACACCCGTGTTGATAATTTTGGGGAGGGGTTAGCCCCTGTGCTAGCTGAGGGTAAGTGGGGATTTATTAACGCCAAAGCCAAAGAAGTAGTAGCCCCTACGTATGCACAAGTGCTAGGTTTTAAAGGGGGTATGAGCAAAGTAAAACTCGATGGTAAGTGGGGCTATATTAACAAAACTGGTGGCATAATAGTGCCACCGCTATACGACGAATTAATACCCTTTGGCAAAGGAATATTTAAAATGAAACTTGGCGGACGATGGGGCTTGGTGAACGGTAGCGGTAAGCAAGTAGTAGAGCCGCTGTACGAGAAAATTGATAAGTATTCCGACAAGGTTTTTGTGCTAACCAATGGGCGCAAAGTGTATTACGTAAACAAAAAAGGCAAAGATACCGCTCCGCCCAAAGTAAATATTACTGACCAATAACTAATGATAGGTTAAATATTTTATAAACCAAAAAATGTATGTTACATTTGGGGCATATCTACACAACCCCCTATTTTAATAGTGCATTATGTTAAAACAATCGTTACAACAAAAACTACAACAAAAACTATCGCCACAACAAATTCAGTTAATGAAACTGTTGCAAGTACCCACGGCATCGCTCGAACAACGTATTAAAGAAGAATTGGAGATTAACCCTGCGTTAGAAGAGGGCTTGAATGATGACGATAAAAATGCGGACGACGAGGAATCGATATACGAACAAGACGACTACGAAACCGAGGGTAACGACGAAAATAAACGAGAGGATTTTAACTTAGATCAGTACATTGACGACGACGAAATACCGAGTTATAAAACCACCATACAATCAAGCTCCGACGATGATATTAAGGACGTGCCGTTTGCAAGCGGAATATCGTTCCAAGAGCAATTAACGGAGCAACTGCACTTACGCAACCTTACTGACAAACAAATGCGTATAGCCGATTATGTTATTGGCTACATTGACGACGACGGCTATATGCGCCGAGAATTGGCGGCTATGGTAGACGACCTTGCATTTACACAAAACATAACTGCTACCGAAAAAGAAATTGAAGTTATACTCACCGAAATACAAGACCTTGACCCCGCAGGCATTGGCGCACGCAACCTACGCGAATGCCTATTAATACAACTAAAGCGTAAAGAAAACCGCACCAAAGGCATACGCTTAGCTACCGAAATTGTAAGCGAAATGATGGAGGAATTTGTAAAGAAACATTACGAAAAAATAGCGCAGCACCTTGATTTTACGCCTGAAGAATTAAAATTAGCCATTAACGAAATTATACACCTGAATCCTAAACCAGGGAATTCGATGGCGGATAACCAAAAAAACTTAGAGCAAATAACGCCCGACTTTGCCCTGTACAACAACGATGGTAAGCTGGAACTAAGCCTGAATGGCCGTAACCGTGTGCCATTGCGAGTAAGCAAAGATTATAACGACATGCTTAACCAATATAGCAAAGGCAAGTTAAAAGATAAGGAAGCCGTTAGTTTTATTAAACAAAAAATAGAAAGCGCCAACTGGTTTATTGATGCGCTTGACCAACGTAACCAAAGCATGATGCTGGTAATGAACTGCATACTTACTAAGCAGTACGATTACTTTTTGGAGGGCGATGAACTCAAGCTAAAACCTATGATATTAAAGGACGTAGCAGATGTTACTAACTTGGATATATCTACCGTGTCAAGGATTTCAAACGCTAAATATATTACTACACATTTTGGTACGTTTGCGTTAAAAAGTTTTTTTAGCGAGTCGCTCACCAACGACGATGGCGAGGAAGTAAGCTCTAAGGAAGTGAAAAAAATACTATCTAACGCCATAGCCGACGAAAACAAAGCCGAACCCCTAAGCGACGAAGCCCTAGTAACAGTACTTAAAGCACAAGGCTACAACATTGCACGCCGCACCATTGCTAAGTACCGCGAGATGCTTAACATACCCGTAGCACGCTTGCGTAAAGAATTATAGCAGGAACGCTACACTTACCACATACTACTTTTAACAACAACACACTAAATAATATAACACACATTCATGGTTTCAGTAAGCGATTTAACAGTACAGTTTGGAGGCACAACACTATTTGCAGATATTAACGTAGTAATAAACAAGCGCGAGCGGGTAGGACTTACTGGTAAAAATGGGGCGGGGAAATCAACATTTTTAAAAATATTAGCGGGTGCGCAAGAGGCTTCGGGCGGTGTTATAAGCACTCCCAAAGAGTTTACGATGGGATACTTACCTCAAGAATTATTTAACTACAGCGATTTAACTGTTGCGCAAGAAGTAAAACAATCGTTAAAAGAATTAGCTTCAGTAGAAGCTAAAATAGAGCTCTTAAATGATTACATAGCGCATTCCGAAGACTATGAAAGCCAAGCCTACATGGACGCCCTCGACGACTACCAACACTGCATGGATAGGCTTAATATATTAGGTGCAGCTAATATTGATGCCAGTATAGAACAGGTATTGTTTGGCTTAGGGTTTAACGGTGTAAGTATTCATTTTAATATGAATGAACTAAGCGGTGGCTGGCGTATGCGTGTAGAATTAGCGAAACTAATACTCCAAAACCCCGATTTATTATTACTCGATGAACCTACCAATCACTTGGATATTGAGGCTATAGATTGGTTAGAAAACCACTTAGTAACTTACGAGGGGGCAGTAGTACTTATATCGCACGATCGTATGTTTTTGGATAATTTAACCAACAAAACATTTGAAATTGCTAATCGTGTACTTACTGAATATCCGTGCAACTACAGCAAGCATATTGTACTTAAACAAGAGCGCAAAGAGCAATTGTTGCAAAAACAAAAAAATCAAGAAAAGTACATTGAAACTACTCAAAAATTAATTGACCAATACAAAGCAAAAGCTTCTAAAGCAGCGTTTGCACAGCAATTGATGAAAAAATTAGACAAGCTAGAGGTAGTTGAAATTGATGATGAAGATGTATCTAACCTTAGCTTTAAGTTCCCTGCTGCACCACACAGTGGCAAGGTAAGCATAGAGGCTGCGGGCTTGAGTAAATCGTTCGAAACCAAAAAAGTGTTAGATAATATAGATTTTTTAATAGCACGTGGCGAAAAAATAGCCATAGTGGGACAAAACGGACAAGGTAAGAGTACACTTATAAAAATAATTGTGGACGAACTGCAAGCCACATCAGGCGTGCTTACGCCAGGACACATGGTACGCATTGGTTATTTTGGACAAACCCATGCTGATGATTTAGACAAGGAAAAAACAATATTTGAAACCATAGACGAAGTAGCTGTAGGCGAGGTACGCACACGTGTACGTAACATACTAGGCTCATTTTTATTTAAAGGAGATGATATTACCAAAAAAGTAAAAGTGCTATCAGGAGGTGAAAAAACACGTCTTGCATTGGCCAAATTATTACTTGAACCTTACAATTTTTTAATACTCGATGAGCCTACCAATCACTTGGACATTCTTTCTAAAGACTTGCTTAAAAAAGCACTCAAAAGCTTTGAAGGTACATTACTACTGGTATCTCACGACCGTGATTTTTTGCGTGGTATAACCGAAAAAGTAATTGAACTAAAAGGCGGAAAGCTAAAAGAATTTATAGGCGATATAGACGAATACTTAGCGCACCGCAAAAAAGAAAATAATTTTACATCAATAGCCGCGGCCAAAACCGACGACAACAGCAGCGATGGCAAACAAAAATACTTAGAGCGTAAGGAGCAAGAAAAAGAATTGCGTAAAATAAAAAATGCCGTTAAAAAAATTGAAGAAGGTATTGAACGCAACGAAACCAAAATAAAAGAATACGACGCCCAACTACTGGCCAAGCCCGAACTGTTTAACGACGGGGCTTTTACCGCAAGCTACAAAAAGTTTAAAACCGAGCTAGCCACTTACTACGCCCAATGGGAAGAGCTGGGGAACAAGGCAGATGTAATGGAGGGGTAGGGGGTAGACGTAAACTTAAAAATTAACTAATTTAAAATCAATTCATAAAAACTTAAAATAACATGATACAAAACTATTTTATTCACATAGACGATATACAAAAAGGACCTTATTCGATAACTGAATTAAAAGAACAAAACATTACTAGAGATACTTTAGTATGGTTCGAGGGTGCGGAAAGCTGGATGAAAGCCAATGATATTGAAGATTTAAAAGAAATATTCAAAAGTATTCCGCCCCCTTTATTAACAAAAGCACCAATTATACCACCGCCACTTTCTGAAAAAAAAACCATAGTAAATACTGTTATAACCACAGAAAAAAGCACTAACAAAAAAAATATAATTATAGTTGTTATTGCTAGTTTTTTATTGATAAGTGTAATCGGCATAACATTATACGTTAAGCAACAAGCTCAGCAAACAGAAATACAACTACAATTAGAAAAGCAAAACGCTAAAATTAAAGAACAAGAGCAAATTGAGATAGCTAGATTGGCAGAGGAAGAAAGGCAAAAAAAAATAGCTAATGCGGCTCAAAGACAAGCAGAACTTGAAGGATTAAAATCTGAATATGATCAAGCAATTATAAATTTAGGTGCTGCAAGAATAAATTTGGAAGAAGTTCAACAGTTTCATCTGTTAAGGTCTTATTCTGACAAACAACAACAAATAGTAGAAGCTCTTAGTTCAGTAAGAGAATGGGAAAATGAAGTAAATAGGCTTAAAAGAAAAATTAAGCAATACTAGTACCATTTTTTCTTTCAAAATTTATTTCATCTAGCCATATAGTATAGCATGTAAGCAGGGCGCATAACCCACCCCGCCCTGCGGGCACCCCTCCCTCTAAAAAGGAGGGGAGTACAAAGCGTAAATATAATATCGTAAATACTAAGCGTAAAAATTAGGGAGCAAAAGTATAAGTAGTAAATTAAAAGAGTAAACATCAAGATTAAACCTAAGGTTAAAATTCAGTAATAAAATTTCAGGGGTAATGGTACAAAATACAGACGACGAAAATAATAGAAGTAAAGAAAATAGCACATTCAACAGTGCCACCCCGTCATTCCCGTTAGATAATCACACCCAGAGTTCCCCTCCTATTTTAGGAGGGGTGCCCGCAGGGCGGGGTGGTAAAATTCTCCCGCTAGAAAGTAAAACTCTCCCCCAAGATACTCCAGTTAATACAAAACTCAACAACCTCCCCTATCTCAAAACCTTCCGCCGCACACTACGCAACAACTCAACTCCAGCCGAGGCTAAATTATGGACACTGTTACAAAACTCACAAGTAGATGGGCGTAAATTCCGCCGCCAACACAGCGTAGGCAATTATATCCTCGATTTTTATTGCCCAGCAGAACAATTAGCCATAGAACTTGATGGCGAAATACACAACACCCCACAAGCACAATTACATGATGGGGAACGCACCTTGTTTTTAAATTCCGTTGGAATACACGTAATCCGTTTTGAGAATAAATTAGTGTTTGAATACCCTGAATACATGATCACTGAAATTAAAAATAATTTTAAAAGTAATCGCCCGCCTTATGTAATTTAGGGGAACATTAAAAAATGGAGATAACCGCACATCAACAAACTTATTTTACACCCTGCCCCGACTGTGCAGGGCAAGGCAAAGCACCCAAGAGAACCCGCAAAAAAATACGGCTCGAAAAACTAGCTGAATTAAATAAGTTAAACCAAACTCCGCACCAAGAGCCACTAATAACTCCTGCTAAAGAACATTTGTACAAATGCTTGCTATGCAACGGCAATGGGCTTATGCGTAGCGTTACACCTGCGGTAATTAATACCCAACACTACCCGCACGTAACTATTGTGGGTGGTGGCATTGGTGGCGTGGCACTAGCGGTGGCATGCTTGCACCGTGGTATTCCGTTTACGTTATACGAACGTGATAATGGTTTTAACGACCGCTCTCAAGGCTATGGTCTCACGTTGCAACAAGCCAGCAAAGCCATTGAAGGCTTTGGTATATTTGCGTTACAACAAGGAGTATTCTCCACACGGCACGTAGTACATACTATTGAAGGAAAAATAATTGGCGAATGGGGCGTACGCAAATTAAATCAACCTATTAATCAATCGTCTAATAAACGCCGCAACGTACACATTGCCCGCCAAGCATTGCGCTTAGCATTACTAGAACAACTGGGCGGACATAACGCCGTACAGTGGGGGCATCAACTAATAAATTTTAAAAATAACGATGGTGGAGGCGTTGATTTAACGTTTAAATTAAATGGCGAAACTCAACATGCCAAGGCAGATATTTTAGTAGGAGCCGACGGTATTAGAAGCGCGGTACGTAAGTTATTAATTACTGACGAGGCTACACCTTTGCGTTACCTCAATTGTATTGTTATTTTGGGCATTTGCCCCTTGGCTAACTTACACGAGTTTGAGCATTCGTTGTTGGATTCTGCCACCGTATTTCAAACCTCTAACGGCAACGAACGCATTTACCTTATGCCTTATGCAACTAATTCCATAATGTGGCAACTTAGCTTCCCTATGGTCGAAGAAGAAGCTAAGGCATTGAGTGCGCAAGGAACTAAAGCCCTTAAAGCGGAGGCAATCCGCAGGTTACAATGGCACGACCCTATACCACAAATTTTGGCCGCTACGGCTGAAACTGAAATTTCGGGCTACCCAGTATACGACAGGGCATTACTCGACCCACAATTATTAGCTAATGCAGGGGCAGTTACACTCATTGGCGATGCCGCCCACCCTATGAGTCCCTTTAAAGGACAGGGAGCAAATCAAGCCTTGCTAGATGCGCTAGCGTTGGCACGAGCAATTACTAAAGAGGATAATTCCCAATCCGAATGGAGGGACGTTGGTGTGCGTAAAAGTGTACTCACCGAATTTGAGTTGGAAATACTTGCCCGCTCTGCCTCCAAAGTAAATGATTCGGCCACGGCTGCACATTTACTACATTCGGAAATTATACTCAAAGAAGTAAATGAACCCCGAGGACGGAGCAAGCACCTTAACGCAGACTGATGCGAAAATTTTATGCTGTTATTTGTTGAAGTTGCTTTTTTAATAAAAAATAAACAACAATAATTAAGAATACACTGGGTTACTATTTTAAAATTAAGTAACAATATTAATTCTAGCACTCAAAAAAAAATTAAATAAAATATTATTTTTACAAAAAAATACGCTCAACACTTATTATGCTTAAAGACATACCACAATTAAATGTAGAACACATAGGAATAGCCATTACAAAAGAAATTAACGAAGAACTGGCTGAAGAATGGAACGCTTACTTTGTAAATTTTAAATACGAGCCTGTGGATGGCGTTTTAGTATCTACATCAGGCTACGGAACAATTAATGGCGAAGATAAAAAAACGGCTACACTACGTCATTTTTTAAATACAGTGCACGGCCGTACGGCAGTAAAAATTGAACCTATTATAGAAGATGTATTTGCAATAAGTAACGAGTATTGGGCAAGTTTTTATCACAACGGAAACGTGTACGATAAAAAATTTGTTTTTGCTCCAAATACTATTAACGTTGATAAATTTGAGTTTATTGAGGTATTGGGATTGGATGGAATATTGGTAATGTAGGACCAATGCACAACAATAACTTAAGTATTCTTCGTAATTATTTTATAATATAGCTTAGCGCATAGTAATTAGGTAATTGTTGCCACGTTTGGCACAGGGCTACTATAGCTCTAACACAATTAAATAATTGTGTATAACAAAAGCTACGAATAATTGATGTATGCATTAACGAGTTGTACTTAATTTATTGTGATGCTTAATAATGCCGTATAAAACATACATAAGTGCGGCACTTGTAACTACAATACCTAATTGATTGTGATAGGCAGGGTGCTCAGGTTTTATTTTGGAGTGAAATGTTTTTATAATAAAATAACTAACGTTAAATAGGTGTGCAATAATAGTAAAATACAGTAGGCCATTTAATTGTTTAACACGCCACACTACTATAGGAATAGTTACTATACCAATAAAGGTAACAAAGCCGTGCTTATTATCCCAAACAATTAATAGATGTGCGTGATGCATAAAATTTTGATACACATAAAAAAAATGAATTAAATGATTAACGGCAAATAAAGTAATTAAAACAGCCAAGGCATCTTTTTTAGTAGTATTAGTATAACAATTTTTAAGCCCATAAAAACCAATCATTCCTAATATAGCTACATTAAAAAATGAAGATACCCTTCCCGAATTTCGCGCACATTTATCAAAAACTACACTTGTTTCGGTAGTGCCAACAGCCCATAGGTATATCATTAACTCTACACACATTACAATAATTATTAATAACGGAAGTTTGTTTTTGTTTAACATGAGGTGTAGTTTTAGGGTTAGTACACCTACTATAACTAAGTTAAACGGTTTTTATTTTAATTAATATAGAATAGTTTGAATACGCTGTGGAATCAATTGCTATACACGTGTTTTGTAACAATTTGAGATAATGTTTATTATAATTGCACTATATATTCTGTACTAGACATTTCACCCAATGCACAACAATAACCTAAGCACACTACGTAACTATTTTGTAACACAGTTAAGCGCAAATTACTCACCCGCTGAGCTTGTACAGTTATTTATGCCACTTACTACGTACATTACGCAGCTTACCAAAACTCAACAATTAACTGAACCTAATTACCGTGTAACTGAAAGCCAAATTAATAGCTATAATGCAGCCATAGCAAAGCTATTAATGCACACACCGCTACAATACATAATTGGTTATGAATGGTTTTTTGATTTAAAATTTAACGTAAACCAACACACTTTAATCCCAAGACCCGAAACTGAGGAGTTAGTGGCCTATATCTTAAATAAATACTCAAATAAAACTAATTCTCTCAACATTATTGACATAGGCACAGGCACAGGTTGCATAGGCATTAGTATTAAGCACGAATTATCCAACAGTACAGTTACCCTATGCGACATAAGTGCGCAAGCTTTGTTAGTGGCGCAACATAACGCCACTGCAAATAATTGCGAAGTAACACTATTACAATCCGACATATTGCAATGGCAACAACACACGTGGCCAATGTACGACGTAGTGGTAAGCAACCCCCCTTATGTGTTAGAGTCCGAAAAACAAACCATGCACACTAACGTGCTTAGTTATGAGCCACACAGCGCACTGTTTGTGCCTAACAGCAACCCATTACTATTTTACAAAGTCATAGCCAGCATGGCGCATAATACCTTAAAACCACAAGGGTTAGTAGCCGTTGAAATTAATGAAACCCTTGGTGAAGCAACGGCACAACTATTTGTGCAATTAGGTTTTGGCAACGTACAAATAATTAACGACCTGCACCAAAAGCACCGCTTTGTAGTGGCAACAAAAATTTAGTACCTAGCTCCACATTTAATAATTACGCCATTTTGTAATAAAAAACCTATTTTCGTGTTAGCATAATAGTTTAAAAACTATTGTCTAACTATTTTTTTAATTATTTTAATGAAACCACTATTTCATCTACTTTTTATAGCACTGTGCGCATTAGTAAGCAACAGGGCATTAGCGCAAGCTCCTAAGTACAGTAACGAATTTTTGCAAATAGGCGTTGGTGCCAGAGCCCTTGGTATGAGCGGTAGCCAAGTAGCTAGTGTAAACGACGTTACAAGCGGTTACTGGAACCCAGCTGGGTTAAGTGGTGTAAGTACTACTCCACAACTAGCCTTAATGCACGCCGAATACTTTGCAGGTATAGCCAAATACGACTACGGCGCACTAGCCAAACGTATTGATAGCAACAGTATTGTTGCCCTGTCAGTAGTTCGTTTTGGGGTAGATAATATACCCAACACTACCGAATTAATTGATGCTAATGGCAATATTGATTATAATAGAATTAGTTCGTTTTCGGCGGCTGATTATGCATTTATGGGATCGTATGCACGCACACTTAAAATACCTGGTTTAACCGTGGGGGGCACAGCCAAAGTAGTGCGCCGAGTTATTGGCAAGTTTGCTAATAGTTGGGGTTTTGGTATTGATGCAGGGGTGCAATATAAGCGCAAGCAGTGGCAATTTGGCGTTACGGCACGCGATATTACTACCACATTTAATGCTTGGAATATTACGTTAGATGAAAAAACAATAGAAGCATTTAAGCGTACAGGTAACGAAATACCTACCAATTCAGGCGAGATAACTTTACCTCGTTTTTTGTTAGGAGCGGCGCGTAACATCAAACTACACAAAAATTTTAATTTGTTGGCTGAAGTAAATGCTGATATTACCACCGATGGTAAGCGTAACGTACCCATTAAAACCAACGGCATAAGTATTGACCCCCACGCAGGCCTCGAACTTAATGTATATAATTTGGTGTATATACGAGCAGGAGCGGGCAACATAACGCAACAAAAAGATATTTTGCAACGTAGTATAACTACCTTTCAGCCTAATGTAGGTTTGGGGTTAAAGTTTAGGAGTATATGTATTGATTATGCTTTTACTGACATCGGCAATTCATCTACCGCCATTTACTCTAATGTGTTTTCGTTAAAATTTGATATTAACAAAACACGCAAAAAACAAGGCTAGGCACACCTATTTTTTTTAAATTATTTTTTTCTCAATATTATTTATGCAATTACTCTGCCCTCAAAACTTTACCGATTACGAATTAATAGACTGTGGCAATTTTGAAAAACTCGAACGCTGGGGCAACTACATAACAATACGCCCCGAGCCACAAGCCGTGTGGAATGCGCAATTATCTAAAGCGGAATGGGAACGTAAGGCACACTTAAAGTTTGAGGCAAAATCGAGTTCGCAGGGCACGTGGCGCAAGCTAAAAAATTGCCCCGACCAATGGCGAATTAATTACACTGCCAATAGCAAAAACGCCAAGCAACTTACGTTTAGACTAGGGCTTACATCGTTTAAGCACGTAGGCTTGTTCCCCGAACAAGCCGTAAATTGGGACTACATAACCAATAGCATTAACGACCTTAATGTGCCACAACCTAAGTTTCTTAACCTATTTGCCTACACTGGTGCTGCAAGTATTGCGGCTTGTGCAGCAGGAGCTGATGTTACGCACGTGGATAGTATTAAGCAAGTAGTAAATTGGGCCAATGAAAACATGGTAAATAGTGGGCTTAACAACATACGCTGGACGGTAGAAGACGCACTAAAATTTGCTCGCCGCGAAGTAAAACGTGGCAATACTTACAACGGAATAATACTAGATCCGCCTGCATTTGGACACGGCGCTAATGGCGAAAAATGGATATTGGAAGACAACATTACCGAACTTATTGAGTTGGTATTGCAACTACTTGCACCTAAACATTTTTTAATACTTAACGCCTATTCGTTAGGGTTTTCGAGCATTATATTGGAAAACTTATTAAAGAAAAAAGCAGGTAAAAACTTGCAAACTGGCGAGCTGTATTTACAAAGCACTTCCGATTTAAAGTTACCGTTAGGCGTGTGGGGTAGGTTTCGTAATTACTAAGTTCTAATTAAATTATGGAACACAATCCAACGGTTACACGTATTATTTATTTTATTACCGCTGTACTATTAGGTATAGTATTTATATTTTCGGGCTATGTTAAGCTATACCCTATTGAGCCTTTTGAACTTAATTTTATTGATGTAGGTATTGCTAACTGGTTTACTGCGCCTATTGTAGCCCGCCTGCTTATTGGGTTAGAACTTGGCGTAGGATTACTGTTAATACTACAATTTAAGCACCGTGAGTTTACGCTAAAAGCTGTAATGGGCGTGTTATTATTTTTTACGCTTTACTTAGTGTATGCGCTAATAAAAGACGGCAATACGGGCAACTGCGGTTGTTTTGGTACTTATTTGGAAATGACACCGCTACAATCTATCCTCAAAAATATAGCAATGATGGGCATTACCGCCATGTTATGGTATATGAATGTGGTGGTGCAGTGGCGCTATACCATTGCGGTGTGGATAGTAAGTATTGCAGGGTGTGCAGCGTTACCATTTATACTTAATCCGCCTGATTTTTACATGGCACAATACATCACCGAAGGCAAAGCCAACTACACGCTACCGCTGGAGCTACTTAGTGATAAGGAACACAACAATCAACCTACTATTGATAAATTAAAACTAGGTAAACATATTGTAGCCTTTGTAAGCGCTACTTGCCCACATTGCAAAATAGCTGCCTTTAAGCTCCACATTATGCACAACCAACACCCAAACTGGAGTATGCTATTGGTACTAACAGGTAAGCAAGAATATTTAGCTCCGTTTTGGGCGGAAACCAAAGCCGAAGATGTACCACACCTGCACTATAATACTAACAACTTTGTAAAGCTAAGTGGCCCTGAAGTGCCCGTAATTATGGCATTAGACAACGGGATAGTTAAAAAGAAATTTAGCCACATTAATTTAAAAGACAGTGATTTAACGCCTTATACTAAGTAACCGATTTTAAAATCAATTATCTATTGTAAATTAAACTTACTAGTTTTGCACTGCATTACATTTAACACATTAATTACACCACTATCAGCTTATGGAAATACTTATTAAAGCCGCACAATTTATATTAAGTTTATCAATATTAGTAACCCTACACGAGCTAGGGCATTTTATACCCGCTAAACTATTTGGTTGCCGTATCGAAAAATTTTACTTGTTTTTTGACCCTTATTTTTCAATTTTTAAAATTAAAAAAGGCGAAACCGAATACGGTATGGGTTGGTTGCCATTAGGGGGTTATGTTAAAATTGCAGGTATGATAGACGAAAGTATGGATACCGAGCAATTAAAACAAGAACCTCAACCGTGGGAATTTAGGAGCAAGCCTGCATGGCAACGCTTAATAATAATGCTTGGCGGTGTTACAGTTAATGCGCTATTGGGCATATTAATTTATGCGGGTATTGCATTTTATTGGGGCGACGAAATTTTACCTTCGGCTAACGTAACTTATGGTATTGCAGCGGATAGCTTGGCTGCGGAAATAGGTTTGAAAGATGGCGATAAAATTTTAAAAGTAGAGGGTAACACCATTGAAAGCCACTTTGATATACCCAAAGAAATGATACTGAACCAAGCACGCACGCTAGAAATAGAACGTGAAGGTAAAATAATGGTACTAGACCTACCACGCACTTACTTAGCCAAATTAATTAAGAGTAAAGACCAATTTATTATTCCTCGCTTTCCATTTGTAGTAGGCGATTTTGTACCTGGTAGTGTGGGGCAAAAAGCGGGATTACTTAAAGGCGACAAAATAGTGGGTGTTGATAGTGTGGGTGCCGAATATTTTAACAATGTAGTAGCGCAATTGCAATTGCACAAAAGTAAAGTAGCCACTATTAATGTACTGCGTAACGGTGCAGCAGTTAATGTAAAAGTTAATGTACCCGAAAGTGGCAAGTTAGGCATTGCACCAGTAAATGTGTTAAGTTATTTTAAAACAAAAAAAGTGGAGTACTCCCTACTAGCAAGTATTCCAGCAGGTTACCACCATGCAGGCCAAACGTTTAGCAACTACATTCGTCAGTTTAAAATATTATTTAACCCTGAGGTAAAAGGCTACAAACAAGTAGGCGGATTTATTATGTTGGGCAGTGCATTTTCGGCCAACTGGGACTGGCAAGTGTTTTGGGGGTTTACCGCATTTTTATCAATAGTATTAGCTATAATGAATATACTACCCATACCCGCTTTAGATGGTGGACACGTAATGTTTACGTTATACGAAATAATTACACGCCGTAAGCCTAACGAAAAGTTTTTGGAATATGCACAAGTAGTAGGTATGGTTATGCTATTAGGCTTAATGTTGCTGGGTAATATTAATGATATTATGCGCTTACTAGGGTTTAATAATTAATTGCTTTATGTACTACACTATGCGCAACGTTATATTAAAACACAAACAATTGTTTGTGTTTTTTTTGTTATTACTAACCACACAACTTAGCATTGCACAACAGCACGACCCTAGCAATAAGTACTATGCTAAAAACGATTTGGTGCAGGATTATAACTTCATGCAAGCCATACTTACCAAATGCCACCCTGGGCTAACACGCTACACCACCGCCGATAGTATGCACTACTGGTTTAATTACTACCGCACACAAATAGCGGATAGTATGACCGAACGACAGTTTAGAATATTGCTCGAACGCCCTATTGAAAAAATAAAATGTGGGCATACCGCCACATTATTTAACCCCAGTACTACTAAATATTTAGTTAAACACCCCTATAAATTATTACCGTTAGATATTGTTACCAACAACCAAAAATTGTATGTAATTAAAAACAATAGTACCGATAGTACTATAAAACCATTGGACGAAATAACTAGTATTAACAAGCATTCAGCGCACGATATACTCTTAGCTATGAATAGTTTTATTACCGCCGATGGTAGTATTACAACTGGAAAAGAAAACATAATTAACCAAAACTTTGCACGTTATTACAGGGGATTAGTGGATAGTGCAACTATACAAATTATTACTATTAATGCCCTAAAAGGCAGTACCATTAAACATACCGTTACCTGTGTTGTTGCTAAAACAAATAAGACTAAAAACGAAAGCGAAGAAACATTAACCTACCTACACGATAGCATTGCAATTATTGATTTGAATTCGTTTGCATCATTTAAACAACGTAAGTTTTTAACCACTACATTTAACCAACTTGCCAATAAACACACCCCTAACCTAGTGCTTGATTTACGCAATAATGGAGGCGGGCAGGTACTTACTGCTATAAAATTATTAAGCTATTTATTGCCCAACAATACTGTTATTGAAGCTAATCGCAATAATAAAATAATACCCTACTACGGCTACATGAAAGATAAGTTTGGCATTATATTATCAGCTAAGTTTTTAAATTACACTAAACACAAAACAGTTGATAGCATCTATTATGCCTACTTACCTATTAAAAAAGCAAAAAATAATAATTACACAGGCAAAGTGTTTGTACTGGTTAATGGCGGAAGTTTTTCGGCATCGGTAATAGTAGCGGCATATTTAAAACGTTATAACCGAGCTACCATTATTGGGCAAGAAACTGGCGGAACCGAAAATGGTTGCAACGCATTTACAATGCCTATGGTGCAAGCCCCCAACACCAAAATACAACTGCGGTTGCCGCTGTATCAGGTAAATAATATATTGCCCCAAACCAATTATGGGCGTGGCGTGCAACCTAGTTATATAGTAAATGAAAATTTAACTTTACTCAGCACTACCCACGATGCGTGTATGCAACAGGTATTAAATTTGTTGGGCAAATAACCCTATAACAGTTGTTAATTAGTGGCTAACAAAAAATACTAAATAACTCAATTATCGTAGTAAATTTGAGTTTAAAATTAAATAGCTCCCATGATTACTCTACCCACTAACTTTGCTACCCTAGCACCTAGCTCACGCTTGTGGATATACGCTAGTACACAGCCATTTACGGTTGCGCAAACTCAAGTACTGCACAACACACTAACCACATTTGTAAACGGTTGGAAAGCACATGGCAACGAACTTAAAGCAAGCTATACGCTTGAGCATCAACAATTTATACTAATAGCGGTAGACGAACAATTAAGCCAAGCCAGTGGTTGTAGCATTGATGCATCGGTACGGGTAATTAAACAATTAGAAACCAACTTACAAATAACATTAACTGATCGTAGCCTTGTGTACTACCTAACAGCTAACAATACGGTAGCGAATTTTAAATTTACGCAAGCCGAGCAGCTCATAGCCAACGGTACTATTAGTGCATCAACCCTAGTGTTTGACAATACAATAAGCGCATTAGCACAACTAACTAATGCTTGGCAAGTAGCTGCACGTAACACTTGGTTGGGGAAATACTTAACTACAGAAAAAGTATAAAATAAATGATTACACGGATAAAAATAAACGGATTTAAAAGCCTGTTGGATACCGAACTATATTTTGGACCATTTACGTGCATTGCAGGAGCAAATGCCGTGGGTAAATCTAATTTTTTTGATGCTCTTATGTTTTTATCTCAACTATCAGATAAAACAATTTTAGAGGCAGCTAAATCAGTAAGAAGCGAAAACCAAAAACACGCTAATTTTAAAGATATTTTCTTTAAAAATGGAGATGAGTATTTAACTACCATGAAGTTTGAAGTAGATATGATTGTTCCTCAAGAAGCAGAAGATGATTTGGGGCAAAAATCGAAGGCTACAACAACGAGCTTAAAATATACGCTAGAACTTAATTTGAATTTATATGATAATGATAAAGAACCTATTGAAATAATAAAAGAAGAGTTAATTCCTATCAAATCAAGGGAGGCACGAAAAAATATTTATTTTAATCATAAAAAAGAGTGGAAAGACTCAGTTTTTTTGGGTAGAGGTACTGGTACACCGTTTATTTCTACAGAGGGAGATAAGTTAAGACTACACCAAGATCGTAATCAAGGCAGTACAACTAAATTTTTCGCAAAAAAAATGCCTCGTACGTTGTTGTCAAAAGCAGACTCGGTTACTCCCACAGCATTTTTGGCACGACAAGAAATGCGTAATTGGATGATGTTACAATTTGAGCCAAGTGCATTGCGTAATCCAAACTCAACTTACGAAATAAAAAATGCTGAAATACAAGCAAATGGTGCAAACTTACCTGCCACTTTGTTTCGCTTACAATCAGTAGAAAAAGAACAAGGTAGAACATATCAAACGCTCACTAACAAATTAAAAGAATTAATTAGTAATGTAAGTTATGTGTCGGTTGATAAAGATGATAAGAGAGACTTGCTCACGCTTCAATTAACATTTAAAGACGGCTTAGTATTGCCTGCGCAATCGTTATCGGACGGCACATTACGCTTCTTGGCTTTAGCAATAATTGAACAAGATAATATGGGTAGTGGATTAATTTGTTTGGAAGAACCTGAGAACGGAATCAATCCAAAAAAAATTAATGAAATGATTGAACTACTTGAAGGAATGGCTACCGATACTGATTATGAGGTGGATGAAGATAATCCGTTGCGCCAAGTAATTATTAATACACATTCACCAATAGTGGTGAGCTCAGTACCTCACGAAAGTTTATACTTGGCTAAAGAGTATGAAGTGTATATGGATGAATTTAAACGAAAAGTTAAAGCCACTACGTTTGTAGCACTACAAGATACTTGGAAAACAAATAGTAACTTAGTATTAACAACTAATTTAGCTGAAATTAATGGCTACTTAGATAATTTAGATGTTAAAAAAGAAAAAAATATAACTCTTGTCAATTCTACAAAAGTGAAAAAAACGGTTCGTGAACATGTAAATCAATTAAAAATTGAATACTAACACACATGAAGCAAATTAATTTTACACTTATTGGCGACGGAAGTTCCGATAAAATATTAGTAACAATAATAAAATGGTTGCTAAACGACTTATATCCTACAGTGCCTAACGAGGGTGAATTTGCTGATTTTAGTAGTTTTAAAAATCCTCCCAAAGCTAGCGAAGTAGCGGAAAGAATAAAATTAGCGCAACACTATTATTGCTGTGATATTTTAATTTATCATAGAGATGGGGAGTCGGTAACGGATATTAAAAAAACTATTCAACAGCGAAAAAACGAAATAATAAATAGTCAAGGAATTGAAAACACAAACAATATAGTAGTAATTGTGCCTGTAAAAATGATGGAAACATGGTTGCTAATAAACGAAAATGCAATAAAGAAAGCAGCTGATAATCCAAATTATAGTAAACCAATTAGTTTGCCTAAAATTACAGAGTTAGAAAAACAAAAACAACCTAAAGCATACTTACACGAGTTATTAATTAGCTGTAGCGAATTAACGGGCAGAAAAATAAAAAATTTTAATCCGCATAAAAGAACGCATTTAGTAGCTGAGTATATTGAAGATTATAATGCACTTCGTCAACTAACAGCATTTCAAGAGTTTGAAAACGATTTAAAAATCGTACTACAAAATTTATAATAACTAAAATAACCGATGAAAAGAATTTATACAATAATTACGCTTGCCTTGGCTACACTACAACTTAGCGCACAAGTGGTGGATAACAGTAAAGCTCCCGAAGGCAAAAAAGATACAGTGTACTCCGTAGCCAAAGACACTATGATTATTAGAGTGAGCGAAAAAGAAACTAAAAAACTACTGTGGGAAGATTTTTATGTGAAGCGTAAATTAATAGCACAGCGCAATTTTTATTATGTAGATGGGGGTAGCGGTGCTTATGGTTTTGTACACACTGATAAGCGTGTGGGCAAACACAAGCACGAGTATCGTAAGGAGTTTTACAAAGGTGGAATACTTAAAATAGACGCTGAAACATTTAAAGGAAAATTAAACGGCAACTACATTACCTACTACCCTAGCGGCAAATTACAAAGCCTAGGGCATTACAAACACGGACACCGAGACAGTACAAACGTAGTGTATTTTGAAAACGGAAAAATAGCCGCTACCAATAATTACCTAGCAGGTAAAAAAGAGGGCATGGAAATTATTAACCACGATAACGGACAGCTATGGAGCGAAAAGCGTTACGTGGCTGATAATATTGTGGAAATAGTTTCCAACTTTGATAACGCTGGTAAGCCACTAGATAAAGGCACTTTAACTAATGGTAACGGTACGGTGTTTTATTACACCGAACTTGGTGTGCTAAGCGAAGTAGATTATTACGCTAACGGCAAATTTGTTAAAACCGAAAAAAAAATCAAATAACAGCTCGCCTCTATTGAAAACACACAGTACCATTGGCTTTGATGTCATTCAGTTTTTTAATCCGTTAGTAATTGATTTATTAACTAATGATGAAAAACTAAACGACCTTACTACTAATACCCAAGCAATAAATGAGCGCATTACGCAGCGCGCTAACTTTAGCACCACACAACGTAGTGCGTTACACATTGCGCTAACTAAGCAGTATAACGCGTTGTGGCAACATACCACTACCCACAAACAACGCATTGAAACACAGCTTACTACACTACTCAATACCAATACATTTACCGTAACTACAGGGCATCAATTATGCTTAATGACAGGGCCATTGTACTTTGTGTATAAAATAATTACTGCAATTAATTATGCTGAGCAACTTAACACGGCGCACCCACAACACCACTTTATACCTGTGTATTGGATGGCCACCGAAGATCATGATTTTGAAGAAGTAAATCATTTTAATATCCATAATAAAAAATTAACAGCTACAGCAATAGCAGGCAATGCAGTAGGTGCTATTACACTTGATAATATACCCCAACTTAGGGAGCAACTAGTTGCATTATTAGGTACTACAGAACATTCTTCGGCAATACTTAACTTATTTGATAGTTGTTATGCCACAACCAACAACTTAGCGCAAGCCACACAACGCTTGGTACACGAGCTATTCGGGCAATATGGCGTAGTAATAATTGATGCAAATACTCCTGAATTAAAATACGCATTTAGCACTATAATTAACGAGGAATTAACCACCAGTCCGTCGTATAGTATAACCACCAAAACTATCGAAAGCCTTACTAACAAAGGCTACAAAAGCATACAAGTAACTCCGCGCCCAATAAATTTATTTCTACTACACAATAATACTCGCCAACGCATTATAGCACAAGGCACTAATTATACCGCAGGCAACGCTGAATTTACCCTACAACAATTGCACAACAATACGGCTAACATCAGCCCCAATGTATTGCTACGTCCCGTGTATCAAGAAACAATATTGCCTAACATTGCCTATGTGGGCGGTGGCGGAGAGTTGGCATATTGGTTGCAACTAAAGCCATTATTTGATTATTACAAAACTCCGTTTCCGCAGTTGTTATTGCGCCATTCGGCCTTGTTGATAGATGTTCCCGCTAACGAAAAACTTACTGCCCTGCAACTTAACGTTAACGATTTGTTTGAGACTGATGAAGTAATAACCAAAAAATATATTGCGCTAAATACCGAAAAAGAATTTAATACCAATAACTATCAACAGCAATTACAAACTATATATAGTGCATTAAGTAACGAGTTAGCCACCATTGATAAAACTCTTGCTCCCATAGCCAACGCCGAACTCAAAAAAACTATTGATGGCTTACATGCCTTAAATAACAAGGTAAACAAAGCATTAAAACAACAACACGCTAACGGAATAACACAAGCCTTGAAACAAAAAGAAAAGTATTTTCCGAATAATGGTTTGCAAGAACGCTACGAAAATATATTTCAATACATTAATAAATTTGGGTTTAAAATAATTGATGACTTAAAACAAGAATTAAATGAAACAACACCTACATTTAAAATAATAACACTGCAATAAAATGAAAATATTAAAATTTGGTGGCACAAGTGTAGGTACTGCTAAGCGAATGAAAGCACTAGTGAATTTAGTAACTAATGATTTTGAAACAATAGTGGTGCTATCGGCCATGAGTGGTACTACCAACGCACTAGTGGGTATTTGCGAAGCATTGTACAATAAATCGTATGCCGAAGCCAACGCAAAAATTGAAACTTTAGAAAGCAAATATACTATCGAGGTAAATGCACTATACACTAATATCGAATTTAAAACTAAGGCCGAATATTTAGTTAAACACCACTTTGATTATCTACGTTCGTTTACGTTAGATATGTTTACTGCCAATGAAGAAAAAGCAGTATTAGCACAAGGCGAATTATTAAGTACAGCCCTGTTTCATTACCATTTGCAAGAGCTTGGTAGTGATGCCGTGCTATTACCTGCACTAAACTTTATGCGTATTGACGAAAACGAAGAGCCTGAATTAACCTATATTGAAAAACATTTAACTACTGAACTTAATAAATATCCAACTCAAAAATTATTTATAACCCAAGGGTATATTTGCCGAAATGCCTTTGGCGAAATTGATAATTTGCAACGTGGTGGCAGCGATTACACCGCCTCTATTATAGGCGCAGCAATACAGGCTGAAGAAATACAAATTTGGACTGATATTGATGGTATGCACAATAACGACCCTCGTGTAGTAGCCAAAACACATCCAATACATTTATTAAGTTTTGACGAAGCTGCTGAGCTAGCTTATTTTGGTGCAAAAATATTACACCCTACTTGCATATTGCCAGCACAAAAAAAGAATATTCCGGTATTGCTTAAAAACACAATGCAACCGCAAGCATTAGGCACTACAATAGCTAACATAGCAACTGAAGAGGGCATTAAAGCCGTAGCCGCCAAAGACGGAATATGCGCCATTACTATCAAAAGCGATAGAATGCTTTTGGCACATGGTTTTTTGAGAGCGGTGTTTGAAATTTTTGAGCGTTTTAAAACCGCTATTGATATGATTACTACATCGGAAATTGCCGTGTCATTAACCATTGATAATACCAAGGCATTAAAAGATATTTTAAAAGAATTAGAAGAATTTGCAAATGTGGAGGTAGAAGAAAATCAAAGTATTATTTGCATTGTAGGTAACTTACCTAAACACAAATCAGGCTATGGATACAAGGTATTGGAGTGCCTAAAGGATATTCCGTTAAGTATGGTTTCGTACGGAGGTAGCAAAAACAATATTAGTGTGCTAGTAAACTCAACGTATAAAAACGAAGCATTAATTAATTTAAACAAAGGCCTATTTGGCTATCATCAATAATTATACTACTAAAAAACGTACGATGATATTTTCAAAAGAACGCTTGCCTGAATTACTGCAACACAACACTCCCTATTATATTTACGACTTAGCGTTATTGCAACAAACGCTTACAACACTTACCAATGCAAGCAACAAGCACAACTATCATGTGCATTATGCGTTTAAAGCTAATGTAAATACCGAAATTTTAGCCCAAATAAAGCAGGCTGGCTTAGGTGCCGATTGTGTAAGTGGCAACGAAGTAAAATGTGCTATAAACAATGGCTTTGACCCTGCACACATTGTATTTGCAGGTGTTGGAAAAACTGACGAAGAAATTAATTACGCCCTACACCACAACATATTTTGCTTTAACTGCGAAAGCACGCAAGAGTTAGCGGTAATAAACGAACTTGCACAACTACAAAATAAAACGGCACAAGTGGCATTGCGCATTAAACCTAACGTAGATGCGCATACCCACAAGTACATTACTACAGGGCTCGAGGAAAATAAATTTGGGATTAACCCCTATGAGTTTGATGCGGTAATTGAACAACTAAAAACATTATCCCACATTAAACTAATTGGTTTGCATTTTCATATTGGTTCGCAAATAACAAGCTTATCACCATTTAAAAAATTGTGCTTGCGTGTAAACGAAATCAATACTTACTTTTTGCGCAAAGGCTACGACTTACCAATAATAAATGTTGGTGGGGGCTTAGGTGTTAATTACAAAAATCCTGAACAAGAACCTATTGTAAATTTTGAAGATTATTTTAACGTGTTTAATAAATTTATTGAGCTACGTAATAATCAACAATTGCACTTTGAACTAGGCCGAGCCATAGTAGCGCAATGCGGTGCATTAGTAAGTACCGTTACTTATATTAAAAATGGTATTAATACCAACTTTGCTATACTTGATGCTGGAATGACTGAACTTATACGCCCAGCATTATACCAAGCTTATCATAAAATTGAAAACATAAGTTCAACAGCAACTACACAACTAAAGTATGATGTAGTAGGCCCTATTTGCGAAAGCAGCGACTGTTTTGGCAAAGCGGTAGAACTACCTATAACCAGCCGTGGCGATACCATAATTATACGCACCGCAGGAGCTTACGGCGAGGTAATGAGTAGTAATTATAATTTGAGAGAAAGTGTAAAAGGATATTATTTAAAGTAAAATGTACAATCAAAATTAATTAATGAAAAAAATACTTTTTACATTAATCAAAATATATGTAGGGAATTTATTTGGGCAACCGTATAACGTAACGCCACAACAACTAACAGTGCTACCTACTTCTGTTAGCGAAACCTCAGGTATTGAGGTAAACCCTGCTGACACTACTAAAGTATGGACACACAACGATAGTGGAGATTCGGCCTACGTGTATCAAGTAAATACGCAAGGGCAATTACTCCGCAAAATAAAAATAGGTACAGGAAAGGCGGTTGATATTGAGGATATAGCTCGCGACGATGCTGGCAACTACTACATTGCCGATGTGGGCAATAATACCAATAACAGAACCAATTTAATAATTCGTAAGGTGGGTAACTTGGATACATTAACGAGCACTACTATTAACAACGATAAAATATTTTTATCCTACCCTGACCAAACACAATTTCCGCCACCTGCAGCAGAGCAAAATTTTGATTGCGAATCAATTTTTCATTTTAATAACCGTTTATATTTATTTAGTAAAAACAGAGGCAATAGTGGTTATTGCAAAATGTACTCTGTACCCGATAGTGCAGGTACTTACCTAGCCACACTGCACGATAGTGTTAATACAGGTACTAACCTAGGTAATTGGATAACTAGTGCCGACGTAAGCCCCGACCATAGTAAAATAGCATTACTAAGCGAAATGGCGTTACACATATTTAGTAATTTTACGGGTAATAATTTTTTTGGAGGAACCCATACTTATTACAACTTTAGTAGCTATACGCAAAAAGAAGCCGTAGTATTTTTGAATAACGATGAAGTATATATTACCGATGAAAAAAATTCGTTCCTAAACAACGGAGGTAATTTATACAAATTAAATATTACCAATGCACTAACACAACATAAGTGGCTTGCCCAAGCCAATATTATTACCTATCCTAATCCAGCTACTGATGTAGTGTACGTGGCTATTAATCATGCATTAACCCAACCCTTACAGCTTAGTGTGTACAATGCACTTGGCAAGCAAGTATTAACTAAAATCTACACTAACAATGCTATTAATTATATAACATTACCTATTACAAATTTAGCCACAGGAGTATATACATTATACTTAACGCATCAAAATGTAAGTAGTGTTACTCAGTTTGTAAAAGAGTAATTGCATTTTAACTATTAATAATACAATTACTAATAGTTTTTACTATATTTGACAATAATTACAAATTGAAAAAAATCATGACTAAAATTTACTCTTCAGTATTAAAGCAAAATAAAATAGTAAATGTACTTGTTAAACTTACACTTGCCTTTGTTTTTTTAATTACATCTTACGCTACTTCAGTGGCGCAGTGTTCGGTTTCAGTAGCTGTGTTTGATAACGGTGATGGTACTTCTACCCTTAGTGCATCGGGTAGCGGGCAAGGTACTATTTCGTATAGTTGGGACGGTGGAGCTGGCTCAGGCTCACAATTTACCGTAACTAACGATGGTGCGCAGCACTGTGTAAGTGTTGATGATTACTATTACGACGCTAACGCAATAGCAGGTTATGATGCTAACGGAGACCCAATTTATGGCGATTATGTTACCGATTACGCTTGCAGTAGCGATTGTGGTACGGTAGCCGCCGCTGCAGCACCTCCTGTGGCTAACTTTACGCCCGATGTTACTTCGGGCGATGCCCCATTAACCGTTAACTTTACTGATAATTCTACCAACAACCCTACGAGTTGGGCGTGGGATTTTGGCGACGGTAATACGAGCACAGCACAAAATCCGTCTAATACATTTACTACTGTAGGCACTTACACCGTATTACTTACCGTAACCAACGCTGATGGTACTGATACTTATTCCGTTACCATTACCGTAAACGCACCTCCTGCACCCACCGCTAACTTTACGCCCGATGTTACTTCGGGTAATGCTCCGCTAACAGTTAATTTTACTGATAACTCAACGGACAGCCCCACAAGCTGGGCATGGGATTTTGGCGATGGTAACACCAGCACATCACAAAATCCGTCTAATACATTTACCACACCAGGTACTTATACCGTGTCGTTAATAGCTACTAATGCTATTGGCAGTAGCACAGCTTATACCGTTACCATTACCGTAAACGCACCTCCTGCACCCACAGCTAACTTTACGCCCGATGTTACTTCGGGCGATGCCCCATTAACCGTTAATTTTACTGATAACTCAACTGACAGCCCCACAAGCTGGGCGTGGGATTTTGGCGATGGTAACACCAGCACAGCACAAAACCCATCAAATACATTTACCACACCAGGTACTTACACCGTGTCGTTAATAGCTACTAATGCTACTGGAAGTAGCACAGCTTACACGGTAACCATAACCGTAAATGCAATAGCACCAACAGCACAGTTTGCGGCTGATAATTATGGTGGAGACGCACCACTATTAGTTAATTTTGAAGACCAATCGCTAAACACTCCCACAAGTTGGTTGTGGGATTTTGGCGATGGTAATACCAGTACTAACCCTAATCCATCTAATGTGTATCAAACCCCAGGTACATACAGTGTTACGCTAACGGTAACTAATGCAATAGGTACTAGCACCTCATCAGTTACTACTATTACGGTAAACTCAGCTACGGCACAATGTATTGCACAATTTACTACCGATGCTACCTCTGGCGATGCCCCGCTAACTGTTAGTTTTGATGATACCTCTACCGAAAACCCTACCACATGGAGCTGGGAAGTAGATGGTGTGGTAGTTTCTACCGATCAAAATTTATATTACACTTTTGATAGCGCAGGAACGTACCAAGTAACGCTCACCGTTGATAATGGTAATGGTTCAATTACAAGTTCTACCACTACAATTACAGTTAATGCTTCTACTATAGCGCCAGTGGCTGATTTTACAGCCGATGTTAATTCGGGAGAGGCTTCCTTAACAGTACAGTTTACTGATGCTTCAACCAACAACCCTACCAGCTGGAACTGGGATTTTGGTAACGGCGATAACTCAACGGACCAAAACCCGAGTTATACATTTAATGATACTGGTGTGTTTACAGTACGCTTAACGGTTGATAATGGTAATGGATCAGATTACAAAGAATATACTATTACTGTAATTGATGCCGCAAGCGACTCAATAGATTTTGAAGCCGACGTGTACGAAGGACCTGCTAAATTAACCGTTCAGTTTACTGATTTATCTCCCAACAATCCAACAGCTTGGGCTTGGGATTTTGGGAACGGAGATGTGTCGAGCGTACAAAACCCTAGTTATACTTTTAATGATACGGGCAGATTTACTGTTACGTTAACTATAACTTCTGCCAATGGCAGTACACATACCGATTCTGTTACAATTACAGTAACAGATCCTAACGATGGTGTAATTACATTTATAAACGATGCGCTTACTGAGGATGAAATATTTGTAGAGGGGGGACGTAAAAAAGGGCGACACTCAGGTAAAGTAATTTTTCAACAGTCATCGAAAGCAACTGGTTTTACAAGCCAAAAGCCATTTAAAGTATGTGCCGATGGTTCGAGTGCTACTATAATAAAATATAAATTTCCAGAGTCATGCACTACATGTGCCAATGCTGCTGATTTTGCATTTAGAATTCAAAATTCAAATGCGACTACTTCGCCTGAATTGTGGGGTAAATTTACTATGAATACACCTCCTGAAGATGGCGTAATTGAAGGTAGGTTAACTCACCCAGAGTATTTAGATGTTAATGGAGTGAAAAAAGATGATTCGGTAGAAGTATACAATACAATTACTAATACCGTTATAGAAACTCGTATGATTAGCTATTATAGAGCACCTGTAATGATGGTACATGGCTTATGGTCGGAGGCGGCGGCATTTGCAATTATGGAATCTGATTTAGTAGGTACTAGTAATTATTTTGATGCAATATTACACCGAGTTGATTACTCAACAAGTAATGACCAAAAATTTGAAACAAATAAAAACGTTGTGCCCAATGGTATAACATTCTTACTTAAAAAAGCGGTTGACGCAGGATATTCCGCAGGTAGTGTAGATGTAGTAGGGCATAGTATGGGAGGTATTCTTACCCGAGCATACATACAGAGTTCCGAATTTACAACAAAGAAAAATAATAAAAAAACCGATGTACGTTCACTTATTACACTTAACACCCCACACTCAGGTAGCCAGTGTGGCAACTTATTACGTAATGCAGGCTTTACTAAATTTATTTTGAAATTTGCTGGTAAAGATGCTAATGCAGGTGCCATTGAGGATTTGAGTGTTGATGGTAACGGAATAACCAACTATCTAAACGGAGCAAGCTTAAACGCTAATACAGTACCTTCGCATTGTATTGTTTCCACAACGCCCTCAGCATCATTTAATAGTTTATTTGGCTCAACGGCTTTTGCAATAGGCGGAACTTTATTTGGATATAAAAAATTAGGTGAAACAGCGCGAGAATTTCATGATAGGCTTTTTGGTCAGCCTGAATCAGACTTAATTGTACCACTTAAATCTCAAACAGGAGGATTAAGCGGAAGTTACTTAACCAGTTTTGATACATTACAACAACATGTAGGCTCTCCTGACAATACTTCGTTTATTAACGAAGTGATACGTTTACTTGATAATAACCCAACCACAAGTACTGATTTTACTAAACTAGGTTTTACGCCTGAAGTATTAACTTCAACAGTAGGCAAATTGTATAATCAACAATTTAGTAGCCAAGTAAATGTAACTAATCAAGGCCTAGGAACGGTTAAGTTAAAACTACCTCCAGTAATTGCAGTTAATCCGGGAGATACAATTCCGATAGAGGTGTCGAGTACAGGTAATTTTCCTAAAATTGCACTACTAGTTGGATTAAAAGCTAACGATTTGCAAGAAATGTATTACGACTCATTATCTAATCATTATAAAGTAAATTATACTGTACCAACCAATTACGTGGGTAAAATTAAAATTGCAGTAGCAGCACACGATAGTGCAAGTTACGTTACCGACTCAGCAACATTAATCACTGACACTAAAAACTTAACATTAGATAGCATGCACGTATATCCTAAAAAAATATACATACCCTTAGGCAGTAGCTTTAATACTGAAGTTACAGGCTACTTTGCAGGTAACGGTGCTGTTGATATAACAAATATGCCAGGCGTAGCGTTTACAATGGGTAATACTAAAGTAGTAAGCCAAATAAATGCCAATATTATTAAGGGTATTAAAAAAGGGAAGTCTTTTATTCGTGTAGCCTACAAAGGCAAAACACGCCAAGTGCCAGTAGAGGTTATTGATAGTGTAGGCACTAATGGTGTGCAAAGTATTAAAAACAAAGGCGCTATAATTAATAACTCAACTACTGGTATTGACGTAAAGATATATCCTAACCCAGCTTCTGGATTGGCTTATATTACTTACATTAATACTGATGCTAGCCAACATGTACAATTGGATGTGTACGATATGTACGGTAAATTAGTACGTAATGTGTGTAATGCTTCACAAGCTGTTGGCGGGTATACACAACTGGTAGATGTTAGTAGATTAAGTAACGGACTGTATTATATACGCCTGCAAAATGGTAATAAACTAGGTCGTGCAAAGTTGAGCGTATTAAATTAACTAATGTAAGTATGCTGTTCATGAATGAAAGTAAATTAGCTCAATATAGTTTTAAAATTATAGTTTTTATAGTTATTTGTCATTGCAATATTTTTTAACTCTAGTTTATGCAAATTATTACTTTTTACTAAAACACAGGAGTTGTTTTCAAACTTACAACGACCAACGATTTGTTCTGGACCAAAATCTCGTTTCGAAAGGAGTAAAACGTACGCTTTTATCTCGTCAGTAAAACGTGTGTTTTTAACCTATGTTGAGTTGTGCGTTTTTTTTGAGCCAAATCAGCTTTTAAACATCATTTCTTTGGTTAGAATTTTGGGCTAATTCTCTTTAAATTACAGTTGTATTTACGCTTTTTTTTGATTTGTGTTATTGAAAAAAATAGAGTATAATTTTTCAAACCCTAAATACTGTTAAGTTCATTACTTGAAGTAAGATTGATAATTATCAATAGCGACTGTAACGTTATCAATTGTCGATTATTTTTTGTGCTAATACATCAATATTGTATTCAGTTTGTGCTATTACTTGAGCGGATTTTCCAATGGTAATAATACGTTCGGGATTTTCGATAAGGGTTACTATTTCTTTTAAAAAATCGGCGGTATCATCAGCTATACATATATTTTCGTCTAATGTGTAATTAATACCTTGCGCACCAAGCGGTGTAGCTACAATACATTTGCCCAAGGCCATGGCCTCTATTATTTTAACACGTATGCCACTGCCTGCAAATAATGGTACCACTTGCACTGCGTGGCTTTGCATAAATTCAATGGCATTAGATACTTCGCCCACTACCTGTATGTTATAAGTATTATGGTACTGCATAAAATATGGGGGCATGTGCCTACCTGCAATGGTAAACGTAGCCTCAGGGTATTGTGGTGCAAGAGGTATCCACACGTTATCGATAAACCATTGCACCGCTAATTGATTAGGTTGCCAATCCATACTACCTAAGTGAAAAAATGTAATGCCTTGCGGCGCTTTGTAACTGGGCATTTTTTTGGTATTAATACCAAACGGAACTATGTGCATGGGAGTAGTTACGCCACAGGTTACTAATGTTTCGTAATCGGTTGGCGTTATTGGAAACACGGTATCAAAACTATTACAGGCCTTAATTTCAAACGTACACAAGCGATTAGCTAGTAATTTTAAATACATTTTTTTAGCTCCCCAAGAGGTATTATCGGCTAATGTTTCCCATATTTTAAATTCTACATTATGCTGGCGCAATACACATTTAGCAGGTGTTACGGCACGTATAGCAGTTAAGTAAGGGGCTACAAATATGCTTTCAAATACAATTAAATCGTAGGTAGTATTAGTACACAAATCTACCACTAATTGCTCGTATTGCTTGCTAACAAAGCGTTGTATGTTATACGATTGTGTGGTAAACAAATTTAGAAGTGCATCTTTTTTGTTAATGTCAGTATTAATATCTACCAAATGTATAGTAGCTTTATTACACAATTGTTCAGGTATATCGTTATAATTAATATAGTGCTTATTAGTATTGAGAGCGGCTATGGTAAGCTCGTGTCCTGCATCTATGTAGGCTTGCGTAAAATTATAATACCCAATAGCTCCACCATCTTTTAATGGCCACGGAAAGCGAGGTAAAAGTTGTAATATTTTCAAGTGCAGTGTGTTTTTTATACGGTAGTAAAACTACTATTTTATAGCTGCATTAACAACATCAGTACGCAAGAGCGAGTACACCTGCGAGTTAAATGGTTGTTCGTTTACAAAAAAATTATTACGAGCCTCTCCTTCCTTAGTAAAACCTATACGTGCAAGCAATGCACACGACCCCTCGTTATGCTCGTGTACTTGCGCTTCAATACGATGCAAGGCTGGTATATCAACAAAAGCAGTACTTATAAAGTGTGTAAGCGCATGTTGCATAATACCTTTGCCCCAATAGTTATTATTTAAATAAAAGGTAATAAATGCAAAACGATGCGTGGTATTAAAATCTTTTAAATAACAAATTCCCACCAATATACCATTGTACACTATGACTCGTGCATAATTAGTTTTTTCGTTACGCAGTTGGGCTATGTAAGTGTTAGCTTGCTTAGCGTTAGTAATTACAGTTGCATCAAGATACTTTAATACTTGAGGTGTGTTACGTAATGTAGTAATTACGAGGGCATCAGCAGGTACAATTTTGCGTAAAATAATAGTAGCAATTTGAGGTTGATTGTTTAACATTTCAAATGTAAATTTGCACAAATAATAAATATATGCCAACACAATTTTTAGCTCAACCTATAACGTACCTCAAAGGTGTTGGCGAGCAGCGTGCTACTATTTTAAAAAAAGAGGCTAATATATTTACCTACGGCGATTTACTGTACTATTTTCCGTACAAATACATTGATAAGTCAGTGTTTCATACCATTGCCGAGCTAACGCCCGATATGCCCTATGTGCAACTTAAAGGTACACTAACTAACTTGCAACTGCAAGGTGTGGCACGTGCCCAACGCTTAACTGCTACATTAACCGATGGCGCCGAAAGTATTGAATTAACTTGGTTTCAGGGTATTAAATACTTACGCACTAGTTTATTAGCGGGGCATCAATACATTGTGTTTGGCAAAATAACTGATTACAAAGGCAAGTTTAGCATAGTACACCCCGAAATGGAATTGGTAACGCCAGCCACTGTAACTCAACAAATACCGCTGTACCCAGCCTACAATACGTCCGAACGTATGAAAACTAGCGGATTAGATAGCAAAGCAATATCAAAACTAGTGCGACTGTTAGTAAATGTAATTAACGAAAAAAACATTCAACTGCCCGAAACGCTATCGCCTGCTATACTGGAGCAATACCGCTTAATGAACGCCACCGATGCTATAGTGCAACTGCATTTCCCCAGCAATAGCAATAGTATTATTAATGCACAAAATAGAGTGAAATTTGAAGAGTTGTTTTTTTTGCAACTCAAACTCATCAAACAAAAAAAACTAAACCTACAAAACATACCTGGGCACGTATTTAGCATTGTTGGCGCGTACTTTAACGATTTTTACAAACTATTACCGTTTGAACTTACAGGCGCACAAAAACGCGTACTGAAAGAAATTAGGTTAGACATGGCGCAAGGCAAACACATGAACCGCTTAATACAGGGCGATGTAGGTAGTGGCAAAACCGTGGTGGCGTTAATGAGTATGTTATTAGCTATTGATAATAATTATCAGGCTTGCTTAATGGCACCTACCGAAATATTGGCTACACAGCATTTTAATGGTATTAGCGAGCTTTTGCAACACTTACCCATTAACATAGCATTGCTTACAGGCAGTACTAAAACCAAGGATAGGCGGGTTATTCACAACGATTTAAAATCAGGAAAACTAAATATACTTATTGGTACGCACGCACTTATTGAAGAGGTAGTGCAATTTAAAAACCTTGCCATTGCCATTATCGATGAGCAACATCGCTTTGGGGTAGAACAACGCTTTAAACTTTGGAAAAAAAATACCATAGCGCCACCGCACGTGTTAGTAATGACGGCCACACCAATACCTCGCACACTAGCCATGACACTATACGGCGACTTGGACATATCCGTTATAGACGAACTACCTGCAGGGCGTAAGCCTATTAAAACAATGCACTATACCGAAAACAAACGGTTGATGGCCTATGGATTAATGCGTGAACAAATAGCGTTGGGGCGACAGATTTACGTAGTGTACCCACTAATTGAAGAAAACGAAACCCTCGATTTTCAAAACTTAATGCAGGGGTTTGATACCATTACCAGTTTTTTTCCTGAACCCGAATATCGTGTAAGTGTAGTACATGGGCAAATGACGGCTGCCGATAAAGAATTTGCAATGCAACGTTTTATAAAAGGAGAAACACACATTATGATAGCCACCACGGTTATTGAGGTAGGTGTAAATGTACCCAATGCTTCGGTTATGGTTATTGAAAGTAGTGAGCGTTTTGGCTTATCGCAATTACACCAATTACGAGGGCGTGTGGGGCGTGGAGCCGACCAAAGTTATTGTGTACTTATTACAGGGTTTAAATTAAGTGCTAATAGCAAATTACGCATGAGTACCATGTGCGAAACTAACGACGGTTTTAAAATAAGCGAAGTAGATTTAAAACTACGTGGCGCAGGCGATATACACGGTACGCAACAAAGCGGAGCTATGAATTTTAAACTAGCCGACCTTGCCAAAGACCAACAAATACTAATCGCAGCACGCAACACCGCTATTGATATTATGAACCAAGACCCCAACTTAAACCTGCCACAACACGCAGCTATGAAAATTGAATTACAAACAATAGAAAGTGGTAAAACAAATTGGAGTAGAATAAGCTAGTTATTCTACTCCAATTTTATGTTTTAATATAGTTACTGCTATTTACTATGCTTTAACGTTAGTACGCTTTAACTCTACTAATTTGTATAATATTAATAAAGCACCGCCTATTACTAAGTATTGCACTCCATTATTGATAGGAATACAAGGTGGTGGCCAGCATGGTGGTCCTCCCTTGGGTGGTGGTGGCGGTGGACCATAACATAGGTTTGTAAACACTACCAAAACCGTTATGCTTATTATTTTATAAAAATGCTTCATTTAATTTTTAGGTACTTTTAAATCTGTAATTATACAAATATACGTGTTTTTATTTAATTTGGATTTTACTTATCAATTTATTCATTGCGTTGGTCGGCAAGTCATACTTTTTTTAAAGCATAACATTATGCTTTTCTACGTTAAGTATTTTTTTGTAAATATACCTACTGAACAGTTTTATTTTTCAATTAAAACCTCTTCTTTTAATTTTATTTCTACCCTTCGGTTAAGTAATCGGCTACGTTCGTCTTTGTTGTCGGCTATGGCTTTGGAGCTACCAAAGCCTTCAAAATTTATACGTCCTTCGTCTACGTTTTTGGCTGCCAAATAATCAAATACTGACTTTGCTCTATTAATTGATAATACTTTATTGTACTCTACTGCGCCTGTGCTATCAGTAAAGCCCATTATTTCCAAATAATAAGTTTTGTTTTTGTTTACACTTGTAGCTAATTTATCCAACATCTTAAATGCACTATCAGGTATGATGTAGGAGTCGTTGCCAAAATAAATATTGGTAAGTATTAAGTATTCTTTTTTGCCCACAGGCGTTGGTGTTTTGGGCTTGACATTATTATTAATTACTAAAGTGGCTTTTCCATTTACCATTTTTATGGTTTTGGTAGGTGTAGTTTTGGTAGATGTTTTTATTGCAGGTAGTGCTTCGGTAGGTTTGGGCAATGGTGGTGGAACAACAGTATCAGCAGGGTTAAACACGTATATAATATTAGTACGTGCTAAGCTATCAGACACGGTAGTAAACGAGTTTTTTTTAATAAACACACCTGAGTCGTACTTAAAATCGCCTACATCGGCTATGGCTATTTTAATATGGTATTTTTTACCTGGAATAATATTTATCTCAGCTTTTAAGGGTACAGTAAGCCCATCGTATTGAAAAAAATTAATGAGCTCGGCATTCATTTTTTTCATTTTCTTTTTGTTCAGTTTTAGTCGTTCGCCATTTTTGGTAAAAATATTATTGTTAATGTACAACTCGCCATTTTTGTATTGATTAACTGTATTAACACTTACTATTGTTTTTTTGTCGGGCAACAAAGCCATGTTTTTTTTGCGTGCGCCCGGCCCACTAATTACAAAAGCAAACACATCATTAAACTTACTTTCGGCGTATTCCATGTACTCTTCCGATGCAAAAAAGTAATCAAACTGTAATTTATTACGGCTTGCTATAAAATCAAATTCTAACACAGCGGCATCTACCGTTATACCACGCCCTATTCGATTAAGGTCTTTATCGCCACGTGAGGCATTGCCCGACCACTGGTTGTTTACATCGTTAGCATGTGCTATATCAGCAGCTTTGCCCGTACTTAATACTAATCCTTCGGCTATTTTTAACAACTCATTATCTGCCTTAAACGAAGCCATAGCACTAATGTTACCGCTGTATTTAAAATTAAATGCCGTAATGCCTTCGCCTAATAAATTTTGGCGCACAAATTTTTCAATATCGCCCGTAGTATTTTCAACCACTACTTGTGCCACCACACTACGTACTAATAGCAATTGCGCTATTAATAAAATAATGATGTATGTGTGGTTAAGTTTCACAGTAGTAAGTTTACTAAATATAAAGTTATAAATTAAATGTATCTAATAGCTGGGTTTCGTTGCCTGCATAATCTATTACTATGAGTTTTACTAAATGTTCGCCTGCGGTGTATTTAGCTTTATTAATAAAATGCACTAACACGCCTGATTTAGCATCGTATTCAAATAGTTCCCACTTACCATCAATAAAACCGTTATACGATTTTATACCCGAAAGATTATCGCCCATACGGTAACGCAATGCCGTAAGTGGTACATGAGTTATTATTTTTTTAGCTTTTTTGCCCTTGCCTACTTTTTTTACCACAGTACCATTACCTCCTACTTTGCTTACTACTGGTGGTTTTTCATCTACCTTAATGGTAAACCGTCCGTAACTACGGCTTTGTGCGGTTATGGTATTGTTAGCCACATTAATTTTTCCGCCTTCGCATTTTTCTTTACCGTTATAATCTAAGCACACTACCATTGCTTTATTTACTACTGATTTTGGAATAGTATAAGTGGGCAATGTTATGCTGTAATAACTATGCGCCGCAATGGCTGGGTGCAATATTTTATAAGTAGGTGTGCGGGTAGTATCTCGGTTAATGGTAAAATCAAAATCGCTATACACATTGCCTGCTGGTATAGTTACTGTTGCGCCCTCTTTGGTTAAGGTATGCTCTTTTAGGCAATCTTTTAAATAACTAACCGTAGGCGCAAATTGTTGTTGTGCTGTAAGCGGTATAGCGACGTAGTTAAAATAAAATTCGAGCATAGCCGTATTACCATTTACATCTTTAGTAATTATGGTGGCTTTGTGTGTGCCGTTTTGCGTAAAGCTTACCACACCACGATTAACGTGTTGCTTGTACACGCTTAGTTTATTGGCTTTTTCAATGTACATGTTTTGTATCCAACCTCCTACTTTCTTTTTATAATCATAATCGCAATACGAATTAATGTATCTATTTTCTTCAAACGGCACAGTATCTAACACGCTGTAACAGTGGCGTTTATTATCTATTTGCAATTCAATACTATACACATTATTAGGGTTGGAGCTACCACTTTGGGTATCAAAACAATCGAGACCAAAACCTATATCGCCTGTTAATTCAATAGTTTCGGGCGTAGCTAATTGAAACTTACCTGCCTTACCTACCACTGCCAATCGCTTAATTGAACCAACAGTAGTATTTACTTTAGATAAATTAGTTAACGCACGCATGTACACCGCTTTAATGGTAGGCGTAGTATTATCGGGCACATCAAAGCCGTACAACAATGGATTAAGTGTTTTGTCGGTTCCTTCCTCACGTATTTCAAAGTGTAGGTGTGGCCCTTGCGATGCACCAGTGTTACCACTCAGGGCTATTACCTCGCCTTTGCGAACTTTTAATTCATTTTTAGCTGGATATAATTCTATATCAAATAGCTGTTGTTTGTACTGTTCCTTGCGCAAATACTGTTGTATGCTATCGTTAAATTTTGAGCAGTGCGCATACAAACTTACCAAACCATTGGCGTGCGTAATGTACAGGGCATTGCCATAACTACCTGGCGCTACTTTAATGCGCGATACGTAGCCATCGGCAATGGCATACAGTTTCATACCTACGCCTGCTGGCGTGCGAATATCTAGTCCGTTATGAAAATGATTGTTGCGCAACTCGCCAAAGTTGGCTACTAATTTAATAGGTACATCAACCGGCGACCTAAAAGTACCCGCAGGCACACGTTGCGCATTGACAGTATAACAAGGCGTTAAAGCAATTATTGCAATTAATAATAGGGTATAATTAAGTAATTTCATTAGCACCTAAAATACAGTTTGCACACTAGGTGTAGTGCGCTAACGCAAAAGGATTTACACACTAAAATGTTAATGAAATATAACTACGTAAACGCAACCAATAGTTGTGCTAGGGAGTACTCCCTTAAATTAAAAAAAAACTGAACACCTCAACTAACGATACATTTTATTTGCCCTGCATTTTAGGGCTATCCATATACAATACATTCCAGCGGTGCCCGTCTAAATCGGCAAAGCCCATGCCATACATCCACCCTTGATTTTCGTGCGGTTGGGCAAATATTGTCCCTCCAGCACTCACTACTTTTACAGCTAGTTCGTTTACTTCGGCACGGCTTTCGGCATCAATTGAAATAAGTAGTTGCGATGCCGTTTGTGTATTAGCTAAATCGTGTTGTACCAAATTTTTAAACAATGGTTCGGCACATAACATTATCACTACCTTTTTTCTACCTACTAGCATACACGCCATTTGCGAAGCATCGCCTCCAAACTTAGTATTAAACTCAAAACCTAATGCGGTAAAAAAAGCTACTGACTGGGCAATGTTTTTTACAGGTAAATTTAGCCAAAGTTCTTGTGTCATTTAATTAGTTTATGTTAGATGAATGAATGTTGTTAAAACTTGCAGTAGCCCAGTATTTACTATTACTTAGCAGTGGGCAACACACGCCCTGCACCAATATAATATTTACTGTTGTAGGCATCAGTAAGGCTACCTACAATTACTCCTTTTTTGGTTGATGCGTGTATAAACTGTTTGTTATTGAGGTATAGCCCCACGTGCGAGGCTTTTTTGCTTTCAAAATTAAAATAAACTAAATCTCCCATGCGCAAATCGTTTAATTTAACGGGAGGATATTTAGCACTCATTTCGGCAGTGGTGCGGGGTAGTTGCATACCATACGCTTGCTTGTACAGTGCATTTACTAGGGCTGAACAGTCAACACCACCTTTAGTAGTACCCCCAAATTTATAAGGCACGCCTAGCCACTGTTGGCAAGCATTGTATAGTTTTTCGTGTTGCTGTTTGGTAATTGGGAAGTTAGCGGTGCTATTAGTGGTAGTACTATTGGTAGTAGTAGATGGGGATTTAACAGGCGTTTTCCTAAACACCGAGCAACCTGTAATCATTGCCAACAGGGCAACGTACAGCAGTACTAATAATTTGTTACGGGTGTTTAACATTGGTTTTATTATTACTGCAAAAGTATGAATTTTGTACAGATGTTAAAATTACAAAGTTTGAGTTTAAATGAGTAGCTTCGCCACTTAATAACAAACACAAACAATGGCAAATATAGTAGCAATAGTAGGCAGACCAAACGTAGGTAAATCAACCCTTTTTAACCGCCTGACCGAAAGTCGTAAGGCAATAGTAGATGAAATAGCAGGGGTAACACGCGACCGCCATTACGGCAAGTGCGAATGGGGAGGCATGGAGTTTACCGTTATTGATACTGGTGGATACATTATTGGAAGCGATGATATATTTGAGGACGAAATTCGTAAGCAAGTAAAAATAGCCATTGAAGAAGCCAACGTAATATTGTTTGTAGTAGATGTGGTGGAAGGCGTAACCGATATGGATACAGAGGTAGCGCACATACTACGCAAGTGCAAAAAGAAAGTACTACTTATTGTAAACAAAGTTGATAACAACAAACGCTTGGTGGACGCCACCGAGTTTTATGCCCTAGGCATGGGCGATTACTACACCATGTCGAGCGCTACTGGCTCAGGCACAGGCGATATACTGGACGATGTAGTTAAAAATTTAGACAAAGAAGTAGTACATGAAGACGATTACGCACTACCAAAATTTGCCATTGTAGGCAGGCCTAACGTAGGTAAATCATCATTAGTTAATGCCTTAATGGGCGAAGACCGCAACATTGTTACCGACATTGCAGGCACTACCCGCGATACGCTAAATACACATTACAACAAATATGGCTACAACTTTATATTAGTAGATACTGCCGGAATACGTCGTAAGACTAAGGTACACGAAGACCTTGAATTTTATAGCGTAATGCGTGCCGTACACTCTATTGAAGAAAGCGATGTAATAATACTGGTTATTGATGCCACCGTAGGTTTCGATTCGCAGGATATGAACTTATTTAGCCTATCGCAAAAAAACCGTAAGGGTATTGTAATTGTGGTAAACAAATGGGATTTAATACAAGATAAAACCAACTCTACCTTACAAGAATATGCTGATGGTATTATTGAAAAACTAGCACCGTTCCGCGATGTGCCTATTATATTTACATCAGCCGTAACCAAGCAACGTATATTAGATGTGATGGAAATGGCAGTTAAGGTGCATCAAAATCGTATTAAAAAAATTAAGACATCAGTACTTAACGAATTTTTGCAAGGTGTGGTGGAGCTCAACTCTCCGCCAACTAATAAAGGCAAGTTTATTAAAATAAAATTCTTTACCCAACTGCCTACACACGCACCGTCGTTTGCCATATTTTGCAATTCGCCACAATACGTGCGCGAAGACTACAAACGATTTATTGAAAACAAACTGCGTAAAGAATACGACTTTACAGGCGTGCCTATTCAAATATTTTTTAGACAAAAATAATTGCTACTAATTTTGTGCCGCTATGCAAAAACTAAAATTAGACGAGCTAAAACGAATATCAGTAAGCGAATTTAAAAACGCTCCCAAAACGCCCATTGTGCTGGTGTTGGATAACGTGCGGAGTATGAGCAACGTTGGCTCAATGTTTCGTACTGCCGATGCTTTTAGAATACAACACTTGTACTTATGCGGTATTACAGCTACGCCTCCGCACCGCGAAATATACAAAACCGCACTAGGTGCCACCGAAAGTATGGCATGGACATATACCACTACTACCAAAGAAGCCGTATTAAACTTGCGCACACAAGGCTATAAAATAATAGCGGTAGAGCAAGCGCATGGCAGTGTGTATTTGAATAATTTTGAAGTGGAAGCCAATGCCCAATACGCTTTTGTAATGGGTAACGAGGTAGATGGGGTAAGCACCGAAATAATGGAACTGGTGGATGCCTGTGTAGAAATACCACAATTTGGCAGTAAGCATTCGTTTAACGTAAGTATTAGTGCTGGCATTGTGCTATGGCATGTAATGCACAAATTGTTATAATTAATAATTAGTTATTTTAGCCTATATAAATTTGTATTTTAAATCAAATAAAAAAAATGAAACACTTACTAGTACTATCAACACTTGCTACGGTGGCATTAACCGCCTGTTCGGGCGATAAAAAACAAGATGCCGCCACAACTACCGAAGGTGCTACAGCATCAACGTTTTACAAAGGAGCATTGCCAGGTGGCGAGTTTGCGGGCATTGATGCCACACTTGAACTAACTGCCGATAGCAATTGTATGATGACGTATATTTACAAAGGCATTGATACTAAATTGGTGGATAAAGGCAAATGGACTATACAGGGCGATATGCTACAAACTACTTTTACCGAAGTAGCCAAACTCTATAAAATAACTGGCGACAGTATAGTACAACTGGATGATAGCGGTAACCCTATTGAAGACGGTAAATTACACTCGTTACACAAGCAATAATTTGTTGGGGGGACTAAATGGTTAGTAGCAATTAAAAAGAGATAATGAAGCACTTATTTATAATTTACATTTTGATGTTTTTTTTTGAATGTTCACCTCGACCAAAGTGCGCCAATGATAAAAATAATAATTCGTTAATCGACAGTAATTCGCAAATCACTCTATCTAGAAAGGCAGACACAGCACCCCCACTATCAAATAATCCTAATAACTTTCAAGTATCAATTTACGACAATCCTAAGTTTGTAACCAAATTAACAAATCACAAAGAAAGATTACAACGTCTCTCAGACAAGGGTGTATTTATTTGCATCAATGATAAGTTAGTGTTGACACTTCCCGCCAACCAAAAAAAATACTTTTTAGAAAAAACCAATATTAAGCTATTATCCATTGCTAAGGGGGACTTGTTTCAAAACAATAAAGATGACTACGCATTTATTGTTTATGATATTAGTAATCAAAGAGTTTCAATATTAATATACAACGTACATACAAATGAATACCTCGAATTATTTAGAGAATTGAAGATTGAAGACGGATTAAAATCTGCTGACTGTAATTATTTTGCTTTTGGAACACTTGACTATAAATTAGCAAATGAAATAGTTTACCAAGAGGAATACCTTATTAATAAACCTGAAAGCTATTTAGAATTTGAACCTTGTAAAATTGTTAACATTTTTAAAGACAGTGACTTCGTTGTAAAGAAAGGATGTTTTTCAAAAAAAAATTCTAAAGCTAAATTATCAAACTCACTGTGTATCTCGACCAGCAGTGTCTACAACAATTGGGAATGCTTGAAATATAACAAAGCAACCAAGACTTTTTTAATTTACTATGGACAAGCATTTGCGGACTAAGATGAATAGTCAAGGACAATTAACTACCACTAACAGCCCCTACACCAAAGGCGGTGTTTCGTATTCCAAAGATCATTTTGTGGTTAATCAAAGTTTACTTCTCCGCATCAATATTTGTGGTAAAAAACCCCAACTTCATAAACCCTCAAACCGCTACACATTACCTAAATTAATGGCAACACTATGCGCATTGCTATTATTTAGTGTGGGTGGGCACGCCGCAACTAACGATAGCATATTTACCTACAGTAGCAAAATAAATGGCGAGTTATTGCCCGTGCAACACACTAAAGAGTTATTGCACCAATATAACCCAGCGGCACAATTAGGCAAGTATTATGCACACAGGGGCAACTACGGGTTACCCATACAAGCATTAGTATATACTGCCCCCACCAGCTTGCTAACTACCTTTGCGCCCACTAGCATGGCAGCATACTTGTACACCACTGCTAACGCAACTTACTACGACACTAAGCGTGCTTACACTGATATTCATTGGATTAATGGCCTAAAAAAAGAACAATACGTACGTGTAATTCATACCCAAAATATTACCCCACGTTGGAACGTAGCCATTGATTTTACACGGTACCGCAACAAGGGATATTTTTTGCGTCACTTGGCTAATAACGCTCACTTTGGGGCTAGCACAGCGTTTAGTAACAAACGTAATAACTATGTGCTTAACGGCGCCTACGCCCTTAACCGATTAAGTATGCAAGAAAACGGAGGTATAAACGATACCGTGTTTTTAGCTATTGGTTTTGTAGCCAAAACATCGCTTACGCCTTTGTTAGCCAACGCTTCACGTATTTACAAGAGTAATAGCTTTATGGTTAACCAACGTTTTTATCCGTTTTACAAAGCGGATACTAGCTACAAATTAACTACCGTACTACCTCCGCATGGGTTGTTTATTAACGTACAAAACAACTACACCGTTGCACGTAATAATTATATTGATGCTGCCCCTAATGCTAGTTTTTATACTGAAACTAACTATAATACGGTGTTTACCAACGATAGTAATTCGGTACGTGAGCAAGCTAATTATGTGAGTGTGGGCTATGCTTCCGCCACAAGCAACGACACCCTTAACAATTGGCAATACACCGCCAGGGCAGGGCTTGGCACACAGCAAGGGCGCATAAATTATTTTGAACGAATAGGTGTAACCAATACATTGCTTGCCCTGCAGCGCAATACGTTTAACAATACCTACACACAATGGCAAGTCCAAGCTAATAATACTAAGCTAGCATTGGGCTATAACGGGCAATATGTGCTAACAGGTTACAATGCTAACAATGTATTAAATAATGTGGTGGCGGCCTATAACCTAACGCACACGCACTTGCTAACGGCTAGTATTAATAATAGTGTGCGCAAGGCCGATTATTTTTCAACCAATTATTATGGTAATAATTTTAGGTGGGACACTAATTTTGCACCCACACAAAGCACCCAAATTAATGTAGGCTACGCCAATAGTAAGTACCGCTTTAGTGTGCAGGTGTTTAGCAATACGCTACACCATTATGTGTACTTTGATAGCTTAGCGCAACCTACACAAAGTACTACTACCATAATAAATAATGGTATTGTAGCCCAATGGCATGCACGCTACAAAAAATTAAATTGGCAAGCTAATGTAACCCTACAAACTAATAACGCACCTAACCAATTAGTAGCACCACAATTATTAACACGCCAGTTGGTGTATTTGCAAGGCAAGTTATTTAAAAACGCACTACCCTTGCAAGTAGGTATTGACGCTTCGTACAGTAGCACCTACAAGGGCTATGGCTATATGCCTGCCACTATGTACTATTACGTAAGCGGTACAAGTATAAACGCATACCCATTTGCCGATTTTTTTATTAACGCATCAATAGGGCAAGCACGCATATTTTTTAAGGTAGAGCATTTTTTGTCGGGGGTGCTGGGTAATAATTATTTTACCACTAAAAATTCGCCTGCGGCAGATAGAAACATAAAGCTTGGGGTGTATTGGTATATGTATAATTAAAAAAAACACTGATTAATTAATCAGTGTTCTTATACTATTTACAACCAAAGTGGTGTACTGTATTATTTACGCCTTGGTTCGTGTTCTCACGAAACAATAATACAATTAAGCGGTAACTTTACTTAGTGGAGCTACTAAGCGGTCAAACACTTCGTTAATAGTACCTATGCCATTTACTCCTACATACTTATGTTGTGTTTCGTAATAGGCTTTTACAGGCAGTGTTTCGTTGTTGTACACGTCAATTCGTTTTTGTATTACTTCAGGCTTAGCATCATCAGGCCTACCACTTGTTTTGGCACGCTCAGCAAGGCGTGTACGTAGTTCAGGCTCTTGTACTTCTAACGCTAACATTAAAGTAATACTGGTATTTTTAGTAGCCAAAAAAACATCTAATGCTTGTGCTTGCGCTGATGTACGTGGGAAACCATCAAATATATAACCTACCGTACTATTAGCTTTGTTAACCTCGGCCTCTAACATTTGTATAGTTACTTCGTCGGGTACTAATCTACCGCCGTCCATATAGCTTTTGGCTAATGTACCTAGTGCAGTTTCGTTTTTAATATTAGCTCTAAATATATCGCCTGTTGATAAGTGAGTAAAATTGTACTTAGCAATAAGCAATTCGCTTTGTGTGCCTTTGCCTGCTCCCGGAGGCCCAAATAATACGATGTTAAGCATGGTTTAAATTACGTGTGTGGTGGTTATTAATTAGTAACAAGTTGATAGATGTTGGGTAAATTGCGGCCTAGGCTGTCGTAATCGAGGCCATAGCCCACCACAAATTTATTAGGTATGGTTATTCCTACATAATCTATGGGTATAGTTTTATTATAAGCCTCAGGTTTAAATAATAGCGTAGCCACCTTAATTGATGCAGGTTGTAGCACCTGTAATGTTTCAAACAAGGCTACAATTGTATTGCCAGTATCTACAATATCTTCCAACAAAATAATGTGCCTACCTTTAATGTTTTCATTCAAACCTATTAGTTCATTTACGGTGCCCGTTGATGTAGTACCGCTGTACGATGCTAGTTTTATAAACGAAACTTCGCACTCGCCTGTGTAATGGCGCAATAAATCAGCCGTAAATAAAAACGAACCATTTAACACACTCAAAAACAAAGGGCGCTCGGTGGCATAATCAATAGCTATACGCACACTCAGGTCAGCTACCGTTTGCACAATATCTTTTTGATGAATATATAGCTCAAATGTTTTATCGTGTAACGAAACTACGTTGGACATTGTTACTTTTGTATTAATTATTAGAGAGGACTAAAATACTATAATATTTAATTCACACATTTAAAAATGTTACACAACTTATCACAACTTAAATTAGGCATATTGGGTGGCGGGCAGTTAGGGCGTATGTTTATACAAGAGGCTTTAAACTACAACATAACTACTTACGTATTGGACGCTGACGCCAACGCACCAGCAAGTGTACTGGCGCACCAGCATACTGTGGGTAATATTAACGATTATAACACAGTGTATAATTTTGGCAAAACGGTTGATGTGCTTACTATTGAAATTGAACATGTAAACGTACAAGCCCTTGAACAGCTTGCCAAGGAAGGCGTTAAGGTGTATCCGCAACCTGCGGTACTTAAAACAATACAAGACAAAGGCGCACAAAAACTATTTTATAAAACCAATAAGCTACCTACGGCCGATTTTTATTTAATTGATAAAAAAGAAGATTTATACAACTATCAACATTTGTTTCCGATGGTGTTAAAACTACGCAAAGGTGGCTACGATGGCAAAGGAGTAATGATACTGCGCACACCAGCTGATATTGCTAAGGCGTTTGATGGGCAATGTGTACTTGAAAAATTAATTGATTTTGAAAAAGAAACTGCCGTAATTGTAGCACGCAATGCAAGTGGCGATGTAGCTACGTTTCCGATGGTGGACATGGATTTTAACCCTGAGGCTAACCTAGTGGAGTTTTTGTACACACCTAGTAGTTATATTCATCTCGAAGAAAAAGCAAAAGCCCTAGCCGTGCAACTTGCCAATAGCCTACAATTAGTGGGTATATTAGCAGTAGAGTTTTTTGTAACCAAGGCGGGCGAATTAATAATAAATGAAATTGCTCCACGCCCTCACAACAGTGGGCATCACAGCATTGAGGCCTGCTACACATCGCAGTACGAACAACACTTACGTGCCATACTTAATTGGCCGTTAGGCAATACCGAACTTATACAACCCGCTGTAATGGTTAATATATTGGGTGCTGCGGGCTATAGCGGACAAACAGTGGTAGAAGGCTTAACCGATATTATTGCGCACAAAGGCGTGTACGTACATTTGTATGGTAAGCAAACTTGCACTCCTATGCGCAAAATGGGGCATATAACGGTAGTAAACACTAACCTCGAAGAGGCTAAAATTATTGCTAAAAACATACCTAAAACACTTGTGGTGCGTGGTATTGATAGTATTAACTAATGAATAAAATAAACGTACATACGGCTTATATTAATTTAGTAACTAACAAAATAAAGTTGCTGAACAACGATCTTGAATCTTTGTTAAAAGATAGCGAAAACGAAACCAAAAGTTCAGCGGGCGATAAGCACGAAACGGCAAAATCGTTATTGCAATTGCAACAAGAAAAACTAAGCATACAACTTAACGATGCACACTTACAGTTGCAAGCATTGCAAAAAATTAATCCTGCGCAAATTAATCCTACTGTAAATGTAGGTAGCCTTGTACACACCAACAACGGTTACTTATACATTAGTGTGGCTTTGGGTAAAATTAAAATAGATGATAGTAGCGTAATGGCAGTATCAGCGCAAGCGCCTATTGGTGTGGCTTTAAAGGGTTGCGCTCCTAACACTAAAGTAGTGTGTAATGGTGTTGAATTTGTGGTATTGAGTACGGTTTAAATTTGTTTATTGTTTTTACTCAAATACACACAAAGCTAGGTAAGTATATACAAATGGTATGGCTATTAGCAAGCCATCAAATCTGTCGAGTATGCCACCATGCCCTGGTAATAAGGTGCCTGAGTCTTTAACGTTAATACTGCGCTTTAGTAACGACTCTACCAAATCGCCTAACGAGCCTGTTATAGCTACTATTAATGCTATTACTAGCCAGTTAGTTAGTGTTAAGTTAGTAAACCAATGTGCCTGAACACCAGCCACCACAAGGGCTAGGGCTACTCCGCCTAATGTGCCCTCCCATGTTTTGTTGGGCGATATACGCTCAAATAATTTTGTTTTGCCAAATTTACGCCCTACTAAGTAAGCACCCGTATCGTTAGCCCATAGTATAAACATGAAGCCAAGTAAGTGTGTAGGCACAAATAGCAAGGTATTGGGCATTACTATTAATTGTAATAAGGCAAATGGCACTGCAACATACACTACGCCTAATAACGTTATGGCTATGTTAGCAAATGGGTATGTATGCTTGCGATATAACTCTAAAATAAAACTTATAAATACAATAGGCAACAATAGTAGCAACCATTTGGGAGCTACTGCGTTTTGTGTTATTAAACCTATAATTAAGTACAACATGCTACTTGCAATAATACCCACTACTATTTGCGGTTGCAAATTCATGCTGTGTGTAAGTTTGTAAAACTCCACAACGCCCAGCAGTGTAAGCACTCCAAACAATAGCATGAAGGAAAGTTTGCTAAATACTATAGCACTAATCATAATAAGTACAAAGAAAAAACCAGTTACGGCACGCTGTTGAAAGTTGTTCATGTGTTATACTATCCAAAAAAAAGTTGTTAATTACCAGTCGCTACCTGCACCACCCCCGCCAAAGCTACCACCACCAAAACCGCCAAAACCTCCGCTACTGCCACCACCACCAAAGTTACCACCGCCCCAATTGCTTCCGCCCGAACTAAAACTACCCCAACCTATAAGTGGTAGTGCGTTGTTGCGCATACCTCCTCCTCCGTTTTTACCTCCTTTTATTAAAGCGATAACTACAATAATTATTAATACTATAAAAATAAAAGTCATACTATCGCTAGGCTTATCATTTTTAGGCATTGCTTTAAACTCGCCATTTAAAGCACTTATCATAGCATCAGTACCATCTACCAAGCCTTGATAATAATTACCTGTTTTAAACTCGGGCACCATATAGCGTTGTTCAATACGTTTTATTAAGGCATCGGGCAAGTTGCTTTCTACCCCATAACCAGTGGCTATAAATAGTTTGCGCTCTTGCTTGGCTACCATTATTAATATTCCGTTGCGCTTGCCAGCCTGCCCTATCCCCCATTTATTAGCTAGCTTTATGGTGTAATCAGCACGTTCGTTACCGTCAAGTGTTTCTATTATAGCTATGGCTATTTGTGTGCTTGTGCTATCGTTGTAGGCCACTAACTTTTGTTCTAAATAAGTTACTTGCTCAGTAGTAAGTAGGTGTGCATAATCATTTACTAGCTTGGTTGATTTTTCGGGTAGCGTTTGTGCAATTGCCTGCGTGGCTATTAATAGCAACACACATGCACATATATAACTATATTTATGTATTAATTTCATTATTCGCCAAATGATATATCGTTTAACAATTCGTTGGTATCGTTAGCTTGTATAGGAAAATATACTTTTAGTTTTTTACCTATTTCAGTTACAGCACCGCATAATCCTTGTGTGTAGTTTTGGGTAGCAAAATCGTCACGTAATTGCGCTATTGTTCCGTCCCAAAAATACTGCCCCACTTTTTTGTTAATTCCCTCTCCGCCTACTACTGCCATTTTTTTAGCGCCTATGGCTATGTATATTAACACTCCATTGTGAAGTTGGGTTTCATCCATTTTTAAAGCATGAAACACCTCAATAGCACGTTCCATTACTGGGCGTTTGCATTCCGTTTCAATATGTACACGTAACTCACCAGAGGTTTGTTTTTCGGCAAGTTTAATAGCATTAACAATCGTTTCTTGTTGTGCTGCTGTAAATAGGGTTTGAGGTGTTTGAGACATATTAGTTATTCTATTTTTTTTAAATTCCACGCATTATACCATTTACTGACTCTTTAATAAAGTCAACAATAACACGCTTTTCAGCGCATTCGGGGGCTTCTTGTTCTACTATACTTAATGCGTTGGTTACATTGTGCCCACGCACGTATATGGTGCGGTATATATCTTCAATTTGTAGTACGGCATCGTTGCTAAACCCACGACGGCGCAAGCCTACTGTGTTAATACCTATGTAGCTTAGTGGCTCACGAGCTGCTTTGGTATAAGGCGGTACGTTTTTACGTACTAAACTTCCGCCTGTAATAAATGCGTGCTGCCCAATACATACAAATTGTTGCACGGCTACTACTCCCTCTAATATTGCCCAGTCTTCAATGGTTACGTGCCCTGCAAGGTTTACCGAGTTAGCTAAAATAATGTTGTTGCCCAACAAACAATCATGCGCTATGTGTGCATAGGCCATAATAAGGCAGTGGCTACCAATTACGGTTTTTGTACGGTCGGCGGTACCACGGTTAATGGTTACACACTCTCTAATGGTAGTGTTATCGCCTATTTCGGCAGTGGTGGCTTCGCCAGTAAACTTTAAATCTTGTGGTACAGCAGCTATAACAGCTCCAGGAAATATTTTGCAATTTTTACCAATACGCGCCCCTGCAAATATAGTAACGTTAGGACCTATCCAAGTACCATCGCCTATTACTACATCTTTATCAACAAAGGCAAACGACGAAATGGTAACATCCTTACCAATAATGGCTTGGGGGTGTATGTCAGCAAGTTTACTTATCATATCTTATCACTAATTTTAGTTTTTAACTTTTACTATTTGTGCCATCATTTCGGCCTCCATTACCACCTTGTCGCCCACTTGTGCTACGCCTCGCATGTGGCATATTCCACGGCGGATAGGGGTTATTAATTCGAGTTTAAACACAATAGTATCTCCCGGTATTACCATTTGTTTGAATTTAACGTTATCAATTTTCATAAAATAAGTTAAATAATTTTCGGGGTCGGGTACTGTTTTTAATACTAATATACCGCCTACTTGCGCCATTGCCTCTATTTGCAATACTCCTGGCATTACTGGGTTACCCGGAAAATGTCCTACAAAAAATGGTTCGTTAAACGTTACGTTTTTTAAACCCACTACATGCGAATCCGACAGCTCCATAATTCTATCCACTAACAAAAACGGATAACGATGCGGCAACATTTTTTCAATATCTACCAACTGCATTACAGGCGGCTTGCTTACATCATAGGGTACGGCGTAATTTTTATTATTTAGTTTTTGTTTTTCTTCTTTAATAACGTCTTTCAATACTTTGGCAAATGCTACATTGCCTGCATGCCCAGGGCGTGCAGCAAGTATATGCCCCTTAATGTGCATACCCACCAATGCTAAATCGCCCACAATATCCAATAGTTTGTGGCGTGCAGGCTCGTTATAAAATTTAAGTTCGGTATTGTTTAACACGCCTTGTCCTTTAACCTGTACTTTAGGTTTGTTAAATAGTATGGCTAGTTCGTCTAATTTTTCTTGTGGCACGGGTTTATCCACCAATACTATAGCATTGTTAAGGTCGCCACCTTTGGCTAAGCCGTGGGTAAGTAACATTTCTAATTCGTGTAAAAACACAAACGTACGGCAGGGTGCAATTTGTTCTTTAAAATCTTCAATTTTGTACATCCCAGCATGCTGTGTACCCAATATTGCACTATTGTAATCTACCATTACCGTTAAGCGGTACTCGCCTCCACGAGTGGGTACAGCAAGCATTTCAACACCTTTGGCAGGGTCTTCAAACGTAATGTCATTTTTTAATTCAAAATATTGGCGTTCGGCATCTTGCTCCACATTACCTGCAGTTTCGAGTAATTGAATAAATGCAGCACTGCTACCGTCCATAATAGGTACTTCGGGGCCATCAATTTCAATGAGGGCATTATCGTAATTCATGCCTACTAATGCCGCTATTAAATGTTCGATAGTGCTTACCGATGCTCCCTCGTTGCTTATTGTTGTGCCACGTGCCGTATCGGTTACAAAGTCAGCATCTACGGGTATTATGGGTTGGTTTTC
>JAYWFU010000030.1:0-30410 GCA_043778625.1 Bacteroidia bacterium | reverse complement strand
CGGCAAGTATTAAATAGTGCTTGAGCTTATTGCGGGTGCGGTTATCTTCCTGCAGCTCAGTAAATAATTTAACATTCGTAAAATATACTTTTTTGTATTTTCTAAAATTAAATAAGTGAATAATTATAGGTATAGCAAGCGCTAGCAGCGACCAAAGAAATGTGGGGTGTATGAATTGCATTTGATTTAAACGTAAGATTAATAAGTGGTTTTTGATTAGTTTCTACACGAATTTCAACGTTAAAGAGTCTATTCTCAAAACGAATGAAATGCATTTTTTTCATGATCATAATCAATCCACGTATGCTTTTGAATATTTACTCTATTTAAGCGTAAATTATTAAAATACTTTGCAGTATCTATTTTAATTCCCGTTTTTTGAATATTCGAAATACTCTCGTATGCGCTTGTATTTGCGTTAAGCGCTTCGTTAGTTTTTCCAGCAGTGTACAAAAACCAACTGTATTTATTTAAAGCTGTGTATGCAAATTCATTTCCATATTTATTATTAATATAATAGGTGTTTAAATAATAAAATATATGATGTGTGCGAATAAACGAAATTATTACTACACCGCTAACTAAAATAGCTGTTGTAATTGTTCTATTAGTAATTGGCTTAACCGTTTTTAGTTTAAAATATGTTACTAGAGCAAGTCCCGCTACTAATAAAAAAACAAACTGTGCCCTTGGCCAATATTGAAGCCTAAATAAAAAATAAATTAGGCATATAAAGCGCAGAAACAACACTAAACTTTGATCGTCAAACTGATTTTTAATAGAGGAAATATTACAGTATATAAATTGTAACCCAATTCCTGATAATAAAATTATTATTATAAATGGATAGTGATGTAATTTAAAAAAGACTCCCGTTAATATTAGTGTCCAAGAGATTACGTTCAGCTTATCATTAGTTGTGTTTTCTTGTGAAAATAAAAATAATGCGCAATATATTAAAAACAAAACCCATGATAATCCTGTGAAAAATGAAGAGCCTGCCATATCAAACAGTCGCATTATTAATGAGCTAATAAATATTGTTATAGATATTAAAAAAAGTTTTTTCATTTTTTATTGAGTATATAATTTTGAATTATAACAAGCTAGGTTTTAAGAAAACTAACCCTCCACAACCTCCTCCACACTATAATCTTTTACAATATTATAAAGTGTGTCGCGCTCTATTGGCGTGCGTCCTGCGTGCTTTATTAAATCTACTAATTGTTGTGTGGTAAGCGAGGGTACTTGCTCCTCGGCTCCTGCCATACTGTATATTTTGGTGCTATCGTCAATAGTTCCGTCAATATCGTCTACGCCGTAATTCATTGATAGCGCAGCAGTTTCACGCCCTATCATTGGCCAGTAGGCTTTTATGTGGTTAATATTATCTAAGAAAATACGTGCTATGGCGTAGTTGCGCAAGTCTTCAATAACGGTGCTTTCGGGCACGTGGCTCATTTGGTTATCGTGGTTACGAAACTTTAATGGTATAAATGTATTAAAGCCTTTGGTCTTATCTTGCAAATCTCGCAGTCGGTTCATGTGGTCTACGCGGTGTGCGTAGGTTTCAATGTGTCCGTAAAGCATGGTGCAATTACTCGCCATACCTAGTTCATGCGCCGCCTCGTGTATGGCTAGCCACTCTACTGAGGTACATTTGTCCTCGGCAATAGTAGTACGAATAGTTTCATCAAATATCTCGGCGCCGCCACCTGGCAAGGAGTCTAGCCCTTTGCTTTGCAAAAACTGTAAGCCTTCTTTCATTTCCATTTTTCCCTTGCGAAACATATAGTACAGCTCCACCGCTGTAAAACCTTTAATGTGCAAGCTCGGTCGGTGGGCTTTAATGGCGGCTAATGCTTCGCCAAAAAACTGTACGTCCATCCGAGGATGCACGCCCCCTACAATGTGTACTTCGGTAATGGGTTTGCCATCGTATTTTTTAACCAAATGCAACATGTCGTTTACGCTAAGTTCCCACTGCCCGTCTTTTTGTTTTAGCTTGCGTGAGTACGAACAAAACTTACAATCGTACACACAAATGTTGGTAGGCTCAATATGAAAGTTACGGTTAAAATAGGTAGCGTTTCCGTTTTTGCGCTCCCGCACATAATTAGCCAATACCCCCACAAAGCCCAATTCAGCTTGCTCGTACAGGGTTATACCATCGGCCACGGTTATACGTTCGTTATTAATAACCTTATTAGCAATGGCTTTAAGTTCTGTGCTTAGGTTTGTATTTTCAATTAAAAGTTCAATAGCAGTAGTCATGTGTTTTACAATTTAGTAGTGTGTAAATACTGTGCGTATTCTTTAGCAAAATACGTTAAAATAATATCAGCTCCTGCACGCTTAATACTCGTTAAGGACTCTACCATGCAACGTTCGCCGTCGAGCCAACCTTTTTCGGCAGCAGCTTTAATCATGGCGTATTCGCCACTTACGTTGTAGGCGGCTATGGGTAGGTTAGTATTGGTTTTTAAGGTTTGTATTACATCTAGGTACGGCAATGCTGGTTTCACCATTAGGTAATCAGCCCCTTCAAGCACGTCCAGTTCGGCTTCTACTAAGGCCTCACGGCTATTAGCAGGATTCATTTGATAGGTTTTTTTATCGCCAAATTTTGGTGCGCTATCCAACGCATCACGAAACGGACCATAAAACGCACTAGCGTATTTGGCCGTGTACGACATTATGCTCACGTGGCTATATCCTGCTTCGTCTAAGGCATTGCGCAGGTAGTCTACACGTCCGTCCATCATATCACTTGGGCCTATAATATCAGCCCCTGCCTTGGCTTGCGCTATGGCCATACGTGCCAGTATAGGCAGAGTAAGGTCGTTAACTATTTGTCCGTTTTGTACCACACCATCGTGTCCATCGCTACTGTAAGGGTCCATGGCTACATCAGTCATTAAGCATACATTAGGGAAACGTTGTTTTACCGCTGCTATGGCACGTAGGTACAATCCGTTAGGGTTATAACTTTCGGTGGCTTGCGTATCTTTTAAACCCTCCGCAATGTTAGGAAACAACACAAATGCTTGTATGCCAAGGGCTACGGAGCTTTCTATTTCAGTAAGTAAGGTGTCAATACTCCAACGGTACTGACCAGGCATGCTTAGTATGGGTTCTTTTTTGTTTTCGCCATCAACCAAAAACAAAGGGTACATAAGGTCGTGTACTGTTACGTGGTTTTCTTGCACTAGGTTGCGTATGGCTTGTGTAGCACGGTTACGGCGTGGGCGGTGGGTTATGTTTAGCATTACTAATTATGTAAATATTAACAGTACAAATGTAATTAATAAGTAGCGTTGTGCGCTAAAATGCTAAATTTTAGGTCTTTTTTCTTTAATTTAAAATTAATAAATTCTTATTGTGTGCATTAGGTTAGTATACATAACAAAGTTGCCCAGTAAATTAATTTACTGGGCAACTTTGTTAACAATAAATAAAATTGTTGTTTACTATTCTGCTTTTTTATCAGTAGGAGTAGTTGCAGCAGCATCTTTTTTGCAGCATTTTTTATCGCCTTTTTTATCAGCACCAGCACAAGCTTTAGTTTCGCCAGCACTTTTTTTACAGCATGATTTTTCCCCTTTTTTGCATTCTTTTTTTCCTTTTTCGTCATTGTTACCAGCTATTACCACTGATCCTAACATAGCTATTACAGCTGCTGACATTAATAATTTTTTCATTTTTCTTATGGTTTTTAGTTTAATTGTTTTTTTTGACTACATAAAGTTACATTTTTTTTGTAATCAACATTACATTATTCAATAATTATGCCTAACTCTATTCAAATTCATAGCATTGTTGCTTATTTTAATTTAAAACTGGGGGTGCATACTCCCCGTTTACTAATTAGTAGCTAGTTTAAATGTAATGTGTTGGCTAGTGGGTTATAAATTATAAAATTTATACATAACTTTGTAATAATGCACTAATGGATAAATTTAACTACAAATGATAATTACTAAAAACTTAGTACAACAGGGGGTAATGTATAGCGAGTACAGCCGAATAATTGATTCGTTGCTCAAGCAAAACAAAACCACAGGCACTACTCAAACCCAAGAATTTGTAGATTATACAAAGCTTAACATGTACCGCATGCACCGCATTGATGTAAAAATAAAATTACTTGATGTGCTGGTTGACCGCCTACATAGCCTTACCAATAATTACGTGTGGCTAATAGTAGCCGAAGCTTGGTGTGGCGATGCTGCGCAAAACGTACCTATACTTGCTAAAATGGGATATGTGAGTTCGCACATTGAATTTAAAATTATACTGCGCGACGAACATCCACAAGTTATACAACATTATAACACTAATGGCAGTGCATCAATACCAAAATTAATATGCCTAACGGCAGATACTTTGCAAGAGGTATTTACGTGGGGGCCACGCCCAGCATTAGCTCAGGCAATAATTGAAGAAAATAAAACGAGCGCAAATCCATTAGACAAAAAATCATTGGCCGAAAAACTACACTTGTGGTATGCGCAAAACAAATACATTGAAACACAACAAGAATTATTGCTATTAATTGAAACACATCTTTCATAAAAATTTGTTTTGATAATTTTAATTCCAACCTATATTTGTAATTAAATTAAGTATTAAAACCACATAAGGGTACACCACATGGCTATTTATAAATTTAGAGTAACGTTTGAAGAAGACAACGATTTATTTCGTGATATTGAAATAAGTTCTGAAGCTACATTTTTACAATTTCATAATACAGTAGTGCTCGCTTTTGAGTTTGTTACCAACGAATTGGCTTCGTTTTATACTACTGATGATAGCTGGCGCAAAGAGGATGAAATTTCGTTAGAAGATATGGGTCAAGAAAACCCGGTACTAATGCGTAAAGCAAAGTTAGCGGACTATGTAAACGATCCTCACCAAAAATTTATATACACATTTGATTTTATGAACGAATGGAATTTTATGGTAGAATTAGTTAAAATAATTGGCAAGGAAGACCCAAAAGTTAAATACCCAGCAATAACCAAAAAAGAGGGTGAAATACCTAAAGAGTTTAAAAACATAAAACCAACGCATCTTGGTGATGGTGAAATTGATGACGATTTTGATGATTTAACTCCTAATAAAAAACACTCTGCTCGTAATGAGTTTGATGACCTTGACACCTTTGATGAGGACGAGTTTGATGGCGATTACGATAACGACGAAGGGGGAGATGCACACGCTAATCACGACGAATATTAATACATTCGTTTTTATAATTTTTTAATAATTTATCGTACCTGTAGTGAAGTTGTTTATGGGGTATTGTTTACTGCGGGAATACTGGTGTAAACTCAAACGCCTTACCGTCGAACAAACCTTTGTCGCTTAGTTTTAATGCAGGTATTACTAACAGCGCCATAAACGACAGAGTCATGTAAGGGGCTTGCAATGTGCTACCCGCCTGCTTTGCAAGTGTATCTAAGGTTTCGTATTGGTTGCCAATTGTATAGCCGTCTAGCGTGCTCATTAACCCTCCTACAGGCAACGCTAACGACTTAACTCCATTTGCATCGGCGTAGCTAACTCCTCCTTTACAATTAATAAGTTCGTTTATTGCTTCAAGTATAAATTCGTCGCTACTGCCACACGCCACTATGTTATGGCTATCGTGTGCTACAGTGCTGGCTATAGCGGCTGTTTTAAGCCCTATGTTTTTAATAAAAGCAATGGCTGGAGGAGCTTGATTATACCTATTAACTACTACAATTTTTAGTACATCATCCGATATATTATTTTGTGTAGTCTTATCAATTAAGGTTTGTGTTGCAGTGGTAACAAGCTGTCCGTCGTGTGGCACTATTACGTTAGCTAGTGTATTTTGGGTAAATGCTAGTGTAATGTCAGCAATGCCAATGGGGTTAATATTAAATTGATTAATAGCTTTTTCGGGTATTGTTTCAAACAAAACCTTACCATTTTCGGCCACCTTATTTCCTTTAATATAAGTAGCATTTACATTAAAATCAGTGAGGTTGTTCACTACAATAAAATCGGCACTATCGCCTACTTGTAGCAAGCCGTGTGGCAAGTTATAATGTTGCTTAACATTGTAGCTTAATGCACGTAATACGTGCATAACGTTGCAACCATAAGCTACGGCACGTGTTGCAATTTGGTTAAGATGCCCTCGCATTAATTCGTTGGGGTGTTTATCATCACTACAAAACATTACCATGTGTGGGTACTCGTTAAGTAAGGGGATTAACGCATCAAAATTTTTGGCAGCACTTCCCTCACGTATCAACACCTTCATACTGTTTTGTATTTTGTGTACTGCTTCGGCGTAGGTAAAACATTCGTGATCAGTGCTCATTCCTGCATTTATGTAAGCGATAGCTTCAGCACCCATTAATCCCGGGGCGTGGCCATCAATGGGTTTATTGAGCTGTTGGGCACTCGCTATTTTTTTTAATACCTCGGCATCGCCATGTAACACACCAGGATAGTTCATCATTTCCGATAGGTAATAAATACCTTCCCACTGCAACATGTCGTGTATATCGGTGCTATTAATTATTGCTCCCGCGGTTTCAAAACTAGTGGCAGGTACACAACTTGGTGCGCCAAAATAAAAGTAAAAAGGAACTTTATTTCCGTTATCAATCATGTAGCGCACACCTTCAATACCGCATACATTAGCTATTTCGTGCGGGTCGGATATTGTACCAATAGTACCGTGCGGCAAGGCAAGTTTTGCAAATTCGCTTGGTACAAGCATCGAACTTTCAATGTGTATGTGGGCATCAATGAAACCTGGTATAATATAATTAACGCACACCTCATTAATGGGCGTTATTGCAGTTATACTACCGTTGGTAATATGTAGTTCGGCGGCGGTAATAGTTTGTGCTACTACATCTACCACATTGCCTTTGAGGATATGTGAGTTCATGTTATTGTTTAACTAAAAAATTTAAAATGTATAAACGCCTACTTCACGGGTTTAACAAAGCGTTAAGCTAAAAATTATTTTACGTTTTCTTTGCCATACGTAGCAAATACCTCTTTGAGATACACGCGCTTATTGTTCATAATAGCGGTAACAAAAGCATCGGTAGTGCCCCGTTTTACAACTTTCTTTTTAAACTCATCGGCTTCGCGTAAGGTGCTAAATTGTCCGCCAATAGTAAAGCGAGATATTTTATCGTCAAAATTTCCTTTTTCCACTTGTCCTAATCCTACCAATTTATTATAATTAAAATTATCAGGCAGGCGGTAAGCGGCTATTTGCACTTTAAATATTAATCCCTCTACTTTAGTATCGCCATATTCCTTCAAAAATCTATCGTAGGTATATGTTTTTAAATCGCCAGCAATATTTTTAGGGTCGTTTTTAGTAAGTTTTTTTTCTAGTGCTAATTTTTCGGCATTGTCTGCTTTTGCTTTGTCTATAAGGGTTTGCATCGAGTCGCTATAAAAAGCAATATCTATTACCATTTCAACAAACGAATCAATGTTCATTGTATTGATATTACGAATTAATGTTTTTTCGTTATACGTAAACACTAAGTCATAACTATTATTGGAGGGTAAACTTGTTAAATATTTTCCTGATTTAGAATTTGATTTAAATTTACCAAATGGAGCTTTAGTGTCTGCCAAGCGCACCTCTAACTTAGCTTGTACGGGCTTGTCGTTATAGGTGGTTACGCCTTTACATAAAAACAAAATGCTTTTGTAATTTTGTAATCCGGGTGTAATTTTGTAAATATCTTGGTTACCATACCCTCCAATTTTAGCTGACGAATAATACGCAGTTTTTCCATCAGCAGTTATTACGTAATACTTGTCATCGTCGCTTGTGTTTATTGGATAACCTAAGTTTGTGGGTTTGCTCCACGTACCGTTTTTTTGTAGTACCGTTTGAAAAATATCATACCCCCCAATAGAGTTGTGTCCTGTTGAAGAAAAGTGTAATATTTTTCCATCTTGGTGTATGAACGGAGCATCTTCGTCTTCCTTAGTATTAATATCAGCACCTAAGTTTTGAATATTACTCCATGACCCATCAAACTGTAATTCTGCCTTGTAAATATCTCGCCCTCCGTAACCTCCAGAGCGTTCGGATACAAAATAAAGTGTATTACCATCAGGCGAAATACTTGCACTACCCTCCCAGTATTTGTTAGTATTAACATCTCCTTTTAGTTTTACGGCAACACCCCAATCGGCACCACTTAAGGAGCTCATGTATATATCGCCCATATCTGCTGGTGAGTTTTTGTACACAAACAAATTTTGTCCGTCAGGAGATAGTGCAATACTTGCATCGTGTCCAAGTGTGTTTATTGACGAGCCTATTGGTTCAGGGTCTGTCCAGTTATTACCCACTCTGTACGTAATGTATATATCTTCGTAATACTCACCGTCAGGGTCTGGTTCATACTTCTCATTCATTAATCCTCCTTGACTTTTTTTGCCTCGGTAGGTATACGTCATCATTGATTCGTCAGCTGATATTACAGGCACATACTCGCCGTCTTCGGTGTTAATAGTGCTTCCTAAATTAGAGATAATAACATTAACAGGTTTTTTTAAAAATTCTTTTCCATTTTTACAACGGTCAATACGTTGGTTAACTAACGTTGCGTCTTTTGTATTGCCCTGTTGTTCGCTATATTTTTTATAATAAGCAATTGCTTCATCAAACTTATATACCAGTGCATAAGCCTCGGCCATGTGATACATTATACGTGGATTTTGCGCTTCGTTAAGTTGTACTTTTTCCAAGTAGCTAATTGCTTTTTCGTGTTCGTCGGGTTTGTATATGTAGCACAAACCAAGCAATTCGTTAATAGCACTACTGGTGGGGTATTTGGTCGAAAGCCTTAGTAATATGGGTATAGCAAGGCTGTAACGTCCTTCGTTAAACAAATAATCAGCACGTGCTAAAGTGTCTTCGTCGCTTTTTGAAACCTTGTTTGTTGATTTTTGCGCAAGCGTAGCGGTAGGTAGTGTTAGTAACAATATAAAGCTCAGTAGCAGTATTAGTAGGGGTTTAAACATTATGGGGTACGTTTTTTTTAATGGGGATAATAATTTCGGATAATGGTAGCTACTTCCTCCATGTGCCACATAGGGGTGGAGGTTGCGCCACATATCCCTACTTTACTGTTGGCGTTAAACCACTCTTGTTTTATATCATTATTTTCTGATACAAAATAAGTGTTCGTGTTTATTTCTTTACACACGTCGTGTAATATTTTTCCGTTTGAACTTTTTTTACCACTTACAAACACAATAATATCGTGGGCTGCAGCAAATATTCGCAGTTGGGGCTCACGATTACTTACCTGGCGACACAAAGTGTCGTTAGCCTCTAAATAAAATTCAGTATTTGTATTTTGTACTTCTACTCTGCGTAGTATTTCGGCACGCATATCCTTAAACCCTTGTGTAGGCTGTGTGGTTTGCGAAAAAAAACGAATGGGTTTGGCATAATCTATTTTATCTAAATCGTTAAGGTCGTTTACAATTATTGCTGTGTTGTTGGTTTGTCCTTTTAGGCCGTTTACTTCAGCGTGTCCGTCCTTGCCAAATATTACTATTTGTCCGTTAATATCGTCAATGGTTTCAAACTCTTCTCTAATACGATTTTGTAATTTTAATACCACTGGGCAACTAGCATCAATTAACTGAATATTGTTTTGTAGTGCTATTTTGTAAGTTTCTGGCGGTTCGCCGTGCGCTCGTATTAATACTTTGCAGTTGTGTAGGTTAGCTAATTGCTCGTGATTAATTACCTGCATACCCAGTTGTGTAAGACGGGCCACCTCCATGTTGTTGTGCACAATATCGCCAAGGCAATACAGTTGCCCCGATTCTTTAAGTTCGTCTTCCGCCATCTCAATAGCGTACACTACCCCAAAGCAAAACCCCGAATTATTATCAATATTTACTATCATACCAACTGTATCACAAAATTAGTCTAAACATAAGCGGATTACATACACATGCGCTAAGCGGAGGCACATAGTTGTTAATACCCCTAAGTTAATAAAGTTAAACCGTGTTATTTACAACTTGTACAGTAACTGCTTTATTCTTTGATTAGTTTTAAATGCTGGGTAGTGTTTTCAACATTAATAATGTACATACCCGCTTGTAAGCTAGTAATATCAATAGTTTTATCAGTAGCGGTTAGTATAGTTTTGCCAAGTATATCAATTATTTTTACTGTTGCATTGTTTGCTACGCCTGTTATATAAATAGTTGAGTTAGCTGGGTTAGGATACACGTTTAGCAATTCGTTGGGTTGTGTAGTTGCTATAGCTGTAAGTTGTGAGAGGGTATATTTGTTAAAGAAACGCCAAATTTCTTTGCTTGCACTAATATCTTGGTTGGTAACACCTACGGTTACAGGTGCTCCAGGCCATGTGTGCGCACCGCCAATTATTTTAAATAGCTCTACCGTACTTCCGTTATTACCATTATTATACACGTAGCGTTCGGCAGTACAGCCATCAGTGGTATTGGTGTTGGGCACAGCTGTAAACACAGGCGTTGTAGCACATTGATTATTGCGTACCCAATACATTACGGTACTATCTATAGGCTCTATTCCACTACTTCCTCCGTAAGGCACGGTGGCATCAGCCGTGCCATGTATTTGCATTACAGGTACAGGGCGGTTAGGTGCACAAGTGTTTTTTTGTGCAGTAAATATGCTCCCTGTAACCGATGCTATAGCTGCTATTTTGTTACTTAACGCACAAGCTAATGTATAGCTCATAAACCCACCGTTGCTCATGCCTGTTGCATACACTCGGTTTAAGTTAATGTTGTAACTTTGTTTTAAATGTGTAATTAGGTCATCAATAAAGAGTATGTCGTTAGCGCCGAATGGGCTAATACCAGCGTTCCAGTACTGAGAGCCTCCACTAAATGTACCGTTAGGTAATACCATTAAAAAATTAGCAGTATCGGCTATTGGCATAAAATTACTGTACAATTGTTGTTGTTGTGCATTACTGGTGTAGCCGTGCATATTAATAACGAGAGGCCTTGCTGATGTACTGCTGTAAGCTGCGGGTACATATAACCTGTAATTACGATATATACCGTTAGATACTATACTATCAATAATAGTAGTTTGGGCAAAACTGTGTGCGGCTATAATTAATGCGGCAATGGTGGTAGTAATTTTTTTCATAGTGGTTTGGGTTATTATGATTTTTAGTTAGTTTAACAATTAATTACTAAGCCGTCGTAGGCCAAAAAAACATTAGGGGGCAACTCTTTCATTACCTCTTGGTGTAACCCCAACTGGTGCGAAATATGGGTTAAGTAAGCTGTTTTAGGCTGTATTATAGCTATTAAATTTAGTGCTTGTTGCAATGTAAAATGCGAAATGTGTTGTTCTCTGCGCAAAGCATTTATTACTAACACGTCAGTACCTATGGTCTTTTGTAATTCCGTTTCGCTAATGTAGTTAGCGTCGGTTACATACGTAAAATTTTTAATGCGAAAACCTAATACAGGCATACTTGCGTGCATTACTTCAATGGGTGTTATAACGGTATCCTGTACTTTAAAAACAGTTAAGGCATTAATCGTATTAAGGTTTATTTGAGGCACACCAGGATACTTGCTATTGCTAAACACGTAGGCAAATTCGTTACGAATAGCTTGTTGCACACGAGCCGTAGCGTATAGTTGCATAGCATTACCTGTTTTAAAATTAAATGCACGTACTTCGTCCATACCTGCCAAGTGGTCTTTGTGCTCGTGGGTGTATAGCACGGCGTCTAACTGTTGTACATTTTCACGTAACATTTGCTGCCTGAAATCGGCACCAGTATCTACCACAATATGGGTATTAGCGTTTTGTATTAATATGCTGGTACGTAAGCGTTTATCTTTACTATTGCCACTTGTACATACATTGCAATTGCACCCAATTAACGGTACTCCTTGCGACGTGCCTGTGCCTAAAAATGTTACAATCATTTAATTATAATTAATAGTAACGGTATTCGTTGCTGGTAAGCAAACTATAATAAAACATTTGTGCCGTTAACGAGGTATTGGTAGTAATGTAGTTAGTTAAATATTGCGTTTCATATTCCGTAGGCTCTCTTACTAAGAGAGCCTTGTAAGCACTTACAACAAAGGCTTTAGGGTCGTTACGCATTATTGCGGTAGTGGCTAGTGATGGAGTTGGGTTATTAAAAAAGTTACGAATAATAATATCTTCAATAAATTTTTTATCAGCAAAGGCACTGTAACTATAGTTTAGCGTAACTAATTTTTCGCTAGCTATTTCAACCCCTGCTAAATCGCTATAGGCTATTGATATAAATTCAGTAGCTGTTTTTTGTGCTGTTTTATTTCCGCTATTTTTTTTAACTGTTATTGGATTAATGCCGTAGGTATATATCTTTTCCTTTTTGCAAGCGGTAAAGCCTACAATTAGTCCTACACAAATTATAATTTTTAAACTATTTAATGCCCACATATTCGTTGCTTATAAGTAATGTTAATTGTAATTGTTGATAATTTTTACTCGTTGCATATTGCTGCGTAAGGCTTGATAATTCAGTTATTGTAGCCGCTCTATAAAAATATCGCTTAACTAAATCGCGCACTTGCCCTTCGTAATAATTATTACTACTCATTACAATGGTTAAAAAATCTTTTTTTGATTTTCCGGCCGTAAATAGTATCGAAGCACTTGCTCCGTCTACCATTGTTTTACTATTTTGAAGTTCGTCTTGAGTAGGGTATCTAAACATAAAATGATCAAATACCGAGGTAACAAAATTTTGTGTACCCATATTTATTTGATCGTAAAACGTATTACTGCAGCAGCGCATATACATTTCTTGCACACTTAGTGTGTTATTGGTTAGTTGGTAGGGTATGTTTTGTAGGTTTACTAAATCGTCGTAGTCTTGTTGTATTACATACCAGTAAGCTCGTTTTGAGGTATCTTGCAATTGCTGAAGGTTTGATTGTTTGTAACCTTCTATTTCATTAGTATCTACATCGTTAAGGAGTTGCGCACGTGCTATAGCGTATAAATGTTCTTTGTATTCGGCGATTGCTTGTAATTGTTGTATAAATGTAGTGCGTGTTGTTATATTAATGCTAGCGTTTACTAATGTAGCCTTGTGGTTAGTTTGTTCAGCGCTTGTAGGTTTACGACCAAGCAAGGCAATGTATGATTTGTTAATATAACTTTCAATTAACACACTGTTTACTGAAGTATCTTTTGCTGCGTTATTGTCAGGAATAATTACCTCCTCTGTTTTTTTCTTACACGCCACTATTAGCATGAGTAATAAAAAAGAAAATAAATAGATGTGTTTCATTTTTTTAAATTTATTATTGAATAAAGATAAAAATAAAAGCGGAACTAAACACAAGGTTTAATTCCGCTTTTGTAAAGCATTGTAAGTAAAAATTATTTTTTACCTCCTTTGTTTACGATTTCTGATAATTCAGTTCCTGGTTTAAATTTAACAACAGTTTTTGCTTTGATGCTAATTTCTTTACCTGTTTGTGGGTTACGACCTTTACGTGCAGCACGCTTAGTTGTTGAAAAAGAACCGAAACCTACTAAACCTAAACGATCACCTTTTTTCAAAGTTTTTGTGATAGCTTCGATAGTAGCGTCTAATGCACGACCTGAATCTGCTTTAGTTAAACCTGTAGTTGTTGCAATTGCTTCAATTAATTCTGCTTTGTTCATTTTGTTTTTTTTAATTGTTAGTTGATTAATTTTTTTTACTACTTCAAATATAGGTTACTACTGCATTTGAGCAACTGCTAAATACAAAAAAACGCTATAATGTTAATAAAATAGGGCTTTTGTTAATAACGAGAGCCTGTAAGGTGCGTTTTAATTGACATTTACACCCAAAACTGTTTGTTGATAGCGTAAAAAATACTTTCCTATAATATCAAATTCTACATTTATGTAATCGTTTATTTGTAGTGTTTTAAATGTAGTGTGCGCATAAGTGTAAGGTATTATAGCTACCGAAAACTCGCTATTAACAGGGTTTACAACCGTTAGGCTTACTCCGTTAATACACACCGAGCCTTTGGCTACTACCAGTGGTAATTGTTCGGGTGTTAGTTTAAATGTATATACCCAACTTCCGTTATCCTCTACTACGTTTACACAAGGTATAATACCATCTACGTGGCCTTGCACAATGTGTCCGTCAATACGCCCGTTCATAGTTACACAGCGCTCTAAGTTTACAATGCTCCCTATGGTTAATTTACCTAAGTTAGTTTTTTGTAGTGTTTCGTTTATTGCTGTTACAGTATAGTTGTTACCGTTAATACTTACCACGGTTAAGCACACGCCATTGTGCGCTACACTTTGGTCTATTTTTAATTCGTTAGTTAAACTACAGGCAATAGTAAAGTGTACATTACTCGCTTCATGAGCTATGTTTACTATCGTGCCAAGGGTTTCAATTATTCCTACAAACATTATTTTAGTTTAAATGATTATGATTAATACGTTGTTTTATTCCGTTACAAATAATAGTTCTTCGTTAGTGATTAGGGGTAAACCTTGCATACGTAATAACACTTGTGCTACGGTAAGTACATCGCGCTGGCAGTAGCTCATTATTTTTTCTATATTATTATTCTCCCAAAAGGTAGCGTTTACCATACTGCCGTCCATATCGGTTTTTGGTGTGGCTATGCCTAAGGTATAGGCTAGTAAATCAAGCGAAGTATATGCTTTGTAATCGCCCATACGCCATAGCTCCATGGTGTCGAGGTGGTGTATGTCCCACGGTTTTTTGTTTTGTAATTGGAGTTCTTTGGGTAGCGTTAGTTCATTAACTACTGCACGGCGGGCTATGTAGGCAAAATCAAATTCTTTACCATTATGTGCGCACAATAAGTAAGGGGTTGTTTTTTGGTTGAGTAGTGCAAAAAATTCAGTGATTAATTCGTGTTCGTTGGCGCCATAAAACGATTTTAATCTAAAAGTACGAGCGTTGTTTTTGGTAGATAAATGTCCTACCGAAATACAAATAATTTTGCCAAACTCGGCGTATATACCTCCTCGTTCATATAGTGTTGCTGGGGTATCGGTATCAGCTGTTCTTTTTAATAATGCTGCTTTTTTGTTCCAAAGTTCTTTGCCCCGTTCATCTAACAGTTCGTAGTTAGCTTGTTGCGCTACCGTTTCTACATCAATAAAAAGTATGTTGTTAAAATTTAATTTTTCCATTGTTAATTGTGTAGTACTAACAAGGGCTCCATAAAATTATTATGAAGCCCTTGTTAATATTTTATGTGTATCTAAAAAAAACTATGCTGCTTTTTTAGTAGTTGTTTTTTCTTTTTTTACTTCCTTAGTATCTTTTTTTGTAGCGTCTTTCTTGGCATCTTTTGCTTCGTCTTTCACATCAAAACATTTGCTGCAAGCGGTGTAGCCATCTTTTACAGCCTGTGCTTTTTCAATTCCAGTTTTACCAGTGGCAGCACTACAATTGCGTTTGTGAAACTTTTTACCAGTTTCTGTTACATATACTTTGTCGCCATTGGCGGCAAATACACTAATGTTAATTACACATACTAAAGCGACTACTAAACTTACTAATTTTTGTAAAGTTGTTTTCATTGTTCGTTTTGTTTTTTAATAATTAGATTTTAATTACGTGTCAAACATAGTAAAATATTTAATTGTTACTGTGCGTAATTATAAATAAAATTGTAAGGTGTGTTTTTGGTGTATTTGTAAAAATATTTAAAGTTAAATTGCTTATTATCAACATAATTTATTATTTTTTGATAAGAGTAACTATTTAAATAAAACGTATTACTACGATATGTTTTGCGGTTATACACGTTACCAATGTAGCTATTTACATCGTACTGAAATTTACTCCCCGACGAATAACAACTAAATATACCTAAGCCTTGTTTAGTTATGTTTTCATTGGTATACTTTAATGTTACATTACTATAATTAGGCTTATCTAGATTTAAACCATAATTAGCGGTGTTCACATCTAAATACGTTTTAAGCTCTTCGCCTATTGCATACACCACAACACTTGCTATGCCTAACTTACGTGCTGGTGCGTAGGGTTGGTTACGCATCGCTGCTGCTATACCACGCGCAATATTTGCGCCTGTTATTGTAGTATTATTAGGTTCTAGGTTTAAATTAAGTGTGTACTTTTTAGTGTTTTTATCAATATAATATTCAGGATTATAATATCCACAATCAATATCAATATAATAATTACGTTGTGTAGCAGTAGCAGTATCAGTTGTGCTATAATCAGTAATGTGTTGGCGGTAAAAAAACTGATATTTATTAGCATTAACACTTGATGGCGTTGTAAAAGTAAGCGTTCTCGAACCTGCTAAATCGCTAGAGTTATCAGGCAAAAATAATTGTATACCGCTAGTAAACCATTGTACGTTAGTAATAAATTCGGTGGATGATGAACTTAATGATATTGCCGCCGAATCGAGTGTGTTTAAGCTATACATTAACGGTGTAACTGCAGTAGCCGTAATGTTTTTGGCCTTAACTGTGGCAACTAATTTGTATACTGATTCACGTAATTTTTTATCGTTAACGGGCGCAGCAGCAAATGAAAATTTATATACCCCATTGCCCTTAAATTTGGTACTATCAATTCCGGTAAATAATAAGTTAAATGCTCCGTTACTTTCGCGCGGATAAAACGTTTCGGTAAGCGGGTATTTTTCTTTGTAGGCAGTATCTATGGCTACACCAGCTTTAATAATTAATTCGCCACGTTGCACATATACGTCCAACTCTCCCGCTCCGTATAGGTTAGCGCTAGGGTCTTGGCTTAGGTTAGTAATTTCTTGGTTATCTTTGCCCAATATTGCTTTGTTAATACGTATGTATTGTGTGGCTTTGTTGGCATCGAGGAAACCATATACAACCACCAACTCACGTGCGTTTTTGGTATTTACATCTAACTTTGTAGAGCAGGAGGTTAATAATAAACTTAGGCTTAAAAAAAGTAAATATAGTATGCGCATTATTTTAATGGTATATAATTGTTTACACAAATATATTACTTAGTTCGGTAATTAGCCTAGTATTATTTACAATAGCGTTACCCACTACTATTATGTTAGCGCCCGCCTCAATGGCTTGCATAGCCTTAGTCGTATTATTAATTCCGCCGCCTACCCATAACGTTGTGGTGGTAGATATTGTGTTTTTAACGGCTGTTATTAACGGCGCATTCACCGTGTTATTAGCGCCGCTACCTGCTTCTAGGTAAATGTTATTCATGCCTAATTGTGTAGCTGCCAAAGCGGTGTTAGCTGCCAAAGCCATATTGTTAGCCGGTATTGGCGTAGTGTTAGTAACAGTGCTTACACTGGTAGCGTGGCCAGCATCAATTAAAATATAACCCGTAGGCAGTATCTCCAGCCCGCTTTGTTGTAGTGCGGTGGCGTTATTTACATGTTCGCCAATTAAATACTGTGCGTTGCGCCCAGATACTAAACTTAGTAGCAATACGGCATTGGCGCGTGCGCTTATTTGCCCACCATTGCCCGGGAATAAAATTACGGGCTTACTAGTTATGGACTGTATCCTGCCTACAAACTCGTCAAAATTTATAGGCTGTGTTAATACTGAACCACCTATTAATATAAAACTAGTGTTACTGTTATTTATAGCGTGTATTGTGGTGCTTAGCAGGGTAGGGGTGGTATAATCATCAGGGTCGAGGAGTAGTGCTAACATTGGTTTGTTAGTAGCTATTTGCTGTTGTATGTAAGTGTGTATTGCCATTAAATTTATACGATATATGCAATGTACATATTATTTTGGAGTAGATAATGTACAGTACAACTTTCGTTAGTATGCGGTGTAGTTATTTGCGCATGCACAGTATTGTTTTGAGTATTGATTATGTTAATTTTTAATCGATTTACAAAACTATAGCCATCGTTATAACGCTTGTACATAGCTTCTTTAACACACCATAGCAGGGTGTAAAATTCATTTTCAGTAAATTCATTTGCATCAAATAATGCACACTCTTCAGCAGTGCAAAATTTTAACTTAACGCGCAGTGCTTTGTTACCAATGGTTTCAGCATCTATGCCGCAAGGGCTGTGTGCGTGTAGTACAAAAGCATAATTATTAGTGTGGCTAACGCTAATGTACCCATCGTCAACAACGGGTTTATTGTTTAAATAATTAATGTTTAACTGATGAACACTATTGTGTACTAACAACCGCCACGCAATGCTTTGTTGTAAGCGTTTGGAGTCTGTACTACTTGGTAGATCAATGCCGTTGCTATGCGCTAAGTTAATTAGTGTTTGTTCCGTTTCGGTAATGTGCCAATAATGTAAGGTAACATTTTCGCTTAACTCTACGGCAGTAATAATGGGCATATTATATTTTACTCAAATTTAACATTCTCGCTATTCGTGGTCTGTTATAGCGTTGTAGCAAAATAGGGTAAAGGTTAAGCAGTACATTAAGTATAACTAACCATAACGATTTAATAACTCCGTATTGTATAGCCACACAAACGGTAGCTACACTTACAATGATTAAAATAATTAAATGGTTGAATTCCGATTTTTTAGTTTGGAGGTATAAGTTTTTTAAAGCACTAGTGTTTTTTTCAATTGGGGTTGATTTCCTAATTACCTTTTCCCAGCCAATTAAAACTAATATTTTTCTAAAAATAGTTACCCCAAATTTTTCATATACCTTTCCTTTTTGTTCCCAGTTTTTTGAGTCGTAGTAAGACGAGGAAAGTTCGCTATTTAGCACCTCAGTGAATATAGAGGTACACATCATTAACATAAAATTTAGTGCCCAAGCAAACGAAAAAGAATCTACATGCATGTAATTAATTAATGCGCCAACCAACACAATTGAGACAATTACAATTGCGCCCAACATCAACTTCTTTTGCATAATTTAATTATCTAAAATAAATATTGCACGTAAGCTTTATAGTTTGATTTACCCCCGCTCCAAACTCACGTTTATTAAATTTACCATACTTATTTACATCTGATTTGCCTAGCGCATCTTGGTTTTGCGTACTGTACTCTGCCGTAAACGATTGCACTTTAGTACCCGAAGTTATTTGTTGTTGCTGGCTTACGTTTACGTTGTTGTTTAGTTTCCATAGTGCGCCCCAACCGTATTCTAACCCAAGGCTTAATGGTAATTTGCCTACAAATACATTAACACCCGTAAAAGCATCTAGCCCAACTATTGGGGCAAATTGTTTTACTTGCTGGCGGTCGTAATCGCCGTTGGCGTGTGTAATTTCATTTTTAATTTTTGTACTCGTGTAGCCTATTGGCAACGCTGCTCCGTAATACACATCAAAAATATTTTTATTACTAAAATGCTTTTCAATACCTGGCACCACCATTATAGTATTGCTATTGTTGCGAGTTAGCGCAGTTATTTTTTGCGAGGCGGATAGTATGTTTACAAAACTTGAGTCGGCCGATTTACCATTTGCTACCGATGCTTTACGCTGTACCTTAGCGTTAATTCTAAACACCGTATTAGGCTTTATGTAATAACGAAACGTTAATCGCTCGCTTAATTTTAATACATCAGCTATGTGGTTAATACGGTTGGTACTGTCGTGCAACACTACGTTAAGCATTAACGACTTGTCGCCCTTGCGTGGGCGAGTGCTAAATTTTATTTTGGCACTATCGTTTGCATAGCGCTCAGTTAATTGCGCCTGTACGCCTGTACTAATAAATAATATGCACAATACTATATATTTCATTTTTGTTTGTTTTATGATTATGTATTACTAACGCAAAAAAGGAGTTTTTAGTATTACTACTACAAAACCCCTTTTTTAAAATTGTTATTTAGCATATTAAAAGCAACCTATGCCTTAACGCTAACTTTGGGTTGAGCCGCCATAATTTCGGCACTTGAACCTGTGGCATATTGTTCAAAGTTTTTAACAAAAGCTGCGCCTAAGTTATTTGCTTTTTCGTCGTAGGCATTTTTATTAGCCCAAGTATTGCGTGGGTTAAGTATCTCAGCAGGTACACCCTCGCAGGCAGTTGGCATAGCAAGGTCAAACACTGGCAAGGTTTCGTAAGTTACGCCATCTAACTTGCCTGTAAGCGCTGCGGTTATTAGCGCACGTGTGTAGCTTAGTTTAATACGGCTACCTGTGCCGTAAGCACCACCTGTCCAACCAGTGTTAAGTAGCCACACATTTACATTAGTCTCGTTTAATTTTTTGCCCAATAACTCCGCATATTTAGCAGGATGTAAGGGTAAAAACGCTTTACCAAAACAAGCGGAGAACGTTAATTGTGGCTCGGTTACACCTACTTCAGTACCCGCTACCTTAGCTGTGTAGCCCGATACGAAGTGGTACATAGCTTGTGCAGTTGTTAGTTTTGATATTGGAGGCAATACTCCGTTAGCATCAGCAGTTAAAAAGAAAATGTTTTTAGGCAAGCCCGCTAACGATGGCGTTACTATGTTATCAATATGGTCAATTGGGTAAGCGGCACGTGTGTTTTCGGTTTTGGCTATGTTAGCATAGTCCACCGTGTCGGTATTAGGTAGGTAGTTGATGTTCTCTACCAATGCGCCAAATTTAATGGCATTAAATATTTGAGGTTCTTTTTCTTGCGTTAAATCTACACATTTAGCGTAGCATCCGCCTTCAAAGTTAAATATGGTGGTATCGCTCCAGCCGTGCTCGTCATCGCCAATTAAGCGGCGGTTAGGGTCGGCACTCAAGGTAGTTTTACCAGTGCCTGATAGGCCGAAGAATATACAAGTATCGCCTTCGGCACCTACGTTAGCCGAGCAGTGCATTGATAGTATTTGTTTTTCGTGCGGTAACACATAATTTAATACCGTAAATATTCCTTTTTTAATTTCGCCAGTATAAGCAGTACCGCCAATTAAAATTATTTTTTTAGTAAAATTAATTACTGCAAAGTTTGCTTGGCGCGTACCGTCAATGGCTGGGTCAGCCTTAAAACTTGGTGCTTGCACAATGTGCCACTCGGGTACAAAAGTGGTTACTTCGTTAGTTGTGGGGCGTAAGAACAAATCTTTAGCAAATAAGTTAGCCCATGGTGTTTCGGTTACTACACGTACATTTAGTCTAAAGCGGTCGTCGGCACAGGCGTACGAATCGCGCACATATATTTCTTTACCTGCTAAATGGTTAGTAACACGGTTATACAAGGCATCAAATTTGGCAGGTTCAAAGGCAATGTTAATATCGCCCCACCACACACTGTTTTCGGTATTGGTATCTTTTACACAAAACTTATCTTTGGGCGAACGACCTGTAAACTCGCCAGTATCCACCGCTAAAGCGCCAGTATCGGTTAGTGTGCCTTGGTTTAAGCGTAATGTTTCCGTTACTAATTGTGCTGAGGTATAGTTCCAATGTGCTTTAGCTACATTTTCCAACCCCATTGATTGTAATGTTGCATTTGTGCCTTTAACTCCCGTTTCTTGTGCCATTGTTATAAATTTAATATATGGTTAATTTTTGATTAGAATACAAAGATAAAAAATATTACCCTTAATAAAACTTGACTAATTTGTATTTTTTATTTACTTATTATATAAATAACGCTACTGCATTTTTCAGTATTGGTAAGTGCTTGTAAGTTGGATTTAGCGCCATTAATCAACCCTTTGATTAAACTAGACTTACCCGTTTTAATTTTTTCGCTAAGCATACTTACATACGCGGCATCAAACCACATGGGCTTCATAGTCTTTACTCTCAAACCATGTTTTTCGGCAAAATACTTCATTCCCTGTGGCGAAAAATGATATAAATGGCGTGGCACATCATACCCAGCCCAATCCTTGCCGTATAGTTCAGCATCTTTGCTAGTATAATTAGGCACTGCAATTATTAGTTTGCCTTGTGGGGCTAGTAATTTTGCTAGTTGCGCCATGTAATCATGCAGTTGATGTACGTGCTCCATAACGTGCCACATTGTAATAATATCATACGAACCATGCGCTTGTGTAAATAAATTAGCAATGGGCTGTAAATTAATATTATTATTACTTTGAGCCACAGTAATAGCATCGGCATCGGGTTCAAGCCCTGTAACCGACCAATTAGCCGCTTGCATATAAGCAGCAAAAGCCCCTGTGCCAGAACCTACATCTAACAAGGTGCGTTGGTTGGGTTGGGTAAATGACTCTATTAGTTTTTTCTTACTCAGTAATGTAAAATTACGCACTCGTAAATACACCCAATTAATAAACGATGCGCTTGATTCGGAGTGCGATACGTAGGCTTCCGACTTGTAATATTTACCAATAGCGTCCTGCGACGGTACGTTGTTAGTAAACCTGTTTTGGCAAGTATTGCAATGTACTATTGTAAATAGTTCTTTGGAAACGGTGTCGTCTACACAATCAAACACATTATTAATAGTGGTGGCTTGGCATACTGGGCATTGTTCGTGTATAATTATCATATATAAACAGACGTATTTTAATTTTACTACAAATTAAACTTAAAATAGCTAAGTAACATAATTCATTTTTTAATCTACACCTACTTTTTAATTCATTGGGTTAAAAGTGGTAGTTGCCCAAACCAACTAAGTGTTTTTTCATTTAAACACTACTATATCCATTTACCCTAGTAAACATCTGTTTTACACAACTAAATGTTAATAACGCACACAACGTTACAAGAAGCTAATAATTAACAATCTCATTAAAAATTAATTGTTCATAATTAGCAATAGCTGTCTTGTAAATTAAATTTTGCTTTTGTTAGTATTGCTCACTCAAAATCATTCTTAAAAGAAATAAACTTATGTTATTAAAACAAACCGTACTATTATTTAACGTTATTGGATTACTTATTTACAAACTATTTTTTGTTGAAACTGTAGCTGTAACTGTAAATGCGCCCGCTAGCACTAGCCCAGGCAAAGAAATTACTGTTGAAATAAACGTAACTAAAGGGGGTACAACAGGGTTTGCAAAGTTGCAACAAGAATTGCCACCAGGCTGTAATGCTACTGTAGTAGATGCTGCGGGAGGTAATTTTTCGTATGCCGATGGTACTGTTAAAATAATATGGATGAGCTTACCACCAAGCGCAACTTACAAAGTTGTATACAAATTGGCACTTGACGCAGGGTCAAATGTTGGACAAATACCTTTAGCGGGTAAATTTAGTTACTTAGAAAATAACGAAAAGAAAACAATAGAGATTGCCGCTACTAATGTAGCAGTAGCAGGAAGTTCAGGAGGCAACGCTGTGGCCGCAAGTACACCACCGCCAGCCACTACTACCACTGAAACTCCAGTAACTACTCCAGCAGCCGTTAACGAAACACCAACTACCACAACTGCGCCAAGTATGGCATCGTCAAATGCAGGCGGACGCCAAGTGGGTACGCAAGGTAACGTATCGGTAACGCGCGATATGCCAGGCTCTGGTAGCGGCGAGTTTACGGTAACACTAACAGTTAAAAAACCAGGAATATCAGGTTTTGCCAAAATGGAAGAAATTCTGCCTGACGGATTAAGCGCAACTAATATAGAAAGTGCGAGCGGTGTGTTTTCGTGTGTTGATAATAAAGTAAAGTTTTTGTGGATGAGTTTGCCACCAGCTGACGAATTTAAAATATCGTATAAAGTAACAGTTAAACCATCGTTTGCGGGCTCAACTGCTGCTATTGGTGGAACATTATCTTTCCTTGAAAATGATGAAACCAAAAAAGCATTAGTACCCGAAAGCTCTATAAACTTAGGTGGTGGTGCAGCTAGCACAACTACTGGCAACACTACAATGGCAAGCAACACTACTCCGCCCAAAAAAGAAGTAGCTGTAGTAACTCCTCCGCCAGTAAAAGAAAAACCAGTAAAAGCACCTAAAGTCACTAATTCAGTAGGTGGTGCTAGTGCAAGTGGAGTTACGTACAAGGTACAAATATGCGCTACACACAAAAGCGTACCTAATACCTATTTTAAAGAAAACTGGAGCGTAGCCGATGCGGTAGCAAGCGAGCAACACGAGGGTTGGTATAAATACACTGCTGGTAGCTACGGACAGTACGCACAGGCCAGAGACAAACGTACCGAACTTACGGCTAACGCTCAAATACCTGGCCCGTTTGTATCAGCTTACAATGGAGGAAGTCGTATAACGGTGCAAGAGGGATTGATGATAAGCCGTCAGTCGTGGGTACAGTAACTAAATTTACAATAATTTAATAAAATATACTTTGTTAATGCCTGCAAAATTTTACTTTTGCAGGCATTACTTTTAAAATTACTTTAATTCTAACCTAATAAAACACTAAAACAAATGTCGCACAACCACAACCACCACGAAGAAGAAAAAAATGATTTTAACACCATATCCGATATGCCTTGGTATCGCCCGTGGTTATTAGTTGGTTTTTTAGCCTTAGTTATTTTTACACTAGTACGTGGTTGCAAAGAAACTTTTAAATATGAAACTCTTACCGTAACAAAAGAAGGGACTGATGCTAATACACATGGAGAACATAACAAAGCTATAGCAGCTGTAAGTGGTGCCGTTAATTCAACCGTTAGCCCAATGGAAGTACTAAAAGATAGTTTGTTTACTTCTCCAATAGGCTCTTACGCTAAATTAGGGGGAGATTTAGAGGGGAAATATGGTCTTGTTATAGATAATACAAAAAGTAGCATTATTGTGGACAATCCTAACGGAATAGAAGGTAGCTTAGTTCGTTTTATTGTAGACAAAACCAAGGTTGTGGAGAAAACTACTTGGTTTGATTTTGATAATTTAAACTTTGAAACTGGAAAATCAGTCTTGACAAAAAACTCTCAAGCGCAATTAAGCTATGTATCTCAAATATTAAAAGCATATCCTGCCGTTAAACTTAAAGTAGGTGCTTATACTGATAACGTTGGCGACTCGTTAAAAAACGTAACGCTATCAACACAACGTGCCGAAGCCACGGTTAAAAGTTTAGTAGCCCTAGGAGTAGACGCTAGCCGCTTAAATGCTGAAGGATACGGGCCACAACATTCAATAGCGGATAACGCTACTGAAGAGGGTCGTGCAAAAAACCGTAGAGTATCAGTACGAGTTACTGAAAAATAATCTTAAAATAAATTCATATTAATATAACGCCCAATAGAAACAGTTTCTATTGGGCGTTATTAATTAATAATATACTACCAAATTTCTTCAGATTTATAACATTACATTTGTATCAAATTATTAAATTAAAATTAAACCATGAAAAAAAAATTATTATCAGTTAGTTTTTTAGCTACGTTAACAATTGGCGTACAAGCACAGCAAAGTATACAGTCAGCACGTACTGCACCTATTGGCACCGTAGTTACAGTACAAGGAGTTGCGCTTAATGGCCCTGAACTTGGCCCTGCTCGTTATATACAAGACGCCTCAGGAGCTATAATAGGATATTCGGCAACTATGTTTACCACAATTAATAGAGGGGATAGTGTTAAAATAACAGGCACAACCAAAAGCTATAAATGTCTATTAGAACTTGACCCACCTACAAGTGTAATAAAAGTAAATAGCGGTAATACCCTCCCTGCACCAATAGTTATAAACCCTAATGCGCTTAACGAAACTTACGAAGCGCAATTAGTACGTTTTAATAATGTTACGTTTAAAAAAACAGGAACGTTTGCAGGCAACACTAACTATACTGTAGTGGGTGCTACGCCTACCGACACTGTATTAGTACGTGTAGCTACAGGTACAGTACTTGTGGGTACCCCAATACCTACAGGGTCAGTTAATATAGTGGGTATAGGCTCACAGTTTTCAACCTCCTGTACTGATGGATACCAAGCCGTTATGCGCGACGCGGCCGACATTATACCCAACGCAAGTATCTTTTTAACTACTGATGTAGTACCAGCAAGCATTAACACTACAGGCTTAGATGTAAACTGGAACACCAACATTGCAGGGGTAAGTTCGTACATAACGTGGGGTACAAGTGCAGCTATGTTAAGTAACACTGTTGTATCAAACAATGCAACACTACACACCGCAAGTATTATAGGGTTACAGGCGGGACAAATTTATTATGTAAAAGCATATTCGATTAATGGAACAGATACTGTTAAATCGCAATTAAAAGTATTTGCTACAGAATCAAACTCAACAGGAAAAATTACGTGTTATTTTAATAAATCGGTGGATAATAGTGTGGCGTTTGCAGGTAATAATGCTACTCAGTTAGTGAATTTAACGGCTGATACTATTGCACAGTATATTAATAGAGCAAAAGCAACGTTAGATATTGCGATATATAATTGGGATAATGCTTCAGGGATAAAAATTACTAGTGCTATAAACGCTGCCTATACTCGTGGGGTAAAAGTACGTATGGTATTAGACGGAAGCACTACACAATCAGGGGCACAAACAATAAACGCAGGCGTTAAATTAGCAATAAGTCCACAAGGCATTAATTATACTATTATGCACAATAAATTTATTGTAGCTGACGCTAACAGTAGTAATGCTAACGACCCTATAGTGCTTACAGGTAGCACCAACTGGACTTCATCAATGCTTAACACTGATGCCAACAGTTTAATAATTGTACAAGATCAAGCGTTGGCACGTAATTATAAATTAGAGTTTGACGAAATGTGGGGCGACACCGTACAAGGTGGTGCTACTAATGCCGCAAAAGCTAAGTACGGACAATACAAAACTGATAATACTGCGCATGAATTTAAAATTAATGGTAAACGTGTAGAAAGCTATTTTAGCCCAAGCGATGCTACTAATGCTAGGTTAGTTAGTACCGTAAACACTACTAACTCTGAGTTGTATGCCGCTATATTTTCGTTTACTAAAACAGATGTTGCCAATGCAATTAAAAACGTAAAATTTAATCACCCAGGCGCAGTAGAGTATGCAATATACGACGACTCTGTGGGTAGCTCAGCTTCTTGGAATATTGTTAAGCCAGCCTTGGGAGCCAATGCAATTAAAGATAATGCAACAGGCATTTTTCATCACAAATATTTAATTGTAGATGCTAACGATGCTGCCAACGACCCTTTATTATGGGTAGGTTCGCACAATTGGAGTAGTGCCGCTGACACCAAAAACGATGAAAACACGCTGGTAGTACATGATGCTAACGTTGCTAATCAATATTATCAAGAATACATAAAGCGATTAAAAGATAATGGGGTTACACCAATATTAACATCAATTAATAATGGTGTTGGGGCTAAATTATTAGCCGTAATGTATCCTAACCCTACTACTGATGTTATAAATATACAGTTATTAAACAGTCAACCTGCTGTAATTAATATATATACTACTACTGGTGCATTAATTTACAGGAGCACCACAAGCGCATCAACCAATATTAACGTAAGTGCTTGGGTTAAGGGTATGTATGTAGTGCATCTTATTCAAGGTAATACAACTACAAATTCTAAACTAATCGTAGAGTAATTAATTATTGTTTTTAATAGACAAAAAAATCGCCGCAGACTTTAGTCTGCAGCGATTTTTTTGTTGTAGTAATTAAGTAGTGTTACTGCCCACAATTACAGGTTGGGCTCAAATAAAATTTTATAGTAGGAAATCCCTCCTGTATTTTTTTTTGTTGGCGTTCGTTCATTGATATTACCCGCATGTCAATAGCGCGTAAAGTACTTATTTTATTAAGTGTGGTGGGTAGTTCAATAATGTTGTTGCTCCATAAGTCAATGGTTTGTAAGCTTGTACAAAGCCCAATTTCTAACGGCAATAAATAAATTTCGTTTCTATTAATAATTAATTTACGTAGGTTTTTTAATCCGCCAATACAAGCGGGTAGGCTTTGTAATTTATTATCCTCAGCGTTAAGTACCTGCAAATAAGGAAAATTGAGTAAAAGGCTATCAAGTGTAACTATTTTATTTTTGCCCACATCTAAGTAGTTTAAATTTTTAAATTTTTGCAATTCTTGTGGCAACGTACTTAGTTTTTGTCTGCGCAAACTTAACTTATACACGTTGTTCGGGTGTTGTAATGCTTGTGCTAAATTGGTGTAAGTACGTGCGGTATCTAGTGCAAGAGAGTCTAATAATTGTGCTTTAGTAGCAAGGTTAGCAACTAATAACAGGGTAATACATACTGTTTTTTTCATTTGGTAAATATACTAATCGTTAGTTATGGTTGGTTTACTTAATTTTTAATCCCTAAGTTGATTATTGGCGTTGTAAAACCACTTAGTAGTTAGCTTGTTAATTAAAGTGTTAAAAATATCGTGTATATAATAACTATTATTAAATTTGAGTTGTTAATTATTTAAAATTAAATTATTATGAAATTAATATACAGGTCAATTCTGCTACTATTTATCACTTTATTTGTAATGCAAGATGTTAACGCAAGCCATCTTTCAGGTGGGCAAATAACTTGGGTATGTAAGAGTAATGGTAAATATCGTTTTAAAATGTCTATTTATCAAGCCTGCGAAGGCGGTAACTCTTCTGAAATAGGCAGTGGTGGTCGAACACTATGTGTGTATAATCACCCAACGATTACTCAAATTTTCATGAACGAAGGTGCTAATCGCGAAATATCTCAACCAGGTTGCAAAAGCGTAAACACAGCAATAAAATGTGGCAACTTTAATGTGGGTGCAATGCAAGAAATATTGTATGAATCGGGCGATATTGACTTAGGTAACTATACGCCAGGAGTTAATGGCTGGTGGTTTACCTACAGTAACTGTTGCAGGCCTAATGCGGTTCAAAACACACCTACTAGCGGCTTTACCTTACGTTCATCTATGTATAACTACCAAGGTAAAAAAGCAAAGCCTTGTTACGATAATTCACCAGTGTTTACTGAGCTTCCTGTGGGTATTATCTCTAAAAACCAAGTGTTTAATTATAATCCTAACACAAACGATGCTGATTGGGATTCACTAACGGTTGATTGGGGGCAACCAATGGAAGATGTTTGGACTGATGGTTCAAGTGTATCAAGCGCAGGTCCAACCTGCCATACAGGTAATGGGCCCAACCATTGGAAGTTTACTCCTGTAGCAAGCCAATCGCATACTAATTATGTTATTTTTAATACGCCCTTTACATTTAATAATCCGCTAGGTGCTATACAATCCCCTCCTGAATTTCCAGCTGTAGTATCGCCACCAATGCTCGATCCAAGCACAGGCGCGTTTAGTTTTGTAGTACCTAATAGCGTTGCCGATGGTATGTACGTATTTACTATAAAAACGAGTGCTTACCGTAGTGGTATATTAATAGCTGAGGTGTACCGCGATTATTTGTTTTCGGTGTATCCAAGTCAAATTAACAAAATACCTAGTATCCCCAAGGTTATAGGTAATTTGCCGTCGGTAAATAATGAGTTTAATATTAATGCGGGCCAGTTTATTACGTTTGATATTTTGTCGCAAGACACCATTACACAGTCTACCACGCTTACTACCACAGGCTTGCAGTATGGTACATTTAATGGGTACAATACCTACAATGCCACCACTTTGCTACTAACCACGCCTTGCAATGCCCCGCCATGCTTGGCTACAGGGGCAGGGGGTTGTGCTACCCCACCTTGCGCCCAGTTTACCTTTACGAGCAAAAATCCCTTTAAACCCCCTATACCCATACCTGCCACAGGGGGGTATGGTAACATAACGGGTACATTTGCTTGGCAAACTGATTGCAACCACACCAAAAACTTAAAAGCCGCAGGGCAAGGCGGTACTGCTACCGAAAAGTATAATACCTTTCAGTTTCAGTTTAAATCCATTGATGATGCCTGCCCAGTACCTGGTTTTAGGTATCAGTACGTGCGTATTAATGTGTACCCTACGCCAGTATTACCAGCCCCTTCATTACGTTGCCTCAAAGTATTGCCCAATGGTGATGTTGATTTATCATGGCTGAAACTAGATACTACCAACTCAAAAAACTCGTTTAACAAATACCTTATTTACCGCGAGGGCTTTGCTATTGATAGCACTACCGATGTTAACCAAACCAGTTATGTTGATAATATTGGCGCAGGTTTGGGCAAAAACGCCAATACTGATACATTAACTTACATGGTACTAACCCGCATGGGTTGCTCGGCACGGTTTGTATCCAAGGAAGCTAAAGACACCCTTAAAACCTTGTTTGTAAACGCTAGGATAGCTCCCGTTAAGCGCAGCCACGCTATAGTTAGCTGGAACAAAATGAGCGCGCCCAAATTAAAAACGGCACATCCTAAGTACGAAGTGTATCGTAAGGACGATATACTTACTGTTTGGACAAAAATAGCGCAGACAGACACCTTGTTTATTGAAGATTCGGTAGTAACCTGCCCTAAATGGGTGTATTACAAAGTAGAACT
>JAYWFU010000029.1:0-8721 GCA_043778625.1 Bacteroidia bacterium | reverse complement strand
AATAAATTATCTGAGGAAATTGTAAAAAGTATTTGCTCATACTCATATGTTTTTGAAGCAATTAATTGGACTACTTAAAATTTCAAATTGGTATAAATTATGTGTGTGCGATTGGCGACATCGCAAAATGCGCACTGCCATCGATGCACGAATTATCAAGGCACTAGGCATTACGTATGTTGAAAATACGAACAACCTAATAACCGAAACCATACAACAATTAGAGGAATATTTTAACGGAAATCGTACCTCCTTTAATCTGCCCTTGCTGCTAGTAGGTACGCCATTTCAGCAACAAGTATGGACGTCGCTACAACAAATACCCTACGGCACTACGGTAAGTTATATGCAACAAGCCATAACGTTACATAACAAACTAGCCGTAAGAGCTGTGGCTACTGCCAATGGCGCAAATGCTATTGCCATTATTGTGCCCTGCCACCGCATCATTGGTAGCAAGGGCAAATTAGTAGGCTATGCGGGCGGTTTAGACACAAAGGCTAAATTATTACAACTCGAAAACTCTAATGCTATAACTAAAGACAAGCAACAGCAACTATTGTTTTGAGTATCGTAATTTACATAGTATAGGAAGTAGCCCAATAATACACTTATATACGAGCTAAATCACAATTTAAAATTATCTTCTTTTGCCAAAGAAAGCACCTAACAACCCACGTGCTACTTCGCGTATTACCGTTTTTACGGCACTGTTGTTTATTACTTGCTCAAATGTTGATTTTTCGCCCTTGCGAGGTTTATCTTCTTCGGCTTCTTTTTTCTCTTCTTCCTCCTCCGCTTTTTGTTCCGTTACTTTTTTTAATTTTTCGTTCAGCATTTCAAAGGCACTTTCTCTATCCACCTCGGTATTGTATTTGGTGGCTAAGGCACTGTTGCTTATTACCGTAGTTTGTTCGTCAGTGGTTAATACGTCCATTCGGCTTTGTGGCGTGTGCATCATAGCGTGCACTAAGGGGGTTGGTATTCCTTTTTCGTTTAACGCAGTGACCAATGCCTCACCAATACCTAGTTGTGTAAGTAGTTCGTCTACTTTATAAAAATCAGTACTCGGATAATTTTCTGCCACCAGGTTAATGCTCTTTCTATCCTTGGCAGTAAAGGCACGTAGGGCATGCTGAATTTTTAGGCCTAGTTGCGATAAAATATTTTCGGGTATATCAGTAGGTTGTTGCGTACAAAAATAAATACCTACACCTTTGGAACGTATTAATTTTATTATGGTTTCGAGTTGATTAAGTAATGCGCTACTTGCTTCGTTAAATATTAAATGTGCCTCGTCAATTATGATAACCAGCTTAGGGGCTGCTTTATCGCCTATTTCGGGCATTGCTTGATATAGCTCTGCTAATAAACTTAGCATAAATGTAGAGAATAATTTAGGCTTGTCTTGTATATCGCACAAGCGGAGAATGTTGATGTAACCTAAGCCACGAGGGTCTTTGCGGAGTAAGTCGTTTACATCAAAACTTGTTTCGCCAAAAAATTGTTCAGCCCCTTGTGTTTCTAATTCAATTAACTTGCGATTAATAACGCTTACGGTAGCTGGTGCTAATTGGCCGTATTTGGCTTTTATTTCGTCCTTGCCTTCTTCGCATAGGTATTGTACTACTTTTCTAAAATCTTTTAAATCTAATAACGGCAATTTGTTATCATCACAATACTTAAATACAATACTAACTACGCCTGCTTGGTTATCATTTAACTCCAATATTTTAGAAAACAACACAGGCCCAAACTCCGACACCGTGGCACGTAATCGTACACCTTGCTCTTTGGATATTGTCATTAATTCCACTGGGTAGCTTTGCGGGTTCCAGCCTTGTGCCGTAAGGGCTGCGCGCTCTTTTATTTTATCATTCATAGTGCCTACAGCACCAAGCCCACTTACATCGCCCTTAATGTCCATCATTAACACTGACACCTCGTTTTCGCTCAATAACTCAGCAAAGCGTTGCAATGTTTTGGTTTTGCCCGTACCTGTTGCTCCTGCTATTAAGCCGTGGCGATTAAGGGTTTTAAGCGGTATAGTTACGTTAGCGCCTGCTACTACTTTGCCGTCGTGCATTGCGCAACCTAGTGTTATGCTGTCGCCTTCTACTTTGTACCCCTCAGTTACGTGTGTTAAAAAATCTGCCATGGTGTGTTGTAAAATTTAAGTCGTTGTTATAATTGGATTAAATAATTTGTTAAGCCATGCAACAAATGTGTTACAGGTTTCATTATTGGTAGTTAGTAAATTGTCTTCAATCAATAATTCTATTTTACCATTAGGCGGATTTTGTAATGCCAGCCAAGTACGCATAGTTGCTTTTGATTTATGGATGGGTTTGTATCTATTGAGTTGCTGGGCTTCAATTTCTGTAATAGTACTTTTTACTTTTATAAAAAGTTGATCTTCTTTAGGAACTAAATTTTCCATAAAGTTTTCGAGCATTCCTTCACTCTTGTTATTAGGCATTATCCAAATACCAAAAGTGATATCATTTTCAAAGTGTATTAAACCATTTTTATCAATATCAGTTGGTAATGTAATACTCGGTTCTAAACTTAAAAAGTGTTGTTTTATATCTGTCCAGCGCTGGTTAAAATCAGCGTCTGCATCTACAATAATTGCTATTATTTCAATTTCATCAACTTTGTATTGAGTGCGCAATTCATGCGACATAAGATTTGGATATCCTTTACAGTGTTTTAGATCAATTTTTTTTTTTATGATGCTACTATCGAAAATTGCTTTTACAAAAAAATAGTCAGTAGGGCCTTCAACCAATATTATTTTATTCTTCGCCATTATCTAATTTCAATATTGCTATCAGTAGCCGTTTTTAATTCTTCGGCAGAAAATTCTACTACTTTTATTACACCATTTTTATTGCTTAGGCGTATAAACTGCCCCTCATCTTTATTTGTTTGTTTGTTTAAAATCTCTTCAAATGCATGTATAGCATCGTTACTGTGCGTAGTAGCAAATACTTGCACCTTAAGATCTTTGGCTAATTTAAAAATAACCTCCCATAATTTTTCTTGTGCTGAATAATGTAACCCATTTTCTATTTCATCAATTAATAAATAACCGTTTTCCGAGTTCACTAAAGCTAAAATTATGTTGAGAATTCTGTTTATACCATCTCCCATAGATCTCAAATATTCTGGAGTTGGATTATCTTTCAATTTTACAATAGGTTTTCTTTCGTTATCCATTGTAAATGAAATTCGTTCTATTTTTTCCTCTATAATTTGTAGCGCTCGTATTATATGATTTTCTTTTTCGGTAAGAGCAATCTTATCCCAAAATTCGTTTAGCATTTTATAGTGTATACCGCTAGAAGGGATAAAACTTACAGCTTCTCTAGGGTAAAGTGAAGCTAATGTTTTTTGACCTAGATTTTCATTATCTAAGGCAATTATATACTCTTTGTCATTTACCCCTATTTCAATTCCCTCTTCAAAATCAATAGAGCCGTTAATGTTAGACATTATTTCTTTTGACTTATATCCCTCAACAAGTATTTCTTGGAAATAAACAAACGATAGGTGAACACTGTTTTGTTTGGAGTCTTTTTTCTCTCCAATATAAATACCGAGTTTATTGTCAAAATTAATTTCTTTATTAGTGAATAAAGTAGATAATGTTTTTATGTTTTCATTTCGTCTGTCAAACTCAGTATTTTCAATAGCAAATTTATCACCTCTACTTCTTAAAAAATAATTAATTATTAAAAAATCAAGCTGACTTGCATACAATGCAACCGCCTCCAATAAAGACGACTTCCCTGTATTATTTTTTCCAGTAATCAAATTTACTCGTCCTAGTTTAGGTATAGTTAATTCGTTAAAGGCACGGTAATTTTTAATATATAATGAATTAAGCATTGTAGTGTGTTTTTACATTCTAATATAAGGTACAATTTTACTAAAAAGTTCGTCAGTAATTACATCAGTATTTTTTAATTCAGTATTGTTTTTAAATCGTCCGTGTGCGTTGCGGTACATAATAACTATACGTGCCGTGTTGCCATCAAAGTAAGGGTGTTGGCGCAGTTCGGCGGCTGATATATCATTAATTAAAATGCCCGACACAAAGTAAGCATCAAGCGTAATGCGGGGTATCATTAAGTTATACTTACTGCTATCAAGGCCGTATACCTCTAATAGTTGTTGTGTGTTTACAAAGCCCCCAAGCCTATCTCTATACTTTACAATACGGTTAGCCAACGTGCGCCCAATGCCCGGCAATGCTATTAACTGAGTAGTATCGGCTTGATTAATTTCTACTTTGCGTAGTGGTGCTTTGGTTTCGTAGGTACTGGGCGTATAGTTGCTTACGTATTGTTTTTTGTCAGATTTTGGCAAACGTATAAATGGCTGTATACGGCTGAATAGTGCGGGCGTTATAGCATAGCATTTTTGTACATCTTGCTCGCTGTAAAACACTGCACCTCGTAACTGAAACTTACGTAGCGTGCCTAATTGCCTGTTGGACAAACCCACTTGTTGTTGCCAAAAATTATCGTTGGCAGTATTAGGGTTAAATGTATCCATAGGCTGCAAAGCTGTTGTGGGAGTAACCTCAGCGTCGTTATCATAGTTAGTGTGCTTAGAGTAATTATTAGTGTAGTTTTTTTTGTAATAACTTGTATCTACTGCTTCATAACTAATGTTTAACATTGGCATAGTGCTAGTGCTGTTGGTTAAGCGCAACACAATATTTAGTAGTAGTGCACTAATGGCAATGCCTAATAATACCACCACCGCACGTTGCTCAGCGCGTGTAAAAGCATAGGTATGTTGCAACCAGTTGAGTAAGTTAGTGTATGTGGTTTTAACGAAATTCAAAGCAATAATTTATTTACTCAACAATTGTTTAGCCACGGCTACATCGCTTGCTATTTGTGCTTTGAGCGCAGTTAACGATTCAAATTTTTGTTCGTTGCGTAATTTATCTACAAAAAACAATTGCAATTGCTCGTTGTAAATTGATGCATCAAAATCAAAAATGTGTACTTCTATTTTTCGAGTACTACCATCAACCGTGGGGCGTGTACCTATGTTACACACGCCGTTGTACATAGTGTTATTGTGTTGCACTTGCACGGCATACACACCATTGCAAGGCGTTAGTTTGTGTATATAATCTAACTCGATATTTGCTGTAGCAAAACCTATTGTGCGCCCTAGTTGTGCGCCTGTAACTACTGTACCCATAGCAAAGTACGAATAACCTAGGTAATGGTTGGCCTTAGTAATTTCGCCTGCTAGTAACGCATTACGAATTTTGGTGGAGCTTACCGTAACATCATCAATTAATTGTGCCGAAATTTCTTCCACCTCAAAACCATACAGTGGCCCAAACTCTTTGAGATGCTCAAACGCACCTTCTCGGTTACGCCCAAATCTATGGTCGTAGCCTATTACAAGGCGTTGCGTACCTATTTTATCTACCATAATTTTGCGAACAAAGTCTAACGATGATAGCCGAGAAAACTCTTGCGTAAACGGTTGAATAATTAAATGCTGTACGCCTGCAGCACGTAGTAAATTTATTTTTTCGTTGAGCGTAGTTAGCTCTAACAAATCGTTATCATTAGAGTGTAGTACCCTACGAGGGTGTGGGTCAAACGTAAAAATAACCGACTCGCCACCCGTAGCCTTGGTTATGGTATTAAGTCGGTTAATTATTTGTAGGTGACCGTTGTGTACCCCGTCAAACGTGCCGGTAGTAACTACCGCATTGTTGTGAGATACAAATTCGTTGTAATGATGATATACTTTCAAGGTGTTGCGTGTGCCTCGCTATTATTCAGCAAATAAAGGTAAATCGCTCATTAGGGCGTTTACTTTAATTTTAATTTTGGCTAATTGTTTTTCGTCATCGTTGCTCATTAAAGCGGCATCAATTAAGTCTACAATTTTGGGTATTTGTTTTTCGGTAATGCCACGTGTAGTAATAGCAGCAGTACCTATACGAAAGCCCGAAGTAGTCATTGGTGGCTTGTCGTCAAACGGCACCATATTTTTATTTATAGTAATATCAACTTTACCCAGCACGTGTTCAGCGTATTTGCCTGTGAGATTCTTATTGCGCAAATCAATTAGCATTAAGTGATTGTCAGTTCCTCCGCTTACAATATTGTAGCCTTTATTCATAAACGCTTGTGCCATAACTTTAGCATTTTTGGCTACTTGTATAATGTAGTGTAGGTAATCGTCGGTTAGAGCTTCGCCAAATGCTATGGCTTTTGATGCTATAACGTGCTCCAGCGGGCCACCCTGTGTACCCGGGAAAACGCCGCTATCCAGTACGCTACTCATCATACGCAGGTTGCCTTTAGGGGCTGTTAGTCCAAAGGGATTTTCAAAATCTTTACCCATCATTATAACTCCACCACGTGGCCCACGCAATGTTTTGTGTGTGGTACTAGTTACAATGTGGCAATGTGGTATAGGGTCGTTTAGTAAGCCTTTGGCAATAAGCCCTGATGGGTGCGATATATCGGCTAGCAACAATGCACCCACGCTATCGGCTATTTTGCGCAAGGTGGCATAATCCCAATCTCTACTATAGGCTGATGCCCCGCAGATAATCATTTTGGGCTTGCACTCCTTGGCTTTTTTTTCAATTTTATTAAAATCAATTAAACCTGTTTTTTGTTCTACCCCATAAAAATTAGGTTGGTATAATTTGCCCGAAAAATTAACTGCCGACCCATGTGTTAAATGTCCGCCATGGCTTAGGTCAAACCCTAGTATAGCATCGCCAGGTTTAAGGCAGGCTAACATAACTGCCGCATTAGCTTGCGCGCCCGAGTGAGGCTGCACATTGCTGTAGGCTGAACCAAATAACATATTGAGGCGGTCAATAGCTAGCTGCTCCACTTTGTCCACCACTTCGCACCCGCCATAATAACGCTTACCGGGGTAACCCTCAGCGTACTTATTGGTAAGCACCGACCCCATGGCTTTCATAACTTGATTGCTTACATAGTTTTCTGACGCTATTAACTCAATACCTACCATTTGGCGGTGGTGTTCTTCTTTAATTAATTTGGCTATTGCGGTGTCTTTTTTCATTACGGATAAAATTTTATTTGATAATGTAAAAATAACAATTCCATTTGTATTAACCACGTTGATTTATCAAATCAAATTATTCACTTAAATAGTTTTTTTACATTAATTTATAATGTAAATTTAATATATGAAAAATATATCAGTAGTTATACTTAGTCTTTTTATTTCGAAGTTTACAATGGCGCAACATGCCACTAAAATAAGATATTTGCCCCTTGGCGATTCGTACACCATTTGTACAGGGGCTACTAGCGAGGAATCATGGCCTAAGCTACTTACCACACACCTCAACAACACAGGTATTAGCACCACCTTGTTAGGCAACCCCGCACGCAATGGGTTTAGTACTCAAGAGTTAATAAATAACGAATTACCATTAGTTGATAAATTACAGCCCAATTTTGTTACGCTATTAATTGGCGTAAACGATTGGGTACGAGAGGTATCAATTACGGAGTTTGAAAACAACTTAATTACTATTTTAAACACTCTCGAGCAAAAATTACCCACTAATAGCACACTAATTATAATTACTATCCCTGATTTTGGCGTAACGCCACAAGGCGCTAAATACGGTGGAGGAAGATCTATTAGCGAAGGTATACACTCCTTTAACCAAGTAATTATACAAGCTGCCAAAAAACGAAACTTAACAGTGGTGGATATTTTTGAATTATCAAAAAAAATGAAAACTGACAGTGCTTTAATAGCTACTGACGGATTACATCCATCAGCCAAAGAATATGCCCAATGGGAAAACAAAATACTACCAGTAGCTATTAAATTATTAAAGTAAATTATGTTTGTGTTTTTCGTAGAATAAATCTCCACAACCCTTTGTGTTAATTTGTTATTAAAAAAAACATTTTTAGGAATACTTATCTATCGTAATTATAAAACATTGTACATGTCCGCAAATAATCATAATCCTGTAATTGCAGCAATAACAAGCCTATCAAAGAGTTTCTCCTCAAAATATCTTCGATTTAATTTGTAAACAAACTCGTTAAGATATAATTGTAAGTACTTACCTTTTATTTTGTGGTAGTTTCCTAATAAATTCCGTTTAGTATTACTTATGTTAATGTGTACCCACTTCAGCACTTTTTGGGTAGTTTCTTTGTTTGATTTTTTCAGTAAAGTGTAACTCTATATAGTCTGCCATGTTTACGTAAGAGGTGCTTTTGTTGCTAAAAACTATACTTTTTTACTAGTGGATTCTTCGCTCTCAAAATTTGCTATGAAATTAAATAAATTCACATCGTTTTTTTTACTAGAACAACTGAAAAATATTAATTATAAGTATTTGCGGATATACATTAACAAGTTCAATTTAAGAGCACATTTTTTTTAACTAATTAAGCCAATTATTATTTGCAAAAAGTGCAACTGCTAAAATTATTATTTGCAATTAATGCAAATTCATCTCGTTACATTTACATTAATTATGTTTTTTATTGAATACAACTTTAATTATTGGGCTTTTTAACATAAAATACAACACTATAAAATACAAGTCTATAAATCAATTATAATGCTTAGTATATAGCTGTTATGTTTGTGGTGTTCAAATTAATCATTTCAATTATAACAACAGATGAAAGCAATACTTAGTAACTTAATTTTATT
>JAYWFU010000028.1:0-30768 GCA_043778625.1 Bacteroidia bacterium | reverse complement strand
TTGTGCGTATGAATGTTGGTGGTGTTAATTCAACTATTAAAGTAGTTAAAAACTAATTCCAATTAATAAATTAACCCTTTTGCAAAGGCTGCTAAATTAAATTTAGTAGCCTTTGTTATTTTTGGTGCTTTTGTGCTAAAATAATAACATCCTACTGTAACATTAGTGTGATGTATCCGTATACTATAAAACAAGAGTATTTATTTGCACATAAAACAAATTCATAATGCGTCAGCTAAAAATCACCAAGTCCATTACCAATCGCGAGAGTCAATCGTTAGATAAGTATTTACAAGAAATTGGTCGTGAAGACTTAATTACCGCCGAAGAAGAAGTATTATTGGCAAAACGCATACGTGAAGGCGACCAAAAAGCATTAGACAAATTAACACGTGCTAACCTACGTTTTGTGGTTTCGGTAAGTAAGCAGTATCAAAACCAAGGGTTAAGCTTACCCGATTTAATTAACGAGGGTAACTTAGGCTTAATTAAAGCAGCGAGTCGTTTTGACGAAACTCGTGGTTTTAAATTTATATCGTATGCCGTGTGGTGGATACGCCAAAGTATATTACAAGCATTGGCCGAGCAAGCACGTATTGTTCGTTTACCGCTAAACCAAGTAGGATCGCTAAACAAAATAAACAAAGCGTTTTCGCGCTTGGAGCAAGAGTTTGAACGTGCACCCACACCATCGGAGCTATCCGTAATGTTAGACTTGCCCGAAGATAAAATAACGGACACTATGCGTGTTGCTGGCCGCCATATATCAATGGACGCACCGTTTGTAGCTGGCGAAGAAAACACACTGTTAGACGTGCTAGAAAACGGAGATTCGCCACGTGCCGACAAAATGTTGATAGATGAATCGCTTTCAAAAGAAATTGAACGTTCACTTACTACCCTCACTGATAGAGAGCGTGATGTAATTCGTTTGTTTTACGGTATTGGTATGAGCCACGAATATACGTTAGAAGAAATTGGCGATAAGTTTGATTTAACCCGCGAACGTGTACGTCAAATTAAAGAAAAAGCAATTAAACGTTTGAAGCACTCGTCGCGTAGTAAATTACTAAAGACATATTTAGGATAAAAAATAATTAACCAAGTCGTGCATTTAGCTAATTGCACGACTTTTTAATATAACACTCACCAACATACATCACAAAACAATGGCAAACAACGATTACGAAAATAAATTAAACAGCTGGATTGAAAACGAAAAAGCGGCTTTATCAATTATTAATCACGTAGGGCAACTTTGGTTTAACAAATCGGTAGAACTAGTGTTTTTCCGTAACCAATTAGTAGATAGAAGTGCATCGCAAATAATGAATTTGCACGAATATGCTAAAAATGTAATTCATCAAACGGTGAGTGTACAAGATTCGCTAACCATAATAGCTGCGATAGCAAACCTTACGGAGTTATCGCCAGCCAAAATTGATGCGGGTAAACTTACAGGAGAATGGTTGGCTGAAAAACAACATTTTACCTCGGCTACCGAATTTGTAGCTACAAAATTAGCCAGCTTTGTAGGCGAAGACAAATTACACATTGTAGCAAAAGACGTTGTATTATTTGGCTTTGGGCGTATTGGTCGCTTGGCTGCGCGTGAGCTCATTGCACAAGCTGGCAAAGGCGAACAGTTGCGCCTACGTGCAATTGTAACACGTGGTAACAGTGATGAAGAAATTACTAAGCGTGCCGATTTACTACGTACCGACTCGGTACACGGGCCATTTCCAGGAACTATTATTGAAGATTTAGCCAATAAGGCATTAATAATAAACGGACATACCGTACACATGATTGATGCTAAAAACCCTGAAGATGTTGATTATACAGCTTACAGCATTAATAATGCGTTGTTAATTGATAACACAGGCGTTTTCCGTAACAGAGCCGAATTAAGCCGACATTTGCAAGCCAAAGGAATTGATAAAGTATTGTTAACCGCTCCAGCGGCTGATATACCAAACGTGGTGCATGGCGTTAATCATATTACTACCGAAATTATTACTGAAAAAATATTTTCGGCGGCATCGTGTACCACCAATGCTATAATGCCAATACTGCATGTTATGGAAACTGAATTTGGCATTGTTAAGGGGCATATTGAAACGGTACACTCGTATACCAACGACCAAAATTTATTGGACAATTACCATAAAAAATACCGTCGCGGTCGCTCGGCAGCCATCAACATGGTAATTACCGAAACGGGTGCCGAAAGCGCTTTAAAAAAAGTATTACCTCATCTATCAGGCAAATTTACCGCTAATTCGGTACGTGTACCTACACCTAATGTATCGTTAGCTATTTTAAATTTAACTATTACTAAGGAGGTTTCGCAAGAGCTTGTGAACGATACCGTACGCAAATACGCATTGCAAGGCGAGTTGGTGGAGCAAATTCAATATGCTTATTCTAACGAATTAGTAAGTAGCGATGTTATCGGTAACCCCTGCCCATCAGTATTTGATAGCCAAGCAACGATAGTATCCCCTGATAAAAAAAGTGCTATACTCTACGTGTGGTACGATAATGAATATGGCTACACTCGTCAAGTAATACGTTTTGCAAAGCACATAGCGGGAGTAGTTCGCTTGCGTTATTACTAAAAATTAAAAAGCAATTTAGTTTCAATGTAAACTCTGCTAGCATGTTAGCAGAGTTTACTGCTCGTGTTCGTTATTTTCATAGGTATTGCTTATAATAGCGTAATTAATTATTTTAACTGAATACGAGCTACTAGATGTCACTACCTCAACTAATCGTTTATTTAACGCCAAGGGCTAGCGGGTAATACGCTGTATAGTAGTTTAGTTTTATCCCTAAATAAGTAGTGAAAGAAATTTCCATTTGTTTGTTGTATCTAATATTTATTATACGAACGCTAGTTCCCTGAGTTTTCATCGAAGGGACGAATACAAGTTATTAAGTACAACAGTCCCTTAGATAAAAACTCAGGGAACTACGCAAGAACCAGTACGTACTACAATTATTGCTTGATGTTAAACCTATAGCTATTTTTCTATTAAAAAAAATATCGTAATATTGCAATAAATAAATTTAAAATTACAACTAAAAATGGGTGCAACAAAAACAGAATATTTTACCGACCAACAAAACCAACTAGCTACGCTTGCTAAAGCATTAGCGCATCCTGCAAGAATTGCAATCCTAGATTATTTGCTTAAAGTAGATGCTTGTATTTGTGGTGATATTGTAAACGAATTGCCTTTGGCTCAACCCACAATTTCGCAACATTTAAAAGAATTAAAAAATGCAGGGTTTATAAAAGGGAGTGTTGAGGGAAATGCTATTTGCTACTGCATAAACGAAAAAGCATTAGAAGTATTACAAAACTATTTTGCAACTATTTTAGCCAAAACCAGAACTAAAAAATCAAATTGTTAAACGAATAAAAATAAGAAAAAATGAAATTATCAGAAGTAAAAAAGATTTTAACTACATTAGAAAATGTTGAGTTTCAATTACAAAACGGAACTTTTGTTCCAGCACATTTTCATGTTACTGAGGTGGGTGTTATTACCAAAAACTTTATTGACTGTGGTGGAGTAATTAGAAACGAGAAGGTGGTAAACTTTCAACTTTGGAATGCCAATGATTTGGAACACCGCCTAAAGCCTAATAGATTACTGAGTATTATTAAACTTTCGGAAGAAAAATTAGGTATTGAAGATTTTGAAATAGAGGTAGAATACCAAATTGAAACTATTGGAAAGTATGATTTAGGTTTTAATGGAAAAAACTTTGTTTTAGAAGCTAAAATCACCGCTTGCTTGGCACAAGACGCTTGTGGGATTCCGATAGCAGAACAACAACTAAATTTTGTACAAACAAAAGAAAATAATTCGTGTAAACCAGGTGGTGGTTGCTGCTAACTTTAATAAAATGAATACAATAAAATCGTTTTGGATAAGTATTTCGGGGAGTGTTTCTTCCATAATACCTTTGTTTTTTACCGTTTGCAAAAGTGGTGCTTGTGGTGCCGTTTGCATAAGCCCTGTTGCTTCAATTTTAGGGATTTCAAGCGCAACATTAATAACTTCGCCTCTTACGCAATCGTTATTTCCTTTGCTTTTAGTAATTAGTGCAGTTTCTTTTACCGTTTCGTATTACAAGCTATATGTATTACCAACGTATAGTACTACAAATAATTGCACTACCAATTGTGCTTGCGAGGCTCCACAAAAAACAAGTCAGTACAAAATATCTTTATGGACTTTTTGGATAGGTGTTATTACAAGTATTATTTTCTTTACCTATTTTGAGTATCAAAATTATAAGGCAAATACAGCAGAGGTTAATAAATCAACAACAGACGTTTTAAACAATAACGTTTTAAACACGAAGGATACTACGGCTTGTGGCGTAGCTGGTAATTGTTGCAAAAAAAACTAGATGCTAATTTTCTAAATTCAAAAGAGTGTTAGGTTTACTACTTTAATCCATCATTCAAAAAAACAAAAAAACATGATAAATATATTAGTGCTTTGTACAGGCAATAGTTGTAGGAGTCAAATAGCGCACGGTTATTTAGCACATTTTACAGGTAGTAGCAAAGTAAAAATTTATAGTGCAGGTGTTGAAACACATGGAGTAAACCCCAAGGCAATTGCCACTATGAAAGAAGATGGAATTGATATTTCACAACACACCTCCAATAATATAGCCGAGTATTTTGACGTTAGTTTTAATTTTGTAATAACCGTTTGCGACAACGCCAAAGAGCGCTGTCCATTTTTTCCAAGCAAAGCAAAAAAAATTCATTATAATTTTCCTGACCCAGCAAAAGCAATAGGTACAGACGAAGAAATTAAAAAAGAATTTAGAGCGGTTAGGCAGCTTATAAAAGATTATTGCAAAAACTTTATAACTGAAAACATATAAAATAGTTGTCATTTTGCCAACTATTTGCTGTTAATATGGCCAGTAAGCAATAAATAATAACTCCGTAATATATGTATTATAACTATCTACTACACGCATCAATATATTTTAAACTACACAACCCTTAATTAGCAAACATATTAAGTATGTTACCCAAGGTTGTTTTTAGTTCCTTACGATTAATTATTTTATCTAAAAAACCTTTTTCTAATACAAATTCAGCAGTTTGAAACCCTTCGGGTAAATCCTTACCAATAGTTTCGCGTACTACACGTGGGCCAGCAAAGCCTATTAATGCACCAGGTTCACTTACATTAACATCGCCCAACATGGCAAATGATGCTGTAACACCACCAGTAGTAGGGTCAGTTAAAAACGATATGTAAGGCACGCCAGCCTTGGCCATTACTGATAGTTTGGCCGATGTTTTAGCCATTTGCATTAAGCTATAAGCTGCTTCCATCATACGGGCTCCGCCCGATTTTGAAATAATCATTAACGGTGTTTTGGTAGCAATACTATAATCAATGGCGCGCGCAATTTTTTCGCCCACTACTGAGCCCATTGAGCCACCTATGAATTTAAAATCCATACAGGCTATCATCAACGGGTGCCCATTTACAGTGCCGTGTGCGGTGCGTATGGCATCGTTCAATTCGGTTTTAACAATACTATCAGCAAGGCGCGAAGTGTATTTTTTGGTGTCGGTAAAATTTAATGGGTCGCCCGATTTTACTCCCGCATTAATTTCGGTAAATTTATTATCGTCAAATAGTAAAGCAAAATACTCGGCACTACCAATTTTTTCGTGGTAATCGCACGATGTACACACCCACATATTATCTTCGTGTTCGTCAGTAGTAATTATAGTTTTACATTCAGGACACTTGTACCACAAGCCATCAGGGGTTTCTTTTTTATCTTTAGTGGAGGTAGTAATTCCTTCGGTTACGCGTTTAAACCAACTCATGTAGTAGTAATTTAATTAGTTAAAAAAAGTAATTGTGTGCGTGATTGCTTAGGCTATTGTAATGCTATTGTCTAGGTACACGTCTTGTATGGCTTGCAATAAAGCAATACCCTCTTTAACTGGTTTTTGAAACGCTTTGCGCCCGCTTATTAAACCTTGCCCACCTGCACGCTTGTTAATAACGGCTGTTGTTACGGCTTCGGCTAAATCGGTTGCGCCCTTGCTTTCGCCACCCGAATTTATTAAGCCCATACGTCCCATGTAGCAGTTGGCCACTTGGTAACGGCATAAGTCTATTGGGTTATCGGTAGTTAATTCGCTGTATACTTTAGGGTGAGTTTTACCATAATTAATAGCGGTATAACCCCCATTAAGTGTAGGCAATTTTTGTTTAATAATATCGGCTTGTATAGTTACGCCCAAGTGATTGGCTTGTGCAGTAAGGTCAGTTGATGTATGGTAATCAACCCCATCTTTTTTAAAGCCGTTATTGCGTATGTAACACCACAATACGGTAGGCATACCTAGTTGGTGGGCGTACTCAAAGGCTTCAGCTATTTCTACTATTTGACGCGACGACTCCTCACTTCCAAAATAAATAGTAGCTCCTATGGCGGTAGCACCCATGTTCCAAGCATCTTTAATGTTGCCAAACATTATTTGATCAAACTTATTAGGATACGTTAAAAATTCGTTGTGATTAACCTTAACAATAAACGGAATTTTGTGTGCGTACTTGCGCGATACCGATGCTAATACGCCAAAGGTTGATGCCACTGCATTACAATCAGCTTCGTGGGCTAGTTTAACAATATTTTCAGGGTCGAAGTAAGCAGGGTTAGGTGCAAACGATGCGCCAGCACTATGCTCTATGCCTTGGTCAACGGGTAATATACTCATGTAACCTGTATTGGCCAAACGGCCCGTGCCATATAGTGTTTGTAGGTTACGTAAGGTTTGGTTGTTACGGTTGGTATCTTTAAATATACGGTCAATAAAATCAGCCCCTGGCAAATGTATTTGCGACTTGTGTATAGTGTTACACTCGTGGTTTAGTAATAATTCGGCTTGATTACCTAGTAATTCAATAGTTTGTGCTGATGCCATAGGGTTATATTTTGTTTAAAATTTTTAAATTGCTTTACTGCGAAAATAATATTTTAAATGAAACTTTACCATAGTAAATAGCGTTTATTGCATTACGTAGTGTTACAGCTTTTTATATTCGCACTTGGGATACCCCTTAATGCCCGCTTCATTGTAAAAATCAATAAAATGAAGTTTATAATAAAAGCCTCTACTATCATTAATTATGTAGCATTTGGTGGCATCAATGGTAAATAAATTAGTGTTTAGGCTAAACGATTTCCAATCATAACCAATTGCATTTTGGGTAGTATAAAACTGGTGTGTTAAGGTGTCGGCAATGGTAATGTTGGCAAATGCAATGTTTGTTATTTTGGCTATGCGTGTTTTGTAATTATTATTTAATACACCCACTACTTGATAGTATTGAAACGGATTGGTAAACACGTGTGTGTATTGTGTAAAACATAAGTCGTAATTGTTTTTTTGTGGCTCAACTAACACTACATTATTACTTGTAAATGAAAAAGAAGTATTGTTGTAGTCGTTGTTTTTTGTAATTGTTTGTTGCTTAATTTCAGTACTAGTTATAGGTGCGTATTCAATTACGTAGTGTGTGGTTGTTACACTAATTATTTTTAATTTATAATATCCTTGCTGTTGCCCAATTTCATTGTATCCCCTGTTAATAATATATACCGTATTGTTGGTTTGCCAGTTGCCTATTGCAGTGCTATCTAAGTTGCCCGATGGGTTATCGGCCTTGCAATGTGTGGCTATGCCTGTTGTATCGGTAACTTGTGTTAGGTTAGCATAGCTGGTTTTGTAAGCACGCATTGCCTTAGCACTATTTAACGATAGGTGTTGGCCGTTAGCGGTGTTTTCAAAATTCAAATCCCAGTCGGTTTTTAAATTAGTGCTCACTACTTTATTGTCAAATAATCTAAACCACACTTGGTTTTTATAGTTTGAGGTCATTTCAATTTGTGCCGTAATTATGTCGCCTCTGTTGTAGGCGGGTGCTGGCAGTTCTTTTTTTTCGCAGGCAAACAAAATAAAACAAATTCCTAAAACTATACCGAGCTGATTTTTAATTATTGATGTCATTTTTTAATTGCGATAAATTCAGTGTTAGTTTAACAAAATAGTTTCGCCCCGTAGCCATAGCTAACGTACTTGACGCTTGGCTATGCGCTCCTGTAGTGGTGTTGGCGTTAATGTTGGTAACGTTTAGTATGTTTTTGCACCCAATAGTTACATTTAATGTATTGTTAATTAATTGTTGGTTGAGGGTTACATCAAAAATAGAATAACTGCTAATGTAGTTTTGTTGTAGCTCGTTATTAATTAGTACTAAATTAGGTAAGCGACCGTTGTATTTATAAAAGGCTGAAACGGTAGTTTTTAGTTTAGTAAACAAATAACTTGCATTAGCTTGTAGTTCGGGGCTATAGCTATAATTACTTACGCCAAGTGTTGGTGGTAGTTGGTTATCTCTACCAATATAACTTGCGGCTAATTGCACGTTTAATTGTTGGTAGTGTAGCGTGTTAGATAGCTGTACGCCCAATGTTTTGTAATGGCCCACGTTTATATAAGAGTATAATGTGGGAGATATTTGTGCTAAGGTTATTAAATTATTAATTTGATTGTAAAACGAACTAACGTCCAACTTATAGTTTGCGTTTTGTATTGGAGTAGTGTAATTATAGCTAAGCATATAGTTGTTAGATGTTTCGGCTTTTAAGTTTTTATTGCCAATAATATTGTGATTAATATCAACGAAATAAAAATATAACTCTTTAATTGAGGGGGCTCTGTATCCCTTGGCATAACTACCACGTAGCGAGTGCTTGTGCGCTAACTGCCACCTTATGTTAAGCGATGGCACTACAGGCGCATTGTATATTGTGTTGTAACCGTAGCGCAACCCTGGTTTTATTATTAACTTGTTTATTAACTTGTACTCGGCAGTGCTGTACAAAGCATAGTCGCCCATTGCTTGCAGGTTGTTTTGTAGTCGTTTTCCCAATGCCGATTCGTGGTTTATATCATAACCAAACTCGTAGTTTATTTTGGCTGAATCATTAGCGTGTACTAACGATGCTCTTAGCATTAGTAACGAAAACGAAGTGGTATCTTGCCCGTTACTAACATTGGTAGCCGTTTCGTTAAGTGTTGTTAAGTTTTTGTAAAGCGTTTGTTTTTCTCGGCCATAATAATTATAGGCGTTTACACTTTGTATGCTCCAATATTTATTCATTTTTCCGTTAAGGGTAACGCTATTGTCAAAACGTTGTGTGTAGTAATAATCGTCAAAAGCATTTTCGAGATAAGGAGCGTTAGGGTAGCCTCTGTTAATTATTTTTTCGGTAAAGAAAGCCGACTTAACTCCTACGTTTATTTTTTTTAATTGATAATTATAACCTACATCGGCAAAATATTGTAGGCGAGGTTTCCATTGTTTGTAACGGCTACTATCAGCTATTTTTGAGTGAGGTAGCACAAATAAATTATCGTTACTATTCCAGCCATCAAAATAATTGCGCCCTCCGTTTATTTGCAATAAATACTTGTTTTTACTATAACTAAGGTTAGCATTAAGGTTATAGGTACCTATACTTTCGTAGTAAGCAGAAGCTCCCAATTGATATTTTTGCACATTATTTTTTTTAGTAATAATATTTATTGTACCCGCTAAGGCGTTGGTTCCGTATTGTACGCTTAATGGTCCCTCAACAATTTCAATTCGCTCTACATTATTTACATTAATTTGCGAAAGATCTATGTTACCATTAAGCCTTCCTATCATAGGTATTCCGTCGCATAATATTTTTACGTTTTCGCCACTAACGCCTTGGCAACTTATTCCTGCGCCTAATATGTTATCTTGCTGTAAGCGTACATTTAATTGGTTGGTTAGCACATCGCGCAAATTAACAGCTCCCATTTGTGCTATTTTTTGCTTATCAATAATTTTAATTTTTTGAATAGCCTGCTCAGTAATTGTTGGGGTGTATTGTGCTGTAATAACCAACTCCTGCAGTTGTACATTGCTAGGCAACAAGCAAGCTTCGGTAAGTTGGTTTAAGTTGCCACCCGTAAGCTGTTGAACGTTAGTTTTGTACCCTACTGATTTTATGGTTATTGTATATAACTCATTTGTTTTAAACTCTTTACCAATAGTAGCTACGCCATTAACGTCAGTAATTTGTTGTAAAAATACGACATCGTTTTTAATGGTTATAAATGCAAACGGTAACGGACTTTTATCCTTAGCAGACAGCACCTTAATAGTTTGGGCAACACAAGTAGTCGAAATTAAAAATAGCGTTATAATTAATTTCATACTACGTAGTGTTGTGTTGTGGCAATAGGGGTGTGCAGGCTAGCGGTTAATGGATACATACAGGTTACGTATTTTAATTTAAACAATTAGGCCTTAACGTATGTTGCTATTACTTTTTTAATATCAACAATGGCACTGCCTTGCACGTATAATTTTTGGTTACAGTGGTTATCGCCTAACTCGAATAATGCTTCAAACAAAAACTTATTATTTATTTTTTTGTCAATTTTCAAATCATTATTTACCGCATACACCTCGTCCCATACCTTACGCACATCTGCCCAATAATTTACTTGTTTATTCCACCATTTTAATGCTGGAGTAGCATCGTAATTGCCTTTGGTAAATTTTTCAATACCTTTTTCCCAGCATATTAACTTATCTATTCCGTTAGCTCTCAGTATTTTTTCGTTGTCTTGGTTAAGCACCCAACTGTCGTTAAATATTTCTACACGACTATGACGGCGCATTACATTATAATCGCTACGCTTGGTAAATTCTCTGCGTGGCAAAGGGCTGTCGTTTACTCCTTCCCAAAAATGTTTTCCGTCGGCATGTATCCACGTACCATAACTTTCGTAGCGCGGGCTATCATCTACCTGATACACTTTTTGTGTCCAAGTGCCAAGTGCTTGGTCATTGGTTAGTGTTTTTTTGAGCCATTCGTTATCCTTATAGTATTGGTATACTTCTTTGTTTTCAAATGCCCAATCTTGTCGCCAATGCTTAATAATCATTGTATCATTTACTATTAATAAATGTTGTAGCGCAATTTTATTTTCATTTTCTTCGGCTACAAATACGTATTCAATACCCCATTCGCTATACCGTTTGTGGTACTTGTAAGCGGTGTCGGGGGCAAAGGTTTCGGCAAAATCAAAGTTTACTTTGTATATACCACACATGGCTTTTATTGCGGCAATATCACTTTGTTTTTTGGTGGCAATGTTTAACGTCGAACTTGTTTCTTTTGGTTTAATGGTACTTTTGTTTTGCGCAGCTAATGTACTTCCAATCAGTAATGCGGCGGCGGTAAGTAGGTGTTTCATACTATGTTTTAATTAGTCAGTTAATAAATTATTGTTTTATAAATTGTTGAGTAATAACTTTACCATCTACATACAGTTTAATAATATAAATTCCCTCGATATAGTTTGTGGTATTTAGTTGGTAATTGTACATCCCCGCCACAGTACTTAGCTGGCTACTGTGTAATTGCACACCTGCGGTGTTGTACACGGTTATGTTAGCAACATTAGCAGCTTGTTCTATGCTATATATTACGTTTGTTTGGTTACCCAAGCTAGGGTTAGGATACACGCTAAGCTTGGCTACTGTGTTATTATTAATATCATTAATACTAACGGAAGTTAGTTTTTCTTTACTAAAAATAAAATTTCCGTTGGAGCTTCCGCCAAATCCTGTAAAACGAAGTTTCCAAATATCGCCCTGCCTTGATTTTACAAAATATACCGTGTCAGTTGATAATTGCCATGCGTTAGCTGATAAGTTAAAATATTTGAAATCGTAACCAATAGTATTAATAGCCGTTTCGGGGGTATGTGCAGCGTAATTGTTGTAGGTTGCGGGGCTTACAACATCATTAGCTTGCGCCACGGTAACACCCTTGTTGCTTACTACACCAGTAACCCCGTAAGGGCTGGGTATAAATGTGGTATATTTTGTAAATGTTAAATCCCAAGTGCTTGCCGCAGGCTCTCTATCCATAGCCGTGTTGCTAGTTAGGTTATAGTAAGCAAAGTTTTTGCCCGAATAAGTTGTTTTGTCAATTGTGGCAGTGTTTGCATTTGCTCCGTTAATATCAGCATAGCTGAATGTGTATATACCACCCGCTAAGTTTTCTATTTTAATTTTTTTGTAGCTTGTGTTTGATAATTTTATAACATAGCAACTATCGCCAGTTATTATGTGTGTATTAAGGTCATACACGCCCCAACCTAAATCACTACCATTATTTGCATTAGCACCTTTGTTAAAAGCCCCAATAGCCCAAGTAGTATCGCTGTTATAAAGGTGCTCCCAATTGTTAATACCTGCGGTATCAATAGTTGCATAATTGCTTATGCTGTAAGGGGCTTTATATAGTATAAAATTTGCTTTTTGTGTATTGGCTAATATCGATGCTGTGTAGCCAGTTATTTCAAAAGCTATGTCCCAATTATCTTTAGCTTGCGCCACACCTTGTTCATCGTTTTGTAGGCTATACCATTTTTGTGTGCTGTATCCTGCATTCATCGACACGGTATCTGTTATTACCTGTGCTTGCGTTTGTGTTACTATGCTTGTTAATACTACTGTTGCGGCTAGTAATTTTGTTTTCATTTATTGTAGTTAGTTAAGTGGTTATTTACTGCTACAAACATCTTATTTAGATTTAGTCTAAACAATAACTTAATTATGGTAAATTATACTAGCAAAATTTTGCTATACTTTATTGTTAGTTGCCCTTGTTCCAAATACCCATAGTAATGGCATATTGCATTAATTCAACATTGGTATTAATACCCAATTTTTTGTAAATATTACGCTTGTGCGCAATAACGGTGTGGTAACTTATAGCAAGATGGTCAGCCACTACAAAGGGCTTTTTGCCCGCAATAAGTTCGTTTACAATGGCTAGTTCTCGTGCAGTTAGTTTATGGTTAGTGTTTGTTATTTCCTCTTCTAACAAAACGTCTATTATTTGTTTACTAAAATATTTAGCTCCGTTAGCACAACAATTTATGGCCTCAATAATTTCTGGCTCACTACTACTTTTAAGTATATAATTTTTAATACCCGTGGCAATAACTTCTTTTATTTTGAGCGCTGTTTTTTCGTGCGACATCACCAATATGTTTATTGTTGGATGTTCGGTTTTTATTTTTTTAATTGCCGTTAACGAAAAACAATCACTACAGCAATAGTCAATAATTAATACATTGGGTAGTGTAGTACTTAATGCCACAGTAAGCTGTTTGTTGCTAGTTACGGTAGCAACACAATTAAAAGTGGTCTGCTCGTTAATTAAAGTTTGTAAGCCCCGCCTACTTAAATACTCTGTGTTTGCAATTATTAAATTAACCAATCTTTAATTTTATTTAGATTAAATATAAATAACAAAGCTACATTATTATTTTTAAATTTTAAATTGAGAACATTCGCTTTAATTATCACAAACAATAACGAAGTTTTTTAATGTACTTTTGCACTTAATTAGTTAACACATTTTTACCTATATGGCACAACAATTTAAACGCTACACCCTTACGGCCGCTTTGCCTTACGCTAACGGTCCCAAACATATTGGCCACCTTGCGGGCGCCTATTTACCTGCTGATATTTATGCCCGCTACCTGCGTGCGCAACAGCGCGATGTAGTATTTGTGTGCGGTAGCGACGAGCACGGCACCGCCATAGCCAACCAAGCTATGAAAGAGGGTACTACACCACAAGCTATTATTGATAAATATCACGCATTAAACAAAGCTTCGTTTGAAGAGTTGGGTATTTCGTTTGATATATTTCATCGTACAAGTAGTGCAATACACCACGCTACGGCACAAGAATTTTTTACTAACTTGAACAACACTGGTAAGTTAGTAGAGGAAGTTTCGGAGCAGTATTATGATGCTAAAGCCGAAGCGTTTTTGGCAGATAGATATATATACGGTACTTGCCCTAATTGCGCACACGACCATGCTTACGGCGACCAATGCGAAAAATGTGGTAAGAGCCTTAGTCCGTTAGAATTAATTAATCCAAAATCAGCCTTAACTAACGAAGTGCCTGTGCTACGTAGCACCAAACACTGGTATTTGCCGTTAGATAAACACGAACCCTTTTTGCGCCAGTGGATATTAGAGGGCCATAAGCACGATTGGAAAGCTAATGTGTATGGGCAATGCAAGAGTTGGATTGACGGCGGATTATTACCCCGTGCTGTTACGCGCGATTTAGACTGGGGAATAAAAGTACCTGTATTAGATGCGGAGGGTAAAGTGCTGTACGTGTGGTTTGACGCACCTATTGGCTACATTAGTGCTACCAAACAATGGGCTATTGATAACAATAAAGATTGGAAAGATTACTGGCAAAGCCCTGATGCCAAGCTAGTGCACTTTATTGGTAAGGATAATATTGTGTTTCATTGCATAATATTTCCAGCTATGTTGCATGCACACGGCAACTATAATTTGCCACAAGATGTACCTGGCAACGAGTTTATGAACCTTGAGGGCGATAAAATGAGTACTAGCCGTGGCTGGAGTATTGAAATGCACGAGTATCTGCAGGACTTTCCTAATCAGCCTGATTTACTGCGCTTTACACTAACGAGTCTATTGCCCGAAACCAAAGATAGTGAGTTTACTTGGAAAGATTTTCAGGCCAAAACCAATAACGAACTAGTAGCCATATTTGGTAATTTTGTAAATAGAACGTTGGTGCTTACCGAAAAATTTTATGCCAACAAAGTACCTAACGCTACCGATTATACTGCTGACGATTTAATTATACTACAAAGTATTGAAGCCACCGTAAACCGTATTGAGCAAGCTATTGAGGCCTACCGCATGCGCGAAGCTATGGCTGAAGCATTAAACTTGGCTAGATTAGGTAATAAATATTTGGCCGATAACGAGCCTTGGAAATTAATTAAAACGGACGAAAATCGTGTAAAAACAATTATGAATATTTCGTTGCAGTTGTGCGCAAGCCTAAGTATTGCGTGGGAACCATTCTTGCCATTTAGTTGTGCCAAACTTCGCACTATGCTTAATTTTGAAGGTAAACATTGGCAACTAGCTAAGCAAACCAATAATTTAGCCACGGGGCATGTAATTAATAATGGTGGATTATTGTTTAACAAAATTGAAGATGCGCAAATTGAGCAACAGGTAGCCAAGCTTAAAGCTAAGGCCGAAAGTATTGCTATTGCTACCAAAGTAACCGAGCCTGCTAAAGCCAATATTACCTTTGACGATTTTACAAAACTAGATATACGCATTGCCACTATTATTGAAGCCGAACGTGTACCCAAAACCGATAAGTTATTAAAACTAAAAGTAGATACAGGTATTGACCAACGTATAGTAGTATCGGGCATTGCAGGCAGTTACGACCCCGCCACTATTATTGGACAACAGGTAAGCATATTAATTAACCTTGAACCTCGCAAAATAAAAGGTATTGAAAGCCAAGGTATGATATTGATGGCCGAAAATAAAGCGGGGAATTTAAGTTTTGTAGCACCAACTAACGATGATGTGGAGAATGGTGCGGAGGTTAGGTAATTTAATTTTAAATGTTCTGTGAGCTACAACCCAAACATTCATCATCGCAGATCTATTCGATTAAAAGGATATGATTATGCGCAGGCAGGCTTATATTTTATTACCATTTGTGTGCAAGATAAAGCACACTTGTTTGGCACCATAAAAAATGGCGAAATGCTATTGAACCAATACGGAACAATTGCCCACAACGAATGGATTAATACGATACTAATACGCCCCAATGTGGAACTAGGCGTATTTATAATTATGCCTAACCACATGCACGGAATCATAAAAATAAATGAAATCCCTAATGGCGAATTGATTATCCGTACGGGCGAATCGCATTCGCCCCTGAACAACAACGAACTGCATTCGCCCCTGAACAACAAATTATTGCATTTAAAATCGGATAAAACGCATTTGTCTATCATAACGGGCGAATGCGATTCGCCGCCTACCATGGCGGACAACACAAACACGACCATAACGGGCGAAACAAATTCGACCGTATTGCGTGGCCCATCAAACACGGTGGGTGCTATTGTGCGGGGATACAAATCGTCGGTAACGAAACAATTAAACTTACTCAACGTTGGTCGTACTGTATGGCAACCCAATTATTACGAAAACATTATTCGAGACGAACGGGCATATAACAACATAACAGCCTACATTATAAACAACCCTAAAAAATGGGACGCTGATAAATTTTATTCTTAACTTGCTTTTAATTGTATCCTCATTAAATAATTGTACTTAACTAACTATGACACATCTACAACATTATATTAATTTACTAACGATATCTCTAACCGAAAATACATTTGTAAAACTGTCGCTGGGTAATTACAAAGGCACTACCGAGGGCTTGAAAAATTGTTATGTTAAAAAAATTACAATTAAAAACGAAGATAAATTAAGTTTTACTTATCGTTACCTTACTAAGGATATTATTAAAAATTATACTGAGCAAGAGAGCGTAACTATTATTAATGAGTTTATTAATAACGGCGAATTTAGAGTAAGTACTTTGTGTACTACTGTTGCCGATACGGTGTTAGACTGTACAGCACCTAATAAAACGGCTTTAAAAACCAGCAAACCTACGCATACAGAGCTACCCTCGTTAGCGCACAATACCGAAAAAAGCAGATTAATTGTTGCCAACGGAAAAGAATATTTGCACCACTTAGGTATTACCAACGAAAAAGGAAATGTAAATGCTACGGCACAAAATAAATTTAAACAAATAAATAGATACGTTGAATTATTAAGTCCGTTAATAAAAAATTTACCTCAACATACTACTTTAAATGTAACGGATATGGGGGCTGGCAAAGGTTACTTAACGTTTGCTTTGTATGATTATTTAACCAATAATTTAAAAATTAATGCAATAGTTACGGGTGTAGAGTTTCGTAAAGACTTAGTAGTATTGTGTAATACTATTGCGCAACAATCAAGTTTTAAAGGGTTAAATTTTGTAGAGGGTACTATTACCAACTACAATGCACAACACACCAATGTGCTAATTGCTCTGCACGCTTGCGATACTGCTACTGACGATGCTATTCATAAGGGCGTAATGGCCAATGCCGATTTAATTGTGGTTGCACCATGTTGCCACAAACAAATTCGCAACGAAATAGAAAAACATAAAGTAAAAAACGAATTAAATTTTTTGCTAAAACATGGCATCTTTTTAGAGCGACAAGCCGAAATGGTAACCGATGGCTTGCGTGCCCTCTTGCTCGAATATTACGGTTATTCAACCAAAGTATTTGAATTTATATCCGATGTGCATACTCCCAAAAACGTGATGATTGTAGCAGAAAAAAAACATAAAACAGCACTACAACAACAAAATATTTTAACAACTATAAAAGCCACCAAAGCCTATTTTGGTATTGAACAACATTATTTAGAAACATTGATGCAAACGCCATAATAGATAAGCTTAGAAAGCACACTAACTCATAATATCTCTAATTATTTTAACGTGATGGTTGGTGTGTATTTGTATAAAGCGTAACCATTGTTTAGTAGTAAGTAGTCCAAAGTAAGGGTGCGGAAAACTACATTGCAACGTAGTGTTATCTATATTTTTTAATATTGCAATAGTGGTTAGTTGTTGTGTAATAAGTGTGTTAACCTCTTTCTCCGTAAGTTGTTTAGTTACAAATATTTTAGGGGCTTTGCCTTTACCCCTAGGTATTACTCCTAAAAATAAAATAATTCGTCCAATAAGTGTAGTAGGTTTGCCTTCAACGCTTTCGTTAGCCATTATTTTTGTTAATATACTTTCATTTACCAGTAGTGTATGATGTAGCTGTTCGCCTACTGACCAAGCTGACACACTTGTTTTTTTGTTTGTAAGCATCGGTACATAACTCACTAACGTGTTGGTTAATTGTTCAATGGCAAGCAACCGCTTAGTACAATTGTTCATTTTTAATTTAATATTAAGTGCTACTATTTATTCATTAACTCCTCTATTTCTTCAGCATTAATAGGTATGTTAGCCATTAAGTCTAAATTTCCAGTAGGGGTTATTAGTATATTGTTTTCTAAGCGTATGCCTAAGTTTTCTTCTCGTATATATATGCCTGGCTCGCACGTAAACACCATGCCCGCTTCCATCGGTGCTTGAAACATACCTACATCATGTACATCTAGCCCTAAAAAATGCGATGTGCCGTGCATAAAGTATTTTTTGTACGCAGGCGTTTTAGGGTTTTCGTTACGTACCTCATCGCTAGTAATTAAGCCTAGTTGCAGTAGCTCTTCAGTCATTAATTCGCCTACGGCTTTATTATATTTTTCAAACGTATTGCCTACGGTAAGCATTTTTATCGATGCGTTCATTACACGATGCACGGCGTTATACACGGCTTTTTGACGAGGGCTAAATCTACCACTTACAGGTAAGCAACGAGTCATATCGCTTGCATAGTTACCGTACTCTGCTGCCACATCTAACAGTATAACATCGCCAGCTTTGCAGGCTTTATTATTATCCACGTAATGTAGTGTGCAGGCGTTTAAACCGCTTGCTATTATTGGCCCGTAAGCAAAACCTCGCGACCTATTACGCACAAATTCGTGTAGTAATTCGGCCTCAATTTCGTACTCCATTGCTTCAGGTTTTACAAAGGGTAATAATCGACGAAATCCTTTTTCGGTAATGTTGCACGCCTGTTGTAGTAAAGCTATTTCGTGTTCCGATTTTATGGCTCTAATACGGTGCATAATAGGCGCACTACGCTCTACTTTATGTAGGCTGTATTTTTGTTTTATAAAACTATTAAAACGATCCTGTGCAGTTTGTGTTTCGTTGCCTTGGCGTGCATGTTCATTAGCGTTTAAATAAATAGTTTCTGCCTGAAACACAAACTGTTGTAAGGTTGCGTTAAACCCCTTACTCCAATGTACATTGGTTATTCCGCTTACTTGCTTGGCTTGTTCCTTATTGAGTTTTTCACCTTCCCACACTGCAATATGTTCGTTGGTTTCTTGTACAAATAGTAGTTCTTTCCAGTCGTTAGTGGTAGCATCGGGGTACAACACAAGCATGGTGTTTTCTTGGTCGATACCTGTGAGGTAAAACAAATCGCTATTTTGACGAAACCCCATTGTGCCATCGGCATTAGTAGGCATAGCATCGTTGCTCACAAACACCGCTATACTGTTGGGCTTGAGATGTTTTGTAAAATTAGCTCTGTTGGTTATAAATAGGTTATTATTAATTGGTAAATATTTCATAGGGTATAATTATTAAATTAAAATTAGTAATGTGTGAAGATATTAGAATTATGGAGTCAAAAAAAGTAAAAAAGTAACGTGTTATTTACCCATTAGTTTTTTAATGTCGTTGAGCTTCATTAGTGCTTCCACAGGGGTAAGTGTATTAATATCAGTGGCTAGTAGTTGGTTTTTAATTTCAGACAATACAGGGTCATCTAACTGAAAAAAGCTAAGCTGTAATTTATCATCAACGCTTGTATCCACCTTAGTTTTGGCAGTAGGTGTTTGTTGGTGGGTTTGCTCCATGTGGGCAAGTATCGTATTCGCGCGGTCTATTACTTGCTTAGGCATTCCTGCCATTTGCGCCACGTGTATCCCAAAACTATGTTCGCTACCGCCCGCCACTAATTTGCGGGTAAATAGTATTTTACCGTTGTATTGTTTTACACTTACATTAAAATTTTTAATACGACGGAAGCGTTCGCTCATGTCATTTAACTCGTGGTAATGCGTGGCAAATAATGTTTTGGCTTTGTGCTTGTGTTCGTGTATATATTCGGCTATTGCCCATGCTATACTTATGCCGTCGTAGGTGCTGGTACCACGCCCAATTTCGTCTAATAATATTAAACTACGATTGCTGAGGTTGTTAAGTATACTGGCCGTTTCGTTCATCTCTACCATAAACGTACTTTCTCCACTGGATATATTGTCCGACGCACCTACTCGGGTAAATATTTTATCTACCACGCCTATTTGTGCAGCGTCAGCAGGCACATAGCTACCTATTTGTGCCATTAGTACTATTAATGCCGTTTGGCGTAATAGGGCTGATTTACCGCTCATGTTAGGCCCAGTAATCATTAACAGTTGTTGCTCTTCGTTATCCAAGTACGCATCGTTGGCCACGTAGGTATCGCCTACTTTTAGTTGTTGTTCAATAACGGGGTGCCGTCCGTTTTTTATATCAATAGCATAGCCATCATTTACCTCAGGCAGTACATAGTTATTTTGTAAGGCAAGCGTTGCTAAGGATAGCATACAGTCCAGTTGCGACAACACGGCTGCGTTGTATTGTATCGGTTTTACGAAGGGTATTAAATCCGTTACAAGGTCGTTGTACAATTGTGTTTCTAAGGCATGTATTTTATCTTCGGCACCTACAATTTGTTCCTCGTATATTTTTAACTCTTCGGTAATATAACGCTCGGCGTTGGTAAGCGTTTGCTTACGTATCCAATCAGTGGGCACTTTGTCTTTGTGCGAATTAGTTACTTCAAGGTAATAGCCAAATACGTTGTTAAACGCCACCTTGAGCGATGTTATGCCTGTGCGCTCCGCTTCTTTTTGTTGTATTTGCAATAAAAAATCTTTGCCGTTGTAGGCAATTTCACGTAATTGGTCTAGCTCAGCGTTTACCCCTTTTTGTATTACGTTACCTTTGTGTACCAGCAATGGTGGGTCGTGCGCTAGTTGTGTTTGTATTCTATCTCTAATAACAGTGCACGCATTAAGTTGTTCGGCTAAGTAATGTAGCGGTTGGTTTTGTTGTAGTTTTAGGCTTAATTTTATTTCTTCGATAGCGGTTAATGAGCGGTGTAGTTGCTGTACCTCTCTTGGATTAACACGCCCTGTGGCCACCTTGGACACTAGGCGTTCTAAATCGCCAATGTGTTTGAGCTCAGTAATTAATTGATTAGTAGCGGCATTGGTGGTTACAAAATGAGTTACTATTTTTTGTCGCTCTTGTATGCTGTGTATGTCTTTTAGCGGCAACGCCACCCAGCGGCGTAGTAACCGTGCGCCCATTGGCGTAGTAGTTTTGTCAATAACGTTTAATAGCGTTACTGCATTTTCGTTATTGGAATACGAAAGTTCCAAATTACGAATGGTAAATTTATCTAACCATACATATTTTTCTTCGTCAATACGGCTAATGTTTTGTAAATGTCCGTTTTTATCGTGTTGCGTATCTTTTAAATACTGTAATGCTGCACCTGCGGCTATAATGCCCTGTGGTAAGCCATCAATACCAAAGCCCTTAAGCGATGTTACATTAAATTGCTTGAGTAAAAGTTCGTGGGCATAATCAAAACTATATACCCATTCATCTAACGGAAACGAAAAAAACGATTCTGCAAATTGTTCGTATACCCAGTTTTTTTGCGCCTTGCAGTGAATAAGTTCCGATGGTTTAAAATTTTGAATTAATTTCTCCACATACTCTAATCCGCCTTGCGCTACATAAAACTCCCCTGTGGATATATCTAAAAATGCCACGCCATACTCGTCTTTATCTTTGTGTAAAGAACATAAGAAATTATTAGCTGTGGATTCTAATGTTTTATCATTGTACGAAACTCCAGGAGTAACCAACTCCGTAACCCCACGTTTTACAATACCCTTGGCAAGTTTTGGGTCTTCGAGCTGGTCGCATATTGCTACCCTATAACCAGCACGTACTAATTTGGGCAAATAATTATCTAACGAATGATGCGGAAACCCAGCCAACTCTATAAACATAGCTGCACCATTGGCACGGCGGGTAAGCGTAATGTTAAGCACTTTAGCCGCTTTGATAGCATCGTCGCCAAAGGTTTCGTAAAAATCGCCTACTCTAAATAATAATATAGCATCAGGATATTTAGTTTTAATAGCATTGTATTGCTTCATTAGCGGGGTTTCCGCTACTCCTTTACTATCAGTAGTTGATGCCTTGGTCATTGATGATGGGTGTTATAATTAAAGTTTCTTAGGCTTTATATAATAGTAGTGTATTTTGTGGTGCGTGAATATAAGGCTTTATTTAAAAAGCAAAACAGTAATTACAACAATGCACTACATAACAGCTAATAGTGCTTTTGCTTTTAGCAGGCATTCGTTGTACTCATCTATAGCATTGCATTTGTTAGTAATGGCACTACCCACAGGCAAGCTAACGGTGTGCGTAGTTGCGTTATAAATCACAGAGCGAATTACCACATTAAAATCAAAATCGTTGTTGGGGCTAATGTAGCCAATAGTACCTGAATAAATACCACGTTTAAAATTCTCGAAATTCTCCATCAATTGCATTGCACTTACCTTGGGTGCGCCCGTCATTGACCCCATAGGAAAAGTTGTTTTAACGCTATTGGTAGGTGTTTCGGCACTAGCTACTTCACTACTAATGGTAGATATTAATTGATGCACTGCGTTAAATGTATGCACTTCAAACAATTCGTTTACCTTAACACTATTAGGCAATGCCAACTGTGCAAGGTCATTCCGCACTAAATCAACAATCATTACATTTTCGTTTTGTTCCTTAGCGTTGTGCTTTAATTCGTGCGCTATTGCAAGGTCTTCGGCAGGAGTGTTGCCCCGCTTACGTGTGCCTTTAATGGGCATACTTAGTACTTTGTTGCCCGTGCGTTGTAAGTAGCGTTCAGGGCTTGCGCATAACACATACTTAGTATCGTATTTGTAAAAAGCACTAAAAGGTGCTTTGCTAAAGGCGTTGAGGGTTATAAATTTTTGGTACGGATTAATTGTGGTAGCATTACTTACATACGTAATACAGTAGTTAGCAATGTAAATATCGCCCTGCTGTATGTGTTGCTTAATAGTATTTACGTTGGTTATGTATTCGTCCTTAGTGGTTGTGGCCACTAGGTTACAAGGCGTAGTGGGTAGTGTAGCAAGTGTATTATTAGTATCAAAAAATAGTGACATAACTTCATTCACTAACTGCTCATTAGTATAACTTACAATAATGGCACTGTTTTTAATTTCGAGTAGTAATTGAGGTTCAAAAAAATGAGTGGCGTCAAACCCTTGGTAATCAATATTATTGGAGCTAAGGTGTTCAATTTCGTTTTTAACATCATAACCAATATGCCCAAAAATAGGGTGCTGGCACAGTGGCCTAAATTGCTCAATAGTGGCTAAAGCATTGGTATTTGTAGTAATGTGTTGTTGGCTATGGTAGGCAAGCAAATAATCAAACTTAGCATTAGCATCGTTGCTTACCAGTAAGCACGCAGTAGGCACACGTTGGCACAGTAGCATTAATTGATTAATTAATTGCGTTGAGTTAAAATTGTGCGTATAATTTTTAGTTAAGATGGAGTGCATTACGCAGTGTTTTAAAATAGTGAAATGCCTGTACAAGCCTACTACCGTACCAGCTAAACAATTCGCCGTCAACTAATATTAACTTACTATGTGGTACGTGTTGTTGCAATTGGGCAATGTGTTGTTGTGCAAACGGAAATGGCTCTGAGGATAAAAAAATAAATTCGGGTGCTGCATGCTGCAAATCGTTAATAGTAACAATAGGGTAACGCACCAAGTTAGCAAACACATTGGTAAAGCCCGCTTGCTGTAGCATACTATTAATAAACGTATTATTAGCGGCTGCCATGTAAGGCTTGTGCCACATAAGGTAAGCCACTTGAGGTGTTTGGCTATACTGTAGTTGGTGTTTGGCGTGTTCAATTGCGTTAATTAAAGTAATGCCTTGTGGTACTTTATTTAGTGCTTGGCTAATGCCAGTAATCATGTGTAACGCATCGTCATAGGTGTTTACATCGCTTATCCACACAGGGTATTGTTGTTGCAACTGCTGTATTTGCACTAATGTATTTTCTTCTTTATTAGCTATTATTAAATCAGGAGTAAGGTTGTGTAACTTGTTTATATTAATATTTTTAGTGCCACCTATGCTTACACACATTTTGTTAATATGCTTAGGATGAATACAAAATTTGGTACGCCCTACTAATTGCTCGCCCGCGCCAAGGTCCACTACCAGCTCAGTAAGCGATGGCACTAACGATACTATGCGTTGGGGCGTAGCGGTTAAATGTATAGTATTATTTAATTGGTCAGTATAGGAGGGCATACGCTAACTTAACTATTTATTTGCAAAAACTTGCTTTATCTTTTGCGGCTTGTTTATCGCCAAGGTCAGCTGCTTTTTGCAAATCGGCACAACTTTCGTTTTTCTTATTTAATTTATAATAACACTTACTACGGTTGTAGTAGGCGTCGGCGGTAGGTTTTTGTTTTATTGCGGCATTAAAATCTTCAATTGCTTTTTCAAATTTATTTTGTTCAAACTGTATTGTACCTCTGTTAAATAGTGCGGGTTCGTTGTTGGCATCAAGCTCAATTGCTTTGTTATAATCTACTAACGCTTGTGGTTTTTTGTTTTGCAGTAACCAAGTGTGCGCACGCAGTTCGTATAGTTTAGCATTAGCAAAATCTTTGGCTATTGCTTTTGTAAAATCCTTGTTGGCATTAGCATAATCTTTTTTTGCTTTAAGTGCAATGCCACGTTTCATAAACACTTCAGCCGTATTTATTTTTAACGTAGTAATCATATAGTTGTAATCGTCCAGTGCTTTTTCGGGCTGGTTTAATTTTTCGTAACATACCGCACGCATGGTTACAGTGGTAGCATCTACTTTTTTTTGTTCAATACTTTTAGTTACTTCGGCTAGTGCTAGAGCAAATTTTTCGTCGTCAAATAAGCATTGTGCTTTGTAATAATGTAGCATAGGTTGCGCATCATTTAAGGCTAGCCCTTTATCAATAACAACAACAGCCTCAAGGCAACGTTTTTCTTTTTGTAGCAACTCCGTTAACTTTATATACACTTCATTGTTTTTACTATTGAGTTTTACGGCTTCGTTAAAACTAGCTACAGCTTCTTTATCTTGTTTTAATTCATACTGGCTAAAGCCTCGGTTAGCAAAGGCATCGGGCAATTGCGCATCGTATTTTATGGCTTTGTTATAATCATCGGTGGCCTCTTTATATTTTTTTAATTTAAAATAATAGTCGCCCCGATACACGTAGGTTGTGGCGTAATCCAATTTTAGTTTTATAGCACTCTCAAAATCTTTGAGTGCATCAATAGGCTTGTTTTGTAATAGGTAAGTGTGGCCACGCTCGGCATAAGCCTTATGGTTGTTTTTATCTTTAGTAATAGCGGTACTAAAACTTATAGTAGCCGCAATATAATCACGAGCCTCTAATTTTTTAAGTCCATCGTCGTAGTAAACGTAAGCGGGCTGCGCTAATGTAATGGTAGCAATAAGTACGAATAATGGGGCAATTAATAATTTCATTGGTTGAGTAGGTGTTAGTTTATTTAATAACAAATTTAATGTATTATTAGTTGGTGTACTTATGAAATAAACAAAATAAATAAAACTATCTGCCGTTATTTCAAACTTACTATAAGTAAGTGTACTTACCCTCCAATGGCATACGACGCCCTATACCAAAGGCTTTGGGCGACACCCGTAGCACAGGAGCCATTTGAAAACGTTTGTACTCGTTGCGGTTTACCATGGTAAGCACACGGTTAACTAACGCAGCATCAAAGCCTTTATCAATAAGTTCGGCTGCACTAAGGCGTTGCTCAATATAGCCACGTAGCACAGCATCAAGTATATCATAGTCGGGTAGGGAATCGCTATCTTTTTGGTTGGGACGTAGCTCTGCACTTGGGGGTTTTACTATACTGTTGGTGGGTATAACTTCAGTGTCTTTATTAATATAATGTGCTAGTTCGTAGCATTCGGTTTTGTACACATCGCCCAACACCGCAAGGCCTCCGCACATATCGCCGTATAGCGTTCCGTAGCCTACCGCTGCCTCGCTTTTGTTAGTGGTGTTTAACAACACTGACCCAAATTTATTGGTATGCGCCATTAGTAATAACCCACGTAGGCGAGCCTGTATGTTTTCTTCGGCTACGTTAAATGGTAAACTACTAAAGGCGTTGGCCAACGTTGCTTCTACGGCATTGTTAGCTTGCTCAATGTTTACAATTTCGTGCTCAATGTTTAGAGTTTTAACCAGTGCTAAGGCATCGTTAATGCTATGCTCACTACTAAATTCGCTGGGGAGTAATAGTACCTTTACATTATTGTTACCTAATGCACGCACGGCAAGCACTGCCACCAAAGCGCTGTCAATACCGCCACTTAGCCCAAGTATTGCTTTGGTAAAACCTAATTTTTCAAAATAATCACGTATGCCTAATATTAAGGCATCGTGTATGCGTGCTATTTTGCTATTGCTTGGTACAACGGCATAAGGCTGTATTTCCAACCTCTCTAAACTTTTATTATTTAAACCAATATATAATAAATCCTCCGTAAAATAATTTAACTCTTGCACTATATCCCCATTACTATCAAGTGCTAGCGAGCCACCGTCAAATATTAATTCGGTTTGTGCACCTACTTGGTTTACATACACTAATGGCAAATTGTATTTTTGGCAATTGAATTTAAATACCCGTAATCTATCTTCACGATGCTGGTAGTCAAACGGCGAAGCGGCAATGTTTATCATTACATCAGGCTGTTGCTTGGCTAGTTCGTCCATAGGCGAATATTTGTATAGCTTGTCGGTGTCCACGTCCCACAAGTCCTCACATACGGTTAGAGCTATTTTTACTCCCTTGTAATTAATACAATTAAAGTCAGTATTGCTTTCAAAGTAGCGGTACTCGTCAAACACATCGTAGGTAGGTAATAAACATTTGTTTACAACGTTTTGCACTTTTCCATCGTATACTACGTAGGCACTGTTATACAAGTTTTTGCCCACCACCACAGTGTTAGGGCTTGGTGCGCCCACAATAGCGCAAATGCCCTGGCAGTGTGTAGCTATTAGCTCAATAGCTTTGTAGCATTGCGTTACAAAATGTTGGTAGGTTAAAAAATCACGTGCTGGGTAGCCACACACCGCAAGTTCCGAAAACACTATTAAGTCGGCCTTATTTTGTTTTGCATTGCTAATACGCTCAATAATTTTGGCTACGTTGTTTTCAAAATTTCCTACCTGGAAATTAACTTGTGCTAAGGCTATTTTTAACATAATAAAGTTGATAGATATTTAATTAGCAAATGTAGCTATTGCAGTTACAATAATTACATTTACCGCTATGAAAACACATACCATTTTACCTACTTTGTTTGCCACTGTATCGTTACTAATACTACTAGGTTGCAAGTCGTGCAATAATAACACCCAAAAAGTAGTAATAAAAGTAGATGAAGCTAAAGCCGAAGAGCTACAATTAACGCTAACAACAGCTCGTTTTGATAAAGAAGTATTAGATATAAAAACAGCCGAAATTACCGTTAAGAAAAACATACTTGCTAAAAAATACGGTAAATTCTTTGATTTATACACAGGGCGCATACTTAACATTAGCACTTACAATAAAGAGGGCTTTGATACTTATTTTAATAGTTTTATAACCGACCCCACTATTAAGGAAGTGTATGCTTACGAGCAAACTAAGTTTAAGGACGTAACGCCTTACACAGCCCAACTAACCGCAGCGTTTAAAAACTATAAGCAATTGTACCCCACCAAAAACATTCCAAAAATATATTATATGTTTAGTGGCTTTAACTACGCCGTAGTAACCACCGATAGTGTGCTTGCCATAGGGTTAGATATGTTTTTGGGAGCCGATTGCAAATTTTATAGTATGCTTACTTACCCTAAGTACAAAACCGAAATGATGCGCCCCGACCTTATTGCGCCCGATGCTATGCGATCGTGGATAGCTACCGAGTTTGAACAAAAATTACCCAAGGAAGATTTGCTACATTTTATAATTCAAGAAGGCAAAACAATGTACTTTATGGATAATGTTTTTCCGGCATTGCACGATTCTAGCAAAATAGCATTTAACACTGCGCACATGCAATGGTTGGCGCAAAACGAAACTGAGGTGTGGAAGTATTTTGTAAACAAAAAATTATTCTTTAACACCAAGTACAAAGAGATTATTAAATACACCAAGGAAGCTCCCTTTAGCACAGGCTTGCCCCGCGAAAGCCCAGGCAGAATAGGCAATTGGATGGGTTGGCAAATAGTACGTAGTTATATGAAAAATAATCCTAATATAACCTTACAAGATTTAATGACTACTACCGATGCTAACTTAATACTAAACAAAAGTGGCTACAAGCCCACTATTAACAGCTAATTACACGCATGAATATCAAACAAATATTTAACAACATAACTACCTTTATTTTTGATTTTGATGGGGTTATAACCAACGGCGAAGTACTAATGACGGCGCAAGGAGAGTTTTTGCGCAGCATGAATAGTAAGGATTCGTTTGCTCTGCAGCACGCAATAAAACAAGGATATAACGTAGCCATAATTACAGGCGGAAGTTCAGCGTATATTGTGGATAGTATGAAAGGTTTGGGTATTACCGATGTGTATTTGCGCTCGTATGATAAGCTAACCGTATATAACGATTATATACAAGAGCGCGAATTAACTAATAATGAAGTGTTGTACATGGGCGACGACCTGCCCGATTACCCTGTATTACAAGCCGTAGTGGCCAAAACCTGCCCTAATAATGCCGTGCACGAAATACGCGAACTATGCAATTATGTAAGCCTACACAACGGAGGTAACGGAGCCGTGCGCGATGTAATTGAGCAAGTAATGCGCACACAAGGCAAATGGATTAATGATGATGTATACCAATGGTAAACCAAAATTTAGCCCCCTCGTTTATTGATATTAATACCTATAACTACGAACTGCCTAACGAGCGTATAGCTTACGAGCCAGCTAATCCGAGAGATTCGGCCAAGCAATTAATTTACAAGCAAGGCGTTATTACTAACGATGTGTTTTCAAACCTTGCTACGCACCTAACCACTGATATGGTGCTGGTGTTTAATGATACCAAAACTATTTATGCACGCTTACATTTTACAACAGATACAGGTGCTGTGGTAGAGGTGTTTGTGTTAGCTCCCGCTGTACCTACTGATATGGCCACGTTTATGCAAACTACACATGCCGTTACTTGTGTGGCGTTGGTGGGTAACCTCAAAAAATTTAAAATCCCTACACTTACTCATACCCTTGGTAACATTAGTCTTAGCGCACAGTTAGCCACCGTTACCGATGCTCAAATTACTGTTACCCTTACCTGGAATAGCGACCTTACTTTTGCACATATTATTGAACAATTTGGTAAAGTACCTTTGCCACCTTACATAAAACGCTCCGCTATTGAAAGCGACAAACAAACCTACCAAACTATATACGCCCAAGCTAATGGTTCGGTAGCCACGCCTACAGCAGGTTTGCACTTTACGCCCACAGTAATGCAAGCGCTAGCTACTAAAAAAATTACTTGCCTACACACTACATTGCATGTAGGTGCAGGTACATTTATGCCCGTAAAAACTGATAATGCAGCTGCACACCACATGCACGGCGAAGAAATAATTATTACCACACAATTAATTAATCAGTTACTTACTACGACTAAAACACTAATAGCAGTAGGCACTACCAGTTGTAGGTTGTTAGAATCCGTGTATTGGCTTGGGGTTAAAGCCACGCTAGGGCAAGCACCTACACATTTGGCACAATGGGAATACACCACACTAACACCTATTAGCACAACCCTTGCATTACAAGGGTTGTTGGAGTATTGCACCACTAATAATTTAACACAGTTAGTGGCCAAAACCGAAATAATGATTACCCCAGGCTATACCTTTAAAATGGTTGGGGGTATTATTACTAATTTTCATCAGCCCAAAAGCACGTTACTACTGCTGATTTCGGCGTTAATAGGTAACGATTGGCAACGGGTGTATAGCCACGCTATTGCTAACAAATACAGGTTTTTTAGTTACGGCGATAGTTCGTTATTATTGCCTTAGGGGCGTTGTAATTGTAGTATATTACATTAAATAATTTGGCGTAAATTATTCTGGCGTAAGACTTTATTTCCGAATGATACATTTACAACAATAGCTATTGTTGTTAGGGGTGCTTTTTTGGCATTACCGCTTTTGGTTGAGTAAAAAATGTATTCGTTTTGTTACAAATGTAAATTATTTAATACAAAACGAATACTTATGTAAACTAAAGTATACTTGTTTAGTAATGTGTTTGTACTAAAACAATACCGAAAAAATGGAAATAAAACAATTAACGAATGTAAATGCTACCTAAATAATTGTTTTATACTAAAGGTTCAAAAATTACGTTTACTAATTTATAAACTAATTTAAAATGAAAAACATAATCAAAGCCCTTGTGATAAACGTGTATTTTAAGCCCACTACTAAAGTAAGTGGTAGTTATACACAAACATTTGATATATCTAGGTTAGATGCTGGCGTATACACTTACCGTATACTATCATCTACAGGTAGCCACTCAGGTATTATTACCAAACAATAATTTATTAATCTATCCTGTTATTAGTTACACAATTGTGTAACTAATAACAGGATTTTAAATTATTAACTATGCTAAGAGCCTGTTTAAATTTTATTCAATAATAATTTTATAGCAGACAGCTTAACCATTTCTTCAGCTGTTTCAAAAAGCAGTTCGTAATTTCTGCATAA